>WLWX01000001.1:3072500-3672500 GCA_012103375.1 Paracoccaceae bacterium
GCGTAGTCTTAGATAAACACGCTGCGTTGAAGACTGCGTCGACTTCGGATCATTGGCGGATTGTTTCATGCGACAAAACTGACATCTGCAAACACAAATAACAAACACTATCCATTCGCAAAAAAGTAGTTTTTTTGTTGAGGTGCATCGAAATATAGGCGAAAAATCAAAAGTGAAAACAGCCCGGAGGCACCTCGATGCGCGAATCCCATTTCGAAGACGGCAAATGGTGGGTCAGCCCCTACAACTTTGTCCCCGAGGTTCGCAAGTCACTGAACTTGCCGCCAAAAGTCGAAATCCACGATGCAACGCTGCGCGACGGTGAACAGACCCCCGGTGTGGTGTTTTCGATCGACGACAAGATCCGCATCGCCACCAAAATGGATGAGATCGGCATCGAACGGATTGAAGCCGGGATGCCTGCAGTATCGCCCATGGACGCCGAGGCAATAAAAGAAATCTCGAAACTTGGTCTGAAATCAAAGGTTTATACCTTCGCGCGCGCCATGAAAGCCGATATCGACATGGCCCTGGAATGCGGCGCGCAGGGCGTCATCATCGAAGTGCCAATCGGTTATCCCAAGCTGGTCACCCAGTTCGGCTGGACCTGGGAGGACGTGTTCAAGAAGTCCCGCGACGTCATCAACTATGCCCGCGAAAGCGGCCTTCACGCGGTCTATTTTCCGTATGACACCACCCGCGCGCGTCCAGATGATCTGACCAACCTGTGCAAGGCGATCATGGCCGAGTCGCCCCCGGATGCCATTGGAATCGTTGATACAATGGGGTGCGCAACACCAGAGGCGATCAAATATATGGTGCGCTGGGTGAAAGAAATGACCGGCCTGCCGATCGAGATTCACACGCATAATGACTTTGGCATGGGCGTTGCCACTGAACTTGCCGCCGTGACCGCGGGCGCTGAATGCGTCCACTCCTGCGGCAACGGATTGGGAGAGCGCACCGGCAACGCCGCGCTGGAAGAGCTGATGCTGGGCCTCGACCTGCTTTATGGGTACGACACCGGCTATCGTCTGGACAAACTGCCAGAGCTTGGGGCGCTGCTGAGCGACCTTTCCAACATCCCGATCGCACGCAACAAACCGGTTCTGGGCGACGGCAACTTCATCCGCGAAAGCGGTATCGGCATCCAATATGTCATGCACGACCCGCTGGTCATGTTCGGCACCCATCCCGCCCTTACCGGGCGCACGGGTGAGGTCGTTCTGGGCAAGAAAAGCGGCAAGGCTTCGGTCACCTATAAGATGGAGGCGCTGGGCCTGGGGGCGTTGGACGATGAGCAATCCGCCGAGGTTCTGGCCGCTGTCAAAGCCAAGGGCATCGAAAAACGCGACATACTCAGCGATGCGGAATTCCAGGATATCGTCGGGGCCGTGCGCGGCGCTGCCTGACGTCAACGCCCGCGGGTTCCGTTCCCGCGTATCACGCTATGTTTGCGACACCCCGTACCCGCTTTGCCCTGGGGGCAGGGCATCGGGGAGGCCCGTGTGACCTGTCAACGGCAGGATGGGGTCTGATCGTACTCTCTGCGCAAAAGTGAACAGGAAGGATCAGATCGCTCCGGGAAGGCCATCAAAGGCGATACTGGTTCAATAGGTCGCGCGGCCACCGGACAGATCAAATACAGCGCCAGTTGTGAACGAGTTTTCCGCGCTCGCCAGCCAACAAATCATGGATGCGGCTTCGGCAAGCTCTAACATGCGTCCGCGCGGTATTTTTGACAGGATCATATTCAGAAATTCCGGGTCCTGGCTGAGGGCCATTTTGGTTTTGGCAACGGCCGGGGTCACCGCATTCACCGAAATATCGTGCCCTGCCAGTTCCTTACCCATCGATTTGGTCAATGCCAGAACGGCGGCTTTTGTTGACGAATAAGCCGGCGCGCCGGGGTTTCCTTCTTTGCCGGCTACCGAGCTTAGGTTGACGATCCGCCCATAGCCCGCGGAAATCATATGCGGCACAACTGCACGGCTGACGTAATAGGCTCCGACCAGGCCGATGCGAACAACATCCTCGAACGCGCCATCTGGATATTCCCAGGTGGGCGCATTGGGGCCCACGATCGCTGCATTGTTGATCAGAATGTCGATTTTGCCGAAGTGCTCGACGACGCTCTGCGTTGCGGCGCGAACACCTTTCAGATCGCTGATATCGACATTCAGCGCCTGAATATTGTCCGAATTGCCACCAAGGCTTTCGCCAAGATCATCCAGCAGCGTCTGGTCCACCTCCCAGATCGACACTTTGCCGCCGCTGTCCAGAATGCGCTTGGCGACCGTATGGCCGATGCCTTGCCCGCCGCCGGTAACAATTGCGACGCGATTTTCAAAATCATAACGGTTCATGGGGGGGTGCTTTCAGTGTTGGAAAGCGGGCGCCAGACCGGCGCCCGCTCTTAATTCAGTATTCAGAAGTCGAAGTCGTCGATGTTGTCGGCGTTGAAAGTTGTCAGCGCTGACTGTGTGTTGATCGAGTTGCCTTCGTTGATGGTAATGGTCCCAAGGTTCGGCACGTCGAATGTCCCGCCGACCTCATTACTCATCGAGCCGTTTTTCAAGCCAACCGCAAAATGCGCCGCCAGCCAGCCTTCGTTGTATGGGGACCAAAGCTGGAACCCCTCAACCGTGCCGTCTTTGACGAACTCACGCATTTCCGAGGGCAGCCCCAAACCGGTGACCTTCACCTGATCGGCAATGCCACGGCTTTGCACGACCTGGGCGCCAGCAGCGATGCCGACCGTCGTTGGCGCAATGACGCCTTTCAGGTTCGGGAAGTTGGCAAGCAGTGCCTCCATCTCGGTTGTCGACTTCTCGGGCTGGTCGTCACCGTAGACGGTGGCCACCAATGTCATGTTGGCGTATTTCGGGTCATTCGCGATGGTCTCGTTCATGCCCTCGATCCAGAAGTTCTGGTCCGGCGCTTCCGTGGTTGCCGAAAGAATCGCAATCTCACCCTCATAACCAATCAAAGAGCCGACCATTTCGATCTGATCCGCGCCGACTTTGGTAAAGTCTGTCGGCAGGATCGTGGCATCGCGATGGCTTTCATTGCCGGTGATGTCGCCGTTGACGGTCAGGACGATGATGCCCTGTTCACGCGCCGAATCGAACACCTGGTTCAATGCATCGGGTGAGTTTGGCGAGATTGCGATCACATCAACGCCGCGCTGGATCTGTGCCTCCAGGAACGGGATCTGCGATGTCGCTTCGGCGGTTGCCGGAGCCACGAATTCGAAGTTGCAGGCGATGACTTCGCAAGCCTCAACAAAGCCCTGGGTCAGTGAATCGAAATACGGATTGCCGGTGTTCTTGCCGACAAACACGATATCGATGTCCTGCGCGATGGCCCCGCCGGTCGAAATGACCAGCGCGGCTGTCGCGGCGGTGAGTGTCTTCTTTAGCATAGTAACCTCCTGTTGACGTTATGGAATTGGGGCAAGCCCCCTTGGCGCACCCGTCAGCGTTGCGTTCGGGCGTAGATGAAATTGGTGGCGATGATTGCGACGATCAGCAGTATACCCAGCACCGTCAGTTGGATGGCAGGCAGCAGGTTTGCGACCGTCATCCCGGTGGACACTATCACCAGCAACCAGGCGGCAAGGAACGTCCCCAGAATTGTGCCGCGCCCGCCGAAGATATAAGTGCCGCCCAGCATGGCCATCAGCACCATCTGAAGCTCTCCGCCCAACACCAGGTCATAGCGAACTGATCCAAGCCGGGATGCGGCCATGATCCCTGCCGCTGCGCTGACCACGCCAAGCGTCAGGAACAGACCCACTTTGATCCGCTTGGCATTGATGCCCGCGTGCAAGGCCGCCTGTTGATTTGTACCGATCTGGTAGATCTGGCGGCCAATCACCGTGGTGCCCAGAACCAGCCCCAGCGCCAGCGCGACCACGAAAAAGATGACCACTGGCAGCGGCACACCGAACACCATGATCGTGTTGATGCCGATGAAACTGTCCGGAACCCGGATCGAGCGGTCGCCAGCAATGACCTGCGCCAATCCCCGATAAAAGATCAGGGTTCCGATGGTGACGATGATCGACGGAAGCTGCATGCGGATCGACATGAACGCGTTGATTGCGCCCATGACCAATCCGGCGAGCAAACCAACCAGAACGGCCAAAGGCAGATAGACACCGGCGTCGAGCACCCAGGCAAAGATGCACGCCGACAGCGCCATATTTGCGGCAGGCGACAGGTCGATCTCGCCCGAGATCACAACCATCGTCAGCACCAGCGCGACGATCGACATTTCGGCCGTCAGGGTAAAGCTGCGCAGAATGTAATTCGCGTCCAGAAAGAACGGCGACAGGATGCTGGCCCCGATCACTCCGGCGATCAGAAGGAACAGCGTCATGGTTTCCGGGCGCACCAGAACAACGTGCCATGTCGGGCGTGCCGGGGCCATTTCGCGGGTTGGTGCGGCGGCGGTTTCGGTCATGCGGCCCCCCGGTTCATCGCCAATATGCCGCGTTGGCGCACTGTGCGGTCAATAAGCAGCGCAATCAGGATCACAGCGCCGTAAATGGCATTCTGGGTCGAGCCGGGTATGCCCAACAACGGCAGCGCCGCCGCGACGCAGCCCAGCAACAGAACGCCGAGCACGGTGCCCATGACCGTTCCAACGCCGCCGTTGATCGACACGCCCCCGATTACCACGGCGGCGATCACCTGAAATTCGAACCCTGCGCCGGTGTTTGATGGATTCACAAAGCCCCAGCGACTTACGTAAAGAATGCCAGCCAACCCGCTGAGTGCGCCGGCAAGTGCGAAGACAATCAGCGTGACTTTGGTGACGTTGATGCCGCGCAGGGGTGCGGCCTCTGGGTTGGATCCCAAAGCATAAATCTGGCGACCAAGCTGCGTGTGGCGCGCGATCACATAGGTCGCAAATGCAATCGCGAATGCGATCAAGATGATCCAGGGAATGTCGAATATGGGCGAGGTTCGCGACATCGCCTTCAACTCGGTCGGGATGTTGGCTCGGTTGATCTGGCGCGCGTCTGAAATGATAAACGTCAACCCGCGGTACAGGCTGAGCGTGCCCAGCGTCACAATGATCGACGGCAGCCGGAACACCGTAACAAGCAACCCGTTGACCAGCCCCAGCGCAGCGCCGGTCGCCATTGCAACCGGAAATCCGATCAGCCAGTAAACGTCCGGCAAATCGCGGTACATCAGGCCGACGACCATCGCTGAAAATCCAAGCATCGACCCGATTGAAAGATCAACATGGCGTGCAACCAGCACCAGCATCTGCGCCATGGCGCCGATCATGATCAATGGCGTCAAAAGCAGCACAATCCGCAGGCTCTGGCCGGTCAGGAATTGCGGCTTGTAGAGCCCTACGGCTGCGCAAAACAGGACGATCATCACCAGGATGCCAGCCTCGCGGCGCAGGAAGATAAAGCGCAGCGCGTTCACGCGGCAACGCCCCGGCGCGGCACAGCTGCCTGCATGACGTTTTCCTGCGTGGCCTCGGCCCGCGGGATTTCGGCGGTCAGACGCCCTTCGGACATAACCAGGATGCGGTCACACAGCGACAACAGTTCCGGCAGCTCGGATGAGATCAGCAAAATCGCCCGACCCGCTTCGGACAGATCACCAATCATGTCGTAAAATTCGGCCTTTACGCCGATGTCGATGCCGCGCGTCGGTTCATCAAGGATCAGGATGTCCGGCTCGGTCAGTAACCAGCGGGCCAGTATGACCTTTTGCTGATTGCCGCCCGAAAGTTCGACAATAGGCTGGTTGAGCGAGGCGAGCCTGATCGACAGATCATCAACCGATTTGTTCGAGAACCCGCGTTCAAGCCCACGCTTGATAACGCCACTTGGTGCAATCTTGCCGGGAATTGCCGCGGTCAGATTGTGTTCAACCGGCAGCGTCGCGAAGATACCGTCGCCGGCGCGATCTTCGGGAACGAAAGCAATACCCAGATCGATAGCATCGGCTGGTTTGGTGATACGCGCCTCTGAACCATTGACGTGAACATGCCCCGACGACACAGGAGCGATCCCGAACAGCGCACGTGCGACATCGGTTCGCCCGGCCCCAACCAGACCGCCCAAGCCAATGATTTCACCCTTGCGGAGTGTGAAACTGACGTCTTCGAACGCTCCGGCCAGGCTGAGGTTCGAAACCTCCAGCGCCGTGTCGCCAATCGTGGCGGTGTGCTTGCGCATATATTTCTTCAACGTGCGCCCGATCATCAGGCGCACAATCTCATCGTCCGAAATGCTGTCGATGGTCTGGGTCGCGATATGGGCGCCATCGCGGAAGATCGTCAAACGGTCGCACAACATCCGAACCTCTTCCAGGCGGTGCGAAATAAAGATGATGGTGCGGCCTTCGTCGCGCAATTGCCGGGCAATGGTGAAAAGCGTGTCGACCTCGCGCGGGGTCAGGGGCGCGGTCGGTTCGTCCATGATGATCAGGCGACTGTCAGATGCCAGCGCCCGCGCGATTTCCACCATCTGCTGATTGGCAATGGACAGCCCGCGCATCGGACGATTGACGTCGATCGAAACGCCCAGCAGGTCCATATAGCGCCGCGCATCGGCAATGATCGTGGCCCAGGGGACCCGCGACAAAAGCGCCTTGCCCTGGCGACCCATGACGATGTTTTCGGCGACGGACAGGTCGGGAAATGACACAGGTTCCTGATGAATTAGGGCGATGCCCAGTTTTTGTGCCGCAATCGGGTTGGGCACCTCGACCGGGGCACCGTTCAGGCGCAGCGTGCCACGGGTCGGGCGGTGAACTCCGGCCAGAATTTTCGCAAATGTTGACTTTCCCGCACCGTTTTCCCCCAACAGTGCGTGGATTTCACCCGCATGCAGGTCAAGATCAACATCGCTGAGCACTTCGACCCCGCCGAACTGCTTCGACACGCCGCGCGCTTCGATCAGGATAGGGGAATCGTCTGTCACGGGGCTGATCCTGGCACTGGGGCATCCGAATCGATCAGACCTTCGGACTTCAAATCACTCCAGAACTGCGCCGGAATACCGACATCCAGCGACGCGATATTGGCGACCAGCTCCTCGGGTTTTGCGGCACCGGGAATGATGGCGACGGCAGCCGGGTGCGCCATCGGAAATTGAAGCGCAGCTGCCTGCAAGGAAACCTTGTGCGCAGCGCAGACAGCTTCGATGCGGCGGACCTTCTCAATCACCTCAGCATCGGCGGCACCATAGTTATAGTGCGCAGCACCTGCCGATCCGGTTGCAAGAATGCCCGAGGCGAACGGCGCCCCGACAATCACACTGACATTGCGGTCAACGCAGGCCTTCATTCCGCTATGCAGGCTGTCCTGATCAATTAAGGTGTAAGGCATTGCGACCAGAGCAAAATCCAGGTCGACCGCTTGCGCAAGATCGGCAAGCTGTTCTTTCATGTTGATACCCATGCCAAACGCCGTGATATCGCCTGCTGACTTCAGCTCGTCCAAGGCTTTCATCCCGGTTGAAGCCAGGTCTTTGGTGTGCGCGGCGATGGTTGGCGGATCATGGAACAGACTGTCGAGGTCGTGGATCACCAATGCGTCCACAGTATCAAGTGCAAGGCGCTGCAACGCCTGTTCATAGGACCGCATGATCCCGTCATAGGAATAGTCGAATTTCACCTCGAAGTTCAGCCCGCCAACCCAGGGACCACGGTCAAAGGCGCGCGGGTCGGCAGGGCGATGAAGCGTCCGGCCTACTTTCGTACTGATCAGAAATTCGTCGCGCGGTTTGGTGCGCAGAAAGCCGCCCAACCGATGTTCGGCCAAGCCGCGCCCATACCAGGCGGCGGTGTCGTAATAGCGCACGCCACCGTCCCATGCGGCATTGAAAGTGGCTTGCGAGACAGCCTCTTCAACCGTTCCGTACAGCTCACCAACGTGGGCTGTACCCATTCCAAATGTGGGAAGTCGCAGTGACGTATCTGCCACTTTGCGGCGACTGTGAAACAGTCCGGCCACTACACCATCCCTCCCCCTTGTCGGGTCAATTCGACTCTGTTTTGTATATTTGTCAGACAAAAATTTGTTTGACAAGTATTATTGTAAGCGCCAAACCAGAGCCAGGTTTTTGCACGCTGAATACGCACCATTGGTCGCGGATCGCTTCGTGGGCGTGTGACGTAAACAAGTTGCGACAGGTAAAAAGGGAACGGTTTCGGATGGTGCGGATTACCGACGTCAGAACGACAATTTGGGAATGGATCGGCCCGGTTGCGCCGATGCCGCCACATTTCTGCACCACCGCCGGAGACCTCGTTTCAGACGTGTCGGGGTCAATCGCAGGCTTTCGGTTTCTGGGCTGGCTGGTTGTCGAAATTGAATGTGACGATGGCACAATCGGGATCGGCAATGCCGCCCTTGCGCCGCATGCCTGTAAGGCAACCATCGATACTTATCTGAAACCGCTGCTGATCGGCGCGGACCCGCTTGATACGGAATACCTTTGGGAATCAATGTATCGCCGCACCCTGCCTTTCGGGCGCAAAGGCATCGGTATGACGGCGATCTCGGCCGTCGATCTGGCGCTTTGGGATGCCAAGGGTAAATTGCTGTCACAACCGGTGTTCAAGCTGCTGGGCGGACGCACAAAACCCAAGATCCCGGTCTATGCCAGCCGGCTTTACAGCCAACCGCTTGAGACGTTGTTTTCCGAAGCCAAAGCCTATGCGGATGAGGGGTTTACAGCCGTCAAAATGCGTTTTGGCTGGGGGCCGAAGGACGGACTTGAGGGGATCAACAAGAACCTCGATCTGGTCAGAACGGTGCGCGAAGCTGTCGGCCCGGATGTGGATATCATGGGCGACGCCTATATGGGGTGGAATGTCGAATTTACCAAGCGGATGCTGCGGCTGCTGGAACCGCTGAACATGCGCTGGGTGGAAGAACCCGTAATCTCGGACAACCTGGCCGGATATGCCGAACTTCGGGCCATGAACAAGGTCGCGATTTCGGGCGGTGAGCATGAATATACGTTGCATGGGTTCCGACAGGCGCTGGACATGGGCGCCTTTGACATCGCCCAATTCGATGTAAACCGGGTCGGGGGCATCACCGCCGCCAGGAAAATCGCGGCGCTGTGTGAAGCCAATGACGTCGCCGTCATTCCGCATGCCGGGCAAATGCACAATTATCACATCAGCATGTCGTCCTATGCTGCGCCGATTTCCGAATACTTTCCAAAGGTCCCGGTCGAGGTTGGGAACGAGTTGTTCTGGTATATCTTTGACGGTGAAGCCGTCGCCGAGGATGGCTTTATCAACCTGTCCGACGAAAGACCGGGCTTTGGGCTGACGTTGCAATCCCCGGATCCCAAAAACTTCCGGCTGACGAGTTAAAGGCCATGCCCGATTTCGCGATCATCGACACGCATTTGCACATCTGGGACATGGAGCGCCTGAAGTATTCGGCGTTCGAAGGTCACCCGCTGTTCGGCAAGTCCTACCAGATCGAGGATTATCAGAAGGCCTGTGGCGATATTGAAGTCGAAGCCATGGTTTTCCTGGAATGTTTCGCGGATTTCACGGCCACTGGCGGGCAATATATCGATGAGATCAGGTTCGTCGAAGACAGCGCCAAACGCGATCCGCGCATCAAGGGCATCGTGCCGATGGCGCCGTTGGAATGGGGTGCGCGGGTGGAACCGATGTTGCGGCAGATGCAGACCGACCACCCGACGGTGAAGGGTATCCGCCGGATCATGGAATTCGACGAAGACCCGCGCGCGCTGACCCTGTCGCCGGCGTTTATCGAAGGCGTCAACCTGCTGCACAAGTTTGGCTGGCACTTTGAAATCAACGTCAACTTCACCCAGATGGACATCATCCGCGAATTTGTGCAGCACATCCCCGACGTGCCGATGATCCTGGATCATTGCGGCAAACCCGGGATCAAAGAAGGGGCGATCGATCAATACCGCGCCGACATTCGCGACCTGGCACAACATTCGAATATGTGGATCAAGCTGTCAGATTTACCGCCCTATGCTGATCCCGACAACTGGACCGACGACGACCTGCGCCCCTATATCGACGCCACGATCGAGGCTTTTGGATTTGAGCGGACGATCTATGCCGGTGACTGGCCGATCTGTCTGTTGGCGACCAGCCTGACGCGGTGGGTTGAAACCCTCGACAGGGCGTTCGAAGGCGCGTCAGACACCGACCTGCGTAAATTCTATCGCGACAACGCAAATGACTTCTATCGACTTGGACTGTAGCGGACTGGAACCGAAGTGGCTGACCTTGCGGACCCCAAAAACCTTGTAGGCGGCGGCGATACATTCGCAGCCATTGTGAAGGCCCAGAAGGCTGCTGAGGCCGATTTGGGCTTTGCGGGCGGCACCTTGGTGCGCCCGTCGATATCCGAACAGGTTTCGAACCGAATTCTGGCGATGATCAAATCCGGCAACCTCAAAGCCGAAGACAGGTTGCCGACCGAACAGCAGATGTGCCTGGCCTTCGGCATCAGTCGTCCGCCGCTGCGCGAAGCGCTTAAGGCGCTGACGCTAATGGGAATTCTGGAAAGTCGTCAGGGTGGCCGTTATATGGTCACTGACCTGTCGCCGACACGCCTGGTGACACCATTTAATGTGCTGTTGTCAGTTCCTGATCACGACATTCAGGTTCAGTTTGAGGCCCGCGCCGTTGTTGAGTTGGAATTGGTCCGGTTCTGTGTCGAACGCGCGAATGACGAACAACGCGCGCGCATTCTGGCACTCGCGAAAGATGGTCGCACGTTTTACGAGGACCCGGTCGGGTTTCGCCTGCTGGATGCCGAGTATCATCAGGCGATCAACGAGGGTGCGAACAATACGATCCTCTCGACCATATCGGAAGGGCTCTACAACGTCGCGATTGATGCCCGCCGCCTTGCCAGCGCGACGCAGGGTGTGATCGACATTTCGGTCGATCAGCATATCCGCGTCGCCGAGGCGATTGGGGCGCATGACGCCACGGCTGCAGTGCAGGCGTATCAGGAACATCTGGACCACGTGCTGAGCACGACAATCCAAGCCATTCACGAATTATCGGAGTAATCCCATGCCCGAACGTATTGCATTTCGCATGAACCTGTTTCCGGGACAGGCCGCAGAATACGAAAAACGGCATGACGAGATTTTCCCCGAACTTGCCGAGGCCCTTAAAGATGCGGGCGTGTCCGATTACACGATATGGCACGATCCGGAATCGAACCATCTGTTCGGCATTCTGACGCGCGCCGATGACCATACGCTGGACGCGCTGCCCGATACCGAGGTGATGAAGCGCTGGTGGGCACATATGGCCGACGTGATGGAGACAGACGCCAACAACGTCCCGACCCAGGTGCCATTGAAACGGGTATTCCTGCTGTCATGAACCGGGCTATCCGCATCAAGGATATCCGTGTCTGGACAGTGTCCAAATCCAGCAAGGGCGGCGATTATTTCAATCAGGGTGCGGGCGATCACTGGCTGGTGGACAGCCTGATCTCGAACCCGATGTCTTCGTATCCGCAGTATCGCGACAAACGAACCTCCTGGGGGATCGGAGTGCTGGGGTCGATTCTGGTCGAGATTGAGGCCGAAGATGGCACGGTCGGCATCGCCACCGGCACCGGCGGCGTCCCGGCGGCGTGGCTGATCGCCAATCATTTTGCGCGATTTTTGGTCGATCAGGATGCCCGAAACATCAATCTGATGTGGGACCAGATGTACCGTGCCTCACTTCCTTACGGGCGCAAGGGCATCACCGTGATGGCGATCAGCGTGGTCGATCTGGCGCTATGGGATCTTCTGGGAAAAATCCGGGAAGAACCTGTTTATAATCTGACCGGCGGGCTGACCCGCGACGAAATCTCTTTCTATTGCACCGGCCCGGATGCGGGCGCGATCAAGAAAATGGGGTTTTGGGGCGCGAAGGTTCCATTGCCCCACGGCCCCGCAGATCGTGATGAGGGGCTAGAGAAAAACGTCGCATTTCTGCGCGCCCATCGCGACGCAATTGGTCCCGGATACCCCCTGATGGTCGATTGCTACATGTCGCTGACGGTGCCTTATGCAATCGAACTGGCCGAAGCCTGCAAAGACCTGAATATCTATTGGTGGGAGGAGGTTCTTTCGCCGGAAGATGTCGACGGCTACCGCCACATCCGACAAGCGCATCCCAAGGCGAAATGGACAACCGGAGAGCATGAGTACACGCGCTATGGCTTCCGCCCCTTGATCGAACAGCGCTTGATCGACGTGTTACAGCCCGACGTCATGTGGGTCGGTGGCCTGACCGAGTTATTGCGGATCGCGGCCCATGCCTCGACGTTGGACATCCCGGTTATCCCACATGGAAGTGGGCCGTATTCATTTCATTTCATCGCCAGTCAAACGGGTGCGCCGTTGTGCGAATATGTCGCCTCAAGCGCAGACGGCCAGTCAATTCTTCCGGTATTTGGTGATCTATTCGAAGGCGAGAATGTCCCGGTGGATGGCAAACTCAAGCTGTCGTCGGCACCCGGATTCGGAATGACGATCAAGGACAGAAGCGTGCTGAAATCCATTCCGCAGTGAATGTCACATGGTGTCAGAACACCAGTGCGCCCGACCACCACGATACCGACACCGGCAAATTGACCTAAGCCGAGGGTGCCCGCCCCGATAATGCAACCAGGCAATCTGTTTGGATTGGATACGCATCCCCCCCCGGAATGGCACAAAAGCGGGGCTTGGCTGCGTGAAGTGTGTCGGCAATTCGGCCTGCTGAAGATGCGGCTACGGGCGGCGTGCCGCAGCAATCTGCATCATCAGGTCAAGCTCGTTAAACAGCTGCCATTCCTTCGTGACCTTGCCATCCGAAACCGCCCACTGGGTTATTCCCCAGATCTGACAAGCGGCGCCGGTCGGCGACCGGTACAGGCCGGCGCCGGTATGGGTGCCCTCGGCGCTCCAACGGGTCGAGACAAGCCAGCCGTCGGTATCGTTGCCCATCCAGTAAACCTCGTCCACTTGCAGGGTCAGATCGGGGAAGGCTGATCGCAGTTCCTGGATATAGGCGCGGTAGGCGTCGCGGCCCGTGAAGGCCCGGTCGGTCGTGCCTTCAAACGGCAGATCGGCAGCATAACTTTCGTCGATCGCGGCCCCATCGCCGTTCCAGATCGAATCGTGGACATGACGCGCAAATGCGTCGGGATCGAAACCATCTTTCGGCTCGTCCTTGCTGATCGGGCGCGCGAGGGCAGCGGCTGTGCGCAGGTCGTTCCAGACCGCATCGCTGCGCGGCCATCCGGGCGGGGGATTGGCGGCCAGGCGTTCGGCTTCCTCCCACAAATCTATGCCAAGCTGCTGAAGCATGGCCGATGTGTTGTAGAGGACATGTTCAAGGAAGATGTCATTGCCCAGGGCAACGCAATTGGCGATGACCATCACGTCTATGTCGGCATTCGTCGCCGGTCCATAGCGGCTTGGGCCGGCGTTTGTGCCCTTGATCCGCGTCAGGTGTGACGTGTGAAATCCGATCTTGTCGTCACCCGCCCAGATCACCTCTTCCGCGTCCAGAACGATGCCGGGGAAGGCACCGGTGGTGTGATGGGTGTCGGCGACGATCTTCGTGCTGCCGGTCTGCAGCCCATAGTCGTCGTAGACAAGGCTGTCGGGCGCATAGCAGTCGGCAATATATTCAACACCGCTGGCGTCAGTTTCCCAGATGCGGTGGGTGATGCGCACGATATAGTCGACAATGTTGTGAAAATCAGGGTCGAAGCCGCCAAGACGCTGGCGCGGCCCGAAATCGTCGGGAATGCGCATCGTGCGGCCGCCGGTATAGCGATCCAGCGAGATATCAAAACCCGAAGGCATATGCGCCCGCGTCAGCGGGGCAGCGGGGTGGAACGATGTCCGGGTGCGCGTCTTTGTGAACTCGCTCACGTCAGTGTCCTTTCTGCAGGTCAGCCAGAAGATCGACGCCCTGCGCCTTCAGGAAATGTGGCCTGCTGCCGGTTTCGTGGACGGCAACTTATGCTTTCATAGCTCGCTCCTCAAATGTGATAGGGCTTAGATACCCGATGGTCGAGTGCCGACGCTGCGGATTGTAAAACCGCTCGATGTCATCGAAGACGTCTGCGCGCGCCTGTTTCCTGGTCCGGTAGGTTTTTCGCATGACCCTTTCGGTTTTCAGCGAAGAGAAGAAGCTCTCCATCGCTGCGTTGTCCCAGACATTTCCGGATCGGCTCATCGAACAGGTGATGACTTGATCAGCCATCAGCCTTTGGAACGGCTCGCTGGCATACTGGCTGCCCTGGTCGGAATGATGTAGCAGCTCCTTTGGTCGACCTCTGCGCCAGATCGCCATGATCAAGGCGTCCGTGACCATCTGGGACGTCATCTGATCGCTCATGGGCCAACCGACGACACGCCGCGAGAACAGATCGATGACGTCGGCGACGTAGAGCCAGCCCTCAGCCGTCCAGACTTAGGTGAAGTCAGCCACCCATTTCTGGTTCGGGCCGTTTGCATCGAACTCTCGCTTGAGCACGTTGGCGGCTATGATCGACCTCGCGCCATCGTCTTTCGGTGGTTGCCGACGCTTTGGATGAGCTCTGAAGGCCGCTTGCCGCATCTGTCGCTCGACGCAATGCAACCCGCAGGAATAGCCCTCTTTAAGAAGATCGTGCCAGACCCGTCGAACACCATAGGTTCGGTCCGATCGCAGAAAGCTCGCACGGATCGCCGCCGATAACTCTTCGTAGCGGATCGACCGGTCGCTGCGTGGTCGCGTCAGCCAGGCATGGAAACCGCTCCGTGACACACCGAGCGCGTCACACATCCAACTGACTGGCCAGACCCCTCGGTGTTTCGCCACAAACGCAAACATCACAGCTGGTCCTTGGCAAAGTAGGCCGTGGCCTTTTTTAGGATATCCCGCTCCGCCTTCAATTTCGACAATTCGCGCCGCAGGTTCCTGAGCTCTTCTTGTTCTGGAGTTACTTGCCGTGACCGGGGAACGCAGTTGCCCCGTTTGTCTCAGATGCCAGCACCCACCGGCGCAGCACAGTCGCGTGTATTCCAAGATCTCTTGAAGCCTGCGCCGTGCTGACGCCACGCTTCGTTATCAACTCCACCGCTTCCTGCTTGAACTCGCGGCTGAATGCTCTTCTCGTCATGTGGATTCTCCAGTTTCATGAACACCTTATCTCGATGTCCACGAGACCGGCAGCAGGCCAGAACGCCTTTTCCGTGCCATTCCATGTCCCCCTCTCGCGACCAATATAGTGGCACAGTTTTAGGGGGCTAAGACACTTGCGCGAATGGGTGAGGCGCCATTCGCTTGCCAAAAGACGAACTGGCCGAGTTGCGGGTGCCAGGGCTCACCCGGCCTTGGTCCCGTCAGAAGCGGTGGCAATTTCGGTGGGTTCTATTGCTTCTTTGGCGGTGGCGGGACGTCTTCGGAAGCGGCCTCATCGTCGCCCACCTGTGGCGGGCCGAACGTCGCCGAGCGCATCATCGTGCGCGCCAGGCTCAGATTGGAGAAATCGCTCCACAGACCGCTGCCACGCCCGTTGCCAAGGCCGCAGAACCCTGCGGCGGACAACACATCACATCCAAAATGCGAACAATTGGCGGTCTTGAAGTCGAAAGGCTCGACACCGTTCTCGGCCAGGCGACCGCGTGCGTGTTCGGTTGCGGTCCGCACGGCCTGTTCAGAGACCCGCATACCGCGGATTGTGTTGAAAAACTCCGAAATCAGAGCGTCGCGGATTTCTTGCGAAAACCTATGAAGCGAAATAGTCGGAAAGCTTTGACCACGAGACAGCGCATGGCTGCGCGTGAGCGCATGTAGGCGATTTGGGCCGACCCCCGCGCCAAAAATTTAGGATCGGGCTGCATGGAAAGAAAAATCATCGTTCAGGCCCTAAAACGGAGTTTTTCAACACAATCCGCGATAAACAAACGGTCGGGTCGGGTCGTGAACATAGGCATCCGGCGGCGGCTCGGTCTCGAAGAACGACGCACGCAATTCCCGTGTATAAGGGTCGCGCATTGCGTTTTTTTCGACAAACCACATTCCGCGTTCGCCGTTTTCAAGAATGACCGCGACGTGGCCCTCGGGGCTGTTGCGCGCCTGACTGAAACCAAGGCCGATACGACGTCCGCGCAATCGCGGAAGCATATGTCGGGCATTGTCGCCGATCAGCCGGAACCGCCCAACGCGGGTCGACATCGGTGTGCGTGGTCCAAGGCCGCGCGCCTGGCCGATCGCCGAGCCGCGCCCGACAGCCCCGGTCCGCACCCCTTTGAACCCGAATGGAAGCACTGATGTGACGACGTCAAATGCGCCGGTGTAATAATTCCCGCGCGCGATTTCGGCACCACCATTGACAACACCGTAAGCGGCCAGCGGGATTACAAGTTCCGGCGCGACAACCATTGCAGGCGCAATCACCGCCCCCATGCCGACAGCAAGGCCGAATTGTCCCCACTCCCATTCTTTCTGCGACCCCTCGCCGATCGCAATCGCCTGTCGCACCCCGTTAAAAAGCCCTCCGATAGCGGCACCAGCGACAGCGGCAATCAGCAGACCGGCGAGGAACGCCAGATCGCCCTCGGGGTCGACAAAATCGGCAGGGTTCTGGCGCGCGTAAGCGTATACGTTCGGACTGTCGAGCGGCCCAAAGGGATCGCTGGTCAGGAACACGCCGTGGCGCGGGTCCGCCACTCGGTAGCGTGTATGGTACAGGCCGGGACCCGGCAGGTAGCGCATCCCGCCAAACACCGGGTCGAGACCAAACTGCGAGGCCGGCCGCGCCGATCCGTCCGGTGCCATCACCCGTGGGGTTCCGAACGGGCAAAGCTATAGCGTTCAACGACATTGCCGGTGGTATCGGCAAGGCCGACACGGTTTAGCCGCTGATCGTTCAGGGCCGCAAAACTGCTTCCGCCTTGGTGTACTGCCAGCGGCAGTGGAAGATACGGATCGGCGCTGAACTGACGCAAAAGCGCGCCGCCCGCGTGTTCTTCGACCTCGACTTGCCCAAAATGGCCGTGACGATGTATCGGGCCACCATCTGTCTGAGATTGCTGCAACCGACCGAGGGCATCATATGTCATCCGCATGCGTTCCGCCGCGCCATTCTGCGTCAGAATGCGCGTAACGCGACCGAAAGCGTCGTATTCATAACGGTTGCGACCATCCCCTGTGCGCCGCGCGTTGGCGTCATTGCTCATCACCTCGGCCGCTGCGGCTGTCATCATTTTGCCAGCTGCGTAGGTGTAAACGTCAGGGGCGGCTCCGTTTTCGCTGCGGGTTAGCCGTGCATCTGAGCGGTCGTAGGTGAATTCCCGGGTGCGCGCTGCGCCTGCGGCGGCGGCCTGAACCGCGCCAATATCGGTGGCCTGTTCTGCGACCGAACTTGCGCCCGCGGAAAGCGGCGGGGCGACGAACCCCTCGGCAGTGCGGCGCAACCGGCTCGGTCCATCATGCTCGGCCACGCGGGTCCACCCCTGCAGCGCAGATTGCGCGATATTGGTGCGACCAAGCGCATCATAGCGATATGCTTGCGTTTCTATCGCCCCTCCGCCTGCCGTGACTTCCTGATCCAGAACCCTGCGGCTGGCGTCGAATCGTGTGGCCGTGGTGATAGAACCGAAGAGTGTCCGCTGCTCGACCGACATCGGCCCGGCCAGAGAAAACTGCGCCAGATCCGCCACGTCGCTGGCAACCGTACCGGGCGCGAGCTGTTCGATCTTCGTGGGCCGGCCCATTACGTCGCTTTCGATGCGCTCATGGCGCCCATCGGACCAGTGCCTGTCTATTGTGCCCGAAAGATCATCGAAACTGTTGCGATGCGTCAGCCCATCCGTGCTGTCCTCGACGAGCCGCCCAAGACTGTCGAACTTGCGCCGTGTTATCAGGCCGTCGGCGCTGGCCCGGGTGATGTGCCCACGTGCATCGTAGGCAAAGCTGTGGTCGGCAATATTGGCGGATATCGGCGAGGCGCCGCCCTGCATCTGCGACAGACGCCCGGCGGCGTCATAACCCAGTTTGATGACTCCACCGCCCGAGACCGTTTCGGTCGCAACCCGGCCATCCTGCGAATATGACCGTTTGCTTTCGAATCCATTGGGCAGGGTGGTGCGGACCATACGCCCCAATCCGTCATGGAAAAATCGGGTGACATCGCCGACAGGGTCAGAATAGCTGAGCGGCCGGAGAGATTTGTCATAGGTCCAGCGGTGCGATGCGTTGACGCCAGACGGGTCGACGGTGCGCTCCAAAAGCTCGCCCAACTGACCAAACCGCTGCCGCTGCTCGAATCCCAGTGGCGCCAGGATTCGGACCTGCGTATTGCGGTCGTCATAGTCATAGTCGGTGACTTCGCCGCCCGGCAATGTCATGCGCGAAAGTCGCCCGCGCCCGTCGTAGGTGAACAGCGTGTCCCGCTGCACACTGCCGCCGTCTTCCAGATCTATGGTCCTTGTTCGGGTGCGACGCCCGGCGGCGTCATACTGATGCTCGGTTCGATTGCCCGCTGCATCCGTCAGCGCGGTCAGCCGGTTCGCCCGGTCATAGTCCATCCGCGTGATTACGCCGCGATGATCTTCGGTTTCAATCAGCCGGTCATCGCCGTCGAATGTGTTGCTGACGGTCAACAGCTGTGCCGTGGTCGGGTCATCCTCGAAGGCATGGCGGGTCTCGGTCACAACACGCCCGCGTGCATCATAGGTTTGGGATTTGCGCGCCAGCAGCCGCACCATTCCGGTGCCGTCATTCCCCCGCAGCTGCTCATCCAGGATGCTGTCGCCGGGTCCGTACTCATAGCTCTGCTCGGCGCCGTCGGGTAATGTGACCTTTGCCAGGCGCCCGAAGGCGTCATAGTCATAGCGGGTCTCGGTCGGGCTATCCTGTCCGCTGCGCATCACCTGCAGGCGACCAGCGCGATCATATACCCATTGTTGTTTTGTCGTGCTGCCGTCAGCCCCGGTTTCGGTCCGCTCCAACAGCAACCCGCGTTCGTCAAAGCACTGCTGCGTCACCGTGCCTTCCGGCCCGGTCGCGCACAGGACGAGGCCACGGTAGTCCGTTTTCTGGGTCTGGGTGATGGGGTTTGCGGTGTTGGCCCCGAAAGTTGTGGAAACGATATGGCCCTGGACGTTGCGCGTAAGCGTATCGGTGATTGGTGCACCGGCCAGAACCGCATCGTCATAATCTCCACGCGGTCGCCATAGCGCAACCAGATCGCCCTGGGTGTCGTAGTTCAGCCTGACTATGCCACGCTTGCCGGCAACGTCAGGCATCGCGATCTGTACCAACCGGTCCAGCGCATCGTGAATCAGTTCGGTTCTTTCGCCCATACCGTCTTCGGTCGATGCGACGTTGCCATTGGCATCGCGACTGATCGTCTCGGTTATGTCGAGGCCTCCGACATCGCGGATCGTCTGCACGGGCAGCCCGGCCTCTGGCCCGGGACCGCCATAGATATAGCGCTGGGTGTGGCCAAGGGCCGAGGTGAGTTCTTCCAATCGCCCGCGCGCGTCTATCTTCAGGCGGATGTCACTGTTCTGAACAGAACCGTCCGGCAAGACGGCATCCGGCAGGATGATCCGTTCAAGCTTGCCGACGGCCCCCGGCACCGGGGCCGTGTCCAGGTCGTAGACATAGTCCGTACTGCCGCCCCGTTCATCCCGAATTCGTTTGACCAGTTGAAAGTTCGGTTCGTAGTCGATCCGCAGAGTCATGCGGCTGGGCGATGGAAAGCCCGCCCTTGCGCGCAACTCGATCTGCCGCAATTTGCCCCGCATGCGCGGATCAGGATCGGTATGCGAAAACCTGCGCAATTCTCCGCTGCCATCTGGCAGCGTCGTGCGAATCCGGTTCCCTTCGGTGTCGTAGCCAAAGCTGGACGCGACGACACGAAATGACTTATCGGCGACCAGCCGGAACCGATAATCCAGCAGATCACCCCGATAATTGTATGTATGGGTGTAGAGCGCGAAATCGGGCGTCATGAGTTCGACCCGCACGCTGGGAATGTTCAGAAAGTCCGCATGCGCAGGCACATACTGAAGCTGGGTATACCGGAACTGATAAAGGTAATCCGCGGCCAACTGTTCGATCACCCGCCCATACGAGAAGCTGGATGGATCCTGTTCGTATCGGTTTTCCAGGAATACCAATCCGTCGCCATCGCGTATTCGCGTAATGGCGTGGCGGAGCGGTTGTGGCAAAGAGGCGGGCGCGTATTCAAAGGTGCGGCGCAGGCCATCCGGGTGATCATCCGTTGCGGGCAGGCGCACACAGGCGAGGTGCTCCAGATCGTTGTGGTGTTCGTAGACAACGCGCCGACCGGCCTGATCCTCGACTGCCTCCAGCAGATCGCAGTCGCCGTAGTGAAAGGCCAGGAACCGGCCATCGTCGTCGGTGACCATGCTCAACCGGGACCGGGCATCATAAGTATAGACGAGCGTGTTGCCGAACCGGTCCGCGACTTTGACAAGCGGGATGCGTTCGCCGTCGGTCCATCCTGGCGGTTGTTCGAAGGTGGATTCCAGACCTTCCGGCGCTTTGAGAACATAACGCGTCGCCGGGCCGCCAAGACGTTCAAGAACATGGAAAACGCCGGGGGCCGCACGCCAGCCGCCCCCTTCGGGCATATGGATTTCCTCGTTCAGGTCTCCGGTCCAATGCGCGACGCCGCCGTTGATCAGCTCGCGCAGGTATCTGTTGTGATTGTGATCCCAGCCCCATCCAAATGGGCCGAAATATGACTGCCCGCTCTGATAGGTGCGGACCATTTCCAGCGGCAGAACACTGGTATTAAGTTGCAGATCAACCTCCCGCAGGGTGAACCGCCCAGAGAAGAGGTCAACCGGGTCGCCACCGCCGGTTTGTTCCTGTGGCGTTTCATCGCTGTTGTCGGGTTCAACCTCGCCTGGCGGCGGGCGTCGCGGCGGTTCTTCAACATCCGGCGATTGTGGTGGCGGTGTCTGGCGCTCGCCTTCAATGGGCGGGTCCAGCTGTGGCGCTGGCTGCTGATCAGCGTCGTCGCCATCCTCGGTCGGGGGCGCATCGTTGACCGGCGGGGTCGTTCCTGTTGGCGGGGCATCCGGGTCGACGGGGCAGGCGAACTGGCGCATTCGGCTTCGGTATTCTGCCAGAAATTGCTGGTGTTGTTCGCCCGGCCCAATTCAGCATTTGTGCTTCGCGCCGCATTGTAGAACGCGATTGCATCGCAAGCGGAACTCGCTTCGTAAGTCTCTCCGGACCCATACTCCTGGCCGTTGTGCTCAAAGGAGTTGATCCCGTCCGGCAGCGTCAAAGTATATTCGCTCATCTGAGAATTTCTCCGGGTTCAGAGCAGCAGAACTAGGCCTGCGCAATGGCTCGCAAATCGCGTCACCGCCTTAGCTGGCGATGGTGTAGGCAACACATTCACGGGTGACGTCGTTCAGATGCGCAGTGATTTTTCGGCGGATCGCGCCCTTGCTGGCGTCCGGTTTCAAGCCTGGCAGGACTGTCCAGCGGCCCGAACAGGCGACCAGGCAGGGTCCGTCGGGGGACAGGACAAAATCGCCGTTGGAGAGCGTAAAATCGGGTATCTCGATCGAGTCGGAGCCAACGTGCCGGAGCTTCCCGACAGCGCCGATCAGCGCGCGCCAGTGCTTGTCGGTCAGACGCTCGGCGACAACACCGGCCACTCCGGCGGGGACATGATTGTCGGGCAGGAACCGTTCAATCGCGACCAGGCCGTCCATGCGCCTGGACGTGGCGTCACGCCAAACGCCCAGCTCTCGGGAGTCTGCGATCCAGTCCTGCACGGTGCAAACAGTTGCAGTGTCGTCCTGCTCATCTGTGCCAAAGACTGCCCGGACGCGCGCAACCGGCCCGTCTGCGCAGTCGGAAAGGACTTGCGCCGAATTCGCAAGATGCGCGGCGGCGACCTTGTCGCGGGCCACATTTATCGCGACGCTTCGAAAACCCTTGTGGCCATCCGACAAACGGCAATGCCAGACCGAGGATACCTGGCCTTCCTTGATGCACCACAGCGAGAGCACGTCATCGGCCGACAACCCTTCGGAGCTGGCAAATTTGCTTGCGGCCCGCGCAGCCTGGGCGACCGCAGTTGTGAACGGCAGTGTTTTGGCCGCACGCAACACCTTCAGATAGGGGGACAGGGCGGTATCGATAGGGGACGCGCCGGGCAATAGTGCGGCATCGAATGTGCCCGCATGATCTGCCCAAACCCGTGATGCCTCCACCGGGTTATCCCAGCGGTGTGCCACCCAACCCAGCGGCGCGATCCCAAAGATGGGCCGTGCGTTTGCTGGGTCGCGAAGCGCCAGAGTTTCAGGTTCCAGCGGAACTCTCTCAGGGCCATGGAAGATATGGGGCAGGTGGTGCAAGGCCATCGCCGAACCTCCTTTGCATCCCGTCTAGCGGGATTTCTTGGATGGTTTCTTGTCGGCTTTCCCTCCGCCGCCACCCGGCTTTTTCGTCAGAGGCACGCCCATCAGGCGCAGTTTTAACTCAACCACGTCGTCGGTCGCCTGCCCAGTCATTCGGGCCAGTTCATCGTTGCGATAAGAGAACACGTCGCGGACCATTACCTTGTCGGGTTTGATCTCCAGCTCTTTGGCGATCGCCTCTCCGAAATAGCGGTTCTTCGTGACTTCCTTCAGCGGCTTGCCCGACATTTCGCGGGACCGGCGCGTGCGCACCATGATCGAGCGCAACTGCTTGGCAAAAAGATCCGTCTGGTAATAGGGTTTGGGCTGGCTGCGCGGATCAGCGGACTCGATGGATTTCACCATCCGCTCTTTAATGAAACCAAGCATGCCATTGGCCTGGCGGATTGTCATGCGGCCCTGCGATGCAGCCTGCTGGTCGCCCTTGCCCGCGTCATCGCGGCAATTGCAATCCGGCTGCGCAGGATCATTATCGGAGGTTTGCATGCTGCCTTTTCTGGCACCCGCAAGGTCTTTGGCCACACTCGCGGGCTGATCGGCCATGTGATGGAACGAACCCGCATAATCGTCAAATTTGCCGGGGCGGTTCTTCGCAGGATCAACATGGCGGGGGTTATAGCGACCGGGAATTGCAAATGTTCCGGTAACGCGGGGATCAGTCCATTTCGGCCCATCTTTCGGACAGCAACAGATCCCGCGGGTGGTCAGCAACAGGTATTCTTCCTCGCCGATCTTCCGATCTCGTTCTTCGGAGCGCAGATTCACCTGAACCTGGCGGCGCGCATAGCCCGAGTATTTCTCGATCTCATCAGGGCAATCGACGCAGACCCCTTTGTGTTCGAAACAAATGTGTCCTTCAGCTTCGGCGTGAACGGTAAGCGTTTTGTTTCCCGGAGCGATCTGAACGGACGTCGATCCGTGCCGCGATTCATTGATGAGGTTATTGTACCCCTCGATATTAAAACCGGTCGGGGCCGTATAGATCTGGTCATCGACATCGCGGGCGCGGTAGCATTTGTAGGTGATATCCCAGCATTCCCAAAGGAAACACGCTTCGCGCGTCGTGTTGCCGATGTATTCGTCATTCTTATTGGGAATTCTACCGACTGCATCGGCGAGATTTGAAATATCGGTGCGGTAAGTGTAATCCAGAATGTCCGTCGTCACCAGGTGACTGGTGTCGAGGCGCGCAGAGACACAGAAATCGTCTGCATCCTCGGGTTGTGAAACCACAAGGAAAAATTCCTGAATACCCTCGACCGGGCGAGGGCCGCGGACGAAGCCTGAAGGTTCTTCCAGAACATGGGGTCGGGGCTGTACAAAAAAGACCGCGCGATTTGTGCCAAGGTGGTAACTGTCAAGCAAGTGGTACATTTGTGACAATTGGGTCGAATGCGAAAATGTCTCGCGCTTTTCTTGGCCGATTCTGTGGAAAAACAACGTGTTGCGGGCGCAGAAAGTAGCGATTTGAACATAGCGCGAGCGCCTTTCTGATCAGGCTTTGCGCGTTTGCTGCGGTGCAGGAAAGATCTTTGCCAGTTTGCGAAGGTTTTGGGCAGTGGCGGCGAGCAGGAATTCGTCATTTGCGCCGCATGGTCCACGTAATCGGAGCCGTCCCAGGCCGAGAATGCGCTTGAGGTGGGCAAAGAGCATTTCGACCTTCTTCCGGAGCTTCACCGAGATCTTGTATTGCGGCGTTTTGGCGATTGCGCGGGCGATGTCGCGAGCGTCCTCATGTTCCTCACGGGTGATCTTACGGGCGTCGGCATTCGGGCAGCACTTCGGCTTGGAAGGACAGGATTGGCAGGTGTGCTTCAGCGCTTGGTACTTGGCCACGCCCTTGCCGGTTGGGCCGCGATTGGGGTCGGAGTAGTTTCGGCGGAACTGCTTCAGAGCCTCGCCTTCCGGGCAGATGTATTGATTGTTCTCGGCATCCCATTCGAAGTCAGCTCGGGACCAGGTGCCATCGGTGCGCCCGGCTTTGTCGAAGACCGGGATGTGCGGTGCGATCTTTTCACCCACCAGCCATCCGAGCATGGGTCCCGATCCGTAGGCGGTGTCGGCGATCAGCCGTTCGGGATGAAGATCGAAGCGCTCTTTGGCCCGCTTCAGCATCGTCTTGGTTGACCCCACCTCGGCTTGACGGATCGACCGTGTCGCTTCCACGTCGACGATGACACCATGATCGGTATCGATGAGATAGTTGTCGGAGTAGGCAAAAAATGCGGGACCCTTACGCGCCGCCGTCCACTGGCTGGCTGGGTCGGAATAGGACGTGAACTTTGGCTCGACCGGTGTCGCTGCTCCGAATGCGGCCTCATCCAGAGTGTCGAGATACTCGCGGACCGCGCGGGGTGCAGCGTCTGCATCGATCCGCGCAATGTCCCATTCTTCCTTTGGCGCAGAGTACTGCTTGTTGGCATCCGCCTCGATCAAGCTGGCATCGACGGCCAGGCGCTGACCGCTGACGAGACCTTCGGCGATGCATCGCGCGACCGTGGTCTCGAAGAGATGGCGCAGCAGCTCACTCTCGCGGAACCGACCATGCCGGTTCTTTGAAAAGGTCGAGTGATCCGGCACCCGATCGGCCAGGTCGAGCCGACAAAACCACCTGTACGCGAGGTTCAAGTGTACCTCTTCACAGAGCCGCCGCTCGGACCGGATGCCGAAGCAGTAACCGACGATCAGCATCCGGATCAGCAGTTCAGGATCGATCGAAGGACGACCGGTGTGGCTGTAGAAATCGGCAAGATGGGCGCGGATGCTGCTCAGATCGACGAAACGATCAATCGATCGCAGCAGGTGATCTTGCGGGACATGGTCTTCCAGCGAGAACTCATAGAACAGCGCCGCCTGTGCTTCCTGCCTCGGTCCCATCATGGCTGATCCTCCCGCTTGTTGAGAGGATTGAATCAGCGCCATAGCCCTCGATCAAGCAGGAGTTTTTCAACAAAATTGGCCCAGATCGGTTGTTCTGGCGGTCTGCGAACCATCGGTATTTATGGATCGGGTTCCCCACTGACCCGTATTCGAAGTGCTGACATCAAAGCCACCTCCGGTCCCGGCATAGCTGCCCTGCATGCCGAAAGAAGTGCTGCCGCCCATATCAATGTCCATTGTCTCTAATGAGCGGGTGGTGCCGGCCGAATTTGAGATGTTGAGCGACTCCAATGACCGCGACGTGCGCTCATGGGTGTCTGTCGCCATTTCGAAAAGTTCTCTCTTTTTTGGTTCAAAATCAAGAATATAGGGGTAATCGTTTAATCTGGTTTGCTCAGGATCTTTAGGTCCGACAATGACTTGAAGGATCGCGCCGTGGCAGGGAAAATAGCTTTCCAGAAGTTCTGTGACGCCTGTGAGGGTCGTTGTGTCGAGGCTGCCCCAATCGAGGGAGCCCTGAATTTCTTCGTCCCGAGGCTGATACCCAGTTATCGTTGCGGTAACTTTGACATATGTAATTTTTCGGCCCGGATAATTCTGATAATCATCGTCCGGAACGTATTTGTAGACGGCCATCGACGATTGCCATTTTGCCGGGAATTTCAGGTCGCAGGGTTTGCGATCCATCATGTCCCGAGAGACACAAATACGCTCCCAAGGAATGTCGACAGGCAGACTGAGCTTGAATGCAGCGGACATGGCGGAACCTCACTATCTGAGAGCAAAAATCATATTCTGAAAGATAACTGAGGTTATCATATTTCCCGCAATTCCTGAATTGACCGCCGTCGTCGAGCAGATCGAAAGAATACAAATACACGCTAAAGTTGTGCAATGACAATCGGATACATACGGCAAAAACTCGCTGGTCCGACTGTTAAAATACCTGCCTGTGTCCAAACACGTAATCAGAGCGGGTCATTCATTCGTGGCCGCTGGCGGATATCCGAGATACAATCAGAGGGCGATTCGTTTCAATTATTGGCGCAGGCCATGCGTGCCAACGGCGTGCCCGCGTGCACCATCACGGCCCCAAGGCCAAGGCTGGTAATGGCGAGTGGTTCGTATCCTACAATCAATGGCGTCCACATTCCGCCCTTGACCGCAAACCAATTGCCGCAATCCTGCCACAGATCGCCGGATGCGGGCTGCTTATCGTATCTTTGGGCGTGTTGTGGACCTTGCGCAAAACACCGACTGAGCCCGAGCTGCGCGATCCACGTCGATGGACCGAAATGGCACAATTCTTCGGCCTGGCCGTGGCGCTTTGTGCGGGCCTCTATCTGATCGGCGCGATCCCGTCGTCTTTTCTGCTTGTTTTCGGGGTCATGCGGATGATCGGTCGGATTCGGTTCCGCACGTCTTTGTTAACCTCGGCGGTCGTCGCAGGGCTGGTTCATATTATTTTTGATCGCCTGATACATGTTGCGTGGCCGTCGCCGATCTTGCTCTGATCCATTAAACCAGAGACCTTTGCACCTGACCTATCCGCTTTCGCTACTTATTCGCAAAACCGAGACGGCCAACCCGACGCAGTCACCTGGCTTTTCGCGCGTCTGCCGCTGAGACTGTGCAATGGGCGAGCTTGGAAGCTAAAGCGTTTCGGCTTGAACCTGAATCGCGAGGGATTCCCTTGAGACGATTGTGTTGAAAAACTCCGTTTTAGGGCCTGAACGATGATTTTTCTTTCCATGCAGCCCGATCCTAAATTTTTGGCGCGGGGGTCGGCCCAAATCGCCTACATGCGCTCACGCGCAGCCATGCGCTGTCTCGTGGTCAAAGCTTTCCGACTATTTCGCTTCATAGGTTTTCGCAAGAAATCCGCGACGCTCTGATTTCGGAGTTTTTCAACACAATCAGACCTGATCTGTGATTCATCCTGTTTGGGAGGATGGATCATGTCAGCACCTTTGCCATCTGCGCTTCGGATACGGTTTCAGAGATACATTGAAGAAGGGTTGAGCGGGCGCGCGGCGGCGTTGCGGTTGAAGCTGTCGCCTGCCACAGGCGCGCGGTGGGCGCGTCAGGTGAGGATGAAGGGTCATGCGGAACCTGCCCGGCAGGGACCGCCGCGCGGCAAGGGAAAGCTGGCTCCGCATCGGGAATTCTTTGAGGAGTTGATCGCACAAGACCCTGACATCACGCTCTTTGAGTTGCGTAATGCGCTGGCCGATGCAGAGGGTGTGCGGGTGCATCACTCCTCCATCGCCAACCTTCTGTCCCGGCTCGGCTTCACGTACAAAAAAAGTCGCTGGTCGCAACCGAGCGCCGCCGCGCCAAGGTAAGGCAGCAACGGGCCGACTGGTTCAGATACCGCTCGCCAGCCATTGCGACCTTTCCTGAGCGCGTTGTCTTTATTGACGAAACCGCAGTGAAGACAAACCTCACGCGCCTACGCGGCAGAGCCAAGCGCGGTAAGCGCCTGACGATGGATGCGCCCTTCGGAAGCTGGGGAACCCAAACCTTGATCGCGGGCCTGACCCAAGGCGCGCTGATCGCACCTTGGGTCATCAAGGGAGCGATAGATGGCCCCGCCTTCGCGGCCTACATCCGCGAAGTGCTGGTCCCCGAGATCAACCCCGGCACTGTCGTCATTCTCGACAACCTGGCAACCCACCGGAATAAGGAGGCGACGCAGGCTTTACGCAATCACGGCTGCTGGTTCCTTTACCTGCCACCGTACTCGCCCGACCTGAATCCCATCGAGCAGGCCTTCTCTAAACTGAAAGCCCATTTGCGACGGATCGGGGCCAGGTCCTTTACCCAGGTCTTCGAAGCAATCGGAGCAATCTGCGATCTCTACGACCCAGTAGAATGCTGGAACTACTTTAAGGCCGCCGGATATGTCTCAGGTTAATGTCGAAACGCTTTAGTCAAATACCGCGGGGTCTATCTTGCGCCGTAACAATTTGCCGACGATGCTGTAGGGCAAAGACGGTACCTTACGCGGCCGCTTCTCAACCGGGATCGTGGCGACGCAGTGCCGCAGAACCTGATCACCACTCACCGATCCCACCACAGCGGCGACATCCTCGACAACCTGGCATTGCATGATCATCCTTTCCAGCTGTTCGACGGATACGTTCACACCGCCACGCAGAATTACGTCGTCCTGGCGACCTTGGATGGTCAGGAATCCCTGGGAGTCGACAAATCCGACATCGCCGGGCATGGACATTCCTGTTCTGAGAGCCTCAACATTGCCCGTGGTCGTGCCCAACTGTTGATAATTGGTTTGAGCGACAGTTCTGGACGAAATGCGCAACTGGCCTGGAACACCGATTGGAAGGACCTGGCCCTCATCGTCAAGCGCTTCGACCAAAACACTATCAAGTATGCGCCCGGTGGTCTCGGGGCGGGCCAACACATCCGGGCCCTGCAGAACAGCGACCATGCCGGACTGATTGCTGGAATAAGCCATTGTATAACCTGGCGAAAGATGTTTGTAGGCGGCGATCTTATCCTCTGGCGATGCCGGGCCACCGACACTCCGAAGGACTTTCAAGTCTGCAAACAATGGCGTGTCACGCGGCCCGACGTGGTGCACCAGCCGACGAATGATCGGCGGAGGCAGCAAAATGGTTCTTGCGCGACTGGACAGGATAATCTCGGTCAGGCTGTCTGGTGTAAACAGAATCGGGTGGAACTGCACCGGGTCACCAATAATCAAATTGATTATCGCCGCCGCCAAAGTCGGGTGAAATTGCAACGACGTGGCAATCAACAGCTTGCCGGCCCCTCGCGCCTGCGCAGCGGCGCGAATGCGCAACCGCTCTGCGTAAAGGTGCTGATGATGCGGTACGATTTTGGGCTGACCGGTCGTTCCCGAGGTTTGTCCCAATATCGCAGGTGCGTTCAGCGCCGAAGGATCGCTTCCAATACCGTTGGCTGGCGCTGGGCCAGACCGCCAGCTTTCCTCTCAAAGTGAATGCGCCACCGCATCCGAGCCGAGGTTGCGTTGAACAACGCTCAGATGCGCTCCTGCTGCTTGCGCCAGGCGCACAATTTCGGGTGCGGGTGTTCTAAAGTCTGAAACAATGGGCGATGCCCCAATGTACCATGTCGCAAGAAAGGCTAGTAGAGTTTCGACAGGGTCGCGGCGCGAAATCAACACCACATCACCCGCACGCACCCCAAGGTCTGTGAGCGCGCCCGCGACCGAAGCCGCCTGTGTCGCAATCTCAGCCCCCGACAAGGTTTCGGATCCGGCAAAGATCAACACACGATCATCATGGGCCAGAAGCTGGCGGAAGATTTAATGACCCATGGTCTCGTTCGGGCGAAGAGCGATCATTTAGTACCGGCGTCCATTTTAGATTTCGGCCAATGCCATTTGGCGGTGGTCAGAGGGTTCTTTGAACGCCGGAACACTACGAACAGACGGCATCAAAGGCGCAGTTTGACGCAGTCAACGTCAGGCCCCAACCGGGATCAATTGCGTGAAAATCTCCATTCAGCCGATTGTGTTGAAAAACTCCGAAATCAGAGCGTCGCGGATTTCTTGCGAAAACCTATGAAGCGAAATAGTCGGAAAGCTTTGACCACGAGACAGCGCATGGCTGCGCGTGAGCGCATGTAGGCGATTTGGGCCGACCCCCGCGCCAAAAATTTAGGATCGGGCTGCATGGAAAGAAAAATCATCGTTCAGGCCCTAAAACGGAGTTTTTCAACACAATCAGCCCACTTGGCTTACGGCCTGACCCGATGACGGCGTCGACGATGGTGCGACGGATGCCCTTGCGAAGATGTCCTCAAGTAGTTCCGCTGTATCGCGCGATGCGATATTCTTGTGCTCTTCAAACATCGGATGAAAAGAACATTCCGGTATCATCCATGACCAGAGGCCACCGGGGATTGTGAATCCCGGCATCCTGCGGCGAGAGCAGATCACATCGACACGCTGGGCAAGCGGCCTGGTCCAATAATGCCGGTAACTTGCCGACAAACGTGCTTTCGCGTCGATACTGAAAGCCCTCAGCGGTGATCTTTTCGTCGAAGTGCGACGAAGTTTCTGCATCGCCAGCCTGATCCGCCTGCGGCGCGTCGACGCTTTGACACGATATTCAAATAGTCTGTCATCTTCGAAATCCGCTGGCGCAACGCGCCCTGAAAAACGCCCGGTGACTGGTGCGAGTGTGATGCGGCGGAGGATCGAATCCGTCTTTCCTTCGTGTCGCAGGATCATTTCGTTTGGCGTTCCCGGATCCACCAAAACAATATGTTCAGCAGGTCGCCCAAGTGCACGCAGTTGATGTGCCATCTCTATTGCCACCAAACCACCCGCACAAAACGAAGCCAGGAAAATTGGGCCTGCGGGATACGCTTCCAGCAGCTGCGTGACATAGGCCTTGGCGATGCCTTCTATCCGGTGTGGTGTCTTGCGTTGATCGCGTAGCCCTGGCAGCTCGAACACAACCATTTTGCGACCCTTGGCGAGGCCGTTCAAAAAGTCAGGGCGCAGGAACGTATATCCGCCCTTCCCATGGACCAGGAAGAACGGCACTGTGTCGGCAACTGTCTTTGGTTCCTGTGGCGCGGAAGCGGCGAACTGTCTTTCGATCAAACGCGGTGTGGAACACTCCAAAAGGGAAGCAATCGGAAAGTTTGTGCCAAGCACTTGCGTCAGCAGCAGCGCCAGCGTCTCACCGTTAAGTGAATCTCCACCCAGGTCGAAAAAATCATCATCCATCCCGACTTCGGAGAGGGACAGAGCCTGGCAAAACGCTGTGCACAAATTGCGCTGGAGCGCCGATTCCGGCTGATTGTGTTGAAAAACTCCGAAATCAGAGCGTCGCGGATTTCTTGCGAAAACCTATGAAGCGAAATAGTCGGAAAGCTTTGACCACGAGACAGCGCATGGCTGCGCGTGAGCGCATGTAGGCGATTTGGGCCGACCCCCGCGCCAAAAATTTAGGATCGGGCTGCATGGAAAGAAAAATCATCGTTCAGGCCCTAAAACGGAGTTTTTCAACACAATCGGCTCTGCCCGGAGCAGAGTTTGCCGTGGATCGCCGCCGTGTTCAGACCCTTCGATTTCTGACATGCGATTCACGAACTACGCCTCTTCTATTTGGTGGTCAGCGGTGGCCTAACAAGCCCGAGTCGCGTCTGTCAACGAAGCCCGCGCGACAAGGAGTTTTTTGCCTTGTTGTACCCTCATAAGACACCGGAATGCGCATTGAATCCAGAAACTTCGACTGTGCAGCGAAGCAGGATTCTGGTAGGCGCGAGGCGCTAACGAAGACAAAGACGCTATGATCATCTCCCACGCGCATAAATTCATCTTCCTCAAGACGCAAAAAACGGGAGGGTCCAGTGTCCAGCTCGCGTTGTCGGAAATCTGTGGCCCAGAGGATGTAGTCACGGCGTTACCTGCGGAGGACATGGATTTCGGACGTGGCAGCGGACCCCGAAACATTGAAGTTCCAGAAGCTTATGTACCTTTGCATGCCCGCGTTCAGGCGCGGTTGGGTAGAAGACCGTCGCGCGTTGGGCTGGCTTACCACCAGCACATGAACGCCACCTGGGTGCGCAAATCCATGAATCCAGGGAAATTCGATGCGTACACAAAGGTCTCGATAGTGAGAAACCCGTGGGATCGCGAAGTTTCCCTATATTATTGGGCTACACGAAACGACCCGACCCCACCCAACTTTGACAAATTCGTACGGCGATCTGTGCGCCGCCCCGAACGGAAAACATTCGAGATTTATTCGATCAATGGTGTACCAGTGTTTGATATCATGATGCGGTATGAGACCCTGGAAGAAGATTTTCGGGCATTTGTAAACACCCTGAAGGTTCCGAACCTGCCAACATTGCCAAGGGCAAAGGGTGCGTATCGCAAGCCAACGACGCGGGATTACCGTGAACTATATTCAGATGAAACCATAGAATTAGTGCGCAAACGCAACGCCCGCGAGATCGATCTTTTCCAATTCACATTTGACTAAGGGCTGTCTTTCTCAGTCAGTTTAATGAGCCCATTCTATTGGATTTTCTCTGTGATTTGACGATCATCTTGAGCTTTCGTTCGAAGGAGGGATCAAGCGCAAAGTGCACCGTCTTGAGCGACAACGTTCAAACACGGTTTTTTGGGCCAGATTTTCAAGCGCGCACGTGGCTGCGGCTGGCGAAATCACAAGAAACGGCAGCTCTGTCCCGTGCTTCCGGCATTGACGGCCGATGCCGGTGGCATCCGCGTTTCAACTTTGGACTGTGATGTGTCAGGTCGGCCTCCAGAACAGTAATCCCTGCCAAGGCGAGACCCGCAACATTCAGCCAATTAGGAATTCTGAGATTCTATTGTGGCTCTCACAAGACCAAAGGCGCTTTGAAACGAGGAGGACATAGCGAGGATAGTTTTTTGCCAGAATGCTTCATAACTATCTGAAACCATTGGTCGGAGTGAGAGGATTCGAACCTCCGACCCCTGCCTCCCGAAGGCAGTGCTCTACCAAGCTGAGCTACACTCCGACCGTGACGGGCGGGTTACTGGTTCGTCGGGGGCTTTGCAAGGCCCCCGTTTGGGTGGGGCGCTGGTGGGGCCATCGGGCGGGTGGCCAGGATGCCGCGCATTCTGAGGATCGATGACACACGCGGCATCGTGCCGGTTTCAAGGCGGCCCCGCGTGCGCAGGACCGGTGTGGTTTGCGAACGGCCCGGGCGGCTTTCGCGGAATACGATGTAGAGGCCGCTGGCGATGATAACTCCGGCTCCGATTGCGGTGGGCAGGTCGGGAACCTCGTTGAAGAACAGGATGCCAAAGCCTGTCGCCCAGATGATCTGGGAATATTGCATCGGCGCGACGATGGCGGCTTCGCCCAACTGGTAGGCACGGATCATGAAGCGCATGGCGATATGGGCCAGTGCGGCGATCAGCCCGAGTATGCCGAGGTGCGCAACCGGCATCGGCTGATAGACCACCGGCAGTGCCCCGGCCATGACGAAGAACGTGGCGACCATGGGATAGATCAGCAGCACAGCGCTACGCTCATCATTGCCGATCCGGCGCATGATGACCGAGGCTAGCGCACTAGTTACCGCGGCAGTCAGCGCTGCCAGATGGCCCAGGGTCAGGTCGGTCTGGCCCGGGCGCAGGACGATCAGAACGCCGGTCAGACCCGCCAGCACCGCCAGCCATCGCCGCAACCGCACGGTTTCGCCCAGGATCGGGATCGCCAGAATCGTGATCAGAAGCGGTGCGGCGAACAGGATCGCATAGGCCTGCGCCAACGGCAGGACCGAAAAGGCGTAGAAAGCGCAGACGCCTGTGATGACTGGCGCCCCGGTTCGCAATGCCGTCCACCATGGGTGAACCGGGCGCAGCGTGCCGGGCGTGGCGTCGCGCATCAGCATGATCGTGACCAGTGGAAAGGACAGAAGCCCGCTGAAAAACACGATCTGAAATGGCGAATAAGTACCGCCAAGCAGTTTGACCAGCACATCATGGCTGGCAAAGAACGCGAATCCGGCCAGCGCCATCAACGCGGCTTTTCCGTTGGATTTCTCAGGCGACGGCATTCGGGCATTCCCATGCGGTGGCAAAGATCACCCCATGTGGCGCAGGTCCGGCACCGGATTCAACGCATAAGCCTGCAATGCCGACGTGCGCGCTTTGCAACGCTCAGAGGCTGGCATCCAGCGCGGCCAGAATCCGGTCGCCCATTTCTGTCGTGGACACCGCCTCGCCGCCCTCTGGTCCAAGCAGGTCTGCCGTGCGGGCGCCGCTTGCCAGAACCGCCTCGACCGCCTTTTCGATCCGCGCTGCTTCGTCGCCCTGGTCGAAGGAATAGCGCAGCGACATGGCATAGCTGAGGATACAGGCAATCGGGTTGGCCTTGCCGGTCCCGGCGATATCGGGGGCCGAGCCATGCACCGGTTCATAAAGCGCCTTGGGCCGACCCGCTTCGTTCGGTGCGCCCAGGCTGGCAGATGGCAACATGCCAAGGCTGCCGGTCAGCATCGCGGCGGCGTCGCTCAGCAAGTCGCCGAACAGGTTGTCGGTGACGATGACATCGAATTGCTTGGGCCAGCGGCAAAGCTGCATTGCGCCCGCGTCGGCATACATATGGGACAGTTCGACGTCCTGATATTCGTTTTCGTGGACCCAGGTGACTTCTTCGCGCCACAGGATGCCCGATTCCATCACATTGGCCTTCTCCATCGAGCAGACTTTGTTGCCACGCCGCCGCGCCAGCTCAAAAGCCGAACGTGCGACGCGGCGAATTTCGTCGGTGGTGTAACGCTGGGTGTTGATGCCGATCCGGCCCCCTTCGTTATCGTCGATAATGCCGCGTGGTTCGCCGAAATAGATGCCGCTGGTCAACTCACGCACGATCATGATGTCGAGGCCCGCGACAACCTCGCGCTTCAGGCTGGAGGCATCCGCCAGCGCATCGAAACACTGTGCCGGGCGCAGGTTGGCATAAAGGTCCATTTCTTTGCGCAGGCGCAGGAGGCCGCGTTCCGGTTTGACCGAAAAATCCAGATCGTCATATTTCGGGCCACCAACTGCGCCCAGAAGAACCGCATCGGCAGCCTGCGCGCGGGCCATTGTGTCGTCGGTTAGCGGCGTGCCATGCGCGTCATAGGCGGCCCCGCCGACCAGGTCTTCCGAGACGTTGAATTTCAACCCGCGCTTGTCGCCCATCCAGTCGATCACGCGACGCACCTGCGTCATGACTTCGGGGCCGATGCCGTCACCGGCAAGGATCAACAGGGACGGGGTCGACATGGGGCATTCTCCGGGCGGGTTGAGGTTTGTCGCGGCCTAGCGCGCGGGCTGTTGAGGGTCAAGCGCGTGTGCGATCTGGGGGCAGGTGGAGTGGTCGAACCCTGCGAGCGGCGCTCGGTCCACAGCAGGCGGCAGGTCAGTCGGGGATTTCAACGTCAACCCAGACCAGGCGGTGGCGCGAGGCTGCATCGGCCCGGGCCAATGCCGTCGGATCCTCGGGCCAAAAAACTCCGGCGTCGCGTACTGTCAGGTCGCGCGACGGCAGCACATAATCAACGCGCAGATTTCCCGGGGCATTACGGCCAGAGTCCGAGGCATCGGGCCAGTCCACCGTGTCCAGTGCCGGGTCACCGGCATGATCCGTGTTTGCGCCGCCTTGTCGCCGCGCGGCTTCAGCGCCGCCGGTCGATGCGGGCTTCGGGTCGTACAAGCGGTCATGGTTCAACAATGCGTTCAAAGCCCCGGGCAGACCGTCGCCATCAACGGGGTCAAGGTTCGCATCGCCCATCAGTACAAGCGGCCCCTGCGGTGGCGGCGGTGCCAATGTGCCGTCAAGCCAGCGCAGCCACAGGGCAGCCTCATCCCGGTTACGCAACCCGTTGCGATCCTCAGCGCCGTCAAAAACGGGTGGCGTGGCGTGAAACCCCAGAACCCAGACCGGCCCGCCCGGCACCGCCACCGGCACGCCCCAGTGACCCACCGATGACAGGCGTTGAACCGATTGCGCCCGAGCCGAGGGGAATGGTTTTCCACCCCGCACAGGCAGCGTGGCGCCGGGCAGATCCTGCCACAAAAGACCCGAGAAATTCCGGACTGCACCGTTGTCGATTGGCCAGCGCGACAGCAGGGCCATTGCGCCTTCGCCGGTGAAACGCCCGAATCCCTGCGCATCGCGCGGGCCGCCATAACGGCCATCTCCATCCAGATCGACGTCCGTCATCAGGCCGGAATTGGGACGCGGCGCAAAGCGATGCGGATAATTCGTTCCGGCGGTTGCCAGGGCCTCGGCCAGGGCCGCCAGCGCCAATCCGTCCAGATCCCAATCAAGCCCCGTCAGAAGCAGCACATCGGGGGATACGTCCGCGATGATTGCGACTACGGCGTCGATCTGCGGATCGTCTTTGCGCTCAATGTCTCGCAGAAGCAGGCCGGGGCCACGGCGGCTCAGGTCGGTATTGAAAGTTGCAAATCGCAGCGTTTCTGCAGCCGCGACACCGGGCCAGACGACCAGCGCTGCAACAGCGATCAGGCGGCTTGCATGATGCTTTCTTCGGCAAGGCTTGTCTGGCGGCGTTTGCCCTCGATCATTGCCGCAATGCGCCCCATCGCGATGCCGCGCATGAACAGAGAAACCGGAAAAAAGGCCCATGCAGCAATAATCCAAATCAATGACTGCGGATTGTCCAGTGACACCGAACCAAACAGATCGGCGGCCGAGCGCATGATGGCCGGCATCAGGAATGGTAGCAGAAAACCGGCAGCGATGTTGAATCTTGCGTCACGCTCCAACCGTTCGACGACATCGCCACCAGCGGTCGGGTCGAAGGTTGGCAGGTTGATCCAGACGTTGAAGCTGCCGGAACGCGCAGGCCAGCCATAGATGCGCAGCGACAGGATAAAGAACGCAAGCGATAGCAGTCCGATAAGAAAGCTCAGTCCAGCGGCACTGCGCACCAGTGCGATTTGTCCCGCGTCTGCGTTTTCAGGCAGCAGCAATGTGACCAGGCGCACCGGACTGTAAGGGAAGTCAACGCTGTGCCCGATGACTGCGCCAACTGCATGAACCAGATCCGTCAGCGGCGTTGGATCGCTATAGCCACGCACGATCAGCGCCAGGAACAGGACGGTCGCAAACAGGCACAAGAAGCGGATGCGGTTGAACGGAGGCGCGTCACGGAACTCGATCAGGCAGGGATAGACCGGCGCGTATTCAAACAGTGTCAGCGCCGCGCCGAAAATGGCCACCAGCGCCACGATTTCCGCGCCTTCACCGGAAGAATTCGTCAGCAAGAGCGAGGGCATCGCGATCAGCAAGATCACGAACGCCGCACGGACCAGTGCCCCGAATAGCCGAATAATCACCACCTACACCCCTCATGCCGGTCGAAGACGATACGATGCCGTCCCCTTGTTCCGAGATGAATCCGCTGGCCTGGGCAGGGCGGCCAACAGCTTGCCTCAATCCTGCCACATTCTTGCCAACATTCACTTCGAAACGCAACAACCTGATATCTATCCCCTTTTATCGGGGCGCTTTGAGGGAAAAACTGGTGCGGCTTTGCATCAACAACAAAGCAGAAAAAAGGCGGCCTGGTAGCCGCCTTTTCAACCAGAGATAGATATTGTGGTCAGGCCCAGGGACGGGCGGCCTGCGCCTGTGCCTCAAACGCATCGATCGAGGCCGCCTTTTCCATCGTCAGGCCGATATCGTCCAAGCCGTTCAGAAGGCAGTGTTTTTTGAACGAGTCGAGCTCGAAGGTCGCCACCTCGCCGTCCGAGGTTGTGACGGTCTGCGCCTCCAGATCGACCGATATCCGTGCGTTCGCGCCCTTTTCTGCGTCCTTCATCAACACGTCGACCACGTCCTGCGGCAGCGCGATCGGCAGAATCCCGTTCTTGAAACAGTTGTTGTAGAAGATGTCGGCAAAGCTGGGCGCGATGACACAGCGAATCCCGAAGTCGAGCAGCGCCCAGGGCGCATGTTCGCGGGATGAGCCACAGCCGAAGTTGTCGCCTGCCACCAGAATCTCGGCCTCGCGATAGGCGGGCTGATTGAGGACGAAGCCGGGGATTTCTTTGCCGTCATCGTCAAACCGCATCTCGTCAAACAGGTTCGCCCCAAGGCCCGAGCGTTTGATGGTCTTCAGGAATTGCTTGGGGATGATCATGTCGGTGTCGACGTTGATCAGGGGCATCGGGGCTGCGATGCCCGTGAGGGTTGTGAATTTTTGCATGTCAGTGGCCTCCGGCCCGGAATTGGCGATGTGAATGGCATATGATCGCCATATGAACGGCATATGAGTTTTGCGTGTGTGTCGCGCGCATCACATCACCTCGCGTACATCGGTCAGCCGCCCGGTAATCGCCGCCGCTGCGGCCATTCCCGGTGAGACGAGGTGCGTCCTCCCACCCCGGCCCTGACGGCCTTCGAAATTGCGGTTGGAGGTCGCCGCACAGCGTTCCTGCGGGGCCAGTTGGTCGGGGTTCATCGCCAGGCACATGGAACAGCCTGCCAGCCGCCATTCGAACCCGGCCTCTTTGAAGATATCGGCCAGACCCTCTTCTTCAGCCTGGGCGCGCACGAGGCCGGAACCGGGCACGACCATGGCGCGTTTCACCGCGATCTTCTTGCCCTTCATGATCTCGGCGGCGGCGCGCAGGTCTTCGATCCGACCGTTGGTGCACGACCCGATAAAGACGGTGTCGATCTCGATCTCACTCAGCGGGGTGCCAGGCGTCAGCCCCATGTAGTCGAGCGAGCGTTGCACCGCCTCAACCTTGCCACCTTCGAAATCACCCGGGGCGGGGACTGTCGCGGTGATCGGCAGGACATCTTCCGGGCTGGTGCCCCAGGTGACGACGGGGGCGATATCTTCGCCCTTGATCGTCAGCACCTTGTCGAAATGCGCGCCTTCGTCGGTGAACAGGGTCTTCCAATAGGTCAGCGCAGCCTCCCACGCGGCGCCCTTCGGGGCGTGCGGGCGACCTTTGACGTAGTCGAACGTCTTTTCGTCCGGCGCGATCAGCCCGGCGCGTGCCCCGCCTTCGATCGCCATGTTGCAGACTGTCATCCGCCCTTCCATGGACAGATCACGGATCGCCTCGCCACAATATTCGATCACGTATCCGGTGCCGCCGGCGGTACCGGTTTCACCGATCACCGAAAGCGTGATGTCCTTGGCCGTTACACCGGGGCGCAGTTTGCCGGTGATCTCGACCTTCATGTTCTTCGATTTCTTCTGGATCAGCGTCTGGGTGGCCAGGACGTGTTCCACCTCGGACGTGCCGATGCCGTGGGCCAGTGCGCCAAAGGCCCCGTGGGTCGCCGTGTGGCTGTCTCCGCAGACCACGGTCGTACCCGGCAGGGTCCAGCCCTGTTCCGGCCCGACGATGTGGACGATGCCCTGACGGACGTCGCTGACAGGGTAGTAATGGATGCCGAAATCACGCGCGTTCTTGTCGAGCGCGGCAACCTGAATGGCGCTGTCTTCGGTCATGTTCTTGGGGTCATCGCGCCCCGGCGTTGTGGGCACGTTGTGGTCCGGCACGGCAATGGTCTTTTCCGGAGCGCGCACTTTGCGCCCCGTCATCCGCAACCCTTCGAACGCCTGCGGGCTGGTCACTTCGTGAACCAGATGGCGGTCAATATACAACAGGCAGGTGCCGTCGTCGGCTTCATGGGCGACATGGTCGTCCCAGATTTTATCATAGAGCGTCTTGGGGGACATTTGGTCCACTCCCGTTCAGAATGTCGAAAAATCAGGTGTCGTCGGGCGTGCGCAGGTCAGCCCCGTGCAAGGACTGAACAGGTCGCGCCGAAAAACCGCCAGGGCAGGCGGGCGCGGTCATCCATATCGAATATCGCTGTCATGGGGCGCAGGTGTACAGCGGTGGCTGCGCAACCTCAAGCCGGGAAGAAAAAAGCCCCGGGCGCTGGGCGCGTCCGGGGCAAGGTGGCAGAGTGGGAGGTGGAAACCGGGTCTTTGGCGCGCGCAGGCTCTGCTTCCTTTGCGCGCGCTGTTCGGGAATAGGTCGCGCCGGGTTGCCGGATGGTTCAAAGAAATTCGCGCAAGGCCGCGTCGATGTCATGGTGAATGCCTTGTTCGCAGCCCCCAGCCCGTGCAGATTGGCATCAGGCACTGGAGCGCGAGAATGGAACCGACAACCGAGGCACAGGCGCAACCGGCACTGACGCCAATTCTGGATCGGCTGATGGACCTTGCAGGCGATGCTGAAGGGTTCGCGCAAGGCCTGCTGCGGCCGTGGCAGTTGTATCAGCTGGCCATCATTGTCGTCTGCTTTGTGATCGCCGAATTGCTGCGCCGCTGGGTTGGCCCGAAAATGCACGCGTGGATGCGCACGCTGGAGGGTTGGCCAAAGTGGCGGCTGCGGGTGCTTTTGACCATTCACCGCCGGCTGCGGTTGATTTTCCTGGTGATCGTCCTCTGGGCCGTTGTCACCGCGATGCGCGAGGTGACCTGGCCGTCACGCAGTTATCTGATCGGCATCGCCGCCTCTTTGGCGCTGGGCTGGCTGGGCGTGGTGCTGGCGGCGCGGTTGATCCGCAACAGCGCGCTGCGGACCATGGTACGCTGGGGGCTGTGGATCTGGGTCACGCTTTATATCCTGGGCCTGACCGAGGATGCGGCGGCCGTACTGGACAGCGCCGCCATCAAATTCGGCGATTTTCGCCTGACAGCGCTGGCAATTCTGAAAGCGCTGGTGGTGACCGGCGTGCTGTTTGTCGGGGCGCGGCTGGTCTCGCAAAGTTTGTCAGGGCGCATCAAACAGGTCGAGGAAATCTCGCCCTCGATGCAGGTTCTGACCACCAAGGCGTTGCAAATCTCGCTTTATGGTGGTGCGTTCTTCATTGGCTTGAAGGCGGTCGGGTTCGATCTGACCGGGCTGGCGGTGCTGTCTGGTGCCATCGGCCTGGGGCTGGGTTTCGGATTGCAGAAGGTGGTGTCGAACCTGGTGTCTGGCATCATCATCCTGCTGGACAAGTCGATCAAGCCGGGCGACGTGATTTCGCTGGGCGAAACTTTCGGCTGGATCAATGCGCTGGGCGCGCGCTATGTCAGCGTGGTCACCCGCGACGGCAAGGAATACCTGATCCCGAACGAGGATCTGATCACCGGGCAGGTGGTCAACTGGTCCCATTCGAACCAGTTCGTGCGCCTCGATATTTATTTCGGGACCGCCTATGACGACGATCCGCACGCGGTGCGCCGGATCGCGATCGAGGCGGCGCAGAAATGCGACCGGGTGCTCAGCCATAGGCCAACAGTTTGTCATATCGTCGGGTTTGGCGACAGTTCCGTTGACTACATCCTGCGGTTCTGGATCACCGATCCGACCGGCGGGCTGACCAATATTCGCGGCAATGTCTATCTGGCGCTTTGGGATGCGTTTCAGGAACACGGTATTTCGATCCCCTTCCCGCAGCGCGAGGTCAAAGTGCTGGAGGGCAGCACGCTGGCCACGTCTTCGGGCGCTGGGAAAAACCCGGCCTGATTTCGCCTGTGACAGCATTGATCTGTGGCGCAAATCTGCCAGTCGTATAGAAACGTCCGGTGACAGGAGGACGATCTGGCGTGACGAGTGCGACCGTGGGGGCAACCACGGGTCCTATCGCTGGGAAGAAAAAACACCGGTGGGGCCGAACGCTCCTTGCCGGTGCCTGTTCGCTTGGCATTCTGGTGGCCCCGCCCAGCGGCGCGTTTGAACAGCTGACGTTTGACACTGCGGGCGCGCCGGATGACCTGGAGGTTGCGCTGCGCGCCTCAAGCGTATTGCTGGTGGCCAAGGCCGAGGGGGCGACTGATCCCGATGCGTTGCTGGCAACCGCACGGGCCGATTATCAGCGCCTGATCGCGGCGCTTTATGAGCACGGGTTTTACGGTGGCGTGATCTCGATCAGACTGAACGGGGTCGAGGTGTCAACGATATCCCCGGCGCAGCGGATTGGCGCGATTGAACGCATCGACGTCTCGGTCGATCCCGGCCCGCTTTATACATTCAGCCGAACCGAGGTTTCGCCTGTGGCACCGGCTACGGATCTGGACGCGGGGTTTCGTGTCGGCGCGCCAGCGGGTTGGCGGGCCATTCGTCTGTCGGCGCGCGCGGCCATTGATGGTTGGCGCGATCAGGGCCACGCCAAGGCGGATGTGGCCGATCAGCGGATCATGGCGCAGCATGATGGTGACACGGTTGCGGTCGACTTGACCATGGCGCCGGGGCCGCTGGTCCGGTTCGGTACCTTTCACCTGAGCGCGCCGTCCTACGTGCGCGCCGAACGCATTGCCCAGATTGCCGGTTTTCCGACCGGGCAAGTGTTCAGCCCAGCCGAAACCGAAGTTGCCGCCGCGCGCTTGCGCCGCACCGGCGCATTTCGGGCGGTGCGCTTTCAGGAGGCCGACAGCCTTGGCCCCGGCAACACGCTGGACCATGAATTGCAACTTATCGACGCGAAACCGCGCCGATTGGGCTTTGGGGCCGAAGTATCGTCAAGCGATGGCGCAATGATGTCGGCGTTCTGGATGCACCGGAACCTGTTTGGCGGCGCCGAACGGTTGCGGATCGAGGGCGAGGTATCCAGCATCGACGGCGCGACCGGTGGCACCGATTGGGTGCTGCGCGGCGATTTCCGCCGCCCCGGCACCTATCACCCGGATATGACGTTTTTCACCACGGCCGAGCTGGAGCATCTGGAAGAGCCGGACTTCACGGCCAACAGTGCCGAGGTCACCTTCGGGCTGGACCGCATCATCTCGCCCGAGTTGACGGTGTCGGCTGGGGCCGGGTTGCGCTGGGTCTCGGTCGAGGATGGTTCGGGCGATATTGATTACACGCATCTGCGGTTTCCGATCACGGCCACCTATGACACCCGCAGCGATCCGCTGAGCCCGACCGCCGGGCATTATGTCTATGCCGAGGCGACGCCATTTGTCGGTCTGGACGGATCAGCCAGTGGCGCGCGGCTGGAGTTTGATGGGCGCAGCTATCGCGGTGTCGGCGCAGCGGATCGTGTCGTGCTGGCCGGGCGGGTACAGTTCGGGACCATCGCCGGGGCGGATTTGCCAGAGGTTCCAAACGACGACCGGTTTTATTCCGGCGGGCAGGAAACGGTGCGCGGGCAGGGCTATCAATCGCTGGATTTCGATCTGGGCGGCGGCGTCAGCAGTGGCGGCGCGTCATTCGCGACCGTTTCGGGTGAGGCACGGGTACAGGTTACCGACAAATTGCAACTGGTCGGATTCGCCGACTACGGCGCAATCTATCGCGAGGGCTGGCTGGACGGCGCGGGCAAGGACCACGCCGGGGCCGGGATCGGCGCGCGTTATGAAACGCGCTTTGGCCCTGTGCGTCTGGATATCGCCACGCCGGTCAGCGGTGGCGACAGTGGCGATCTGTTCTTCTACCTCGGCTTCGGGCAGGCGTTCTGATGCGCCGGCTGCTGGCCCTTTTGATTGTTGCGCTCTGGCCGATGGGCTTGATCGCGCAGGTCGATGATGACGGTCCGGGCCTATTGGCGCGGTTCCTGCAAAATGTCTTGTCCGAAGATGCGCGTCAGGTCCGCATCCGAGGGTTTCAAGGCGCGCTGAGCACCCGCGCCACGGTGCGCGAGATCACCATTGCTGATGAGGTTGGCGACTGGGTGACCGTGCGCAATGCAGTGATCGACTGGGATCGCTCGGCGTTGCTGACCGGGCAGCTTATCATTCAGGAACTGGCCGCGGATGAGATCGTGCTGATGCGCCGCCCCGGCAAGGGCGACGGGACGATTCCGCCCGAAGCCTCGGGGCTGGGGCTGCCGGACCTGCCAGTGTCGATGCAGATCGACAGGATTGCGACGCAACGGGTTGTCTTGCAGGAGGCGTTTTACGGCACCGCCGCGACGGTCAGCATCAACGGATCTGTCTCGCTGGTTGGTGGCAACGGCTCGGCTGATTTGCAGGTTCTGCGTACCGATGGCGTCGGGGCAATGACGCTTGAAGCGGAGTACTCCAAGGAAAGCGGGATCCTGAACCTCGACTTCCTGCTGACCGAGGATGCCAACGGCGTGGCCGCAAACGCGCTGAGGATCCCGGAGCGTCCATCGGTGCGGCTGGCGTTGCAGGGCAACGCGCCCTGGGATGATTTCACCGCCCGGATCGGGCTGGAAACAGACGGGGTTGAGCGGCTTGCAGGAACATTCAAGACCTTCGCCAGCGACGACGTCGCCGACAATGAGGCCAAGCGTCGTTTTGGCGCCGATATCGCCGGCGACGTCGCGCCGATCTTCGCGCCCCAGTTCCGGGATTTCTTCGGCGACGACGTGATCCTGTCATTTGCGGGAACCACGCGGCTGGATGGATCGCTCAACATCGACCGGATGCAGATCAACGCGGGCGAGATTGCGCTGGGCGGATCACTGGAACTGGATCCGGAGCGGATCCCGACGAAAATGGTGTTGCAGGGGCGGATTGCCTCGGCTGATGGCTCATCCGTACTGCTGCCTTTGCCGGGCCGTCCGACGATGGTCGAGGATATGCGGCTGGACGTCGACTTCGACGCCACGCGGGGCGAGGCCTGGTCGGGCGAGGCGGTGATGACCGGCTTTTCGCGCCCCAGTTTTACTGCCGAGCGTCTAGCGCTGATTGGCGGTGGGACGATCAGCGATGTGCTGGTCGAACAGACCCTGCGCAACCGCGTCACCGGCGCGTTCGATTTTGAGGCGACCGCGCTCAACCTGGGTAGTGCGAATGTGCAGCAGGCGCTGGGGCAGAATGTGACGGGCCACATGGATGTGGCCTGGCAGCAAGGTCAGCCCGTCGAACTTCAGAAACTCAGGATCGACGGGGAAAGCTATACGTTGGATATTGTTGGTCAAGTGGCCGGTGTCGGGCGCGATTTGCAGGTGAATGGCGCCGCCACGCTGGCCGCGCGCGATCTGGCGGCGTTTTCGGGATTGGCAGGACGGCCGATCGGCGGGGCGGCGGACCTGAGCATCATTGGCAATGGCGATCTGCTGGGCGGGCGTTTCGATATCCTGATGACCGGAGAGGCGCAGGATCTGACGGTGAACCAGAAGCTGGCCGATCAGTTGCTGGTTGGCGGCGCCGCGCTGCGCCTGCATTCCGTCCGTGACGAGACCGGAACCACGATTGATGAGTTTCTGGTCGAAACCGACGCAATCCGCGCCGAAGGCACCGGCGTGTTGCGCACCGATGCGACCGAGATCAATCTGACGGCCAATCTGGATGATGCGGGGCGGCTGGTGACCGGCCTCAGCGGGCCTGTGGTTCTTGAGGGGGTGCTGGTTGAAGAGTTGGAGCAGGTCCGCTTCAACATCACCGGAACCGGGCCGGAATCGACACTGACGACTGTGGGCACGTTTGGCGGGCCGGGAACGCCGACGATGTTGACGGCCAATTCGGTACTGGTGGCCAGCGATCTGTCGGTCCTTGCCCCGCTCAGCGGATTGGACCTGACCGGCGCGGCCGAGCTTTCGGTTCAAACCCGGATCGAGACCGAGGATTATTCAGGTTCCGTCACGCTAAACGGAACCGGGCGCAATGTCGGGGTCGGCAACAACCGGATCGACCCGATGCTGGCGGGCGATGCGACGGTGTCGGCGCGGCTGTCGCTTGCGCCGGGGCGGACCGAGCTGAACAGTTTCGCGGTGATCACGCCGATCCTGACCGCCAGTGCCGTCGGCGTGCTGGAAGGGGACCGCCGTGAGGTGACGCTGGATGCGCGATTGCAGGATGCGGGGCTGGTCGTTGAATCGCTGGCGGGGCCCGTGAATTTGCGCGGCCATGTCACGCAGACCGAACCGGACCGGCTGGACGTCAACGTATCGGGTGGCGGAGACTCATTCGGGCTGATCGCGGTTGGTGCGCTGACCGAGTTGGACGACGTGCCGTTGTTCGTTGGCACGGCCGAGGTTGACAGCGCCGACATCTCGGTCTTTTCGGCGCTGGCCAAACGCCCGATCTCGGGCGAGGCTGACGTGACAGCCGAAGGTCGGGTGCGTGTTGATCTGAGCGCTTTTGATCTGGACGTCGGGGCGATTGGCGCGGACCTGCACGTGGGGCTGGGTGTGGCGGATCGACTGCTCAAAGGGCGCGTGCGGCTTGACGCCCGCGTGCAGCGCGATGGCGATAATCTGCGGTTTCAGGACGCCCTGCTGGCCAGTGACGCGGTCGCGATGACAGGCGCGGGCCTGATCGCGCCCGAGGCGACAGACCTCAGCTTTGATGCGACCGTGAAAGAGGCAGCGTTGTTGCTGCGCAATGTGTCCGGGCCGCTGCAGCTGCGCGGCACGGCAGTTCAGACGGCGCGGGACACCTATGATCTGAACGTGACCGGCAACGGGGCCGGGGCCGAGATTTCGGCCGAGGGCAGCCTTGAAACCCCGGAAGGGAACGCCGCGTTTGCCGGTCAGGCACGGATCGTGGCCCGGTCGCTGGCGGCCTTCGCGCGCATTGCCGGACGACCGCTCAGCGGATCAGTGGCACTGAACGCTTCGGGGCGCACACGTCTTGATGGGGCGGCGTTTGCCGTCGATCTGGACGGCACCACGACCAATCTTGCCGTCGGTATTGCGCCTCTGGACCGGATGCTGGCGGGGCGGGCGGATGTGCTGGCATCGCTGGAACGCGGGGCGGACGGGTTCGTCGTGCGCAAATTAGACATCGCGTCGGATCGCCTGACGGCGGATGCGCAGGGCACGCTTGACGGGGCCGACAGTGATTTGCGGTTTGCAGCAGAGATTGATCCGCGTGCCTTCACGGATCGCGCAGCGTTGCCGCCGCTGGCGCTGGCCGGGCGGTTCGAAGGGGCGACAGACGGTAGCGTCGGGCTGGAGGTTGCGGGAACTGGTCCGGGGGCAACGCTGCAAGCTTCGGGGCAGCTGACAGACCGCCAGGACAATCCGACCTTGTCGGGCGAAGCCGCGCTGAGCGTCGAAGATCTGTCGGTGTATGCCGACCTTGTCGGGCGCCCCCTGCTCGGTGATCTGGCAGCAACAGCGCGCGGTGATGTGGCGCTGGACCTGTCAAAGTTTGATATCCAGGCCAGCGGGGCAGGGCACAACCTGCAACTGGACAGTGGGTTGCTGGACCGGCTGGTCGCGGGGCGTGCGGTGTTCCGCATCGACGCGGCGCGCGCGGATGGGCGCACTTCAATCCGCGCGGCCGAGGTCGAAACGCCGATGCTGACCGCTTCGGCCAGTGGGCAATCGCGGGGCGAAGGGCAGGCTTTGCAGGTCGAGGCGCGCCTGAAGGACATCGCCCCGTTCCTGTCGGCCCTGTCTGGCCCGGCCACGGCCAATGGCACGCTGAGCGAGCTGGACGGCGGCATCTGGCTGGCCGATCTTCAGGCGCAGGGTCCGGGCGGGATCAATGCGCGGATCAACGGGCGGTTGTTGCGCGATGGGTCGACATTCCAGGCGCGCGGGCGTGGCCCGCTGGATTTCGCCGAACGGTTCATCGGGACGCGGTCCGTGACCGGGCTGGCCAATTTCGATCTGGCATTTGATGACCACAGCGGCATTTCGGGCGTGTCCGGGACTGTGTTCGGCGACGGCCTCAGGGTGTTTGCACCAAAGCTGCATTTCGAGGTGTTTGACGGCACTTATCGCGCCGATATTGGCGGCGGGCGTGCCTGGGTCGAGGCGACGGGCGCGGTGCGCGGCGGCGGGACGGTGCGGGCAAGTGGGCCGGTAGCTTTGACAGCACCATTTCCGGCACGGCTGGAACTGGCGCTGGACAAGGCGCGCCTGCGCGACCCGACGCTGTTTGATACGACGCTGAGCGGATCCGTGACGCTGAGCGGTCCATTGCTGAATGGCGGGCGTATCGACGGCGCGGTTGATCTGGGGCCGACGGAGATCCGGTTTCCGACCAGTTCGCTGGGCGTACGCGGGCCGATCCCCGTGATCGGGCATCTGAACGAACTGGCAGCGGTGCGGCGAACGCGCGCGGCGGCGGGCCTTTTGCAGATTGACCCGCGCGGCGATGGCTCCGGGGTTGGTCGGCGGCCTCCGTTCGACCTCAATATTCTGCTGAATGCACCGGGGGATGTGCGTGTGCGGGGCCTTGGGCTGGATACCGAGTTCGGCGGGCAGGTGCGGCTGACAGGTCACACGCTGGCAGTGACGCCGGTGGGGCAATTGGGTCTGATCAGCGGGCGGTTCGATCTGCTGGGGCGGCAGTTGACGCTGACGCAGGGGGCGCTGCGGCTGGAGGGTAGTTTTCTGCCGGTGGTGCGGATGTCGGCGCATATCCGCGACGGTGACGCCGACCTCAGCGCGGTGCTGGAGGGCCCGGTGAGCGCGCCACGCATTCGCTTCGCCTCGGTCCCGGACTTGCCGGAGAACCAGATCATCGCACGGCTTCTGTATCGTGATGGCGCAGAAAGCCTGACCCTGCTTCAGGCCGCGCGGATCGGAACCTCGGCAATGCAACTGGGCGGACCGGAGGCGGGATCGGGCATTATTGCAGGGCTGCGTCAAGGTCTTGGGGTCGATTACCTGGATATCGCCGAAGACGTCGAAGGCGGTGCGGCGGTGCGGGCTGGCAAGTATGTTGCCGATGGTGCCTATGCCGAGGTGACGGTTGGCGAAAAGGCCACCGACCTCAGCATCCGGCTGAACCTGTCCGATGATCTGACGCTGAAAGGTTCGGTGGATACCGGCGGTGAGTCGCGTTTGGGCGTGTTCTTCGAAAAGGATTACTGAGAAGCTTTCGGGCGTTTTCTGTGCGGACTCGAAATGAGAACAAAAAGGGAATATGCTGACATGCATGTCAGTTGATTCTTCATACGTGTCCGGCCCGTCAGCCTTTGAAACGTGCCCTGTGATGGGCCAGATAGGCGCGGTGCGGGCGCAGGAAGGCCGCGTCTGGCACCCGCAATCGTCGATCCGGCAGGATCCGGGCGCGGGCGGCTTCGGGCAGGTGGTCGTCGGCCACCAGAATGCGCAGATCGTCATCGACCGAGATCAACCCCCGGTCGAACATCCAGTGCGCCGTGGCACTGAGCGCGATGCCATTGCGCACCACATCCGGGCCGCCATCGGCCACGGGGCGGATATGGGCGGCCTGAACCTCGGGGCGGCCTGCGAAACCGGCGGTCAGGATCGCGGCGAATTCGGGCGCGGGGACGTGCCTGACCGAACGTCCGAAGGCGCCCTTGCTGGTTTGCCCGTCCGGGCGGCGCAGAAGGCTTTCGTGGAACTGCGCGCCGTCACGAAACGGCACCGGGTTCGGGAACGGCAGATAATCGGCGATGCGGGCATAGTAATGCCCGTCGCGGGTAACATCCCGGTCGATGCCAGTCACGCGGGCGGTGGCGAAATAGGCCTGCCGCCCGCCGGCGCGGTCCGATCCGGCCTGCACCCGGCGGGGTTCGTAATAGACAATCCAGTCGCCCACCGCCGCCGTCACGGCACGCAGGTAGGTTTGCGGAAAATGGTACTGCTGTTCGGGCAGATCGTCATAGATCGACCCGTCGGCATGGGTGAACACGGCGTTGGCCATCGGGCCAGGCTGGAACGCGGGCATATCCTGTGCAAGCAGTGGCAGCGGGCCGGTTCTGTCAGCAAGGCGGCGCGTCGGGCGGTGCGGGTTCTGCACCCGGTCATGCGCGCCGAGCGGCGTCCGGTGCCCTGTGGCAGGATGCGCCGGGTCGATGGCCGGGGATGCTGTCGGACGCGCTGGCTTTGGGGGGCGGCCGTGGGGTGGGGCGGATGACGCGCGCCCCGGTCAATGTGCTGCGGGGGGCTGTTTGTTGCGAACCCCTGCCGGGCGTGATCCGGATGGGGCGGAGCTGGGCGCGCGGGTTCGGACCTGCGGGCCAGGTGTGGTGCGTGCCAGGGCCAATGACGCGCACCACAGCCCCCGGCCGGGCGGGGGCCGCGGGGCATGTTCGTTTTTCAGTGATCTGCGTCAGACCACCCCTTCTGCCCGACGGCACCGCCAGACTGCGCGGACCCGCCCCACGGGGGCGGCGCGGCCCGCATCAATTCCTGGCTTGGGTCCGGCAGGGCATGACATGCTTCGGGGCGCGCGGGGGGCGCGGGCCCGGTGGGGGCGTGCGCGCTGGAACCGCCCGACCGGGCGGGGGGGCTGATATGGCTTTTGTCGAACTCAGCGCCACCTCGAACTTCACCTTCCTGACCGGGGGTGCGCATCCTGAGGAATATATCGAAGCCGCCGCCGCCATAGGGATGGCCGCGCTGGCGGTTGCGGATGTCAACAGCGTCTCGGGCATCGTGCGCGCCCATACGCAAGCGCGCGAGGTGGCGCGGCGCTTGCGGCTGGAGGCTGAGGAGGCGGCGCAGGACACTCCGGCGCTGCCGGCCCCTGCGCCCTGGACGCCGCCGGTGCCGCAGGAACGCTATCCCGGTGGGGGCAGCCTGCCGCAGCCGGGGGCGCAACCGGATGGGGCGACGCTGGTGCCGGGGTTGGGCACGACACAGGTTGCGGCCCCCGTTGCCCCGCCGGTTCGGCCCTCAACCACGCCCCCGCCCTCAACCACGCCCCAGCCCTTGACCACGGCCCCGCGCCTGATCCCGGCGGCGCGGATTGTGACCGAGGATGGCTTGAGCGTCACGATGATCCCGCGCGACCGCGCCGCCTGGGGGCGGCTGTGCCGGTTGCTTTCACTCGGGCGATTGCGGGCCGAGAAGGGGTCGTGCGCCCTGCGCGTCGCCGATCTGCTGGACTGGGGCGCGGGGTCGGAACTTCTGCTGCATCCGCCACAGGCGACCGGCCCGAAACCCGGCGCGCACGACTGGCTGGGGCAAGCGCGCCGGATGACGCGCCGCTTTGCGGGCAGCACCACACTGCTGATGGCGCCGGGGTATGACGGGCAGGATGGGGCGCGGTTCGATCGGCTGGCGGCGCTGGCCGAAACGCTTGGCATCCCCACAGTCGCCTCATCCGCGCCGCTGATGCACCGCGCGGCGCGGCGCCGCCTGACCGATGTGCTGAGTGCGATCCGTCAGGGTGTGAAGGTGGATCAGCTTGGCCGCGCCGCGCTGGCCAATGGCGAACGCCGGTTGCGCTCGGAATCCGAGATGCTGCGGCTGTTCAAAACCCACGAAGCTGCCGTCCATCGCAGCGGCCAGATCGCCGCCCGCTGTACGTTTTCACTGGATGAGCTGCGTTATGAATACCCCTCGGAGATCAGCGACGGGGAAACACCGTCCGACCGGCTGGACCGGCTGGCGCGGGCGGGGCTGAAATGGCGCTATCCCGGTGGCGCGCCGGACCGGGTCAAGGCGATGCTGGAGCATGAGCTGACCCTGATCGGCAAGCTGGAATACGAACCCTATTTCCTGACCGTCCACGATATCGTCGCCTTCGCCCGGTCCCGCAACATCCTGTGCCAGGGGCGCGGCTCGGCGGCGAATTCGGTGGTCTGCTATTGCCTTGGGGTCACCAGTGTTTCCCCCGAGATTGGCACCATGGTGTTCGAGCGCTTCGTGTCTGAGGCACGCGACGAACCCCCCGACATCGATGTGGATTTCGAGCATGAGCGCCGCGAAGAGGTGATCCAGCACATCTATGAACGCTATGGCCGCCACCGGGCGGGGCTGTGCGCGACCGTCATCCATTATCGCGGTAAGCGGGCGATACGAGAGGTCGGGCGCGCCATGGGCCTGAGCGATGACACGCTGTCGGCGCTATCCTCGCAGTTGTGGGGGTTCTTCGGGGCGGACGGGTTGCAGGATGAACGGTTGCGTGAAATCGGCCTCGACCCCGCCGACCGGCGGCTGCAGCAGACCATGGCGCTGATCTATGAAATTCAGGGGTTTCCGCGCCATCTGAGCCAGCATGTCGGTGGGTTCATCATCACCGAGGGGCGTTTGGACGAACTGGTGCCGATTGAAAACGCCACCATGGAGGATCGCACCGTCATCCCCTGGGACAAGGATGATATCGACTCGCTTGGCATCCTGAAGGTCGATGTGCTGGGCCTTGGCATGCTGACCTGTATCCGCAAGGCCTTCGACCTGCTGGAACGACATCACGGCGCGGCCCACACGCTGGCCAACCTGCCGCCCGAGGATCCGGCGGTTTACGACATGATGTGCGCGGCGGACACGATTGGGGTGTTCCAGATCGAAAGCCGGGCGCAGATGAACTTTCTGCCCCGGATGAAGCCGCGCTGTTTCTATGATCTGGTGATCGAGGTGGCGATCATTCGACCGGGGCCGATTCAAGGGGACATGGTGCACCCCTATATCCGCAGAAGGAACGGGGAGGAGGAGGTCAGCTTCCCCTCGGACGCGCTCGGCCAGGTTCTGGGCAAGACGCTGGGCGTGCCGCTGTTTCAGGAACAGGCGATGCAGATCGCGATCATCGGCGCGGGGTTCTCGCCCGAGGAAGCGGACCGCCTGCGCCGGTCGCTGGCGACGTTCAAGAAGCATGGGAACGTCAGTGAGTTTCAGGGCCGGTTCATGGATGGCATGAAGGCGAATGGTTATGACGAGGATTTCGCGGCGCGCTGTTTTTCGCAGATCGAGGGGTTCGGCAGCTACGGCTTCCCGGAATCCCACGCGGCCAGCTTCGCGCATCTGGTCTATGCCAGCGGCTGGATCAAGCGCCATCATCCCGGCGTCTTCGGCTGTGCGCTGCTGAATTCGCAACCGATGGGGTTTTACGCCCCGGCGCAGATCGTGCGCGACATGCGCGAACATGGGGTCACGGTGCGCCCGGTGTCGGTCAATGACAGTTTCTGGGACAACGTGATGGAACCCGACGGGCAGGGTGGGCTGGCGGTGCGGCTGGGGTTTCGCCAGATCAAGGGGATTGCGGAGGATGAGGCGAACTGGATCTCTGCCGCCCGTGGCAATGGCTATCTGACGGTCGAAGACCTGTGGCGGCGCGCCGGAACCCCGCCCCGCCTGCTGCGCCTGCTGGCCGAGGCGGACGCCTTCGCGCCGCTGGGCCTGAACCGGCGTGAGGCGCTGTGGGAGGCGCGCGCGATTGGCGCGGAAAGACCGCTGCCGCTGTTTGCGGGCGATATGGATGGAGAGGGGATTATTGAGCCCGCCGCCCATTTGCCCGCGATGACGCTGGGCGAGGAGGTGGTCGAGGATTACGTCGCCATGCGGCTGAGTTTGCGCGCCCACCCGATGGCCTTCCTGCGGCATCTGCTGACGCCGGGCGCGCCAAAGCTGGACGCGACCGCCACGGCCCCGTCTGCCCCCGGCGCGCGATCCCTGCGCGACGTCGCCCTGACCCGCAACGATTATTGGGAGATGGGGCGGAGGGCGGCAAGAGTTCGGCCAGTCAGATGAGCTGAGGGCGCCGGCACCGCCGATTTCAGCTTGTTCTGCTGCTGTTGCGCAAAAGAGCTTTTATGCCTCCGGCGGGAGTATTTTTGGCGAAAAGACATCCGGGGCTTCAGGCAAAGCTGCCCTGGCAGAACCAGCCCGCCGACATCGTAGCGCCGTGGGCGTAGTAGAGCCACAGGCGGTCGCCGCCTTCGGTCGTGACGCGCCAGTAATCGCGCACGCCGCTGCGCCAGTCGGGATCATCCAGCCACCATTCGGGTGCGATGCGTTCGAGGCCGATGGCGGCGCGCATGTGGTGGTCGCGCCCGCGCCAGCGGAAGGCGATTGGCGGGGCGGGGGTCGCCTCGGCCATCACCGGTTCGGGGCGCCACATCATCAGCGGGCGCGCCACATCATCAGCGGGCGCGCCACCTTGGGTTTGTTCCAGTTGGTGGCGGGTTCGGACCAGGCGGCGGCCAGGGTCTGGCTGGACTTTTCGGGGATGTTGCTGTCGCCGGGGTGGCGGCGGGTGATCGCCTCGAGCCCCACCCGCGCGCCGATCCGGCCCACCACGTCGTCAATCGCGGTGTCCCGGGTCAGCCGTGCGCTGGCGCGGTTGGCGGCGTCCATATGGCCGCTGTGCTGGTCGTCGTGGAGCGGTTCGGTTTGTGTCGCCTCAATCCGCAGCATGTCGATGCCGAAACCGGCGTCGATCTCGCCCAGTTTCAGCATCAAGAGCGGACGCAGACGGTCGGGCGCGCTGGCCGGGCGGGCGAGGCCGACCTCGACCCATTGCATCGACTGGTCAGAGCGGAATGCCTGCAGGCGGACCCGGCGCGCGCCGCGGCCCTTGTCGCGCAGACGTTTGGCAAGCTGGGGCAGCATCCGGTCAATCCCGGCCATGATGTCGGATTCCAGCCCGATGGGGTCCGGCAGGGTCAGGCGGACGGCGAAATGCTGCGGTGGTTTTGCCGGGCTGACGGGTTCGGGTTCCACCCCCAGCGCCTGATCCAGGCGGCGCACCATATGGGTGCCGAAGCGGCGCGCCAGCGGGGCGCGGGGCTGGCCGATCAGGTCGTCGATCCGGCGCAGGCCAAGGCGGGTCAGCTGGATCACCGCGTCTTCTTCCAGCCGGAGCGCCGCCACCGGCAGCGGCCCGAGGGCGGCGCGGGTCTGGCCGGGGGACGCGATCCGGGCCTGCCGGTTGGTCGGGGCGGCAGGGCGCGGCGCGGGGCCGCCGCGTTCCCAGTTGCGTCGCTTGACGGCACGGGCGCGGGTGGCCGGGGCTTCGATATCAATGGCGTCGCCATTGCGGGCGGTTTGTCCCGGCTGCCCGGCAAACCGCGCCAGCGCCCAGGCCGCGCCCACGGTATCGGCGATCCCGGCCTGCAGGCTGAGGCCGAGGGCGGCGCAGTCATTTTCCAACAGCTCCAGCAGCGCGACCTCACCCCCGAACAGATGCGCGCTTCCGGTCAGGTCGATGACCAGCCCGGCGGGCGGCGCGACCCCGACCCAGGGCGAGAACTTGCCCGCCCAGCGCCTGAGGCCGGTCAGGAACGCTGCCTCGGCCGCGGGATTTTCCAACCGGGTGACCAGCGACGGGCAGACCGCCAGCGCATCACGCAGCGGCTGGCCCGGCTGCAACCCCTCGCCCGCGCCGATGGCGGAAACTGAGGTCAGTACCTGCGCATTCTTACGTTCGCCCACCACGGCAAAGGGGGCATCGCGCATGCCGCGTTCCGCCGATTGTGTTGAAAAACTCCGAAATCAGAGCGTCGCGGATTTCTTGCGAAAACCTATGAAGCGAAATAGTCGGAAAGCTTTGACCACGAGACAGCGCATGGCTGCGCGTGAGCGCATGTAGGCGATTTGGGCCGACCCCCGCGCCAAAAATTTAGGATCGGGCTGCATGGAAAGAAAAATCATCGTTCAGGCCCTAAAACGGAGTTTTTCAACACAATCCGCCCTGAGCAGGCGTTCGGCCCCCAGACGCGGGAACCACAGCGAAAGGATACGACGGTTTGGCATCGCGGCAGCAGATGTTCCTGAAACGTTCTCATACGTAACCGTGAATTCACCACGAGTCGAGTCTGCTCTAGAAGGGGTGGGCTGGCGGTATGGCGGGGATAAGGCATGAAGCGCATTTTGACACTGGTTCTGGGCATCGGGATTGCGACCGCAGCGCTGGCGCATACCAATGTAAAAAACCCAACCGTCAAGGCGCGAATGGACGGGATGACACGGCTGGCGGCACAGGCCAAATCCATCGGAACCGGGTTGAAGGCCGGTGCGGCCCCGGGATCCATCGCCCAGACCGCCGCCAAAATGCGTCAGGAAGCCGCCGCCATTGCCGGGCTGTTCGAAGCGCCCGAGGATGACCCGGTTTCCGAGGCACGCTCGATCATCTGGGCCAATTGGCGCGATTTTGTCGCCATGTCAGAGGCGCTGGCCGACGCGGCCGCGATGGTGCAGGGCGCAGACACCCGGGCCGAGCAAATCGCCGCCTTCCGCGCCGTGGGTGCGACCTGTACCGCCTGTCACAAGGCGTATCGCGAATAATTCAGCCGCAATAGGCTTCGGTCAGCAGACCTTGGCCATCAACCACAAGGTTCAATCGCGCCGGGCTGAAATCGGTTGTCACGGCATCACCGGGGCGGATCACGCGCGTTTCATTGCTGCGTTCGGCGTCGCCGGCATTGTCGATGTGGATACCAAGCGGGAACAGATCGGCCCCGCATGTGTCGGGGGTATTATCCTCGACAATCTCGATCGCTTCGTCACGCGCGCAACCGGCCAGAACCGTTGCCGCCACAATCAACCCACACCACGCTGTTTTCACCAGACTTCCCCTTGTTAGGACCCGTTGCAATATTGTCCCTGATACATCAGGTTCGCCAAGCGAACAATTACCGGAGGGCATTCAGATGCGGACACGTGCAGCAGTTGCGATCGAGGCAGGCAAACCGCTGGAGATCATGGAAGTGAACCTTGATGGCCCGAAGGCCGGAGAGGTGATGGTCGAGATCAAGGCCACCGGCATTTGCCATACGGATGAATTCACCCTGTCAGGTGCCGATCCTGAGGGGATGTTCCCCGCCATTCTGGGACATGAGGGCGCCGGGGTGGTTGTCGAGGTTGGCGCGGGTGTGACGACGCTGAAGAAGGGTGATCACGTGATCCCGCTGTACACGCCGGAATGCCGGACGTGTGAGTATTGTCTGAACCCGAAGACCAACCTGTGCCAGGCGATCCGCTCGACCCAGGGTGCGGGCGTGATGCCCGACGGGACCAGCCAGTTCACAACGCTCGATGGTGATCCGATCCTGCATTACATGGGCTGTTCGACCTTCGCGAACCACACAGTTCTGCCCGAGATTGCTCTGGCCAAGGTGCGCAAGGACGCGCCGTTCGACAAGATCTGTTACATCGGCTGCGGCGTGACCACCGGCATCGGGGCGGTGATGAACACCGCCAAGGTCGAGATTGGCAGCCGCGCGATTGTCTTCGGCCTGGGCGGCATTGGCCTGAACGTGGTGCAGGGTTTGCGGCTGGCCGGGGCGGATCAGATTGTCGGCGTTGATCTGAACGACGACAAGAAATCCATGGCCGAGGCTTTCGGCATGACCGATTTCGTGAACCCCTCCGAGGTCGACGGTGATCTGGTCGGCCATCTGGTCGAACTGACCGGCGGCGGCGGGGATTACACCTTTGATGCAACCGGCAACGTCGGCGTGATGCGCACCGCGCTGGAATCCGCGCATAAGGGTTGGGGTGAGTCGGTTATCATCGGCGTCGCGCCGGCGGGTGCCGAAATCTCGACCCGTCCGTTCCAACTGGTCACCGGCCGGGTCTGGCGCGGCACGGCCTTTGGCGGTGCCCGCAGGCGCACCGATGTACCGAAGATCGTCGACTGGTACATGGACGGCAAGATCGAGATTGATCCGATGATCACCCACACGATGGGCCTGGACGACATCAACAAGGGGTTCGATCTGATGCACGCGGGTGAGAGTATTCGCAGCGTGGTGGTCTATTGACCTGATCGGCAGGGCCAGACTCGCAGGTTTGTTCATGAGTGTTCCTGGCGGAAGTAATGCCGCAGAAAAACTGAAAAGGAATCTACAATGGCACATGTAACGCGAAGTCTTGAGCTTGCCGCGTCACCGGAAGACGTCTGGGGGCTGATTGGAGGATTTCAGGCCCTGCCGGACTGGCATCCGGCGGTTCAGGGCTCTGCTCAGGAAATGCAAGACGGGGCCGAGCTTAGGCGGCTAGATCTTGGTGGAGGCGCCGAAATCCTTGAGAAATCGCTCGGCGGGGATGGCATGTCTTATGGATATGAAATCCTTGAAGTTGGGCCATTGCCTATTGCCAACTACAGGGCAACCATAGGTGTTGCACCCTGCGCAAAGGGCTGCATGGTTACCTGGAGCTCGAATTTCGATGCAGCGGGCGCACCGGAACCGGATGCAAAAGGGGCCGTCTCTGGCATCTATGAGGCCGGTTTTGCGGCCCTGACCGAAAAATTCGGAGGCTGACCTCTGAGGCGGCGCAATCAGGCAACCATTTCTGATTGCGCCGCAATTTCTGTTATCCCTGCCGCCGGGATCGTGTGTGTACTGCGCGATCCTGGTGGCCACCCGGATGATGCTGCATGAGTGCGCTGACTATTCGCAAAGCAACCACGGGCGATCACGCCGCCATCTGGGACATCCTGCGCCCGGTGTTCCGGGCTGGGGATACCTATGCCATTGAACCCGAAATCAGCGGGGACGAGGCGCTGGCTTATTGGACGCAAAGCCACTGCTTCGTGGCAGAGGTGGGCGGCGAGATTGTCGGCACCTATTACCTTCGCCCCAACCAACGCGGCGGTGGGGCCCATGTATGTAACTGCGGCTATGCAACGGCCAGTGCGGCGCCCGGCATGGGGGTGGCCAGCGCGATGCTGGCCCATTCGCAGGACACCGCGCGGGTGCTGGGGTTCCGGGCGATGCAGTTCAATCTGGTCCTTGTCACCAACGAAGGCGCAATCCGTCTGTGGAAGCGCGCCGGATTTGTCGAGGCCGGGCGTCTGCCGGGGGTGTTCCTGCACCCCGAACAGGGCTATGTCGATGCGTTGATCCTGCACAAATCGCTTTTGGAGGCCTGATGCCTGACGCCCCCCGCCGCCTATTTGCCGTCCTTATCGACGCAGACAACATTCCGGCGAAATACGCCGGGGCGATCCTGAAGGAAATCACCTCGTTCGGGGAACCGGCGCTGCGCCGGGTTTATGGGGACTGGTCGTCTGGGCGGCTGAACAACTGGACCAAGGTGGTGCGCGATCTGGGGCTTGTTGCCCATCAGGAAAGTGCCAATACGGTTGGCAAGAATGCCAGCGATATCGGGTTGGTCATCGACGCGATGGACATTCTGCATTCGGGCCGGTTCGACGGCTTCGCGCTGGTCAGTTCCGACAGTGACTTTACCGCCCTTGCCAACCGCATCCGCGAGAACGGGCTGGAGGTGATTGGCATTGGCGAAAAGAAGGCCCCGGAATCGCTGCGCAATGTCTGCAACCGGTTTGTGCTGATTGAAAACATCGTGGACGACCCTGAACCGGCCAAGAAGGGCGCGGGGCAAGCGGCGAAACCATCCGCAAAGACGGCGCCGATCGAGGCGGTGCCGCTGATCCTGAAGGCGATGGACAAGATCGAGCAGGAAGAGGAGTGGTACACCCTGGGCCAGCTGGGTCAGTACATCGTGCGCGACAACCCGGATTTCGACACGCGGACCTATGGTAAGCGCAAGCTGTCGGATCTGATCAAAGAGCTGAAACGGTTCGAGACCAAGCAGATTGGCAACCAACTGCACGTGCGGCGCGCGGATTAGGGCGCCAACCGGATTATCTATAACGTATCTGAAAATGTCCGCGCCCGGTGCGCGCCCTGCTTGGGTCACCCATTTCGGGTCCCATAGCACGCCATGAACATGTCCACCGCACCGGTGATGACGCGCGCAATCTCCTCCTCTGAGAAGCTGCTGCGAACCCCCATCATCAACTGGATGTGCAGCGCGGCCTTGCACAGTTCGGGGAATTGGTCGGCGGCAAGCGGGATGTCAGCGATGTCCACCTCTCCGCGTGCGCTGGCGCCTTCCAGATAGGACACCAGAATGTCGCGAACCAGCTGCGGGCCCGAGGCATAGAATTCGCGCCCCAGCTCGGGGAAACGCACGCTTTCGGCGATGCAGATGCGATGCACGGCCTGGCCAAAATCGGACAGGAAAAATCGCGACATATGGCCTGCGGCCTCGGTCAGGACCTGACGCGGCGGGCCAGACATATCCATCGTTGAAATCGCCGCATCGGCCTGGCGGCGGCATTCGATCTTGGCAACCTCGACAAACAGGAAGCGTTTATCCGCGAAATAGCTGTAAAGCGTTGCTTTGGACACGCCCGCCTCTCGCGCGATGTCGTCCACACCGGCCCCGTCAAATCCATCGCGCAGGAACACCTTTCGCGCACCCTCCAGCACTTGCGCCAGTTTGCGCCCTTGTCGCGGCAGGGTGTCAGGTGCGTTCATGGGCCTCGGCTGGATGAAAAGTGTCAGTATGACCCTAAACCAGACGGTTCAGTCCCGGCAAGGCGCGTGCTAGGAAACGGCAGAGACCAGCAAGGACATTGCGCCATGATTCCGGGTGTATCCCATCGCCGCAAATTCGCCGACCTGTCCGAGCAGGAGGTTCTGGCCCTGGCAATCTCGTCAGAGGAAGACGATGCCCGGATTTACCGGACCTATGCGGAAGGGTTGCGCGCAGAATTCCCGGCTTCGGCGGCTGTTTTTGACGGTATGGCCGAAGAAGAGGATGACCATCGCCGCCCCCTGATCGAGGTGCACCGCGCGCGGTTTGGCGCGGTCATTCCCCTGATCCGACGTGAGCATGTTGCCGGATTCTATGCCCGCCGCCCGATCTGGCTGGTCGAGAACCTGGGCCTGGAACGTATCCGCGACGAAGCCGAGATGATGGAGCGTGATGCCCAGCGATTCTATGAAAAGGCGGCCAGCCTCAGCAGTGATGCGGAGACGCGCAAGCTTCTGGGTGATCTGGCTGCGGCCGAGGCCGGGCATTCGCGGGCGGCGGATGATCTTGTGGCCGAACATCTGGACGATAGCGCCCGCGACGCCGAAGGCCGGACGGCGCATCGCCGGTTCATTCTGACCTGGGTGCAGCCGGGGCTGGCGGGGCTTATGGATGGCTCGGTTTCGACGCTGGCCCCGATTTTCGCGGCTGCGTTCGCGACGGGCGACACATGGAACACCTTCCTGATCGGGCTGGCGGCCAGTGTCGGCGCTGGCATTTCGATGGGGTTCACCGAAGCGGCCAGCGACGACGGCGAAATTTCCGGGCGCGGATCGCCGATCAAACGGGGTTTCGCCTCGGGGATTATGACGACGCTTGGCGGTTTGGGCCACGCGCTGCCTTATCTGATCCCGGATTTCTGGACCGCCACAACGGTCGCCGTGATCGTCGTTTTCATCGAGCTTTGGGCGATTGCCTGGATTCAGAACCGCTTCATGCAAACCCCGTTCTTTCGCGCAGCGATGCAGGTTGTTCTGGGCGGTGGGCTGGTCCTGGCCGCAGGAATCCTGATCGGGTCGGGATAGGGCCGGGCCTGATGCCATTGACCGGACAGTCGCAGAACGGAGATTGCAGAATTGCTTGACAACGGAAGTGCTCGCCCGCCCAAGCAGGCGCCTGACATCGCGCCTTGCCCGCCGGCCGGGTTTTCCCGGCTAGGCGATTGCCCGGCTGGCACCTTGGCGCAATTCCACATTCGCAACCCGTCGGGGCAGGATCAGGCCTATGCCGCCGAGATGGGCGCGTTAATCGAGTATTACGGTCGTTCAACGGGAACACCGCCGCTGTTCGTGTCCTATTACACCCGGACCGCCCCCTATATCGAACGGGTAAAGCGGTTGCGCGCGACGCTGGACAAATGGTCACTTCCCCACCGGATCGAAAGCCTGCCGGACCAGGGCAGCTGGGTTGCGAATACCTGCCTCAAGGCAGGGGTGATGCAGCGTGCCTGGGCCGAAAGTGATCGCCCGATTTGCTGGATCGACGCAGACGCGGCGCTGCTACGCGCACCCGGTTTCCTGTCGGATGCGTCTTTCGATATGGCCTGTGTGCGGCGATTTGGCTGGTACGATCTGTCCGGCACGGTCTATTTCGGAAAATCCCCGGTTGCCGGGCGCGTCATTGACCTCTGGACCCGGCTTTGTGAGCAGAATCCGTTGGTCTGGGATCAGGTTCTGCTGACACTCGCCTGGTATCAGGTGGCGCAGGATCATCCGATGAAGACGCTGTGGATGCACGACGATCTGTTCCGGTTTCCGCAATCGCTTTGGCGGGATCTGCGTGACGGGCTGATTCATGCGCCTCTGGGCCGCCGGATACGGCCGGTTTTTGACCAGACCCAGGCCTCGCGCGCGGTGAAGGCGCACCCGGATTATGTTGCCGCGCCCGAGCGGACCAGCGATGACATCGGCCCGAATTTCCGCGCAGCATTGCAGCGCCTGGAATTCTCATTCGACGCCGATATCCGGACGATCTTTACCTGATTGACCCGTGGCAATGCCGCGTTGCATGTGACAAGGTGACGGCCCGGGCTGGTCCCTTCAACCTTGTCGATGTTAGCTGCGCCCGATGGTCGAGGTCTTCTTCAAAACACTGCCGTTTTTTGCGCTGATCGCCCTTGGCTGGGGCGCGGGCAAACGCGGGTTTTTCAGCGAAGAGGCGTCGACCTATCTGACCCGCTTCGTCTTCTATTTCGCGCTGTCGGCCATGCTGTTTGGTTGGTCGGCGCAATTGTCTCTGTCCGAGGTGTTCAGCTGGGCATTCGTTGCCGCCTACCTTGGCGCCGGTTTGCTGGTTTATGGATTGGTCACAGCCGTTGCCAGGTGGCGCGGGCTGGGCGTGGCCGAGGCCGCGGTCGAGGCGCAGTGCGGCGTGGTCGGCAACGTCGGGTTCCTTGGCGTGCCGATGCTGGCGCTGTTGCTGGGGCAGGCGGCCATCGGGCCCGTCGTGTTGGTTCTGGCCTGCGATCTGATCGTCTTTGGCAGTCTGATCGTGATCCTGATCACCAGCTCGCGCGGGGCGGGTGGGGCGCTGGCTTCGGCCATTGGCGGGTTGATCCGCAATCCGATGATCGTGTCGATCAGCCTTGGTCTGATCTGATCGGGGACCGGCTGGACGATCCCCGGCCCGGTTGACGAATTCCTCGGCATGCTTGGCGCGGCTGCAACGCCCGGCGCGCTGTTTGCCATCGGTGCCTCGCTGGCGTTCAAATCGGCAGAACGCGTCAGCGTGGCGGGCTGGCTGAGTTTTGCCAAGCTGGTTCTGCACCCCGCAGCGGTTGCCATCGCAGCGCTTGTGATCTTCCCAGTCGACCGATTTGCCGCAGGTGTGATGATTTCTGCTGCCGCCCTTCCGGTCGCCGGAAACGTCTATATTCTGGCGCAACACTATGGGGTTGCGCCGCAGCGGGTGTCTGCGTCGATCCTGTTTTCCACGGTTGCATCTGTGGTGACAGTTTCGGCGGTGATTGCCCTGGTGGCTGCATGACGGAAGGAACGGCAATGGAAACGATCAGCGAGAACGTGTGCTTTGGCGGCGTACAGGGGGTGTATTCCCATGCCTCGTCGGCGACGGGCACGGATATGACGTTTGGGCTGTTTCTGCCCGCAGAAGCGCAGGATGGCACCGTTCCGGTGCTGTGGTTCCTGTCCGGGCTGACCTGCACGCATGAAAACGCGATGACTAAGGCGGGTGCGCAGGCCTGGGCGGCGCAGCATGGCATTGCCGTGGCATTCCCCGATACCTCCCCTCGGGGTGAGGGCGTGGCAGATGACGAGGCCTATGATCTAGGGCAGGGTGCGGGATTTTATGTCAATGCAACCCAGAAGCCCTGGTCGCCGCATTTTCGGATGTGGGATTACGTGGTGGATGAATTGCCCGACCTGATCGGATCCGAATTTGCCATCGACACCGATCGGATGGGCATCACCGGGCATTCCATGGGGGGGCACGGGGCGCTGACCATCGCGATGACGCATCCCTATCGCTATCTCAGCGCGTCGGCTTTTGCGCCGCTTGCGCATCCTCCGGCGTCCGATTGGGGCCGATTGTGTTGAAAAACTCCGAAATCAGAGCGTCGCGGATTTCTTGCGAAAACCTATGAAGCGAAATAGTCGGAAAGCTTTGACCACGAGACAGCGCATGGCTGCGCGTGAGCGCATGTAGGCGATTTGGGCCGACCCCCGCGCCAAAAATTTAGGATCGGGCTGCATGGAAAGAAAAATCATCGTTCAGGCCCTAAAACGGAGTTTTTCAACACAATCAGCCGCAAACAGCTGGGCGCGTATCTGGGTGAGGATCAGGCGCGCTGGGCGGGTCATGATGCGACGCTGCTGATGCGCGACAAAGGGTTTGCCGGGCCGCTGCTGGTGGATCAGGGGGCATCGGATCAGTTCCTTGATCTGCTGAAACCCGAGGCCCTGGCCGAGGCGATTGCCACCCGCCGCCAACCTGCAACCTTCCGCATGCAGCAGGGATACGACCACAGCTATTACTTCGTGGCGAGCTTCATGGAAGATCACGTCGCGTTCCATGCCGAAGCCTTGTGGGGCTGAGGGATGATCTATGTCGATGCCGACGCCTGCCCCGTCAAGGCCGAGGCCGAGGCGGTGGCGACCCGCCATCATCTGAAGCTGTTCATGGTCTCGAACGGCGGCATCCGGCCCTCGGCCAATCCGCTGGTCGAAAGCGTCTTTGTCGCCGATGGCCCGGACGTGGCCGACATGTGGATCGCCGAGCGTGCCGGGGTTGGCGATGTGGTGATTACATCTGACATCCCGCTGGCCGCGCGTTGCGTGGAAGCCGGCGCAGCGGTCCTGAAGCCTAACGGAGAGGCGCTGACCGCCGCCAATGTCGGCAACGCGCTGGCCACCCGTGATCTGATGACCGATCTGCGCGCCGCCGACCCGTTCCGGCAAGGCGGGGGGCGGGCGTTTTCCAAGGCCGATCGGTCACGGTTTCGCGACGCGCTGGAACGCGCGGTTCGCGCGACGCTGCGCGGCGGCTGACGACGCGCCTATGGGTTTGAATCCGGGCGAAATATGGAGCGGTTACAACATCCGCTGAGGTCCATGACAAACGGATCTGTCTTCGCGGATTGACGCTGCCCGGTCAGAAGCAGACAAGCATCCCATGACCACCACGACCGTCATTCCGAAAACCTATGCCGGGGCCTTCGCCGCCATCCTCGCGATGCTGTTCTTTTCGGTTAACGACGGCACGATCAAATTCCTCAGCGACAGTTACGCGCTGCATCAGATCGTATTCGTCCGGTCGATAATTGGGATCGTATTCGGACTGGTCGTTATTGCGCCGCTAACCGGTGGCATCGCGCAACTTCGAACCCGCCGTCTGCACCTGCACCTGATCCGGGGCAGTTTTGTGGTCTTTGCGAATATGATGTTCTTTCTTGGCCTCGCGGCGCTGCCGCTGGCCGAGGCGGTTGCGATCTTCTTCATCTCGCCGCTGATAATCGCCACATTCTCGGTCCTGTTCCTGGGCGAACGGGTCGGACCGCGCCGTTGGGCGGCCATCGTCGTGGGGTTGATCGGCGTCTTGGTGATCGTGCAGCGGGGAACGGCGGCGTTCCAGGCAGCCTCGCTCTTTCCGCTGACGGCGGCGTTTGGATATGCCTCGCTGCATATCATGACCCGGCATCTGGGCAGGACCGAAAGCGCAACGGCGTTGGCGTTTTACATCCAGGTCACATTCGTCATTGCCGCCACCCTGATCGGATTGGCGCTTGGCCACGGACAGTTCGCGGGCCGGCACGGGCCATCGCTGGAATTCCTGTTTCGCGGCTGGATCTGGCTTAGCGCGGCAGACCTGCCCTTGCTGGTTCTGGTCGGGATGACCTCAGCACTTGGTGGCTTCTTCATCTCTTACGCCTACCGCGCCAGCGAGGCGGCGATTGTTGCCCCGTTTGAATATGTCGCCATGCCGGTGGCGATTGTCATGGGGTATCTGATCTTCGATGAATTGCCCGGGTTGACCGACTGGATCGGTATTGCGTTGATCATCGGCGGCGGGTTGTTTCTTTTGTGGCGCGAAGCGGTGCAGGATCGGCGTGAGCGCGCCAGCGCCACCCACTATAGACGATAGGAGGCCGCAATGGCGAACGTCGAGGCCGTCGTTTTTGACATTGGAAATGTGCTGATCGAATGGAACCCGGAACGGTTCTATGATGCCGAGATTGGTCCGGATCGTCGTCGCGCGATGTTTGACGCGGTCGACCTTCACGACGTCAATGACCGGGTCGACCGGGGAGGCAATTTTCGCGACACGATCTATGCCGCCGCCGAGGCGACTCCGGAGTGGGCGGATGAGATCCGGATGTGGCACGACCGCTGGATCGAACTGGCCTCGCCCTCGATCGACCGGTCGGTCGCGGTGCTTGATGCGTTGCGGTCCAACGGCGTGCAGGTCTTCGCGTTGTCCAATTTCGGGATCGAAAGCTTCGCCTACGCCGAGACGCAATATCCGTTTCTGGGCAATTTCGACCGGCGGTATATTTCCGGCCACATGGGTGTCGTGAAACCCTATCCGGAAATCTATCAGAAGATGGAGGCGGATTGCGGTGTGGCCCCGGCGGGCCTGCTGTTTGCGGATGATCGGCAGGAAACCCTTGATGCAGCCGCCGCACGCGGTTGGCAGACACATCTGTTCGAAGGCCCGGACGGCTGGGCCGCCCGGCTGATCGCAGAAGGGCTTTTGCGAGAGGGGCAGGCATGATTTCGGACGCCGAAATCGAGGCATTCCAGCGTGATGGCGCAGTGGTTGTGCGGGGTGTCCTGTCGGACTGGGTTGACCAGATGGCTGACGGCATCGCCCGCAACATGGCTGACCCCGGCCCCCACGCCAGCGAAAATGCGGTGACCGAGGGGCGGTTCTTTGACGATTATTGCAACTGGACCCGGATCCCTGAATTCGAAACGATCATCCGCGACAGCCCTGCCGGTGAACTGGCGGCGCGGGCCATGCGGTCAAGGACGGCTCAGATCTTCCACGACCATGTGCTGGTCAAGGAACCGGGCACGCCCAAGCCAACGCCCTGGCATCAAGATGCGCCCTATTACTTCGTCGAAGGGTCGCAAACCGTCAGCCTGTGGTGCCCGCTGGACCCGGTGCGCGATGCGTCGCTGCGCCTGATTGCGGGGTCGCACAGGTGGGACAAGATGGTACGCCCGGTCAGTTGGGCGGACGACAGCGATTTTTATGACGGCGGCGACTGGACACCGGTGCCGGACCCGGATGCCGATCCGGGATCGGTCGATGTGCTGGAATGGGATATGGACCCCGGCGACGTGGTTCTGTTCGACTATCACACAGTGCACGGCGCGCGTGGCAATATGGCGACCAGTCGCCGGCGCGCGCTGAGCCTGCGATTTGTCGGCGATGACGCGCGTTACGTGGAACGCCCCGGTCGCACGTCGCCCCCGTTTCCCGGGCACGGCATGACTGCCGGGCAAAAGCTGCGCGAGGATTGGTTTCCGGTGGTGTGGCGCGGGCCATAGCGGCCGCGCCCCTCAATTGGTCCAACCGCGCCTTGCCCGTCGCCGCCACATGCTGCGACGGATCACGGTTTCTAATGGATCGGTGCTACGCTAGATCGGAAGGATGAGTGACAGCCTGTCCGATATCTATGCCGCCGGGGTGGCCAAGGGTCGTTTGACACCCGACCCGGCCCAACAGGCTGCGATTCCGCTGTTTGACGCATTGGCCGATAGTTTGCGGAAACTGCCGCGAAAGAAGGGTCTTCTGGCGGGGCTGCGGGGTGGTAAATCTGCGAATGGACCGCGCGGGCTGTATTTGTGGGGCGGGGTCGGGCGCGGCAAATCGATGCTGATGGATATGTTCTTTGAAGCCGCCCCGATTGAGGCAAAACGCCGGGTCCATTTCCACGCCTTCATGCAAGAGGTTCAGGCCGGAATTGCCGCGGCGCGCAGGGAGGGGCTGGATGATGCGATCGCGCCGATTGCTGCGCAGATCGCGGAAGACGCCCGATTGCTGTGCTTTGACGAAATGCAGATCACCGATATCGCCGATGCGATGATTGTCGGTCGGCTGTTTGAGAAGTTGTTCGAGGCGGGCGTCGTGGTCGTGACAACGTCGAACCGCCCGCCCGATGACCTTTACAAAGACGGGTTGAACCGACAGTTGTTCCTGCCATTCATCGCGCTGTTGACGGACCGGATGGACGTGCACGAGCTGGTTGCGCAGACAGATTACCGCCAGGGACGCCTTGCCGGCGAACAGGTGTATTTCACCCCCGTCAACGCCGCTGCGCGCGATGCAATCGACGCAATCTGGACCAGCCTGATCGGTGGCGAGGCTGACCCGCTGGACCTGATGGTCAATGGGCGGACAGCGCAGATCCCGCAATTCCGCAACGGTGTCGGGCGGGTGTCATTCTGGGAGCTCTGCTCAAAACCGCTCGGTCCAGCCGACTATCTGGCCATTGCCGCAGCTGTGCGGGTGCTGGTTCTGGAAGACATCCCCTTGCTCAGCCGCGAAAACTATAATGAGGCGCGCCGTTTCGTCATTCTGATCGACGCGCTCTATGAAGCGCGGATTCGCCTGATTGCCAGCGCCGCCGCCGTGCCCGATCGGCTTTATGTCGAAGGCGAAGGGACGTTCGAGTTTGAGCGCACAGCCTCGCGTTTGGTGGAAATGTCGAGTGATGGCTGGGGATAGCGAACCGTGTTCGGCGCAGGCTGAGGGCCAGTCCCCAGACACGAGACAACTGGGGGCTGGCCCCCAGACGCGAGATAACTGGGGGCCAGCCCCCAGGCCCCCGGGATATTTTCAACGAGAAGAGCGAAAGGGAAGAAGGTTTGGCGCGCCGATGCGTGAAATTGATAGGGATTTGGCGGGTTGGCGAAGGCGCTGAACTCAGCCGTTTTGGCGGATCACATGCCCGGCGAGGTAGAGCGACCCGCATATCAGGATGCGCGCGCCCGGGTGGGCCGCCCCGATGGCGTCCAAAGCCTGCTCTACCGATGTCGCCGTGTATGTTTCGAAGACGACAGATTGAGCCGCAGCAGCGGTATCCTCGGCACTGAGGGTAGCCGTTTCACCGGGGATCGACACGGCGGTCAGGCTGTCTGCGACGTTGGCAAGTGGTTGCATATAACCGGCGACGTCCTTGGTGTTCAGCATGCCGCAGATCAGATGGGTCGGACGTTTGGGCAGAGCGGACAATGTCGCCGCAACCGCATTGCCTGCGGCCGGGTTATGGCCGCCGTCGAGCCAAACTTCGCAACCGGGGACGCGCGCGACCAGCGCGCCGCTGCGAAGTCGTTGCATGCGGGCGGGCCATTCAGGCGACACCACGGCGGCCTGCGCCGATGCTTCGCCCCGCCCCAGGTGCCGCAGGGCCGCAAGTGCCATTCCGGCGTTGTCGATCTGATGCGCGCCGGGAAGGGCTGGCAGGGGCAGATCCAGCAAGCCTGCCTCATCCTGGAATACCAGACGTCCGCATTCTTCCCAGACATGCCAGTGCTGGCCATAGGCCAGGATAGGCGCGCCCAGCGCGTTGGCGCGGGCTTCAATAACGTCCAACGCGTCGTTGTGTTGCTTTCCGACGACGACCGGCACGCCGCGTTTGATGATCCCGGCCTTTTCGCCGGCAATTTCGCCCAGAGTATCGCCAAGAAAATGTTGGTGATCCAGGTCGACCGGTGTGATCACCGACAGGATAGGATCAATCACATTGGTCGCATCCAGCCGCCCGCCAAGCCCGACCTCCAGCAGCGTGAAATCCGCTTCGGCCCGCGCAAAAGCCAGCAGGGCGGCACAGGTCGTGATCTCGAAATAGGTGATCGGCACGTCGCCATTGGCGCGTTCGCATTCGTCCAGCACAGCCGTCAGGGCGCTTTCCGAGATCAGATCCCCCGCCACCCGAATACGTTCGTGGAATCGCGCCAGATGCGGCGAGGTATAGGCGTGGACCCGGTGGTTTGCGCCTTCCAGCCCGGCGCGGACCATGGCCTGGGTCGATCCTTTGCCGTTGGTCCCGGCGATGTGGATCACCGGGGGCAAATCACGTTCGGGATGGCCGAGTGCGGCCAGAAGCCGCCACATCCGGTCAAGTGTCAGGTCGATGATCTTGGGGTGCAGCGACATCATCCGTTCCAGGATGATGTCCGAGGTGTCGCCGGTCACGGTTTGGCGGTGGCTTCGGGTTCGGCCTTTTCCTCGGCCCCATTGGAACGCGCATTCGCATTCGCATCCGGGTCGAGGGCGGTTTCAACCTCTTGCCCCGGGGCGGGAAGATCCCCGGCAACCGCAGGTGTAATCCCAAGAAGTGCACGGGTGATCGTAATCAACTCGGCGCGCAGATCGCGCCGGTGGGTGACCCGGTCAAGCATGCCGTGATCCAGCAGATACTCGGCCCGCTGGAAGCCTTCGGGAAGCTTTTCGCGGATCGTCTGTTCGATAACCCTGGGACCGGCAAAACAGATCAGCGCGTTGGGTTCTGCGATTTGCACATCGCCCAGCATCGCATAACTGGCCGTGACGCCGCCGGTGGTCGGGTGGGTCAGGACAACGATATAGGGAAGCCCGGCTTCCTTCAGCATTTCGACCGCCACGGTCGTGCGCGGCATCTGCATAAGCGACAGGATACCTTCCTGCATCCGGGCGCCGCCTGCGGCGGAAAACAGGATCAGCGGGCGTTTGAGTTCGATGGCGCGTTCAGCCGCCGCAACGATGGCGTTGCCGACAAACATCCCCATAGAGCCGCCCATGAACGTGAAATCCTGCGCGGCGGCCACGATCGGTGTGCGCCCCATCTCGCCTTCGACAACCAGCATCGCCTCGGCCTCGCCCGTCGATTTGCGGGCGTCTTTCATCCGTTGCGGATAGGCCTTCTGGTCGCGGAAATGCAGCGGGTCTGCCAGCGGTTCGGGGACTTTGACCTCGACAAAGACGCCGCCGTCGAACAGGGCCGTGAACCGGTCCCGGGGCAGCAATTGCATGTGATGATCGCAGTTGGTGCAGACATGCTGGCTGTCGTGCAATTCGCGGTGGAACAGCATGGTGCCGCATTCGGGACATTTGCTCCACAAGTTCTCTGGCACCTCGCGGCGCGAAAACAGAGAGTTGATCTTGGGCCGGACGTAATTCGAAATCCAGTTCATCGGCTGGGCTGCCCCTGCAATTTGGTCTGATCGATGACTTAGGCGCAGGCGCGCGCAAATGCAATCAGCGCCGCACCGCGCGCCGACACAGGACCCAGGCCAGGACTGTCGTGACAAGATCGATGGCGAATGTACTGGCGAGCGGGGCGTCATTAATGCTGTAGGGCGTCAGGTAGAGCGCCAGCCCCGGTTTTGTCCCCTCGGTCGACAGGATCAGGATCGCCAGAGCGTTGTTGGCAAAATGAAACCCCCAGGCCGCGCCGATACTGCCCGACACGCGGGTCAGATCTGCTGCCGCCAGCCCGAATGCCGTCGCCCAGATTACCACCATCCAGCGGCTGAATGGTGCGACCTCGGGCTGATAATGCAACGCTCCGAAGGCAATCGCGGTCACGGACATCCAGACCCAGGGCCTGGCGAACCGTGCCGCCAATTGCTGCGCCAGATAGCCGCGAAAGGCGATTTCTTCGGCGCCGGTCTGCAACAGGATGCCCGCCACCGAAAGCGGCAGGAGCGTGATCCAAATCTGCGGCGGGACATTCGGGATCGCGTCAAAGCTGGCCGACCAGACGCCCAGCGACAGCGCCATGATCGCCGCGACGATCAGGCCCGTCACACAAAAATCCCGCGCCGCCAAACGCATTGGCCCGATCACGGATAGGAACGCCCGTTTGTGCAGAATTCTGGCCGCCAGCATCGGCCCCAGTGCCATTCCGGCGAATGTCAGCATCAGAAACAAGGTCCCTGCCGGGCTGAGCGCATTGACGAGTTGATCCATCCAATCGTTGAATGCGCCCGCACCGACGATCCAGAACACCACACCGATCTGCAATGCGACCAGCAGCACCATCGTCGCCGCGATCAGGAGAATTCCAAGAATCAGCCGCCATAGTTGCGGATAGGCGCGGGCCGGGGCGATGAAAGCCTCGAATACGCCCCGATTTGTCGGCGTAAGGGTTTGGGGCGGGTCTTCTGGCGTGGCGTACATGGGGAGCTGCCTGTGTTTCACGGCACAGGTTAGACAGGGCGCGCCCGGGGATGCAATCTGAACACGCAGGCTTTGCGCGTGGCAAATGCCGGTTGCTTCTTGGTCTGTGGCGCATCGCAGCCTGGATGCACCCGGCCCAAACGCACCTTGTATCACGGGGGGTCGCACACTATTCCCAATGGCGATCAACACGATGCACGTGCGAGGACCAGATGCTGAAGAACAAGACCGACAAATCCAACCTGCCCAGCCGCCATGTGACCGAAGGCCCCGCGCGTGCGCCGCACCGGTCGTATTTCTATGCGATGGACCTGACTGAAGAGCAGATCAATCAACCCTTCATCGGCGTTGCGACCTGCTGGAACGAGGCTGCGCCCTGCAACATCGCGCTGAACTGGCAGGCGCAATCGGTGAAGAAGGGCGTGTTGGCGGCCAATGGCACGCCGCGCGAATTCACCACGATCACCGTGACCGATGGCATTGCGATGGGGCATGAAGGCATGCGGTCTTCACTGGCCAGTCGCGAAGCGATTGCCGACACTGTGGAGCTGACCATGCGCGGCCATTGCTATGACGCGATTGTCGGGCTGGCGGGTTGCGACAAGTCGCTGCCGGGGATGATGATGGCGATGGTGCGGCTGAACACGCCCTCGGTCTTTATGTATGGCGGTTCGATCCTGCCGGGCAAAGTGCCCGAAGGCGCCGATGTTCCGGCTGAATTTGCGAACCGTGATCTGACGGTTCAGGACATGTTCGAAGCGGTCGGACGCTATCAGGCGGGTGAGGTTTCGGACGCCGAACTTGCCATTCTGGAACGCGTTGCCTGCCCCAGTGCCGGGGCCTGTGGTGGTCAGTTCACCGCCAACACCATGGCCTGCGTGAGTGAGGCGATTGGCCTGGCACTGCTGAATTCCTCCGGTATGCCGGCGCCTTATGAAAGCCGCGGCGAATACGGCGTTGCCTCGGGTCAGGCGGTGATGAACCTGCTGGATAAAAACATCCGCGCGCGGGACGTGGTAACCCTGAAATCGCTGGAAAACGCCGCGCGTGTCGTCGCGTGTACGGGCGGGTCGACCAATGCGGGCCTGCACCTGCCCGCCATTGCACATGAGGCCGGGATTGATTTCACGCTTCAGGACGTTTGCGAGATCTTCCGCGACACGCCCTATTTCGTCGATATGAAGCCGGGCGGGCAGTATGTGGCCAAAGACCTTTATGAGGTGGGCGGCGTGCCGGTGGTGATGAAGGAATTGCGCAAGGCGGGTCTGATGCACGAAGACTGCATGACAGCCTCGGGCCGGACCATGGGGGAAGAGCTGGACCGCGTGACTGGCGAGGCTGATGGCCGCGTCATCCACTCGGTCGCTAATCCGATCACCAAGACCGGCGGTGTGGTCGGGTTGATGGGCAATCTGGCCCCCGATGGGGCCATCGTGAAGGTCGCCGGGATGAGTGAGGAACAGCAGGTCTTCACCGGCCCGGCCCGCGTGTTTGAATGCGAAGAGGATGCGTTCGAGGCCGTTAAAGCACGCACCTACGAAGAAGGTGAGGTTCTGGTGATCCGCAACGAAGGCCCCGCCGGAGGGCCGGGGATGCGCGAGATGCTGGCGACCACCGCCGCCCTGTCCGGGCAGGGCATGGGCAAGAAAGTCGCGCTGATCACTGACGGGCGATTCTCGGGCGCCACACGCGGTTTCTGCGTTGGGCATGTCGGGCCAGAGGCGGCGCATTGCGGGCCAATCGCATTGGTGGAAAATGGTGACATGATCACCATCGACGCGATCAAGGGTGAGATTTCGGTGGATGTCAGCGACGCCGACATGGCCAAGCGGAAAGAGGCCTGGGGTGGTGCGCGCGAAACCATCTATGCCTCGGGCGCGTTGTGGAAATATGCGCAGCTTGTCGGGCCGACGCGACAGGGCGCCGTGACCCATCCGGGGGCCGAGGCCGAGCGTCACGTCTATATGGACCTGTAAGGCGCGACGGCGGTGGGGACCGGCCTCAGACAGGTGGTGTCACGGCGCGTTTTGGCGCGCTGGGCACGCGCTGCTGATGCCGCACCGACGATGCCGCTGGGCCGATTGTGTTGAAAAACTCCGTTTTAGGGCCTGAACGATGATTTTTCTTTCCATGCAGCCCGATCCTAAATTTTTGGCGCGGGGGTCGGCCCAAATCGCCTACATGCGCTCACGCGCAGCCATGCGCTGTCTCGTGGTCAAAGCTTTCCGACTATTTCGCTTCATAGGTTTTCGCAAGAAATCCGCGACGCTCTGATTTCGGAGTTTTTCAACACAATCGGCCGATTGCGGTTGTTGCGCGCGCTGGCACAGGAATTGCGCGTGCGGCTGGACCGGCTGATCACCAGCGCCGATGCGCGTCTGGGGGGCGTTGCGTCCTCGCCGATTTCGGCCCCGCTCAACACCGATTGGACCTGGCGTCCGGCTGCATGGAGCGTTCCGATCCGGCCCGCGACCCTTGGCGAAGTGCGCGACAAGACCGCCTTCGGCCCCGAGGTGACGGTTTTCCACGATGCGCAGCTCTCCAACATCCTGTTGCGCCAGACAGCAGAAAATGGCCCCGAAGCGACGGCCCCGTTTCACCTCTCAGTCGCGGCATTCGACTTTGACGGAACCTATCTGTCGCTGGTCTTTGATCTGCCCGAGGCGGCGACCGCCGGGTTAAACCGGCGCTATGTTCTGCGCATGGTCCCGACGATCGAGGCCGAGCACCCGACCGAGGTTTTTGCCCGCCTCAACATCATCCACGGCCCGAACACCGAACATATCGTCCGTGAAATTCCGATGGCGGCGGCGGATAAAGCGGTGGAATTCGATCTGGCCTATACCAAGGTCAACGAAAAACGGGTGGACCGGCTTTGGCTGGACTTCATCATCGGTCAGCCGCGCATGAACCGGGTCACGATCCGCGATCTGACCTTCAGTCGCCGACCGCGCGCCGAATTGTGAGGGGGGACATGGCAGATCTGCTCCTGACCAAGACCCGGTTTCGCGAAGGCCTGTGGGAAGGTGTCCTGCGCGGGCATTCATCCGAAACAGCGCCGGAACTTTCGGCCCACTGGCTTGGCGGTGATGCTGCGGTTACGTTGCAGATCGGCCCGGACGGGCAAGGCAACTGGCTGAGCCGCGTCACTGTCCCGCGCGATGCGATTTGCGACGGGCTGCAGAGTTTTTCGATCCGCGACGCAGGTGGTGGCGAACTGCATCGGTTCGACCTGCTGATCGGTGACGCGCTGGAGGGCGATCTGCGCGCTGAAGTGTCGGCGCTGAGGACCGAAGTGGATCTTCTGTCGGCGGCCTTGCGCACGGTATCGCGCAAGATCGACCAAGGCGACTGACGCGGCGTCCCGGCTGGCAACCCGTCTGCATTGCAGGCAGGCTGAGGATCACGCACACAGGACCGATGGCATGTACGATTATCCCCATATGCTCGCCCCGCTGGATCTGGGGCATGTGACGCTGAAGAACCGGGTGCTGATGGGGTCGATGCACACCGGGCTGGAGGAAACGAAGGACTGGAACCGCGTCGCCGAGTTCTATGCCACGCGGGCGCGAGGGGGCGTGGCGCTGATGGTTACCGGCGGCATGGCCCCGAACCCCGAAGGCGGTGTGTTTCCGGGGGCGGCGGGCCTTTATACCTCCGATGATATCGCCAACCACCGCAGTGTCACCGACCGGGTACATGACGCGGGCGGGATGATCGCGATGCAGATCCTGCATGCCGGGCGCTATGCCTATGCGCCCAACTGTGTGGCACCTTCGCCGATCAGATCCCCGATCTCTCCCTTCCCGCCGACCGAGCTGGACGCCGATGGCATCGAAAAGCAGATCGCCGATATCGTGACTGCCGCCGCGCGGGCGCGGGAGGCGGGGTATGACGGGGTCGAGGTCATGGGCTCGGAAGGGTATTTCCTGAACCAGTTCCTGGTGAGCCATACCAACAAGCGCGCGGATGATTGGGGTGGCAGCCTCGCCAACCGCCAGCGCTTGCCGATCGAGGTGGTGCGCCGCGTGCGCGAAACAGTGGGCGACGATTTCATCGTGATCTATCGCCTGTCGATGCTGGACCTGATCCCTGATGGGCAGACATGGGACGAGGTCGTATCGCTTGCGCGTCAGATCGAGGCCGCTGGCGCGAGCATCCTCAACACCGGCATCGGCTGGCACGAGGCGCGGATCCCGACGATTGCGACCAGCGTGCCGCGCCGCGCCTTCAGTTGGGTGACGAAAAAGCTGATGGGGCGGGTTGGCATTCCGATCATCACCTCAAACCGGATCAACACGCCCGAGGTGGCCGAAGCGGTTCTGGCCGAGGGCTGCGCCGACATGGTTTCGATGGCGCGCCCGTTTCTGGCGGACCCGGATTTCGTGGCCAAGGCTTCGGCAGGAAAGGCGGCGCGCATCGCGCCCTGCATCGCCTGCAATCAGGCCTGTCTGGATCACACATTCGCAGGCAAACTCAGCACCTGTCTGGTCAACCCCCGCGCCTGTTACGAGACCGAGCTGGTGGCCGAACCCGTGGACAATCCAAAGAAAATTGCCGTGGTCGGGGCCGGGCCCGCGGGGTTGAGCGCAGCACTGACGCTGGATGGGCGCGGGCATTCGGTGACGCTGTTCGAATCCTCCGGTGTTGTCGGCGGCCAACTCAACATGGCGCGGAAAATTCCGGGTAAGGAAGAGTTTCATGGGTTTGTCGCCTGGTATGAAGCCGAACTTGCGTCGTCATCCATCGACTTGCGGTTGAACACCCGCGCCGAGGCGGATGCGCTTACGGATTTTGACGAGGTCGTCGTTGCTACGGGGGTGCGCCCGCGCGATCCGGGAATTCCGGGGCAGGAACGGGCGCTGAGTTACATTGATGTGCTGGCAGGCGATGCCGAGGTCGGCGACCGCGTGGCGATCATCGGCGCGGGCGGGATCGGGTTTGATGTGGCGACGTTTCTGGCCGAAGCGGGTGGCAGCCGCACCATTGACCTGGAGGCATGGCTTTCATTCTGGGGTGTCACTGACCCGGCCAAGGCACGCGGCGGGCTGGCACCGAGCGGCCCGCAACCTGAAGCGGCGGCGCGCCAGATCACACTGTTGCAACGCAAGACAACGCGGCCCGGCAAGGGGCTGGGCAAAACGACGGGTTGGATTCACCGCGCCGGGTTGCAGCTTCAGGGCGTCACATTGCGAGGCGGGGCGACCTATAAGGGCATTACTGCTGACGGTCTGCATCTGGGCGGCGCAGAAACCGGCCAAGACCCGGAACTGATTGCCGTCGACACCGTGGTGCTTTGCACCGGACAAGAACCGGAACGCGGCCTTGCCGATGCGCTGGCCGGGATGGGTCGGACAGTCCATGTGATCGGCGGCGCGGATATCGCCGCGGAACTGGACGCGAAACGCGCGATTGACCAGGGTGTCAGGCTGGCCCTGCGATTGTGAAGATGCCTTGCAAGGGATCGCAGCATCCCACAGGGTCGCGGAATGGTTTTCAGCAGCATTCTTGTAGGGTTGGTCCCCAGTTTCCTGATGGTCATTCTGGGCCGCTTCGTGCGCGGGCGATTGTCAGCCAACGCATGGCAGGGGCTGGATAAGCTGAACTTCGAAGTTCTGTTTCCGGCGCTGTTGTTCACCGCTGCAGCCTCGCGACCCATTGATCCGGCAAAGGTGGCGACAATCGGTCCCGCGGTTTGGCTGATTCTGTTTCTTGGGCTGGTCGCAGGCTATGGGGCGCGACGATTTGGGCCGTCTGCATTCCTCGATTTCGCAGGGTCCTGGCAATGCGCGTGGCGGTTCAACACCGCGATGGGCTTTGTGGCGGTGGCGACGCTGACCAAGGCGGACACCGCGTTGATGGCGGTTGTGGCCGGGCTGGCGGTGCCGGTGGCGAATGTGTTCGCCGTTTCCGCGCTGGGTCGGGGCAGCCATCTTGGGCTTTCCGGCACGTTGCACAAAATCGCCCTGAACCCGTTCCTTCTGGCCAGTCTTGCGGGGGTTCTTGTCGGGCTGTCAGGACTGCAGATTCCCGGGCTGATCCTGGCCCCGCTGCAACTGCTGGCGCAGGCGGCGATTCCGATTGCGCTGATATCGGTTGGGGCGACCATGAATTGGGGCGCTCTGGCGAAGTTGAACCTGTTTTCGGCCACAATCACGGCAACCAAGCTGATCCTGCTGCCACTGGCGGCATGGGCGGTTGCCATGACGCTTGGCATGCAGGGCGCGACCCCGTCTGTGCTGGTGGTGTTTGCGGCCCTTCCGACCGCTTCTGCGGCGCATGTTCTGGCCGCAGGATTCGGCGCCGACCGGACGCTTGCGGCCACATTGGTTGCGCAGTCCACCTTGCTGGCCGCCATATCACTGCCACTATGGATCATGCAGATAGAGTTAAGTTTTTAGGCAAAAATCTGGTTTCCATTCCCAAGACAGTCGCACCAGCACCCTCGTATTGTCGGGCAATCTCCGCAATTCCGCCTAAGTTCGGATACTGTTGAAGAAGTCGATGTTTTGGTCGGCGCGTTGTTGAGCGAGAGGCGGCCGCGCGCCGTTTTCTTTCACGTTGGCACTGTTGCTGGCACCAACTTCGCCAGTTTCCGGAGGTTTTGAGCTGTTGCTGCGAGTTGGAACTGTTCGGTTGCGCCTTTGGGTCCTCGAAGCCGCATCATCTGCACGCCGATGTATCGTTTCAGGTGGGCAAAGAGCATTTCAACCTTCCGCCTTTGGATGAACGACGTCATGTAGATTGTGTTGAAAAACTCCGAAATCAGAGCGTCGCGGATTTCTTGCGAAAACCTATGAAGCGAAATAGTCGGAAAGCTTTGACCACGAGACAGCGCATGGCTGCGCGTGAGCGCATGTAGGCGATTTGGGCCGACCCCCGCGCCAAAAATTTAGGATCGGGCTGCATGGAAAGAAAAATCATCGTTCAGGCCCTAAAACGGAGTTTTTCAACACAATCATGTAGGCATCTGTTTTTCGGATATCGCGAGCGACGTCTCGGGCGGCTTCGTGAACGGACCGCATAAGGCGTCTGCCGTCGTCCTTCGGACAGCATTGCGACTTCAGAGGGCATGCGTCGCAATCGTGCTTTGAGGCTCGGTATCTGATGAACCCGTCTTTGCTGCCATTGGGCTTTCGCGGTTTTGAGAAGTTCCGCCGATATGTTTGCAAGGCTTTGCCGGTCGGGCAAGTATAGCTGTCGGTCGCCGGGTCGTAGACAAAGTCTTCGCGTGAGAATGTGCCGTCAGTTCGTTTTGACTTATCCCAGACCGGAATGTGGGGTTCGATTTGACGTTCGTCCACAAGCCAGCCCAACATCTCGGCTGATCCGTAACCCGTATCACCCACAAGCTTGTCAGGTTTGATGCCAAACCGCTCATGTACACGATCGATCATCTCCCTTGCTGCCCGCGCCTCTGCAGGCCGGATCGGAGCCGTCGGCTCGACGTCCACGATGACTGCATTATCCAAATCGACCATATAGTTAGTGGAATAGGCAAAGTAGGCGGCTCCCCCGTCAGCCCCAGTCCAACGCGCTGCTGGATCAGCCGGTGAGATGTATTTGGGGACGACCTTGGTCGCAGCACCGAAGGCCACATCATCCAGCGTCTCGAGATATTCGTCGACGGCACGGGACGTCAGATCTGCTGGCAGTCCGTCTTTGCTTTCAACGCCGCGCGTCTGGTTTGCATTCGCGGGGATCAGACTGGCATCAACACCAAAGCTGTGGCCGCCAACCAGCCCCTCATCCATGCAGCGCTGCAAAACGACCTCGAACAAATGTCGGAACAAACCGCTCTCGCGGAAACGGCCATGCCGGTTCTTAGAGAATGTCGAATGGTCGGGCACTGGATCAGCCAAATCAAGCTTACAAAACCAACGATACGCCAGATTGACATGAACCTCTTCGCAAAGCCGTCGCTCGGAACGGATGCCCTGACAATAGCCCAACAACAGCATGCGGATCATCAGTTCAGGATCAATCGAAGGGCGGCCATTGGCACTGTAGTATGAAGCGAGCAAGGGGCGCACACCTGTCAGATCAAGGAAGCGATCAATTCCCCGGACGGGATGATCCTTCGGCACAAAACTCTCGATCGAGAACTCATAGAACAGCGCGCCTTGCGCAACTTGCCTTGGACCCATCATCGCCGAACCCTCCACCCTCAAAACAAGTGAATCAGAGCGTGCGCGGCCAATCAACGGACTTTTTCAACAGTATCTTCGCGGCCATACCATTGGGAACTGGGGGCGCATTAGCGAGTACTGCAATGGATAGACTGACTGAAATGGAAGCCTTTGCGACGGTTGTGGACCAAGGTGGGTTCACAGATGCCGCGCGAAAAATGGGGATCTCCAAATCTGCCGTGTCCAAACACGTTTCTTCGCTTGAAGCGCGCCTTGGCGCACGGCTGCTGAACCGCACCACCCGCCGGGTTTCGCCGACCGAGATCGGGCTGGTGTACTATGACCGTGCCCGCCGGGTGCTGAATGACGCGGGCGAAGCGGATTCGCTGGTCACGGCGATGCAATCGGCCCCGTCCGGGCTGCTGCGCATTTCGGTCGCAACCGACTTTGGAGCCAACCACCTCAGCCCGGTGATCGGAGAGTTCTTGCAGTCCTATCCCGACATCACCGTCAACATGGTGCTGAACAACCGGTACGTCGAGTTGATCTCGGAAGGGTTCGACATGGCCGTCCGGATCGGAGAATTGGAAGATTCGACGCTGCGCGCGCGAAAGCTGACCGAAACGACGCGACGGATGATTGCCGCGCCGAGTTATTTTGAGGCGTATGGCCGCCCCAAGAAAATTGACGATCTGAACGAACACAAGCTGCTGCATTATTCCAATCAGGCCAATGCCGCCGTGTGGAAACTGACCGCGCCATCGGGTGAGAAACGTCAGGTGCGCACCGCCGGGTGGCTGACGGTCAATGACGGGCAATCGCTTCTGAATGCTGCCATTTCGGGCCTTGGGATCGCCTATCTGCCGTCTTTCCTGTACGAGGATGCCATGGCCGAAGGCCTGGTCGAAGAGGCGATTCCCGATCTTCCCATCGAAACGCAGGGTATCTATGCGGTCTATCCGCCGGGCCGGTTCACCCAGCCCAAGGTCCGCGCTTTCATCGACTTCCTGGTCGGCGCATTTTCGGAACAGAAATCCGTGGCCGCCTGAGCGGGCGAGCGGAATTCAAACCTAATACGCCATCGCCCCCTGGATGAGCGGCAACAGGGCTGACGCGATCACGCCGACGACCGCGCCAATTCCCAATCGCACTGGCAGTGCGCCAAGTTTCGGCCCGGCTGCGCCCAAAAGGCCGCATACGATGGCGTAAAAGCCCATAGTGATCGGTTCCATGTTGCGACGATACCATGCGACCGGGATTTGTGAAGCCTGCGGCATCATCAACAATGTGCAATTGCACCTGACTTTGGCGGGTGATCGGCGGCAAAATGACTGTCCGCTTGGAAACCGCCGCCCAAGATGCCACGATACGGGGGCAAATGGTTCTCGAACACGCTCAAAAAAATGCGCGGTGCAGTCGAACTGGTGCGGCCGGGGGATGCCTCCGGGACGGATTGGTGATCGAGGATTTTTGGGAGAATCGACTAACACCGCGTCGCCGAAGGGAGGCGACCATGACGACCCATCCGCTGAAACTGGCCCTGGCGGGCCTGCTGCTGACCTGTGCCGCGCCGCTTTGGGCGGCTGATATTGCCCTGGTCATTGGCAACGAAAACTATGAAGAAATCCGCGATTTGCGGCGTGGCGACAATGTCGTGTCGGCCGCTTCGGCACTGGACCGGGCCGGGATTGATGTGGTTGGCGCGCGAAATGCGGATCTGTCCGAGATGCAGTCCTCTGTCGCCCAGTTTGTTCAGATGGCGCCCAACGCGGATGGGTTGATCGTTGTTCTGTCGGGGCGGTTCATGCATTCCGCGACCGATACCTATCTGCTGCCTGTCGATTCCGACCGGCCCGGCATTGCGCGCCTCAGCTTCAATGCGCTGCCGCTGTCCACGGTTCTGGCGGTCCTGTCGGCCAGCCCGGAACGCGCCGTTCTGGTGCTGGTTGGGGATGGGGAATCCGATCAATATGGCGCGTATCTGCGGGCTGGAATCGGCCAGCCAACGATCCCCGAAGGCGTCACGATCGTCAGCGCGAACACCCGCGAAGGCGCTGGATTCATGCGCGATGTATTGGCCGAACCCGGCGCGTCGATTCCGGATGCTGTCGTGGCGACACGCGGTATGCGGGCGGCGGGATACTTACCCGACAACTATGCGTTTCTGACGCCCGAAGCGGTCGTGGATGAAGCCGAGGTCGGCTATTGGGAGCTGGTTCAGGAACTGGACACGCTCAATGCCTATCGCCGGTATCTGGAACGCTATCCCAACGGGGCGCATGCGGATGAGGCACGCCAACGCGTCGAGTCTTACACGGATGAGCCGAACCGGCGCGCGCGTCTGGCCGAAGAAGCGCTGAACCTGACGCGGGAAAACCGTCAGCAGATCCAGCGGGCGCTGACGATCCTCGATTTTCGTCCGCGCGGGATCGACGGGATTTTCGGCCCCGGAACGCGGGGCGCGATTTCGCGCTGGCAGGACGCGAATAACCTGCGCGTCACAAGCTATCTGAATGTCGCGCAAATCAACCGGCTGCTTCAGCAGGGCCAGGCGCGGGCCGAGGAACAGGCCGCTGAAGCCGAAGCGCGCCGGCTGGAGCTTGAACGCCAGGACCGCGATTATTGGAGCCGCACCGGCCTCAACGGGGGCGAGGAAAATTTCCGCGCCTATCTGCAACGCTATCCTGACGGGCTCTATGCCGAGATTGCCAATGCACGCCTTGCGGCAATTGATGAACGCAAGCGAAACCGGGCCGAGCGGCGTGACCGGCGGGCCTGGGAACAGGCGCAGGAGTTGAATTCGCTGCAGGGCTATCGGGTGTACCTGAGCGCTTTTCCAAACGGCGTCTTTGCCGACGAAGCGCGGGCGCGGATTGCGGTGTACGAAGAAGAAGCCGCCAATGCCGCCATTCTGGAGCGCGCGCGGGCCGAGGAAGAATCGCTTGGTCTGAACCGCGTCACCCGGCAGTTGGTCGAACGTCGCCTGAACGTGCTGGGGTTAAAGCCGGGCCGGGTGGACGGCGAATTCAATGATCGCACACGGCGGGCGATTCGCCGGTTCCAGGACCGTCGAAATCTCGAGGTGACGGGTTATCTGAACGAAGCGACGATGGTGCGTCTGCTGGCGGGGGGCATAATCTCGCTGTTCGAATAGGGTGGATGGAACGGCCCCGGCCTGACGGGGCGGGGCCGGTGTGCCGGTTTATGATCGGGTACGCCGGAAAACTGGGCGTATTGCGCAGCGCCGTCCGGACACGAAGACGCCCGCCGCGGAAGACCGTGGCGGGCGTCTTCGTTCAAACAGGACAGCCAGCGGCCGCCCGAAACGGGTTTAACCCTGACGGGCCTTGAACCGTTTCTGCGTCTTGTTGATCACATAGACGCGGCCCTTGCGGCGCACGATCTGGCAATCGCGGTGCCGGTTCTTCAGCGAACGCAGCGAGTTTCTGACTTTCATCGCGTCTTTCCTTCGTATCGTCGGGGCCACCCGCGCGGGCGGCAAAAACGTCATGGTGGGCGATACTGGGATCGAACCAGTGACCCCTTCGATGTCAACGAAGTGCTCTACCGCTGAGCTAATCACCCATGTCCCCCGGAAACCCGGCCTGCCCGAAAAGAACAGGGCGCGAGGGAGGCCCCCGCGCCGGTCGAGAGGTCTATAAAAGGATGGCGGGGCCGGTTCAAGGGGTTTTGAGTGCAATGATGCCACCATATGTTAGAGTGAGGCGACGAATGTTGGAGCTGGTATGCCCAAGCCTGCCTATACCCTGACGTTGCCGCAGGACCGCACTACGGCGGTTGTGTTTGCCTCGCCCCATTCCGGGCGCGACTATCCGGCGCGGTTTTTGCGCCGCTCGGTCCTGCCGACACGGTTGCTGCGCAGTTCCGAGGATGCCTTTGTTGACCTGCTGTTTGGCGCAGCCCCGCGTTTGGGTGCGCCGCTGCTGGCGGCGCTGGCACCGCGCGCCTGGGTCGATCTGAACCGGGCCGAGGATGAGCTGGACCCCGCGTTGATCGAAGGGATGGCGCGGGGCGCGCCGAACCCGCGCGTGAACTCGGGCCTTGGGGTGGTGCCGCGGGTGGTGGCCAGCGGGCGCGCGATCTATTCGGGCAAGCTGAATCGGGCCGAGGCCGAGGCGCGTATCGCCGATGTCTGGCACCCCTATCACGCCGCGTTGCAGGGGCTGCTGGATGAAAGCCTGGCACAATTCGGTCAAGCGATCCTGATTGACTGCCACTCGATGCCGCATGAGGCGATCGAAGCGGCGTGCGGTGCGCATCGGGACCGCCCTGACGTTGTCTTGGGCGACAGGTTCGGGGCCGCATCAGACGGCGCCATCGTCGAGCGGATCGAGGCGGCGTTTTCGGCCGCCGGGCTGAAGGTTGCCAGAAACGCGCCATTTGCGGGGGCCTTCATCACCCAGAAATACGGCAGACCGCGCGCCGGGCAGCATGCGGTCCAGATCGAGATTGATCGCAGCCTTTATATGCACGAAGCGCGGGTCGAGCCGAACGCGCGGTTCGACGATATGCGACGGTTGGTCAGCGGAGTGGTCGCCGAGATCTGCGCAATAGGTCGCGCCGAGGTTGCAGTCGCCGCCGAATAACCAGCCAAATTGTTGCACATTTCACAACATTGGGGCGGAATCGCGCCATAGAATCCTCATTTTCCGGGTTTAATCGCACCGGGCGCTGCTATTGCAGGGCCATCCATCTTGTTGCGTTGCCGGAGTTGTTGGTTGCCTACTTATACAGTCCGATTTTATGACCAGAATCCCGGTGGCGGCAATTTCACGAACACTGTCGGTGGGATTAGCACCTATAACGGACCCGCTGTTGCGACGGGGATCGCGGTCATCGACGATGCCGACATTGGTGCGGGCGCCTATGTTCTGACAGATGACAACGGCAGCGGGGTTTTTGACGAGTCGGGAACCACAGGCAATGTCACGGTTGATGGTGACACGTCCTTTGGCGGCGCTGTCCAAAACGAAAGAACCTGGACGGTGCAGGACACCGTCACCCTGGAAATTTTCGAAGTTGTCATGCTGCGTGTCATTGGGGGCGACGCGGCTGGTCGCTATACCTTGTCAGAAGTGCCGCTGGTGGTTGGCCGTGATTACGAGACTCTGGCCCATGACGGCAATCCGGGAAACAACCCCGGCGACGCAAACTTTTCTTTCGCCGACTACGATGCATCCGTCAACGATGTGGATGTCGTGTCGGGGGATGGCACCGACAACACGATAGATGTCGACTATACCGGAGATCCGGAAGGCGACATGGTCGACAGTTCGCCGGCACCGACCGCCTTGAACCTGTCGTGGATCGATGATTTTGGCGGTGACGGGGACAATCTTGAAGGTGCCAACGCAGCCGTAGACGTCGGCGGCATCGAAGTCACGGTGACGATTACTGACGACGGCGGATTGGATGTCGCCGAAGTCGATGACGATGACAATTCTCAATACGTTGCGGGCGGTGAGCCTTTTGACCCCGATTCGTCGCTGTTTCTGGACGGTGGTGCCGGGTCAACGCAAACCGCAACCACGACGATAGAGTTCGCGTCCGTCACCGGCTCGGGCTTCGAAGATATGGTCCAGAACGTCACGTTCCGGCTGAACGACGTCGATATCGGCAGCTGGACGGATATCATCCGGGTGCGCGCTTACGACGAAAACGGCAATGAAATCGAAGTGGTCCTGACCGCTGATGGCGACGACACAATCGGTGCTGGTGCGGATTCAAACCAGGTCACCGGCGTCGGTTCGGACAATCCTGACGAAATCGGCGGGTCCGTTCTTGTCGAAATTGCCGGACCAGTGGCACGTATTGAAATCGACTATGACAATTCGGCCGCAAATTCCCAGCAATGGGCCTGGGTCACCGACATTCATTTCGAAGCCGTGGCCGAAGGGTCCTGGGATGACATTGTCAAAGCGGGCGATGGCGATGACACGATTGATGCCGGACATGGGTCCGACACGGTCTTTGGCGAAGGCGGCGACGACACGATTTATGTCGGTAGCGGAGACATCGCCGTTGGTGACTATTCAGCCGGTGACGGCGTCGGCGGCAACAACAACGACGGTGACGATACTTTCATAATCAACCCCGACCAGCTGATCGGTGGCGGCGGGGCCATTGCGATTCACGGCGGCGAAGCCGACGACGATAGCGACTATGACATCCTCGACTTCAACGGACAGCTGGTCCTGGGTTCGATCGTCTACACCGAAACGGACGATGCGGCGGGCGGGCTTAGCGGGTACGGCGAATTGCTGGATGGCACAATCGTCACCTTCACCGGCATCGAGGAAATCATCTGTTTCGCTCGCGGTACCAACATCCTGACGGACAGGGGCGAGGTTGCCATAGAAGACCTTCAGCCCGGACAGATGGTTGCCACGCTGGATCATGGGATGCAGCCGCTGCGCTGGATCGGATCTCGCGTGGTTTTGGCCGAAACTCGGCTTGCCCCGATTGTGATGCGCGCCGGGGTGCTTGGGAATACCCGTGATTTGCGGGTGTCGCCGCAACACAGGATGCTGATTCGCGGGGCACAGGCGCAATTGTTGTTTGGCGAGGATGAGGTTCTGGTCGCCGCCAAACATCTGACGAACTGGGATGGTGTGTTTGCTGAAACCGGTGGCGAGGTCGAGTATTTCCACATGCTGTTCGACAGCCACCAGATCGTTTTCGCCGATGGCGCAGAATCCGAGAGCTTTCATCCCGGGACTGTCGGAATGGGGGCGCTGGAACAGGCGGCCCGCGACGAAGTGCTGGACCTGTTCCCGGAACTGGCCGCTGATCTGGGAGCTTATGGGTCGACGGCGCGCATGTGCCTGAAACAGTACGAAGCGCGACTGCTGGTTCACTGAGTGGGCTTGCCGGCTTGGGGGGGCAGCCCCCCAAGACCCCCCGGAGTTTTTTTGGCGAAAAGACGACGGTTGACGTCGGTCAGCGGTGGGGTTGGCCGCATCTGCGCGATTTGTCGTGAAACACGGTCACGCGCATCTATAGCGGTTCGCGTTTTACTTGAGACATCGCATATCAGAAATCGCGTTCTAAATCAGCAACTTGCCGATTGAGAGGCGGAGAACTCTGATTCAGGTTAAACGCGAACTGCTTTAACGCAGCGCGCGGCCTTTCACGATTGCATCCTTTCCGAAACGGGCCCTGATTGCGTCAGCGGCCCGTTCGGCCTGCGCCCGCTGACCGGCCTGGGGGTCCAGCAGGTCGCCCGAGATGTCAGCCTCGGTCGCGCTGACCAGATCGCTGAGCCCGACACCGATCAACCTGTAGGGGCCTTCTTCGCCGACCCGATCGAACAGGTGCCGCGCCGTGCGATATATTCGGTCCGCAACCTGGGTGGCGTCGCCCAGGCTGGTGCGGCGGGTCAGCGATGTGTGGTTGGCGCGCTTCAGTTTCAGCGTCACGATCCGCCCGGCCTTGTCCTTCGCCTTGGCGCGGTCGGCGATCTTTTCGGACAGTCGCCAGATGTGGCCATCGAGGATGTCCGGGTTCGCGGTATCCTCGAAGAAGGTCGTTTCGTTCGAGATGCCCTTGACCGGCGCATTGGCCGACACGCGGCGGCGATCTTCGCCCCGTGCGAGGTGCCAGAGGCGGTCGCCCATTGCCCCGAACCGCGCGCCGAGGTCCTTACGCTCCCACCGTCTTAGGTCGGCGAAGGTGCGGATGCCGACGCGCTCTAGGTTGGCCTGCGCGGCGGGACCGATGCCCCAGATCATGCGGACTGGTTTTTGGGTCAGGAAGTCGTGGGTTTCGCCTTTGCCGATGATCGAAAATCCGCGCGGTTTATCAAGGTCACTGGCGACCTTGGCCAGAAACTTGTTGTGGGAAAGGCCGATGGATCCGCCAAGGCCCAACTCGTCCTGCATCCGGTTCACCAGCCGCGCCAGCATCACGGCAGGCGGCGCGCCGTGCAGTTTTTCGGTCCCGCTGAGGTCCATGAACGCTTCGTCAAGGCTGAGCGGTTCGACGACGGGCGTCAATTCGTCCATCATCGCGCGGATCGCCTTGGAGGCTTCGACATAAGCGCTCATCCGGCCTTTGACGACCGTCGCTTCGGGGCAAAGCTTCAGCGCCTGGAACATCGGCATGGCCGAACGCACGCCCTTGATCCGGGCGATGTAGCAAGCCGTGGTGACGACGCCGCGCCGTCCGCCACCGACGATGACGGGTTTGTCGCGCAAACTGGGGTCGTCGCGCTTTTCGACCGAAGCATAGAATGCGTCGCAGTCCATATGGGCGATGGTCAGACTGAACAGTTCCGGGTGCGAAAGGATGCGCGGGCTGCGGCAGCTGGGGCAGCGGGCGGCCTGATCGAAAGGGGTCAGGCAATCTCGACAAAGGCTCGGCATGGGGACCAGTTTACCGAATATCGCGCGGCGCGCCCAGAGGGCGGCGTGTGGTTGGTGACATGCAAATGATCGGGTCAATGATCGGGTCGCGCTTTCGCATTTTGCGATATTTCGCTAGGCTGCTGGCCGGATGAAAGGCTTTGCGATGGAACAGAAAATCGAATGCCATACACCGAACCAGGACCGCCCGGGCACGACGCGGATTGCGAAGTGGAAATATGATCTGCTGCGCAGCGCAATTTTGGCGACTTTGGACGGGTCTGGCGACGATGGTCTGACCTTGGCTGAACTGAAGGACGCGGTGCGTGACAGGATCGATCCTGAAGACCGAAATCGCCTTGGATCGCTTGGCTGGCACCTGACAACCGTCAAGCTGAACATGGAGGTTTCGGGCGAAATCGGGCGTGTCAAAAACAGCGCACCGCAACGGGTGGTTTTGGGCTAACCCTTTAAATTCGCTCGCTCATACCCCATGTGAATGCCGATAGTTTTGGGAGAATTGCATGAACATCGAAGACATCCTGTTGAATTTCCTTGGCCAGAACATCGTTCTGTTGCTGCTGGCCGCGCTGATCATCATCAGCGTTCTGCTGGGCGTGCGAATCCTGCTGGGCGTGCGAATCGTGCCGCAGTCGATGAAATTCGTCGTGGAACGCTTCGGGCGATTGCGCAGCGTGCTTGGGCCGGGGATCAACTTTATCGTCCCGTTTCTGGACCGGGTTGCGCATAAAATCTCGATTCTCGAGCGTCAGTTGCCGACACACAGTCAGGATGCCATCACTGCCGACAACGTGTTGGTACAGGTGGAAACCAGCGTGTTTTACCGCATTATCGAGCCGGAAAAGACGGTGTATCGCATTCGCGACGTGGATGCGGCGATTGCCACGACTGTCGCCGGGATTGTGCGGGCTGAGATCGGCAAGATGGAGCTGGACGAGGTTCAGTCGAACCGCGCACAGTTGATCGTGCAGATCAAGTCTCTGGTTGAGGATGCCGTCGACGACTGGGGGATTGAGGTGACGCGCGCCGAAATCCTTGACGTCAATCTGGATCAGGCGACGCGTGATGCGATGCTTCAGCAGTTGAATGCGGAACGTGAACGGCGTGCTGCAGTGACCCGGGCCGAAGGTGAAAAGCGTGCGGTGGAACTGAATGCGGACGCCGAGCTTTACGCCGCCGAACAGGCCGCCAAGGCGCGGCGGGTTCAGTCCGACGCGGAAGCCTATGCAACCGGCGTTGTGGCGGCCGCCATTCAGGCCAACGGACTGGAAGCGGCGCAGTATCAGGTGGCGCTGAAACAGGTCGAGGCGCTGGCCGCATTGGGTGACGGTGAGGGTAAGCAGACTGTTGTCATCCCCTCGGCCGCGATCGATGCCTTTGGCGATGCGTTCAAACTGCTGCGGGGGAACAAATGATCTGGGCAACCTGGTGGACCTGGGGCGCGGTGGCGCTGGGGCTGGCAATTCTGGAAGTTCTGATGCCGACGCAGATTTTCCTGGGTTTCGCGATTGGGGCGGCGCTTGTCGGTGGGGCCTTCGCGATTGATTGGCCGCTGGCCGCCTTCATGGCGAATTCGCTTCCGTGGACACTGGTGATTTTCGCGGCGTGTTCCCTGGTATCCTGGCTGGTTCTGCGGCGGTTTTTTCGGCTGCGTACGGGCAGCGTGAAAGTCTGGGAAAGCGACATTAACGACTGACGGACAGGTCGCCTCGGGCGGTTCGCACCCGCCGGTATTTGGCAGCACCACCACCATCGTCAGGATCAGACTGTCGCGGCATTCCCGCGCGCCCGCAAGCCGCGCGGGATCGGTCGAACGGTTGCCGCCCGCAGACTCTGCTTTTAGGGTCCGCCCGGGGCGCACAATCGAACAGGCGAATAATGGCAGGCATCAATGGCAGGGCGACGCGGGATCTGGACGATCTGTTCTGTCGGCTGGCGGATCCCGTTGCTGCAACCGAAAAGGTGTCGGATGCCGATATTCCCGAGCTGGCGAAGATGGCGTCATCGCATAATGTTTCGACGATCCTGTATCGAAAGATAGGCGGTGCGCGTCTGGCAGCGCTGGCACCCGAGTTGGTGGCCGAGGTCGAAGGGCTGACGGCCATGACGCTGCGCCTGGAATCGCTGCTTCCGGGATTGCGCGCTGCCTTTTCCAGCCGCGGGGTTGACCCGATAATCGTCAAAGGACCGGTCTTTGCCGAACGCCTTTATCCCGACCCGGCTGATCGCCCTTTCACCGACATTGATATTGTAGCCAGCCCAGACGACTTTGATGCAATTGGCGAAATCCTGACCGATCTTGGTCTGTATCAGCATGTGAAGGATCGGTTCGACCGGTCCGAGGCCAATCAGGAACAGAAATGGATCAGCGATGCAGACCCAAATCTTCTGATCGAGTTGCATGGCGATCTGGTTCATTATCCGGGCCTGCGCCGACGGGTGCGGCTTGGTCATGGCGAACTGATGTCGCTTGGGCCCGGGTCTGCGACGGCCCTGTTTCTGACGGCAGTGGCGCATGGGGCGCTTGGGCATAAATTTCACACTCAGCGCCTGCGCTGGCAGGCTGGCTGGATTCGGGAAATCGGATCGTTGCGGCGGTGTTTCCTGCACCGACGCGGCGCCGCGTCCAACGCTCCCTTAGGTACGACCGGCCAGGATCAATCTGGTCCACTGCCGGTATCCTCAGGCGGAATGCGCCAGATGCCGAGGTTCACTTTGTCCCGGTCCCCGGGCACGAGGGCGCGACTACGAACTTGCTGGAAAGGCTTAAGCCGGATCTGATCATTTCTTCGATCTGGATGCGGAAGTTTCCGGCCAGCCATCTTTCACTGGCGCGCCTTGGTGGCGTCAATATTCACCCGGCACTGCTGCCGCTGTATCGCGGTCCGGACCCGATCAACGGCATGATCATGGCTGGCGATATCGAAAAAGCCGGGGGTGCCACGCTGCACCTGATGAGCGAGGTTTTCGATGATGGCCCGATCATCGCAAAGATTCCGCTGCCGCTGCCGTTGTGGCGTGACCAGCCGACGATGCGGGTGGCGATGGGCAGCGCGATGTATCAACTGGTTCGCGATGATCTTTCCGGTTGGCTGTCAGGGGCAGTGACGCCGCACCACCAGCCGCCTGGCCATTGGCACAGCAAACACGACACCCTGACTGATCTGAGGTCCGATTGGCCCGCCGAGCGGTTGTTGGCAATCTCTCGCCTGTTGCTGGCCGGTTCTCGTCGGCGTCGGACGCTGAAGACACCGACGGGCGAATTCGCGCTTCCGCAGATCCTGCGGCGCATGGGCCCGCCGACCGGCGCCACTGCAAACCGGCTGAGGTTTGATTGCGCCGATGCGCGGATTGAGGCGACCGGGCGCAATTTGGCCGCCATCGCGCTTCAGCAGCACCGCAACAAATTGGCGCTTAGGCGCAGTGATCCGTTGACCGGGCTGCGATCCATCCAAGCCGGATCAGATTGAGCGGTGCGGCGTCGCCTTGGCCAGCGTCGCACCAAACACCTTTGCCGCGGATGCCAGGCCATCGGCGCCTTCGGGAACCAGCAACTCATAGGCCGGAACCGTTCGGATCAACTCGGTCAGGCGATCAAGTGCGGCAAGGTCGCGGGCTCCAAGCCCCTGCGCGCTGTGGCGCACATTGTCCGACACCAGCCGCGCCAATGCCTCGGCAGGCGGAATCTCACGCGCCTCGGCATCAGGGCCTGCCCCGCGCGCCAATGAGAATACCGCCCCGACGGGACGGCGGACATGGGGCGAGATTGGCATGTGATCGGCGAGCTTTGCGAGGGGCACCGAACGTTCCTCACGTCTGGACCAATCCGCCAGACCATCAAGCCAGGGCAGCATCGCGACGGTCTTGCGGTGCACATTCGGATCGCGGGCCAACCCCCAGACGGACAATCCGCCGCCGCCTTCGGTGCCTGACAGGACGGCGGCATCGTCGTTGGCCATCGCGTGCCCGGCGTGCGCCAATGACAGAGTTGTCGTCGTCTTGCCGGTGCCGCTGGGCGCGAAGATCAACCTATAGGTCTTGCCTGCAAGATCCGCCAGGCAGGCGGCATGAACCAGCGTTTGCCCGGTCAGCGCGATGGCTGAATCCAGCACATGCATCGACATATTGAAGCTGTCGGACATGCGCGCCTGGTCGATCAGCACGATCTCGGCCGTTCCGGACGCCTCATCCACTTTTAGCGAGACTAGGCCGGGTTGAATGAACCAGGTCACTGAACCGGCATTGTAAACGGCCACCGGTTTGCCATCTTCGCCAAAACCATCGTGCAGCAGATCTGCGCCCGCGTCCGGGGCCATCGGCGCACCGCGCCTAAGCGTCAGGGTCATCGCGACAGAAGCTTGCGTTGCCGGATCGTGCGGCTGCAACATGCCGTCATAGACGGCGGCGGCCCAATCGGGCGGACCACACACATCGAGTGTTGCGTTAACCAGATCAAATCGGGCACGGACAGGCAATCGTTCGGGGGCGGTCATGCAGGTGTGGGCCTCGGGAATTCCATCAGGTCGGTCATGCCGTCCTCACGGTCGCTGATCACCGGCGTGTCATTCAGACAGACCCAGCAATGGGCATCCAGCTTTTCAGTGGCAAGCGATTTTTCGACCAATGCGAATTTGAGCACCGGATCAAACCCTGCCTTGCGCAGGTACTTGAAACCCAGCAGCCCGCCACGCATGCAACGGCGATGCCGCATCAGGATCGGGTGTTTGACCGAACGGCGCACCCGGCGGACGATGAAGTCAGCGCTGACACCGTTCCAGCGCGGGTCAGGTGCAACATCGGCCCAAGCCAGCGCAACGCTCAGGTCCGTGTCGCCGATCTGATAGGGCAGTTTGCGCGCGTCCAGCCAGATGTCCCATCCCAACGCGATGCGGCGCGCGAAGGGCAATTGACCGGATCCCTCAGGCACCTGCGCCGACGACAACGCCGTCCTTGGCCAGCGGTGCAATCATCTCGATCAGATCCGGGATCAGGATGTCCGGCGTAACCTCAAAATCATCCGTCATCCGGGTGGCGATGTCAGACAGGCTTGACGTTCCATCCAGTCGACCAAGAAAATCCATCGCCGTTTCGTTGCAGGTGTAAATCTCGCCCGTTGTCGTCATCAGAACGACGCCCGTTTCGCCGACCGCGCGCATCGTGGCACTTGGCGAAAGGCTGAGAACCGAGGTTTCGGCGATCTGGGTCATTGCGGGTCTCCTTGTCGGCGGGAACTTATCCAAGCCCCTTGCGTCTGGCCAGTCACAAACGCACCCAATATGGTTGGCGTTCAATCAAAGGTTTCGGATCGGGATGCTGTGACGCTGAATACGGGAATTGAAGGCTTGCTGGGCCCCGGTTGCCGGCTGAGCGACCATCGCACCAGGCGCGCGCTGGATCGCGATGCGCTGTTGGCGCGGTCGCAAGCCTGTGCAGCCGGATTGCTGCAAAACGGCTGCCAGCGCGGTGATCGGGTTGTGATCGCAGTGGCTGATCCGCTGGCCGTGATCGTCGCGCTGTTTGCCTGTTGGCGGGCCGGTTTGATTGCGGTGCTGGTCAATCCCGCGATTGTCGCGGCTGAGCGGCACCGCGTGACCGCGGCGACTGGCGCGGCCCTTTGGCTGGATACCGACGATGATCTGGGCGGCACTTCAGCCGCAACAATGGAGCCACTTGAACCGCACGATCCGGCGTTGATCCTGATGACATCGGGAACCACCGGCGTGCCGAAGGGTATCACGCTGACGCTTAGCGCGCTGTTTGCGCGGGTTCACAGCAATGGCTCGCAAATCGGCGCGCCGACGTTAGCGCGTACATTGTCCGTCCTGCCTGTGTTTTTCGGGCACGGGCTGATCGGGACAATCATGACGCCACTGGCGGCGGGCGGTCATGTCATCTTGTGGCCGACGCCCGCGCTTGGCGAAGTGGCGCAATTGGGCGACGTTCTGGATCAGACACAGGCCGGGTTCCTCAGCGCGGTTCCGAGTTTCTGGAGGATGGCACTGCGCCTGTCCCAGCCGCCCGGAACGGCGCTGAAACAGGTACACGTCGGTTCGGAAGTGCTGAGTGCGGAACTTTGGCAGGGTATCGCGGACTGGTCCGGAACGCGCAACGTTCTGAACATGTACGGGTTGACCAAAACCGCAAACTGGGTTGGCGGCGCGGGTCTGGATCAGGCGGCCGGGAAAACCGGCTTCGTTGGCCGCCCCTGGCTGGGGGATATGGCCGTTCTTGATGAGGCTGGAGTGATCCACGTATCCGGTACAGGAGAGGTTCTGTTGCGCAGCGACGCCTGCATGGCTGGCATCTGGGGCGATCCGAATGCGACCGAGGCCGCCTTTTTCGATGGCTGGCTTCGCACCTGTGACCTGGGGGAATTGGACGACGCGGGTCTGACGCTGAAAGGGCGGTTGAAGTCGCTGATCAACCGGGGCGGCGTCAAAATTCTGGCCGAAGAGATCGAGCAGATGCTGGAGCGCCACCCCGATGTGATCGAAGCTGCAGCCTTTGCCTTGCCCGATCCGGTGTCAGGCGAAGCGGTCGGCGCCGCCGTCGTCATGCGCAAGGATGCGGACCTGCCCGCGGATGCGCTGCGCGATTGGTGTCGCGGCGAAGTCCGGGCCGAGGCCGTTCCGTCACGGATTGCCATTCTCGATACGCTTGTGCGAAATGATCGTGGTAAACTCATGCGGGATGCGACGCGCGATCTGGTTCTGGACACCGGATAGTTGGGTCAGCGGCCCTGCTGGCTTCGAAAGCAACAGACTGACCGATGAGCTGGATAAACAAACCCCGTGACCTGCACTTTGATCAGGCGCTGCAGACCGACAGGTTCGAGTTGCGCCCGCTCAGCCTGTGGCAGGCCTGGCGGCTTGGTGCAAACAACTGGCTGGACGATCCCGAACTGGCAAGCGCGATCACGGCGGCGCCTTTGCGGGGGTCGCAATGGCGATTGTTTCGGCGGATGGCAAAGCCAAACGGGCGAACGCGGTTCACATACGGGATATTCCCGCATGGCTCGGACCACGCGATCGGGGTCGAATCGGTGCAGCTGCGCAATTATCGGACTGCCCATCTGGCGGTCTTGATTCATAATCGTGACTGGTGGGGCAAAGGCGTGGTGGTCGAAGTGCGCGGACGCGTTATTCCTCATCTATTCGAAAGTGATCGTGTGGGGCGCATTCAGGGCCAGGTTGAGGGACGGAATTTCGCGTCGATCTTCAACTATCGCAAACTTGGTTTCGACCATGTCGGAACCTTCCACCAATGTATCTGGAGCACGGCTGAAGGCGCCCCGGCCGATCATCTGCTGTTCGAGATGATGGAAGACAATTGGCACAAGCGGGGCGCGGCATGAGCGTCGACGCCGCGCAAGCCCTGGTGGCCGGGGCGCTGGGCCGCGATGGTGTCGCGCCGACCGATGGAATTGCCACGCTGGCCGAGTGGGACAGCCTGGGCCATATGCACATCGTTCTGGCGATCGAGGCTGCGCGCGGGCAGCAGCTTTCGCCCGAACAGATCGTCTCGATCGGGACTGTGTCGGATGTGGCGGCCTGCCTTGATGAGTGATTTCCGCAATCGTCCGTCGTGTCCTTGCTGGACACCGCAAGGCAGCTGGGTCATGGATTGGGGTGTCTTTTACGAAATCTTTAGTAGGTGACCCGCCGCATGGCCGAAATGACGGATCCGGTTGACATCTTCATCATCGGTGGCGGCATCAACGGCTGTGGCATCGCACGTGACGCCGCCGGTCGCGGCCTGAGTGTTGCACTGGCCGAAATGAACGATCTTGCATCAGCCACGTCTTCCGCTTCGACCAAGTTGTTTCATGGCGGTTTGCGGTATCTGGAATACCTTGAATTCCGGCTGGTCCGTGAGGCGCTGATCGAGCGTGAGAATCTGCTGGTTGCGATGCCGCATATCGCCTGGCCGATGCGCTTTGTCCTGCCCTATCACAAGGACATGCGGTTCGAGGGGGAGACGCCGGTATCGCGGATGCTGTCGGTCGTGATGCCCTGGTTAAAGGGGCGTCGCCCCGGTGCAATGATCCGGGCGGGGCTGTTCCTTTATGACCATCTGGGCGGGCGAAAAATCCTGCCCGCGACGAAAACGCTGAACCTGCGCAGCGATCCTGCTGGTGCGCCGCTGCAGGATCAATTCGTCAAAGCCTATGAGTATTCCGACTGCTGGATCCAGGATTCGCGGCTGGTGTCACTGAACGCGCGGGACGCGGCAGAGCGCGGCGCACGGGTTATGACGCGCACCAAGGTCACTGCGGCCGAACGTGTGAGCGACCTGTGGCAGGTCACGCTGCAGCACGAAGATGGCAGCGCCGAAACGCTGAGCGCCCGCGCGTTGGTCAATGCGGGGGGGCCGTGGGTCGAGGACGTGATCCGCAACACGGTGCGCATCAACTCGACCGAGGGCGTGCGGCTGGTGCGGGGCAGTCATATCGTTGTGTCGAAGCTTTATAATCATGACCGCTGCTATTTCTTCCAGGGCACCGACGGGCGGATCATCTTTGCGATACCCTATGAGGATGAATTCACCCTGATCGGCACCACCGACCAGGATCAGGAGGGGCCGCCGGGCCCGGTCGAGATTACCGAAGCCGAGGTCGCGTATCTGTGTAATTTCGTCTCGGGCTATCTGAAGGTGCCGGTTGTGCCGGACGATGTGGTGTGGACCTATTCCGGGGTGCGGCCGCTTTATGATGACGGGGCGAAATCGGCGACGGCGGCAACGCGGGATTATGTGTTGTCGCTGAACACGGACGGGCCTGCGCCGCTGCTGAACGTCTTTGGCGGCAAGATCACGACCTATCGGAAACTCGCCGAGCATGCGTTGGAAAAACTGGCAAAGCAGATGGGGTTCCCGCAGGCGGGCTGGACGGCGCGAGTGCCCTTGCCGGGCGGGGATTTCCCGGTGGATGGTGTGGCGGCGCTGCGCGCGAAACTGCTGGAGGAATATCCGTTTCTTGGCAGTGAGCGCGTGAACCGCTTGATCCGGGTCTACGGCACGGATGCCTGGGCGATGCTGGGCAAGGCGACTTCGGATGCCGATCTTGGTCGTGATTTCGGCGGTACAATCACCGAGGCCGAAGTCCGCTGGCTGATGACGCATGAATTTGCCAAAGGTGCTGCGGATGTGGTCTGGCGGCGCACCAAGCGGGGGCTGCGGATGAGCGCGGATCAGATTGCACAGTTGGGCGATTGGATGCGTGACGCGCGGCGTTGACAGCGGGCGCGCCAGGGCGGATTTTCCGATGACATGGCGGAGGACAAGATGGCCAATCATATTCTGGCGATAGATCAGGGAACCACATCCAGCCGGGCCATCGTGTTCGACGCTGATCTGAAAATCGTCGCCTCGGCGCAGGAGGAGTTCGAACAGCACTTCCCGGCCTCGGGCTGGGTCGAGCATGATCCCGGTGATCTGTGGTCAACGGTGCAGTCGACCTGTCGTGCGGCGCTGGACAAGGCCGGGTTGGCCGCGACGGACATTGCCGCCATCGGCATTACCAACCAACGCGAAACCGTGGTGGTCTGGGACAAGACCACCGGTGCGCCGATCCATAACGCGATCGTCTGGCAAGACCGCCGTACAGCCGCGCTGTGTCGAGAGTTGGTGGAGGCCGGTCACGAGCCGATGGTCACGGAAAAAACCGGCCTGCTGCTGGACCCGTATTTTTCCGGCACCAAGCTGAAGTGGTTGCTGGATGAGGTCGAGGGCGCGAGAGGAAAAGCCGAGGCCGGTGACCTGTTGTTCGGCACCGTCGACAGCTTTCTGATCTGGAAGATGACCGGCGGCGCGCGTCATGTAACGGATGCGACCAACGCGGCGCGCACGCTGCTCTATAATATCCGCGCGGGACAATGGGACGCCGATATTTGCGACCTGTTGGGTATTCCGATGGCGATGCTGCCCGAGGTTCTGGATTGCGCGGCTGACTTTGGGGTGGCAGGCGCCGATCTTATTGGGGCCGAGGTGCCCATTCTGGGCGTGGCGGGCGATCAGCAGGCGGCGACTGTCGGGCAGGCCTGTTTCCAGGCCGGGATGCTGAAATCCACCTATGGGACGGGCTGTTTCGCGTTGCTGAACACAGGCGATACGCTGGTAACCTCGCAAAATCGGCTGTTGGGGACGATTGCCTATCAGTTCGACGGGGTGCCGACCTATGCGCTGGAAGGCTCGATCTTTGTGGCCGGGGCGGTGGTGCAATGGCTGCGCGATGGCTTGCAGATCATTGCCGATGCGAAAGAAACGCAGCCGCTGGCAGAAAGCGCCGACGCGGGGCAGGACGTTGTTCTGGTACCCGCATTTACCGGCATGGGCGCGCCCTATTGGCAGCCGGAATGCCGGGGTGCTGTCTTCGGGCTGACGCGGGCCACGGGCCCGGCCGAGATGGCGCGGGCTGCGCTGGAAAGCGTCGGCTATCAGACCCGCGATTTGCTGGAGGCGATGCAGGCGGATTGGGCCGACAGCCAGGGGGATGCGGCGCAATCGGCACTGCGGGTCGATGGCGGGATGAGCGCCTCTGACTGGGCGATGCAGTTCCTGTCGGACATCATCGACGCGCCGGTTGATCGGCCGGAAGTGCTGGAAACGACCGCGCTGGGCGCCGCCTGGCTGGCCGGAATGCGCGCCGGGATTTACCCGGATCAGGCAGGGTTCGCGAAGACCTGGGCGCTGGAGCGTCATTTTGAGCCGCAGATGGATGACGCGACCCGGGCCGAGAAATATGATCGTTGGGGGCGGGCGGTTCAGGCGACTTTGGGCGTTTGAGCGGTGTGGCATCGCTGCCGGAAGCGCGGGTTGATAGATGCGCCTCCGGCGGGGATATTTTTGGGTCAATGATGTTCCGAGGTTATTCGGCAGCCGATTTGAAACGGTCGCAGAGGACGTAATCCCAGCCGGTTGAATAATGGCTGCGGGCGGCCTGCGCGGCTTGCGGGATTGCGTTCCAGCCATCGTGGATCAGCGTGACGCGGGTGCCGGTTCCGTCCGGGTCGAAATTGATGGTGAGGTATGTGACCTCATCCTCGGGGCGGTCCAATTGCCAGGTCATGGCGAAGGATTTGCCGGGCTGCCAGGTGACGACCTTGCCCCAGACAACTTCGGTGCCGTCATGTTTGGTCTCGGTCACGTTTCCGCCGACCTCTGGCGATATGCGCACGTCGCGGGCCACCTTGCCGTCGCCCGCGGACAGCGAATGCTTGTCGAGCGGCCACCAACTGGACATGCGGTCTGTGAACAGATCGAAGGCGCGATCTGGGCTCTGATTGTGTTGAAAAACTCCGTTTTAGGGCCTGAACGATGATTTTTCTTTCCATGCAGCCCGATCCTAAATTTTTGGCGCGGGGGTCGGCCCAAATCGCCTACATGCGCTCACGCGCAGCCATGCGCTGTCTCGTGGTCAAAGCTTTCCGACTATTTCGCTTCATAGGTTTTCGCAAGAAATCCGCGACGCTCTGATTTCGGAGTTTTTCAACACAATCGGCTGAGCGGGACGACGAGGGTTTTTTCAATCGGGGCGGTCATCGGGGGGTCCTTCCTTGGCAAGGTCGTGCCTTGGCAAGGTCGTGGGCAGCGCGCGCAAATGCGTCGAGCGCGTCATCCCAAAGTGTGTTCATCCAGTCGCGCATGTCACGCATCCGGTCGGGGTTCAGCGCATAAATGCGGCGGGTGCCTTGCGGTGTGACGGTCAGCAGCCCCGCATCGCTGAGCACTTTGAGATGTTGCGAGATGGCCGGGCGGCTGATCGCAAACCCCTGCGCCAGACGGGCAACATTCTGCGGCCCCATGCGCAGCCGGGTGATGATCGCCTGGCGGGTCGGATCGGCCATTGCGGCGAGTTTTTTTTCGTAAGGCGTGACTTACGGTAAGTGATTGCTTACGATTCGGTCAAGACAAATTATCGGGCGCTGCCCTTGCAGCCCCCTTAACGCGACCCTAAGATTCTTGGGACACTAGCAAATCACCCCAAATCGCAGGCAGGCCCCCGATGAGAGATCCCGTTGAAACCTACATGAACCTTGTGCCGATGGTGGTCGAACAGACCAGCCGGGGCGAACGTGCCTATGACATCTTCTCGCGCTTGCTGAAGGAACGGATCGTGTTCATCAACGGCCCGATCCACGATGGCATGTCGCATCTGATCGTTGCGCAGCTGTTGCATCTTGAGGCGGAGAACCCGTCCAAGGAAATCAGCATGTACATCAACTCTCCCGGTGGTGTGGTGACCAGCGGGCTGTCGATCTATGACACGATGCAGTACATCAAGCCCAAAGTCTCGACCCTCGTGATGGGAATGGCGGCCTCGATGGGATCGCTTCTGTCGATGGCGGGCGAAAAGGGCATGCGGTTTTCGCTGCCCAATGCGCAGATCATGGTGCACCAGCCTTCGGGCGGTTTTCAGGGGCAAGCCTCCGACATTCTGATTCACGCGGAAAACACCATGAAACTGCGTGAGCGGCTGTACAGCATCTACGTCAAGCATACCGGTCAGACGATGAAAAACGTCGAAAAAGCACTGGAACGGGATCGTTTCATGACCCCGCAAGAGGCGCTGGAATGGGGTCACATTGACGAGATCGTCGAGAACCGCGGCAAGCTTGAAGACGATACAAAATAAGCGATTCCAAGCACAAACTGCCGTTGCAGCAACTGCATCGGATGCAGTGCACTTTCGCATTGTGTCCGACTTTGCGCTGTCTTAGGCTTGGCAGCAGTGTTTCTGGCCCGAAATTTTGCCGTGTCTGCGGCGGTTTTCAAAGGATGTAGGCGATGGCAAACCAGTCGGGCGGTGACAGCAAGAACACCCTCTATTGTTCGTTTTGCGGCAAATCTCAGCATGAGGTGAGGAAACTCATCGCCGGGCCGACGGTGTTCATCTGCGATGAATGCGTCGAACTGTGCATGGACATCATCCGCGAGGAAACCAAGGCATCGGGCCTGAAGTCCGGCGATGGTGTGCCGACGCCGACCGAGATCTGCGATGTTCTGGACGATTACGTGATCGGGCAGGCCCACGCGAAACGGGTACTGAGTGTTGCGGTCCACAACCACTACAAGCGGCTGAATCACGCTGACAAGTCGGACATTGAACTGGCGAAATCCAATATCATGCTGATCGGCCCGACGGGCTGCGGCAAGACGCTGCTGGCACAGACGCTGGCGCGGATTCTGGATGTGCCGTTCACAATGGCCGATGCGACCACACTGACCGAGGCTGGTTATGTGGGCGAAGATGTCGAGAATATCATTCTGAAATTGCTTCAGGCATCAGAATACAACGTCGAACGCGCACAGCGCGGCATCGTTTATATTGATGAGGTCGACAAGATCACGCGCAAGTCCGACAACCCGTCGATTACGCGGGATGTATCGGGTGAGGGCGTTCAGCAAGCGCTGCTGAAGATCATGGAAGGCACGGTTGCCTCGGTCCCGCCGCAAGGTGGGCGCAAGCATCCGCAGCAGGAATTTCTGCAGGTGGATACGACCAATATCCTGTTCATTTGCGGCGGTGCATTTGCCGGTCTCGACAAGATCATTGCCCAGCGTGGCAAGGGGTCGGCGATGGGGTTTGGTGCGGATGTGCGTGACGAAACCGACAAAAGCGTTGGCGAATATTTCAAGGATCTGGAACCCGAAGACCTGTTGAAATTCGGTCTGATCCCGGAATTCGTCGGCCGCCTGCCGGTGATCGCCACGCTTGAGGATCTGGACGAAGATGCGCTGGTCACCATTCTGACCAAGCCGAAAAACGCGCTGGTCAAACAATATCAGCGGTTGTTTGAGCTTGAGGATACCGACCTCAACTTCACCGATGATGCGCTGGTTGCCATCGCCAAGCGGGCGATTGATCGCAAGACTGGCGCGCGCGGTCTGCGCTCGATCATGGAAGATATTCTGCTGGATACGATGTTTGATCTGCCGGGGCAGGAAAGCGTCAAGGAAGTCGTCGTGAACGTCGAGGCCGTGACCTCGGACGCGTCACCCCTGATGATCCACGTCGAGGCTGACAAGGAAAGCGCCAGCGCGGGCTGATTGCCGCGCAGGTGGTCCGGGATTGACTGGACCTTCTGGTCCGGCTGCGCCATATCTGACACAGCAATCGGCAAGGGTCTGACATGGGCATCATCAAATCAGTTCTGCGTCTGGCCACCTGGTGGAACGGATCAACGTTGGGCACGTCGCTGTTCACCGCCATGAAGGGCCGCAAGGTCGGCGAAGATGCCGCCGGGAACGTCTTCTACACCTCCAAGAACGGTCAGCGCCGCTGGGTGATCTATAACGGAGAGCCTGAGGCGAGCCGCGTGTCGCCCGACTGGCACGGCTGGCTGCATCGCACCTTTGACGAATTGCCGACCGACAAGCCGCTGCCCCACAAATCATGGGAGCAGCCGCATCAGGCGAATCTGACCGGATCGGCAGCCGCCTATGCGCCGGCCGGGTCAATCCGGCGCGCGGCCCCTGCGGATCGTGCCGACTATGAGGCGTGGCAACCGGAGTAACCCATGGCCGAAGATGTGACAGAACTGCTGACCGGGGGCGTTGTCATCGCGGTGGCGGCCGGGTTCCTGTTCTATACGGCGCAGACCGCAGGGATCGGCGGCGGGCCGTCTGGTTCCTATCCGCTGACCGCGTCTTTCCGTTCGATCGAGGGCGTGCAGATTGGCACCGATGTGCGATTGGCGGGGGTAAAGATCGGCGCCGTCAGTGATCTGGAACTGAACGCCGAAACATTTCGCGCCGACGCGACTTTCGCCATCCGCGATGGGGTCGACCTGCCGGTTGATACGGCTGTTATCGTCGCCTCGGAAGGGCTGCTTGGCGGCAACTATATCGAGCTTCTGCCGGGTGGTATGCTGGACAATTTGCAGGCCGGTGATGAGATTGAGGATACCCAATCCAGCATCAGCCTGATTAACCTGCTGTTGAAATTCGTCAGCGGAGGGGACTCGGAATGAAATTCTGGCGCGCCCTTGTCCTGTTGATGGCACTGCCCTTGCCGGTTCTGGCGCAGAGCGATGGCACATTGGGTGTGATCACCGAAGAGCTTTTGGATGACGAACTGGAACGTTTTGATCCGACATCGGTGATTGGCGACGTCATTACATCGCGGGCCGAGGCGGGGCGTGTGGCGAATGCATCCGGTGCAGTCCTGCGAACCCTCGACAAGATTTCGGGCGCTGTCGAAGATGTCTCGGTTGCGACCGGGCGTACCGCCACGGTGGGACGGATCGACGTTGTGCTGGGGGAATGCCGCTATCCGGTCAACAACCCGTCGGGCAATGCCTTCGCCTATCTTGAGGTTTATGACGCTGGTGAAACCTCCCCCGCATTCCGGGGCTGGATGGTGGCAGATTCGCCCGCGCTCAGCGCGTTGGATCACGCGCGTTATGACGTCTGGGTGATGCGCTGCACAACGTCCTGACCTGACGCTGCGGGTAAGGTCGCGTCAAACACCGCGTGACTGCGAAGTGCTGCGGCCAGACGCCGGTGATAAGCCTCGCGGCTGATTTCAACCGCGCCAAGGTTGGCCAGATGCGGGGTGATGAACTGCGTATCAAGCAAGGTAAAACCGCAGCGGTTCAGCCGGTCCACCAGATGCGCCAGCGCCACCTTCGACGCATCCCGCGCGGTTGAAAACATTGATTCCCCGAAAAACGCGGCACCAAGGGTGACGCCATAGACGCCGCCAACCAGATCGCCGCCTTTCCAGACTTCGACAGAATGCGCCGCGCCGCGCTGATGCAATTCCAGGTACAGGGCGCGGATAGTGGCGTTGATCCAGGTATCATCACGGTCCGCGCAGCCGTCGACCACGGCGGCGAAAGCCGTGTTGTAACTGATCGCATAGGTGTCGCGCCGCTGCGTCCGTCTTAACGAGCGTGACAGATAGAAACCATCCAGGGGCAAGACGCCGCGCCGGTCTGGATCAACCCAGAACAGCGTTGGATCGTCGCGGCTTTCCGACATCGGAAACACGCCGCTGGCATAGGCGTGCAGCAGAAGTTCGGGCGTCACCGATGGGGCATCATCGCGGGACACTTGGGGCCTTCCTGGTCAACCCAGATTGGTTTCCAGCCATTTTTCCAGCCAGTGGATATCATAGCTGCCGTCCTGCACGGCGGCCTCATCCAGAAGCGCGCTGAACAGGGGAACCGAGGTGTCGATGCCGTCGATAATCAACTCTCCCAGTGCGCGGCGCAGGCGGGCGAGTGCCTCGGGGCGGTCGCGGCCATGGACGATCAGCTTGCCGATCAGGCTGTCGTAATAAGGCGGGATCGAATAGCCATCGTAAAGCGCGCTGTCCATGCGCACGCCAAGGCCACCGGGCGCGTGATACTGGCTGATCCGACCGGGAGAGGGGGTGAAGTTCGGCAGTTTCTCGGCGTTCAGGCGCACCTCGATCGCGTGGCCGTTGACCACCAGATCGTCCTGGCTGAATTCCAGCGGCAGACCGGCGGCGACGCGGATTTGTTCGCGCACAAGGTCGACGCCAAAGATCGCCTCGGTCACCGGGTGTTCGACCTGCAGGCGGGTGTTCATTTCGATAAAATAGAACTCTCCATCCTCGAACAGGAATTCGACCGTACCTGCGCCGATATAGTTGATCTTGGCGACCGCGTCGGCGCAGATGCCGCCGATTTCGGCGCGCATTTCGGGCGTGATGACCGGGCCGGGGGCTTCTTCGAAAACCTTCTGGTGGCGGCGTTGCAGCGAACAGTCGCGTTCGCCCAGATGCACCGCTTTGCCTTTGCCATCGCCAAACACCTGCACTTCGATATGGCGCGGTTTCTGCAGGTATTTTTCGATATAGACTTCGTCGTTGCCAAAGGCGGCCTTGGATTCCGAGCGTGCCGTGCGGAAGGCGACTTCCAGGTCTTTGGCGGTTTTGGCGACTTTCATGCCGCGCCCTCCGCCCCCGGCGGTGGCCTTGATGATGACCGGATAACCCATGCCTTCGGCAACGCTGCGCGCGCTGTCCAGATCGGGCACGCCACCTTCTGAACCCGGCACAACCGGAATCCCAAGGTTCTTGGCGGTTTCCTTGGCGGTGATCTTGTCGCCCATGACGCGAATATGTTCGGCCGTTGGGCCGATGAACGTAATCTCGTGATCTTCCACCGCTTGAACGAAATTCGCGTTCTCGGACAGGAAGCCATAGCCGGGGTGGATCGCCTGTGCGCCGGTGATTTCACAGGCCGAGATAATGGCGGCCGTGTTCAGATAGCTTGCGGTGCTTGGCGGCGGGCCGATGCAGATGCTTTCATCCGCCATGCGCACATGCATTGCGTCGGAGTCTGCGGTGGAATGCACCGCGACTGAGCGGATGCCCATTTCGGCGCAGGCGCGCACGACGCGCAGCGCAATCTCACCCCGGTTGGCGATCAGGATTTTGTCGAACATGGCTTACGCGACGATCATCAGAAGGCTGCCGAATTCGACCGCAGCGCCGTCTTCGACAAGGACACGCTTGACGGTGCCGGAATGCGGGGCAGGGATGTGGTTCATCGTTTTCATCGCCTCGACAATGCACAGCGTCTGGCCTTCTTCGACGGTGTCGCCAACCTTGACGAAAACATCGGCGCCCGGTTCTGCCGACAGATAGGCGGTGCCGACCATGGGTGAAGGAACCGCGCCTGCATGCGCAGCGGGGTCCTCGGCGCTGTCTGCGGCTTGCGGTGCTGCCGCCGGGGCCGGGGCAGGGGCTGCGGGTGCAGCGGCGACAGGTGCCGGTGCAGATGCCGCCGGGGCCGCGGTTTGCATCCGGCTGACCCGGACATTCAGCGAGTCATCCTCGCCATAGTCCCGTTTGACCTGCAATTCGGTCAGGTGGTTTTCATTCAGCAATTCGGCCAATGCCCGGATGAATTCAACATCCTTGTCGTGCGGGTTTTTGGTCATTGCGGTCCCTCGTGCCTGTTGTTCCCCCAACTCGGCGGTTGGGCGTTTGATTAGCTATACGCCAGCCTGACACGGCTGAAAAGCGCTCAGCTTGCGTGGAAAGTGACGGATGAGTCGATTTTTTGACCATCCAAAAAAATTTACCGTTTGATAAAATTTCAGAATGTGGCATTCTATGTGCAACATTTGCGGCTTGGGAGGGCCAGATGGCCAACGATCAGTTCACACCCGGAGTGGTTTCAGGGCGTTTGGACGCCGAACAACTGGCAGAGAATTTCGGCGACCTGCATCCGCCGCTGGACTCGCATGAAGCGCAGGTTGCGGCTGATCGCTGCTATTTCTGCTATGACGCGCCCTGTATCACGGCCTGCCCGACGTCGATCGACATCCCGCTGTTCATCCGCCAGATCTCGGCGGACGGGACCGAGGGCGCGGCCAAGACGATTCTGGAACAGAACATCCTGGGCGGCATGTGCGCCCGCGTCTGCCCGACCGAAACGCTGTGCGAAGAGGCTTGCGTGCGCGAAGCCGCCGAAGGCAAGCCGGTTGAGATCGGGCGCCTGCAGCGTTTTGCGACCGATGCGCTGATGGCAAAGGGCGTGCATCCGTTTTCGCGCGCTGCATCGACGGGCAAGCGTGTGGCCGTTGTCGGAGCGGGGCCGGCGGGTCTGGCCTGCGCACATCGGCTGGCCATGCACGGGCATGACGTCGTGATGTTTGATGCGCGCGCCAAGTCCGGCGGGCTGAACGAATACGGCATTGCCAGTTACAAGACTGTCGAGGGTTTCGCGCAGTCCGAAGTGGACTGGTTGATGAAGATCGGCGGCATCACGGTCGAGCATGGAAAGGCGCTGGGCGACGGGCTTTCGCTGGACGGGCTGAGCGCGGACTATGATGCGGTGTTCCTTGGGATCGGTCTGGCGGGCGTGAACGCGCTGCGGGCCGAGGGCGAAGACAAGGACAACGTCGACGACGCGGTGAACTTCATTTCGGATTTGCGGCAGGCAAGCGACCTTTCCTCCCTGTCGGTCGGCCGCAATGTGGTGGTGATCGGCGGCGGCATGACCGCCGTCGACGCCGCCGTGCAGTCCAAACTGCTGGGCGCGCAGAATGTCACCATGGTCTATCGCCGGGGCAAGGAACGGATGAGCGCTAGCGTTTATGAACAGGATCTGGCCACCCAGAACGGTGTGCGCATTATCTATGGCGCGATGCCGGTGGCGGTTCACGGAAACGGCGCCGCGCAGGATGTGGAGTTCGAATATACCCGCGATGCGGGCGGCAAGCTGGAAGGCACGGGCGAGACGTTCCGCATTGCGGCGGATCAGGTGCTGAAGGCCATCGGCCAGACGCTGGATGGCGTGCCCGACGGGCTGAAGCTGGATGGCGGCAAGATCGCGGTGACGGGGACCGGGCAAACCTCGGTCGCGGGGGTTTGGGCCGGGGGGGATTGCGCCTCTGGCGGTGATGATCTGACGGTGACGGCGGTGGCCGAGGGGCGTGACGCCGCCGAGGATATTCATGCCAGTTTGATGGGTGCCGCGTAATGGCGATCAAGCGCGTCAATTTCGTTTCCATTCCGGTGACGGATCAGGATCGGGCCCTGGTGTTTTATCGGGATCGGCTTGGCCTGCGGGTTCAGACCGATGCCGCCTATGCCGACGATTGGCGGTGGATCTTTATCGAAATACCTGGCGCGGAAACGCTGATTCAATTCAGCAAGGCGTCTGATCTGTCGATGTCGGCCAACATCCCGGTGCTTTGCCTTGTCAGCGATGACGTGGATGGCGAAGTGGCGCGGTTGAAAGACGCCGGTGTTGTGGTCCGCGACGGACCAGCCGATGCGCCCTGGCACGACGCAGTGCGCTATGCCCTTATCGAAGACAGCGAAGGCAACCTCGTCCTTTTGCAGTCCAGCGACCTGGAAGGAAACTGATATGGCCGATCTCTCTAGCAATTTCGTCGGGATCAAATCCCCCAATCCGTTCTGGCTGGCAAGCGCGCCGCCGACGGACAAGGAATACAATGTCCGCCGCGCGTTCGAGGCTGGATGGGGCGGCGTGGTATGGAAAACCCTCGGGCTTGACCCGCATGTCGTCAACGTCAACGGGCCGCGTTACGGCGTCGTCTATGGGGCCGACCGGCGGGTGCTGGGGATCAACAATATCGAGTTGATTACCGATCGCCCGCTGCAGACCAACCTGGATGAGATTACCGCCGTCAAACGTGACTATCCGGATCGCGCGGTTGTCGTCTCACTCATGGTGCCGTGTGAGGAGCCTTGCTGGAACGAAATCCTGCCCAAGGTCGAGGCGACCGGGGCCGACGGGATCGAGCTGAATTTCGGCTGCCCCCACGGGATGAGCGAACGTGGCATGGGTGCTGCCGTCGGGCAGGTGCCCGAATACATCGAAATGGTGGCGCGTTGGTGTAAGGCTGCGACCCGGATGCCGGTGATCGTCAAGCTGACGCCGAACATCACCGATATCCGCTATCCGGCGCGTGCGGCCAAGGCTGGCGGGGCGGATGCGGTCAGCCTGATCAACACGGTGAATTCAATCACCTCGGTGAACCTTGACACGATGAGCCCGGAACCCTCGATTGACGGCAAGGGATCGCACGGTGGTTTTTGCGGTGCGGCGGTCAAACCGATTGCGCTGAACATGGTGGCCGAGATTGCGCGCGACGCTGAAACCGCCGGCCTGCCGATCAGCGGCATTGGCGGGGTCACGACCTGGCGCGATGCGGCCGAATTCCTGGCGCTGGGCGCGGGCAACGTGCAGGTGTGCACGGCGGCGATGGTCTATGGCTTCGAGATCGTGAAAGAGCTGAAGGCCGGGCTGTCCGATTGGATGGACAGCGCCGGGTATGACTCGGTGGCGTCGGTGTCAGGACGTGCGGTGCCCAACGTGACCGACTGGCAGTATCTGAACCTGAACTATATCGCCAAGGCCAAAATTGATCAGGACGCCTGCATCAAATGCGGTCGCTGTTATGCGGCGTGCGAAGATACCTCGCATCAGGCGATTTCCATGGGCGAAGGCCGCGTGTTCGAGGTGATCGACGAGGAATGCGTTGCCTGCAACCTGTGCGTCGATGTCTGCCCGGTCGAAGATTGCATCACCATGGAGCAGATGGCCCCCGGCACCGTCGACCCGCGTACCGGCAAGGTGGTTGAAGACGGTTATGCCAACTGGACCACGCACCCAAACAACCCGGCGGCTGTTGCGGCGGAGTAGAGATTTTCCTGTCGAAAATCTGGGCTCCGGCGGAGATATTTTTGACAAGAAGATCGCCCGTTTAGCCGTGGCTGAGGGCGCGCCGATATAGCGTTGAAAGAAAATCCGCGGCATCGTCCAGATGACCGTCGCCTTCGGGCCGAAGAATCCCCCGCACCTGCACCTCGAAGTCGGCGTAGTGTTGTGTGGTGGCCCAGATCGAGAAGATCAGGTGATACGGGTCAAGATCGGCGATTTTTCCGGCCTCGGACCAGCCCCGGATTACCGCTGCCTTTTCGTCCACCAGCGTTTTCAGCGGGCCGGTGATTTCGTCGATCATCCGCAGCGCGCCCTGCACAATCTCATTGGCGAACAGGCGGCTTTCGCGGGGGAAGGCGCGGCTCATCTCTAGCTTGCGCAGCACATAGCCGGTGATCTCGTCCACCGGATCGCCGTTGGCGTCCAAGGCGCGCAAAGGATCCAGCCAGGTATCCAGCAGGCTGGTCAGAAGTTCGGCGTGGATCGCCTCTTTCCCGGCGAAGTAATACAGCAGGTTCGGTTTGCTAAGGCCTGCTGCCGACGCAATTTGATCCAGGGTTGATCCGCGGAATCCGTTGGCGGAAAAAACCTCTAACGCGGTATCCAGAATTGTCGCCCGGTTCTTCTGCTGAATGCGCGTATTCGGGGACGGGGCCATTGATTTCCTTTGCCAACCGGCCCGCCACGCTTGACGTGCCATGCGACTCTGCTAGCGTGTTCCTGACCATTTGGTCAAACTATTTCCGGAACCGGACCAATGCGCGAAACCGCCGTAGCAACCCAGATGATCGACGACGACAGGGTGCGTGTGACACGGTTTGATTTCGCACCGGGCGCACAAACGGGCTGGCACACCCACGTGTATGACTATGTCATTACGGCGCTGACCGACTGCCACATGGCCCTGGAAGAACCCGGCGGAGAAACCCGGAAGGTTTTGGTGCCGGCGGGTGAAAGTTATCGGCGGATGCAGGGCGTCGAACATAATGTCATCAATGACGGCGACGAACCGATGCGCTTCGTCGAGGTCGAACTGAAGTAGGAGGGGGCCGATGGCTGCACCTGGCGAGAACATGAAGATCGACGCGGATCGGCTGTGGGACAGCCTGATGGAGATGGCCAAGATCGGCCCCGGTGTGGCAGGCGGCAACAATCGCCAGACGGTCACCGATGAAGACGGCGAAGGGCGCAAACTGTTCGAGGTTTGGTGCAAGGCGGCGGGATGCTCGATGGGCCTCGACACTATGGGCAACATGTTCGCGCGCCGCGAGGGCAGTGACCCAGACGCGCTGCCGGTCTATGTCGGCAGCCATCTGGACACGCAGCCGACGGGTGGCAAGTACGATGGCGTGCTGGGCGTGCTCGGCGGGTTGGAGATTATTCGCAGCCTCAACGATCTGGGCGTGAAAACGAAGCACCCGATTGTCGTGACCAACTGGACGAACGAAGAAGGCACACGGTTTGCCCCGGCAATGTTGTCGTCGGGTGTTTTCGCGGGGATGCACACGCAAGACTGGGCATATGACCGGACCGACGCCGAGGGTAAGAAATTCGGTGACGAACTGGCGCGGATCGGCTGGCGCGGAGACGAGGACGTTGGCGACCGCAAGATGCATGCGTTCTTCGAGCTGCATATCGAACAAGGCCCGATCCTGGAGGCTGAGGGCAAAGACATCGGCGTCGTCACCCACGGACAGGGGCTAAGCTGGACGCAGGTGACAATCACCGGCAAGGATTCGCACACAGGCTCGACCCCGATGCCGATGCGAAAGAATGCGGGTTTGGGAATGGCGCGGGTGCTGGATCTGGTGGACGAGATTGCCTGGTCGCACAAACCCCATGCGGTCGGCGCGGCCGGGCATATCGATGTCTATCCGAATTCACGCAATGTGATCCCCGGCAAGGTCGTGTTCACCGTCGATTTCCGCTCGCCCGATCTGAGTGTGATCGAAGACATGGAGGCGCGGCTGAAGACCGGTGCCCAGAAAATCTGTGATGACAAGGGGCTTGGCGTAGAATTCGAAAAGGTCGGCGGCTTTGATCCCGTCACCTTCGATCCCGACTGTGTGGCGGCTGTTCGGGGGGCGGCAGAGCGCCTCGGCTATTCTCATCGTGACCTTATCTCCGGGGCAGGGCATGATGCATGCTGGATCAACCGCGTCGCGCCCACGGCGATGGTGATGTGTCCCTGCGTCGATGGCCTGAGCCATAACGAGGCAGAGGAGATCAGCCGCGAGTGGGCCGAGGCCGGTGCCAATGTGCTGATGCATGCCGTCGTTGAAACGGCCGTCATCGTAGAATGAACGGGGGAAACGTGAATGTTCTATGTGCCAAAAGCTGTTGTTATCACAGCGTTAATTTCGGTTGTCGGCGTCGCCGCCTGCGACACGGAGGCCATCAATGCCGAGGTTGAGCGCGTCATAGCGCCCATTGAGGACAAGGCCAATGAAGTCTTCGGACGTGTCGGAGGCATACGCAAACCGGCGGTGGTTCCGACCAACGTCAAGGCCAACCTGCCTGCTGGCATCCCCGAATCGATGGTCGTTCAGAACGGGCGCGGTTGCTATGGCTGGACGATCGAAACCGGCTCTACCGACATCATTCCGGTGAAAGATGAACAGGGGCGGGCGATCTGCGGCGCAGCAAGCTGAGGGAACCGCGACGTCACCGGTGGGCGGCAATGATCCGCGGGACGCACAATAAGGGAGTGGTTGGATGAGCAAAGTCATCAAAGGCGGCACCGTTGTCACGGCAGACCGTCAGTGGCAGGCCGATGTGCTGATCGAGGGCGAGAAGATCGCCGCCATTGGCGAGGGGCTGAAAGGGGATGAAACCATCGACGCCGAAGGCGCCTACGTCATCCCCGGCGGGATCGACCCGCACACCCATCTGGAAATGCCGTTCATGGGCACCACCGCGGCGGAAACCTTCGAATCCGGCACCTTCGCAGCGGCGGCGGGCGGCACCACGATGCTGGTCGATTTCTGCTTGCCGGGCGCGGATGGCAGCCTTTTGAACGCGATTGACGAATGGGATCGCAAGTCCAAGGATCAGATCTGCACCGACATTTCCTATCATATGGCGATCACCGGCTGGTCCGAGCAGATTTTCAACGAAATGGCCGACGTCGTGAACAAGCGCGGCATCAACACCTTCAAGCATTTCATGGCCTACAAAGGCGCGCTGATGGTGGAAGATGACGAGATGTTCGCCAGCTTCAAGCGCTGCGCCGAACTTGGCGCGCTGCCGCTGGTCCATGCCGAGAATGGCGATATCGTCGCCGCCAAACAGGAACAGCTGATCGCGGACGGCATCACCGGACCGGAAGGCCACGCATACTCTCGCCCGCCCGAGGTTGAGGGCGAGGCCGCGAACCGCGCGATCATGATCGCCGATGCGGCCGGGACGCCGCTCTATATTGTGCATGTGTCTTGTGAGCAGGCGCATGAGGCGATCCGCCGGGCGCGCCAGAAAGGCATGCGGGTTTATGGAGAGCCGCTGATCCAGCATCTGACGCTGGATGAAAGCGAGTATTTCAACAAAGATTGGCAGTATGCCGCGCGCCGGGTGATGTCTCCGCCGTTCCGCTCCAAAGACCATCAGGACAGCCTGTGGGCGGGGCTGGCGGCAGGGTCATTGCAGGTGGTGGCGACGGACCACGCGGCGTTCAATGACGAACAAAAACGCATGGGTGTGGACAACTTCACCATGATCCCCAACGGCACCGGGGGCCTGGAGGAACGCATGGCGATGCTATGGACTCGGGGCGTGGAAACCGGGCGGCTGACGCCTGAGGAATTCGTCGCAGCGACATCCACCAACATCGCAAAAATCCTCAACATCTATCCGATGAAGGGCGGGATCAACCTGGGTGGGGACGCCGACGTGGTGGTCTGGGACCCGACGATTTCCAAGACCGTAGCGGTCAGTACGCAGAAATCCATCATTGATTACAACGTGTTCGAGGGGATGGAGGTGACGGCGCAGCCCCGATATACGCTCAGCCGGGGGGAGGTCATCTGGGCCTACGGCCAGAACAGCCAGCCCCAGCCGGGACGCGGGAAGTTCGTGCGCCGGGCTCCGTTTGCGAGTGCGTCACAGGCGTTGAGCAAGTGGAAGGCGCTGACCACGCCAAGGAAAATCGAGCGCGATCCATTGAATATACCGAGTGGTGTTTGATGAGAGCAATGTTCGCGGCGACGGACCTGTTTGTTGCCACCATTCAATCAGCGATATTATTGTGCATCGTGGTTTCCATTGATCGCTGGGACCAGAGCTTGTTCAGGACTGAGTCAAACCAGAGTGCCGGGTTCCTCATGGCACTTCTGCTGATTTTTGTTCTAACAGTCTTTCCGGCCGCGCTTGGGCTTCGTATACTTATGGCATTGCTCAAAGTTAAAAAGATGACAACCTACGCTGCATGGGGTGTACTGCTTGCCGTTGCAATGCTCTCTTTGAGGGCCGAGTTACTGTTGTGCGACCCGCCATTTCCCTACAGTTGTTCTACTGGCTTCACTTTTCTTACAAGCTATATTGCTTGGCTGGTATGCGCAGCATTTCTTGGTGCGTTGGCAGGGTTCACGTCGTGGCGATTAGAGTTATGGTTGGGGCTCCGGTATCTAAGTTCGAATGCGCGGATCGAGCAGCAACTCGAAGTTCGCAATGGATAGTGTCATCTCCGCCCAATCCCTGGACCTCACCTTCCAGACCAACGACGGTCCGGTCCATGCGCTGAAGGACGTCACGCTCGACATTGCCAAGGGCGAGTTTGTCAGCTTCATCGGCCCCTCGGGCTGCGGCAAGACGACATTCCTCAGGTGCATCGCCGCGTTGGAGGACCCGACCGGCGGCAGCCTGTCCGTCAATGGCATGACCCCGGACGAGGCGCGGCGCGCCCGCGCCTACGGCTACATCTTCCAGGCCGCCGGCCTCTACCCCTGGCGGACCATCGCCGGGAACATCAAACTGCCGCTTGAAATCATGGGCTTTTCGAAATCCGAACAGGCCGAGCGGGTGGAGCGTGTCCTCGACCTCGTCGAGCTGTCCGGTTTCGGAAAGAATTTTCCCTGGCAACTGTCCGGCGGCATGCAGCAGCGCGCCTCGATCGCCCGCGCCCTGGCCTTCGATGCTGACATCCTGCTGATGGACGAACCCTTCGGCGCACTGGACGAAATCGTGCGCGACCACCTGAACGAACAACTGCTCAGCCTCTGGGCGCGGACCGAAAAGACCATCGGCTTCGTCACCCACTCGATCCCCGAGGCGGTGTATTTGTCCACCAAGATTGTCGTCATGTCGCCGCGACCGGGCCGGATCACCGATGTGATCGACAGCCCGCTGCCGCGCGAACGCCCGCTGGATATCCGCGACAGCGCCGAATTCATCGACATTGCCCACCGGGTCCGCGATGGTTTGCGCGCCGGGCACAGTGATGATGTGTAATCCCTATTTTCAGGAGCTTGTAAGCAAATGACGCGACCCGAAACGCCTTGGTATTCCGCCGCAAACCGCAGTTTGCGCGCAATGGCCGCCTTTGCCTTGACGACCCTGCTGCTGGCGGCTCCGCAACCAATATCAGCGCAGGAACAAACCGATGGCGATGCCGCCGATCAGGAATTCACACTGGTCCCTGCCGCCCAGGGCGAGGCCAACGGATTTCGCGCCTTGGCGGTCATCACTTCGGATGAGGATTGGTTGGAGAAATTCCAGAACGCAGGCGCAGACGGGCCCGAGTTTCTGCTGACCCCCGGAATTGCCATTGGCAAACCGGCGCGCCTGTTGCTGTTCTTCGCGGGGGCATTCCCGCAGGACGGCAAAGTGAACGTCCTCTGCTATCTGCGTCTGTACGAGGATGATGAGGTTGTCCACGAAGTCGACACCACCCAATGCAGCAACGCCGATGACCCAGGTGATATCACGCGGCTGATGCTGGCCGACACCACGCTTGTTGTCACCCCGGAAGAGGCTGACGCTGGCAAGATCCTGCGGATCGAAGTCGAAATAACCGACGGGTTTCGCAGTGAAGTGGTGCCGATTGAAGTGTCGGTGTTCTATGGCGGCGCTGGATGAGGTCAATCCTGCCGATCCTGACGGTCCTGCTGGCCATTGTTGCGCTGTGGTATGCCGCAGCCATACCCATGAACATCCGCGCAGCTTTGACCCAGGCCGAAAGGGACGGGGCGATTGTTACACCGGCCACGGCTGTCGAACGTCGTGATGCTAATGCCATCGGTCTGGCGCTGAAGAACCCGGCGCAAATATGGGCAACGCTGGATCAGGAACGCGCCCGCCTGCCCACACCGCACAGGGTGTTCGCCGAGTTATGGGACACGACCGGCGCCAAGGTGCTGGCCGGAAAGGCGATGTCGAAACGGTCGCTGATTTTCCACGCCTGGACCACGCTGTCGGCCACCCTGTTGGGCTTTGCGATCGGCGCAATCCTCGGCATCGCGCTGGCGGTTGGTATTGTCCACAACCGCGCGATGGACATGAGCGTCATGCCCTGGGCCATCGCCTCTCAGACCATTCCGATCCTTGCCATCGCGCCGATGATCATCGTGGTGCTGAACTCGGTCGGGGTGCAGGGGCTGCTGCCCAAGGCGATGATCAGCGCCTATCTGAGCTTTTTTCCGGTTGTCGTCGGCATGGTGAAGGGGCTGCGCAGTCCCGATGCGATGCAGTTGGATCAGCTGCGCACCTATTACGCCAGCCGTGCACAGACATTCTTCAAGTTGCGGCTGCCCGCCTCGGTCCCCTACCTGTTTACCTCGCTCAAGATCGGCGCGGCCGCTGCACTGATCGGGGCCATCGTCGGCGAACTCCCGACCGGGGCGGTCCGGGGCCTCGGCGCGCGCCTGCTGGCGGGAAGCTACTATGGCCAGACCGAACAGATCTGGAGCGCCCTGTTCGGGGCCGCCATCGTCGCGGCCTGTCTGGTTGGGGCCATCGGGCTGATCCAGCGGTTCACCATGAACCTGATGGGGTTCAACCGATGATCTGGCTGGCCTTCGCCGCGGCCTTCTGGGCCGGTGCCTGGTGGCTGAACAGCCGCATCGCGAATTCGCCGCTGGCCAGGCAACGCTGGGCGCAGTTGTTCGTGCCGGTCCTGTTTGGCGTCACCATTCTGGTGGTGTGGGAGTGTGTGGTGCGTGGCCTGCAAGTCCCGCTGGTCATCCTGCCCGCACCCAGCGCCATCTCGGCGAAATTTGCCGCAGAAGTTCCTACCCTCTGGGCCGACTTTTTGGAGACCTTTGTCAAAGGCGCGTTGTCTGGATACGTCATCGGCTGCGGCTCCGCTTTCGTTTTCGCAATCATGGTGGATCGATCGAAATTCCTGCAGCGCGGTTTGCTGCCGGTCAGCAATTTCATGGCTGCATTGCCCATCGTCGGAACCGCGCCAATTCTGGTTATGTGGTATGGATTCGGCTGGCAGTCCAAAGCGGCCGTCGTCGTCGTGATGGTGTTTTTCCCGATGCTGGTAAACACAGTGCAGGGCTTGTCCGAGGCGAGCGCCATGCAGCGCGACCTGATGCGCACTTACGGGGCCGGATATTGGCATTCGTTAATAAAACTACGCCTACCTGCGGCCATGCCATTTATTTTCAACGGCCTGAAAATCACGTCGACGCTGGCGCTCATCGGTGCAATCGTGGCTGAATTCTTCGGGTCACCCATTGTCGGCATGGGATTTCGAATTTCTACATCGGTCGGGCAACTTGCACTTGATATGGTCTGGGCGGAGATTACCGTGGCAGCAATTGCCGGTTCATTGTTTTATGGGGCTGTCGCCCTGATTGAACGTGGTGTCACCTTTTGGCACCCGTCGCAAAGACGGAACTGAAAAACGACAATAAGGGAGTTACGATATGAACAGACTGATTGCAGGGGCACTTGCCCTGGGACTGACTACCGGGCTGGCGCAGGCCGCCAGCCATGCGGATGAGGTCACTCTGCAGCTCAAGTGGGTCACTCAGGCACAGTTCGCTGGTTACTATGTTGCCAAGGACAAGGGCTTTTATGAAGAAGAGGGACTTAACGTCATTATCAAACCCGGTGGCCCGGATATCGCGCCGGAACAGATTATCGCCGGTGATGGCGCTGACGTCATTACGACCTGGATGGCTGCGGGCCTTGCAGCGCGTGAGCGCGGGATACCACTGGTCAACATTGCCCAGCCGTTCAAAACTGGCGGTTTGCAGGTCAATTGCCTGAAGTCCACCGGTGTTGAAACGCCGGACGATTTCGCGGGCAAGACCATGGGCGTTTGGTTTTTCGGCAATGAATACCCTTTCTATGCCTGGATGGCATCGCTCGGGTTGGAAACCGATGGTGCGGACGAAAACGGCGTGACGGTGATCAAACAGGCGTTCTCAGCTGACCCGCTAATTCAAGGCCAGGCCGATTGTATTTCGACAATGACGTACAATGAGTATCGCCAGATTTTGCAGTCTGGCATCACTGAGGACGAACTTGTTACGTTCAATTATCTGAACATGGGTTTCGGCATGTTGGAAGATGGATTGTACGTCAAAGAAGATCGGCTGGAAGATCCAGAATTCGCGGACAAAATGGTACGCTTCGTCCGTGCAAGCATGAAAGGCTGGAAATACGCTGAGGAGAACCAAGAAGAGGCTGCCGAGATCGTTCTGGAGAACGACGAATCCGGTGCGCAAACCCTGGATCATCAGATCTATATGGTCGGAGAGGTGGCCAAGTTGACTGCTGGCTCAGATGGTGCGCTCGATCCTGCGGACTATGAACAGACAGTGGCAACGCTGCTCTCAGCGATCTCCGCTGAAAACGCCGCAATCACCAAAGAGCCCGAAGGGGCCTGGACGCATGCGATCACCGATGCGGCGCTGAACTAAACCGATCAATTGAACAGAAGGGGCGCGGATCGCAGGGTTCGCGCCCTTTTTGCTGGCTGATGCGTTGCAACCCGGCGTCTGGATTTCTAGAGCGCCGTCCTTGAAATCTGAATCGATGGGATTCCCAGAGGTCTGATTTTGTGATTCACCGAATGTGGAGGTGGATCATGGGGAAATCACTGTCTTTGGACATTCGAGAGCGCGTCGTCGCGCTGGTAGATGAAGGACTTTCCTGCCATGAGGCGGCCCGGCGTTTGCGGATATCGGTCGCGAGCGCGGTGCGGATCATGCAGCGCAAAAGGCGAACCGGCGGCGTGAAAGCTGCGCCTCAAGGACGGCCTCGACGCAGCAAGTTGGACGCGGCGTCCGAGTGGTTGAAATTACGCGTGCAAGCTGAACCGGACATCACCATGCCGGAGCTGGCCGAAGCGTTGAAGCAGGAGCATGACCTAATCGCCACACCGGCGATGCTCTCACGTCACTTGCTTCATCGCCTTGGGTTCACATATAAAAAAATAGCTGATCGCAACGGAAAGGCTGCGCAAACGGGTTCGCGCCGCGCGATACGAGTGGCGGCGTCGGATGCCGAGGATGCGCCGTGAGCCGCATAGGCTGGTGTTTATCGACGAAACCGCCGTCACCACCAAGATGACACGCCTGCGGGGCCGATCCCTCCGGGGGACTCGGCTTGAGGCGGACGCGCCCTTCGGCCACTGGCGCACGCAAACCTTCATCGCCGGGCTGCGGATGGATGAACTCAGCGCACCCTGGGTTCTGGACGGCCCCATGAACCGCGCCGCCTTCGACATATACATTGAAACCCAATTGGTTCCGACCTTGCAGCCAGGTGACGTCGTGATCGCTGACAACCTGTCGTCCCACAAATCCGCAAAGGCACAGGCCATCCTGAAAGCGCAGGGAAGCTGGCTCCTCTTCCTGCCGCCCTACAGCCCCGACCTGAACCCTATCGAAATGGCATACGCCAAGCTCAAAGCACATCTGCGACGGCTGAAAGCACGTACCTTCGACGCGCTGTTCCAATCCGTCGCACAAACCTGCGACCTCTTTCCACCAGAAGAATGCAGAAACCTCTTCAAGGCTGCCGGATATGTTGCAGATTAAATGGACCATGCTCTAAAGCGTTTCGTCTTGAACCTGAATCGCGAGGGATTCCCTTGAGACCTGATCTGTGATTCATCCTGTTTGGGAGGATGGATCATGTCAGCACCTTTGCCATCTGCGCTTCGGATACGGTTTCAGAGATACATTGAAGAAGGGTTGAGCGGGCGCGCGGCGGCGTTGCGGTTGAAGCTGTCGCCTGCCACAGGCGCGCGGTGGGCGCGTCAGGTGAGGATGAAGGGTCATGCGGAACCTGCCCGGCAGGGACCGCCGCGCGGCAAGGGAAAGCTGGCTCCGCATCGGGAATTCTTTGAGGAGTTGATCGCACAAGACCCTGACATCACGCTCTTTGAGTTGCGTAATGCGCTGGCCGATGCAGAGGGTGTGCGGGTGCATCACTCCTCCATCGCCAACCTTCTGTCCCGGCTCGGCTTCACGTACAAAAAAAGTCGCTGGTCGCAACCGAGCGCCGCCGCGCCAAGGTAAGGCAGCAACGGGCCGACTGGTTCAGATACCGCTCGCCAGCCATTGCGACCTTTCCTGAGCGCGTTGTCTTTATTGACGAAACCGCAGTGAAGACAAACCTCACGCGCCTACGCGGCAGAGCCAAGCGCGGTAAGCGCCTGACGATGGATGCGCCCTTCGGAAGCTGGGGAACCCAAACCTTGATCGCGGGCCTGACCCAAGGCGCGCTGATCGCACCTTGGGTCATCAAGGGAGCGATAGATGGCCCCGCCTTCGCGGCCTACATCCGCGAAGTGCTGGTCCCCGAGATCAACCCCGGCACTGTCGTCATTCTCGACAACCTGGCAACCCACCGGAATAAGGAGGCGACGCAGGCTTTACGCAATCACGGCTGCTGGTTCCTTTACCTGCCACCGTACTCGCCCGACCTGAATCCCATCGAGCAGGCCTTCTCTAAACTGAAAGCCCATTTGCGACGGATCGGGGCCAGGTCCTTTACCCAGGTCTTCGAAGCAATCGGAGCAATCTGCGATCTCTACGACCCAGTAGAATGCTGGAACTACTTTAAGGCCGCCGGATATGTCTCAGGTTAATGTCGAAACGCTTTAGTGCACGTTCACCGGCGCAAAATCATTCTCTCGCGCCAGGAAGAATGCCAGCTTGCGGTCGCGCTCCAGCGCCAGACGTTCGCCCGCAGCGGAATGGACGGCGAATAATTCTTCGATATCCCCGGCTTCGGCGCGTACCTCTTCGGGCAGATCTTCCACGGCAACCGGGCGCACATAGACGATGTTGCGGTCGTGTTCCGGTGCGAAATCGAACTTGGTTTTCATTGTTACTGCCCTTTCCCGATCTTGATCGTCTGCACCACTTTTTCCGGCACGGCGCGTTTCAGATCGACGTGCAGCAGCCCGTTTTCGGCCGCCGCGCCCGCAACCTCGACCCCGTCAGCCAGAACAAAGCTGCGCTGGAACTGTCGCGCGGCGATGCCACGGTGCAGGAACAGACGCTCGGCCCCGTCCTCGGGACTTTTGCCGCGGACGATCAACTGGCGATCCTCGACCGTGATCGACAGGTCATCCTCGCCAAATCCGGCCACCGCCAGGGTGATGCGAAACGACGTGTCCGAGGTTTGTTCGATGTTATAGGGCGGGTATCCGTTCTGATCGGATTTGGCAGTGCGTTCCACCAGCCGTTCCAGACGGTCAAAGCCCAGCAGGAAGGGATGCGATCCCAGAGTCATTTTCGTCATGGCGGCGTCCTTCCACTTAAGCGACGACGGGGCGGGGTTCCGATTTCGGCAACCCCTGCTGTAATTGATATGGTGTCGCGCAGCGCCGTTCGCAAGCCTTTGAGGTATTTGGTCCATTGGGTGGGCGGGAAAATCGCGTTAAGGTTGACAGGCTGCGGAAATCTGCTGAAAGAACTGCATGAATTCTTCGTCCGAAATGAAAAAGACCGAGGTTTTGCGCGTCGAACTGGAAGTGTTTCGCCGCGAACATCGTGACCTTGATGACACGATCGAGGCGTTGGAGGCTTCGGGGCGTGGCGATCAGCTTGCGTTGCGCCGCCTCAAGAAGCAAAAGCTGGTGCTGAAGGATCGGATCGCCAAGATCGAAGACCAGCTGACCCCGGATATCATTGCCTGATCCCCGACCAACAGGAGCTTCCGCCAGATGAGTGCTGATGTCGCGATTGTCATGGGCAGCCAGTCGGATTGGCCGACAATGCAGGCCGCCTCAACGGTGCTGGACGAGCTTGGCATCGGGTTCGAAGCGCGGATCGTTTCGGCCCATCGCACGCCGGATCGACTGTGGGAGTTTGGCAAGACCGCCGCGGCACAGGGCTTTCGGGTGGTGATCGCCGGGGCGGGCGGTGCGGCGCATTTGCCGGGGATGCTGGCCTCGAAGACCATACTGCCGGTGATTGGCGTGCCGGTGCAGACACGCGCGCTGGGCGGGCTCGACAGCCTTTATTCCATCGTCCAGATGCCACGCGGCTTTCCTGTGGCGACCATGGCCATCGGCGAAGCGGGCGCAATGAACGCAGGGCTGATGGCGGCGCAGATACTGGCGCTGGGCGATCAGGCCCTGGCCGGGCGGCTGGCGGAATGGCGCGCCGCACTCAGCGCTTCGATCCCGGAGGTCCCGACAGATGGCTGAGGCGCTGCCGCAAGGCGCGGTCATTGGGATTCTGGGCGGCGGGCAGCTGGGGCGCATGCTGTCGGTTGCCGCGTCGCGTCTGGGGTACCGTTGCCACGTCTATGATCCGGGCGATGCGCCGCCTGCCGGGCAGGTTGCCGAACGGGTGACGACGGCGCCATGGGACGACGCGCAGGCCCTGACGCAATTCGCCAGTTCGGTCGATGTCGTCACCTATGAATTCGAGAATGTCCCGGCAGACGCGCTTGACGTGATCGAGGCGATCGTGCCGGTGCGCCCGGGCCGTGCTGCGCTGGAAACCAGCCAGGACCGGCTGACCGAGAAGAATTTTCTTGCCAACCTGGGGCTTGGCACCGCGCCGTTTCAGCCGGTCGATGATTTGGCCGGGCTGGAGGCAGCCTGCGATCGCATCGGCGTGCCCGCGTTCCTGAAAACCAGGCGCTTTGGCTATGACGGCAAGGGGCAGGCGCGGTTGACGGGTGCCGAACAGGCCGCCGACGTCTGGCAATCTGTCGGGCAGGTCCCCAGCATTCTGGAAGGCGCGGTGGCATTTTCGTCCGAGGTTTCGGTGATCGCGGCGCGTGGCTTGACCGGTGATGTGGCGGTCTTTGATCCGGGCCAGAACACCCATGTTGACGGCATTTTGCGCACCACACTCGTGCCTGCCCCCCTAAGCCCCGAACACGGTGCCGATGCGCGCCGGATCGCCGGGGCGATCCTTGACGCGCTGGATTATGTCGGGGTGATCGGGGTGGAGCTGTTCGTGACGCCGGATGGCCTGCTGGTGAATGAATTTGCACCGCGCGTCCATAATTCCGGCCACTGGACGCAAAACGCCTGTGTTGTTGACCAGTTCGAGGCGCATATTCGCGCCATCACCGGCATGCCGCTGGGCGATCTGGTGCGCCATGCGGATGTCGAGATGACCAACCTGATCGGCGAAGACGTGAACGATCTGCCCCGGCTGGCGACCTCACCAGGTGTGGCCGTCCACCTTTATGGCAAGGCCGAGGCGCGACCGGGTCGCAAGATGGGGCACGTGAACCGGGTGATCCGGCGCATTTAGGGTCAGAACCCATTTTGACGCCACGAATGTCCGGGGGCAAAGGCCCGTCCTTGGCCAGGCGCGGGCCACTCCGACAGCTGATCAGTTGTTCGGGATGGCCCCTCAGCTGCCATCGCCGCGGTCAAACCGCCCGTTTTTCAGGAACGCGATTGTCTGTAGCACCACATCGGCGTTCAGCATCATCAGGGTATGGGATACCGGCAGGATGACATGGTCGTCCATCCCGCGCAGGGCAGTCGAGGTGATGGCGACCTTGCCATCATCCGGTCCGGCAATCACCGCGGAATACAGTGGGTTGAAGGACCGCGACCCGGCGATCACCCCAAGTTCAAAGCGCGCCGCGCCCAATTGATTCGGTACCGAATCCGCGTCGGTGCCAAGCTGAATTCCCGCCGGTCCGATCAACCAATCGAACGCGCCAAGCTCTCCGTAGAAATCAATCAGCTCCGACCCTTTGTTGGGCGGCGCCATCATCACAACCCGGCCCATATCACCGGGCCGGTTCTGGGACAGCCAGGCACGGGCAAGTATGCCGCCCATGGAGTGGGTCACGAAATGCACCTTGGTATCGCCGCAGGCTGCAACCGCCGGGGTGACAGCGATATCCATCAACTCTTGAATCGGTGCCTTGGTCGACGGATAGCCGAGATTGACGATTCTGTACCCGGCCAGTTCTAACGCATCGCCCATGACCCGCATTGACGACGGGCTGCGCCAGAGGCCGTGAAGCAGGACCACACACTCCCTCTGAGTGGCCGCGCTCACAGGTGGGGCCGTGGCTAAAAAAAGCAGGGTCAGGATCAAAGCCAGGTGTCGCATGGCACCGAACTTATGGTCCCCGATCCGCGACGACGAGGGGGGCGGGGCGATTTTTTTATCGGACATTGCGTCGCCTGCGCTTGTGCGCGGCGAAAGCTCGGGCCACGCTGCGCCGATGAACACTCGTCCCGTCCGTCTGGCTGTCCGCGCGCTGATCCTGCATCGCGACCTGCTGTTGCTGGTCAACGCCTGGCCTGGCCGGCAGAGCGATCTGTGGTGCGCGCCCGGTGGCGGCGTTGATCCGGGCCAAAGCCTGCCCGACAACCTAATCCGCGAGGTGACCGAGGAGACCGGGCTTCATGTCACGGTTGGCGCGCCGGTTCTGGTCAATGAATTCCATGACCCGACACGCGGATTTCATCAGGTCGATGTGTATTTCCGCTGCGACGTGGCCGATGCGCGCATTGATCCTGAATGGTGCGACCCCGAAGGCGTTGTTAATCGCCATCGTTGGGTGACTCAGGCAGAACTTGCAACGCTCCGCGTCAAGCCGGACAGCCTTAGGTCGGTGGCATGGAACGACACCCCGGAAAACGCCGGGGCCATCACTTATGACCCACTGGAACTGATCCAGCGCTGAGGCGTGTTTTGCAATGGCGCCGCTGTCCCCCGGCGCGGATCGCCCGATCAGGCCGCCTGGGCGGGTTTGTCGTGGCGCACCAGGTTGCGACCGTCCGATTTGGCCTGATACAGCGCCCGGTCGGCGGCCACGAACGCTTGGTCGAAAGCCTCGCCGCCGCTGTGCGGCGCAACACCGATTGAAATCGTCACCTCTGGCCCGACCTCGGCCTGGTCAATGGCGATGGCTTCGCGCAGGCGGTTGGCAATTGCTCCGGCAAGTGCCGGTGGTGCGCCGGGCAGGAAAATCACAAACTCCTCACCGCCCCAACGCGCCAGCAGGTCCTTCTTGCGCAGCATCTCGGTCGCGGTGTCGGCCACATGGCACAGCACCCGGTCACCGACCTGATGACCATAGCAATCGTTGACGGCCTTGAAGTGATCGAGGTCCAGCAGCAGCAACGCGCCGGCCTCGGTCCCGCGCATCTGGCGCGAAAATCCGCGCCGGTTCAGCAAGCCGGTCAACGGGTCGGTGTCGACCTGACGGCGATGACTGGCGCGTTGCCTGTTGGCCTCGGCCGCCATCTGGTTGATGCGCCGCATGATACGCCCGACGTCATCGTCATAACCGTCCGGCAGCGGGTCAATCGACTTGTGCGCGATCCATGAATCGGCCGCTTCCAGAATGATCCCGACCGGCGATAGCGCCGCCCGCAACGCGCGTGCGGTTATCGACGCCGTTCCCAGCCCAACCAATGCGATTGCGGCAGGCGGTATCCAGGAGCCATCGCGCAACAACAGGATGCAGGCGGCGGCTGTCGGCAGAAGAATGCCGACACAGGCCAGTGCCGTGATCTTGGCCGAAAAGCTGCCCGGAAACAGCTGTGCCATCAAATGGTAAAGACGCACCAGAACCCCCATTAACCGGATCAAGTGTCCCGATGTGCCGGAACGTGGCAGGGCCGCATTGCGCAAACGTTAACAGCGCACCTTCCGCGCCGTTCTTAATGCGTCGAATTTGTTGCAACCTGCCGCGCGGCACGCCAAAGATTGCGGCCATGGAACACCTGACACCCGGATTGACCGGTACAGCCGAGATGATTGTCGGCAGCAACGACACCGCCCCGCGCGTCGGCTCGGGCCGGATCGCGGTTCTGGCGACGCCGGTGATGATCAACCTTGTCGAGGAGGCCGCTCTTGCAGCCTTCGAACACCTGCTGGACGCGGGCCAACAGTCACTGGGCACACATCTTGATATCAGCCACATCGCGGCAACGCCCACTGGCATGCGGGTTGAGGCGCAGGCCGAATTGACGTCGGTTGACGGGCGCAAGCTGACATTTACCATCCGCGTCCATGATGAGGTTGACCGCATAGCAGAGGGCACGCACACGCGCGTCGTCGTTTCGGCCGCGCGATTTCAGGACCGCGTGGACGCCAAGGCCACGCGATAGGGCCGCTAGGGCATCATCCATTGATCTGCAAAGATGCCCGACGGCGAACACCCGTCCCGAGCAGGACGCGCGCCGGACCGGCGGGCTGGCGCAGCAACGGTTGAGGGGCATGATTTATGGAGAGGTGTTAGCCGTCAACTATCCCGGATGTGCCCACCTCGAACCGACGCCGGACCGGTTGGGCCGGTCCGGCGTGCGCCCTGCACCTGCGGCGCGCACCGGGCGCAGGCAATTCCAAAAGCGATTCAGGCTTTCAGGATGCCACTAGTGTTGCGGCACCCAAATCAGCTCGACACGGCAGCCGCCGGGTTCGCGGATCATCGCGTGGAAGCGCGGGCCGCCGCCCAGGGATTCGGGCATGAATTCCACCTCGACACCCGGCCATGCGGCGACCTTATTGGCCAGGTCGTCCAATGCAGATTCGGAGTCGACGCCGATGGCGACGTGATGCAGGCCGATGTTGGCGTGCCGGTCAAAGGCGACCGGTTCGGCAGCCTTCGCCTGCCAAAGCGTCAGGCGGGCGTGACCGTCGGTAACCGCAGCATAAGGGTAATCGGGATTGCCACCCGCCACGGTCCAGCCCAGCGCGCCGGTGAAAAAACCGACCGATTGATCCAGATCGCGGACTGTCAGGCCAAGGTGGTTGATGCCAATGGTGGTCATTCTTCGGTCCCGGGTTTTGTGCCATCAAGGCGGCGCCCCGATCAGATCCAGCCACGGCGCTTCAATCCGCGACATGACCGGCAGCGTCCGTCTTCCTGAAGTCAGGATGCCAAAGCCCTCCGACAATAAAAAGGGGCAAATGCAGCATTGTCGGAGGGCGCTTGGGTCAATCGGTCGTCAGAACATACCGTTGTCATGAGAAAATTCGGCAGGAACCTCCTGCATCGTGTCCCAATGCTCGGCCAGTTGGCCGTCTTCAAAGCGCAGCACGTCAAAGAATACTTTCGGGCCGAAGAAATCGACTTCGCGCTGCATCACGACAAGGTCACCTTCGCTGAAGCTGCGGATGATCATTGACGTCACGGGCGCTTCGAGCGTTGCAAATAAATCGACATAGCCCAGGACACCCGCGCCCCGGTGCAGCGTTGGGGTTATGCGGGATGATATCCTGCGCGAAGGCTCGCAGCGGATTTCGGAAATCAACCGGGCGATACCCGACATCTCTCAGCGGATGCTGACCCAGACATTGCGCAAGCTGGAACGCGACGGTTTGGTGTTGCGCAGTGTCACACCCAGCATCCCGCCGCGCGTCGATTATGAGATCACCGAATTGGGGCGCTCATTGTTTGAGGCGATCACGGCCATGGAAAAATGGGCAGTCCGGAAAAAACCCGCGATCCTGCGCGCGCGAAAGGCCTTCGATATAGGATTGTGTTGAAAAACTCCGAAATCAGAGCGTCGCGGATTTCTTGCGAAAACCTATGAAGCGAAATAGTCGGAAAGCTTTGACCACGAGACAGCGCATGGCTGCGCGTGAGCGCATGTAGGCGATTTGGGCCGACCCCCGCGCCAAAAATTTAGGATCGGGCTGCATGGAAAGAAAAATCATCGTTCAGGCCCTAAAACGGAGTTTTTCAACACAATCATAGCGCATTGAGCGTTCGCAATCGGCCAGCAGACCGCCATTCGCGCGGTATTCGAAACCGGCCGTCGGGGTGAAACGCGCCCCGACGCGGGCCGAACCCAGATCAGCCCCGCCACGCGGCCAGTGAAATGCCGACCGGCTGATCCAGATCGCGGCCCGCCCGCTCAATCTGGATGATGCCAAGGTGGTCCTGGGATTTGACCGGTCAGATTAATCGGGGCCGACAAGATGGGCACGTTATCGACTATAAGCTCAGATGATTTCATCCTCATCGAACATCGGGTCGTCAGACAGCTGTGACGAATGGTCGTCCATCGCGTTCTCGGCTTTCTTGACAGAGTGGACGCGGGCCAGATGGAATACCGCGTCCCCCTCATTGACCACGGGCAGTACAGCCCGTCCCACGATAATGCCGTCGAACGGGACGGTGACGTCGATCTCTTCCTCGCCAAACGGATCGGAAACCACCCCAAGCACATCGTTCTTGCTCGCCGGATCGCCATCGGCCTTCAGGCTGCGGAACAGACCACCCATCGGCGCGCGCAGCCATTTGCTGGACGGACAAAACTGCGGCATCGCCTTGGCCGGGGCAACGCCACGTCCCGATATCATGTCGAGCGATTTCATCACCCTGAGGATGCCAGCTTGCCCTGCACGGACCGAAACTTCGTCAAATCGCAAGCCTTCCCCGGCCTCGTAGAGCAGAACCGTTTTCCCCAGCTCTTTTGCCGACCCCCGCAAAGACCCCTCGCGCACAGGGGATTCCATGATGATTGGTGCGCCAAAGCCATCCGCCATTTCACGGGCGGCCAAGTCATCCGGCGAGACACGGACCTGCGGATAATTGATCCGATGGATAGCGGCCGAGTGAAGATCGATCCCGACATCGGACCGCGCCACGATCTCTTTCAAAAACAGATGGGCAAGGCGCGCGGCGAGAGAGCCGCCCTCGCTCCCCGGGAACGACCTGTTCAGATCGCGCCTGTCAGGCAGATATCTGGACCTGTTGATGAACCCGAAGGAATTCACGATCGGAACCACGATCAGCGTGCCCCTGATGCCACGCAAAGCCGGGGATTTCAGCAAGCGCCGGACAATTTCAATGCCGATCACCTCGTCCCCGTGAACGCCGGCGCTTACAAAGAACACAGGTCCGTCGGTTTTTCCCTGGATCACATGTGCGGACATGGTGACCGGGGTATGGTCCGACAGCGAACTGACCGGCAGGTCCACGGTGCGCCGGGTGCCGGGCAGGATCACTTCCCCGCCAATTTCAAAACCCGGACGTTTCAGCATCAGCCCTTGCCTTTCGTCTTGGTCTTGCCGGGCTTGGCGTTCTTCTCGATGAACTCGATCATCTTGCCGGCCACATCAAGGCCCGTCGCCTTTTCGACGCCTTCCAGGCCGGGTGAAGAGTTGACCTCCATGACGACAGCCCCGTGATTGGCACGCAGCATGTCCACGCCGCAGGCATTCAGACCCATTGCTTTCGCAGCCCGCACAGCGGTTGACCTTTCTTCCGGCGACAGCTTGATCAGTTCTGCGGATCCGCCGCGGTGCAGGTTGGACCGGAACTCGCCCTCAGTGCCGGTGCGTTTCATCGCTGCAATAACGCGGCCCCCAATGACAATCACACGAATGTCTGTACCGCCCGCTTCCTTAATGAACTCCTGAATAAGAATGTTGGTTCCGGAGGCGCGGAAAGCTTCGATCACGGATTTCGCCGAACGATCCGTATCCGCCAGAACAACGCCAAGCCCCTGCGTGCCTTCCAGCAGTTTGATCACCAATGGCGCGCCGCCTGCAAGTGCCAGCACTTCTTCGGTCTGCTTGGGATCGTGGGCAAATGTTGTCACAGGCAAGCCGACACCATCGCGGGCAAGCAGTTGCATCGAGCGTAGCTTGTCGCGCGACCGCCCGATGGCCACACTCTCATTCAGCGGATAGACGCCCATCATCTCGAACTGGCGCAGCACGGCCATGCCGTAGAACGTAATCGAGGCACCGATCCGGGGTATAACGGCGTCGTAGCCTTGCAGCTTTTCCCCATTATAATAAATCTCTGGCCGCCGGGACGCGATGTTCATGTAACAGCGCAGCGTATTGATGATGTCGAGCTGATGACCGCGTTCCTCGGCGGCCTCCAAAAGCCGCCGGTGCGAGTAAAGGCTGGCGTTTCTGGCAAGCATCGCGATTTTCATGGTAATTTCCTTTTGCCAGCTTTTGCGGCGGTTGACCTCGGAGTGGTAAGATTGCGCTTTCGCGGATTGACCAGGATCGAATGCCTACGCAGGGCGGTGCGTCCGACGATCATGCGGAACTTCATCTTGGTGCGCTCTGTAAGCGACAGGTCGATGTTCCATAGGCGGTCGGAAATGCGGAACTTGGTCCGGATAACGATGCGACGTTCCGGAATTCCGCTTGTGTTCTTGATTTCACGTTGATCGTGGATCGGACATTCGACATCGGTGTCGTGGGCGTCGTCGTCAAACCGTGTGTGAAACCGGACCCACGGGACGCCATCGCGTTCGAAGGTCTCGATATCGGTGGCATGAAGTGCCGAAGTGCGCGCACCGGTATCAATTTTCGCCTTGAGGTTCTTAAGACCCAGAAGCGGAAGATCAACCCGCTCTTGCCAGCCAACAACGAGCATATGAGTTGTCTCCAGTATTCCTTAGATCGTCCTGTATTACATCTTATGAACGATTAGCCAAATGTGCCCACCGCCCTTGCAAAGCTGTCATTCGTACCCATGGCTCCTGGGTCCGTTCCGTCCGCATGCCAGACACTTTAACAGCAGAACCAAAAAAAAGGGGCCGCCCGAAGGCAGCCCCTGAACTTGTCAAAGCGGTTTGGGTTCTCGGCAATTGGCCCTTGGGCCAAACGCCTGTCACCCACGTCGATTTTGCAAGCGCAAAGTCGACGGTCTTACATCATGCCGCCCATGCCGCCCATGTCGGGCATGCCGCCGCCGGGGGCGCCAGCGCCCTCTTTTGCGGGCTTGTCGGCAACCATGGCTTCGGTCGTGATCAGCAGACCAGCGATCGAGGCTGCGTCTTCCAGCGCAGTACGCACAACCTTGGCCGGGTCGATGACGCCGAACTTGAACAGTTCGCCATACTCTTCCGTCTGAGCGTTGAAGCCGAAGGCCGCATCCGAAGATTCGCGGATCTTGCCAGCCACAACCGACCCGTCGACGCCCGAGTTCTCGGCGATCTGACGCAGCGGTGCCTCCAGTGCTTTGCGCACGATGGCAATGCCAGCGTCCTGGTCCGAGTTGTCGCCTTTGAGGCCTTCCAGCGATTTCGCACCCTGGATCAGAGCAACACCGCCACCAACGACGATACCTTCTTGAACCGCAGCGCGGGTCGCGTTCAGCGCGTCGTCGACGCGGTCCTTACGCTCTTTCACTTCAACCTCGGTCATGCCGCCAACGCGGATGACGGCCACACCACCGGCGAGTTTCGCAACACGCTCTTGCAGCTTCTCACGGTCATAATCGGAGGTCGTTTCTTCGATCTGCTGACGGATCTGGCTGACCCGGGCTTCGATCTCGGCCTTGGCACCGGCACCATCGATGATGGTGGTTTCGTCCTTGGTGATCGAGATACGCTTGGCGGTGCCCAGCATGTCGATGGTGACGTTTTCCAGCTTCATGCCCAGATCTTCGGAAATCACCTGACCACCGGTCAGAATTGCGATGTCCTGCAGCATGGCCTTACGACGGTCACCGAAACCCGGAGCCTTCACGGCCGCGATTTTCAGACCACCGCGCAGCTTGTTCACAACCAGGGTTGCCAGGGCTTCGCCCTCAACATCCTCGGCGATGATCATCAGCGGCTTGCCCGACTGGATAACCGACTCAAGCAGCGGAACCATAGGCTGGAGGCTGCTCAGCTTTTTCTCGTGCAGCAGAATCAGACCGTCTTCCAGCTCGGAAATCATCTTGTCCGGGTTGGTGACGAAATAGGGGCTGAGGTAGCCGCGGTCGAACTGCATGCCTTCGACAACATCGGTCTCGGTCTCGAGGCCTTTGTTTTCTTCGACGGTGATCACACCTTCGTTGCCGACTTTCTGCATCGCGTCAGCGATCTGGCGGCCGATTTCGGCTTCGCCGTTGGCGGAAATGGTGCCGACCTGCGCAACTTCGTCGCTGTCTTTGACTTGGCGCGACGCATCGCGGATGTGCTGAACAACCTTGCCAACCGCAGCTTCGATTCCGCGCTTGAGGTCCATCGGGTTCATGCCGGCGGCAACCGACTTCATGCCTTCGCGCACGATGGCCTGGGCCAGAACCGTGGCGGTGGTGGTGCCGTCGCCGGCTTCGTCATTGGTGCGGCTGGCGACTTCTTTCACCATCTGCGCGCCCATGTTTTCGAACTTGTCTTCCAGTTCGATTTCCTTGGCCACGGTCACACCGTCTTTGGTGATGCGCGGGGCGCCGAAGGATTTGTCGATGACCACGTTGCGGCCCTTGGGGCCCAGGGTCACTTTGACCGCATCTGCGAGCGTATTGACGCCCTTCAGCATGCGGTTGCGGGCGTCGGTGTCGAACCGGACGTCTTTCGCTGCCATTGTCTTAATCTCCTAGAATTTCGTGTGTGGTGGGGGAAGCGTCGCTCAGCTGATGGTGCCGAGGATGTCGCTTTCCTTCATGATCAACAGCTCTTCGCCGTCCAGCGTGATCTCGGTGCCGGACCATTTGCCGAACAGGATCTTGTCGCCAGCTTTGACGCTGGGCGCGATCAGCTCGCCACTATCTTTGCGGGCGCCTTCGCCTACGGAAATGATTTCGCCTTCAGCGGGCTTTTCCTTGGCGCTGTCGGGAATGATCAGGCCGCCTTTGGTTTTTTCGTCGCCTTCAATGCGGCGGACCAGAACCCGGTCGTGCAGCGGTGTGAATGCCATCTCGGAACGCTCCTTCGTTGGTCGTTTCTATTGGGTGTTATCACTCACCCATGGCGAGTGATAACGGAGCGGAAATAGGCAGGTGGCGGCCCCGAGTCAACACGCGCGGGCGGATTAATTCCTTGTGCGGTTGACGTGGTGGCAGTATGAAATCCGCCACCAACTGAGGAGCGCCCTGCCAGTGATCAAGTAAGCCCGGTCATCCCTGACCAGATCCCCGCCTTCCCTGCGAAGGCAATCTGCTTACATATCACGAACAGGAGCATTTCATGCCCGATATAATCTATGACGTCGCCGTTTCGGCGGACGGATACATCTGTGGTCCCGACGCCGATATATCGGCCTTTCCAGCCGAGGGGCCGCATGTGGAGGCGTATCTGGAGCGCGTTGCCAGCTATGGCACGGTTCTGATGGGCCGGCGGACTTACGAATTCGGCTATGGCTTTGGCTTGCCAGTGGGCGCAAACCCCTACCCCCATGCCCAGGCGTTGGTGTTTTCCGCCAGCATCGACCTGCCGGGCGACGCGGCGGTTACTGTGGTGCGTGACGATTGGCACGCCCGGATCAATACGCTGAAGACCTCGGCCACAGCGCATATCTGTCTCTGCGGCGGTGGGGCCTTCGCCGGTTGGATGCTGGACCAGGGGTTGATTGACCGGCTGCGCCTGAAACGCGCGCCGGTGGTCCTTGGTGACGGGGTTCCGATCTTCGGGGCCTCGGCGAAGCCGGTTATCGGGCAGGTGACCGCGTCCGAAACCTGGCCCAATGGCGTCGCTTATTGTGAGGTTCGCCTGTGATCCTCGCCGCTGCTGGTCACGGCTTGACCGGCGGCGGCACCTGATAATCCTTCAGGCCCTGTGCCCCTTTCGGCGTCAGACCGTAGACGCCCTTTTCAACCCGTTCGAACCAGCCGTAGTGATCTGTCGCCATCAGCCGGGTCGCTTGCGGAACACCCGTGGCCTTGGCCACCAGCGCGCCTTTGGTTGGGCCCGCTTCGGACAGATGCGCCGCACAGCGAAGGGCGTCCTGCCGGTATGCGGTGACAAGGCCGCTGCGGGTGGCACCTCCGGTACTTGGGTCACCGACACGGCGCGCAAACTCGCGCAGCAGGCGGGTCTTTCGGCGCGCCGATTTACGGGGTTTGAACGGCGCCGGGTCGCAATGGATTTCGACCAGCCCGTCGCGCAGCCGCACGGTGATCAGCCCCAGCCCAAGGCGCTTGCACAAGCCGATGTTGTCTTTCAGCGCCTTCCAGGCGACCCGCCCGGTCTTGCGGGGGATGACGAGGTAAACCGCATCGCTGATCGACTGTCGGGCGATACCCTGATGAACCAGGGCCAGCGCGAAGGCGGTCTTAAGTTCGACAATCACCGGGTCTTCATCGCCGCGGATGGCGACGACGTCCGCCTCGGCAACCTCGCCCTTCACTGCATACCCCTGCCCTTCCAGCAGGGCCTTGATCGGCGGGTAAAGGTCGGTTTCGCGGATCGCGGTCATGCGGGGTGTTTAATGGGATTGGGATGAGGATGCTAATGGTCTGGAACAGACATTGGCAGTTTGTCCCCGCGCCCGGTGCGCGCCGCAAGGCGCAGGGCGCGCGCCGGACCGGTCCCGCCGGTCAGGCGCTGGCCTGAACTTGGCGCGTCCAAGCGAGTTGACGGCCAGACCTGAGCCATAAATCATGCAAACTCAATTACGCAGCGCCAGCCCACCGGTCCGGCGCGCGCCCTACTTGCGATGCACTGCTAAAGCGTTTCGACATTAACCTGAGACATATCCGGCGGCCTTAAAGTAGTTCCAGCATTCTACTGGGTCGTAGAGATCGCAGATTGCTCCGATTGCTTCGAAGACCTGGGTAAAGGACCTGGCCCCGATCCGTCGCAAATGGGCTTTCAGTTTAGAGAAGGCCTGCTCGATGGGATTCAGGTCGGGCGAGTACGGTGGCAGGTAAAGGAACCAGCAGCCGTGATTGCGTAAAGCCTGCGTCGCCTCCTTATTCCGGTGGGTTGCCAGGTTGTCGAGAATGACGACAGTGCCGGGGTTGATCTCGGGGACCAGCACTTCGCGGATGTAGGCCGCGAAGGCGGGGCCATCTATCGCTCCCTTGATGACCCAAGGTGCGATCAGCGCGCCTTGGGTCAGGCCCGCGATCAAGGTTTGGGTTCCCCAGCTTCCGAAGAGCGCATCCATCGTCAGGCGCTTACCGCGCTTGGCTCTGCCGCGTAGGCGCGTGAGGTTTGTCTTCACTGCGGTTTCGTCAATAAAGACAACGCGCTCAGGAAAGGTCGCAATGGCTGGCGAGCGGTATCTGAACCAGTCGGCCCGTTGCTGCCTTACCTTGGCGCGGCGGCGCTCGGTTGCGACCAGCGACTTTTTTTGTACGTGAAGCCGAGCCGGGACAGAAGGTTGGCGATGGAGGAGTGATGCACCCGCACACCCTCTGCATCGGCCAGCGCATTACGCAACTCAAAGAGCGTGATGTCAGGGTCTTGTGCGATCAACTCCTCAAAGAATTCCCGATGCGGAGCCAGCTTTCCCTTGCCGCGCGGCGGTCCCTGCCGGGCAGGTTCCGCATGACCCTTCATCCTCACCTGACGCGCCCACCGCGCGCCTGTGGCAGGCGACAGCTTCAACCGCAACGCCGCCGCGCGCCCGCTCAACCCTTCTTCAATGTATCTCTGAAACCGTATCCGAAGCGCAGATGGCAAAGGTGCTGACATGATCCATCCTCCCAAACAGGATGAATCACAGATCAGGTCTCAAGGGAATCCCTCGCGATTCAGGTTCAAGCCGAAACGCTTTAGGGTCCAATCCAGGCCAAAACCGGCAAACCTACCCATTCTTCGCCCGCTCAATCGCCTCAACGATCATCTGCTTGGCACGCGCTGCGTCGCCCCAGTTTTCAACCTTGACCCATTTGCCGGGCTCCAGATCTTTGTAGTGTTCGAAGAAATGGTTGATCTGCTGGCGCGTGATCTCGGGCAGATCCGAAAAATCATGCACGCTTTCATGCCGCCGGGTGATCGAGTTCGACGGCACCGCCACGACCTTTTCGTCCTGGCCCTTCTCATCCGCCATCACCAGCACGCCGACCGGACGGCAGGACATGACCGAACCGGGCACCAGCGGCCGTGTGTTTGCAATCAGCACGTCAATCGGATCTCCATCTTCGGACAGCGTATGGGGCACAAAGCCATAGTTCCCCGGATAGCGCATCGGTGTATAAAGGAACCGATCCACGAACAGCGCGCCCGAGGCTTTGTCGAGCTCATATTTGATAGGCTCGCCGCCAATCGGCACTTCGATGATGACGTTGATGTCTTCGGGCGGGTTTTCCCCGATCGGGATCGCATTGATGTCCATGATACTGGTCCTGTCTGAATGTCCCGCTTCCTATAGGGCCCAAGTGCCATTGCTGCAACGCAGCAAACGCCTTGTCGGGGCATATCACCCATGCGCCAAACGCAAAAGGCCCGGAACCTGCGCTCCGGGCCTTCCACTGAATCTCTGGCTGCGGTTCAGAGCAGCGGTGCGATCACCAGGCTGACGATCGCCATCACGTTGATCAGAATGTTCATCGCCGGGCCGGAGGTGTCCTTGAACGGATCACCAACCGTGTCGCCCACAACCACGGCCGAGTGCGTGTCGGTGCCCTTGCCGCCGAAGTTACCCTTCTCGACGTGCTTCTTGGCGTTGTCCCAGGCACCGCCTGCGTTCGCCATCATCAGCGCCATCAGCACACAGCCCAGCAGCGCACCGGCCAGCATGCCGCCCAGCGCTTCCGGGCCAATGCCGATGCCGATGACCGGCGGTGCCAGCACCGCGATCACACCGGGCAGCAGCATCCGCTTCAGCGCGGCCGAGGTCGCAATCTCGATGCACTTGGCCGAATCCGGGTCTGCTTTGCCTTCCATCAGGCCGGGGATTTCCCGGAACTGACGGCGGATCTCGTTGATCATCTCGAACGCGGCGTCGCCCACGGCGGTCATGGTGATCGAGGCGACAAGGAACGGGATCGTGCCGCCGATGAAGATGCCGACAAGCACCATCGGATCGTCGAGGCGAAGCTCAAACCCGACATTGTTGGCACGCACCGTTTCAACAAAAGCCGCGATGATCGCCAGTGCAACAAGTGCTGCCGCACCGATGGCAAAGCCCTTGCCGATGGCGGCGGTGGTGTTGCCAAGCTCGTCCAGGCTGTCGGTGATCTCGCGCACGTCGGCGCCCATCTCACCCATCTCGGCGATGCCACCGGCGTTGTCGGCAACCGGGCCATAGGCGTCGATGGCCATGGTGATGCCGACAGTTGCCAGCATGCCAACGGCGGCGATGCCGACACCGTAAAGGCCCGCAAGCTCGGTCGAGACAAAGACGATGCCCGCGATACACAGCAGCGGCAGAACCACCGACTGCATGCCGACCGCCAGACCGGTGATCATCACCGTCGCAGGCCCGGTTTCGCCCGAGGCTGCGATCTTCGTGACCGGAGATCCGGCGGTGTAGTATTCGGTGATCAGGCCGATGGCGACGCCGCCGACGGCACCCGCAATCACCGCGAACCAGATGTTGATATCCAGACCCAGCATCAGGATCAGCACCAGGGCACCCACCAGGAACAACACGGGCGCACCCAGCGTACCGGTGCGCAGCGCCGCGGCAGGCTCTTTACTGGCCTGCGTTTTCACCACGAAGATCATGATGATCGAGGCGATCAGCCCAAGGGCCGCAAGACCCAGCGGCAGGAACATCATTTCCGAACGACCCGCATCAACGGCGACCGAGGCTGCGGCGATCGCGATGGTCGCGATCATGGCGCCACAATAGCTTTCAAAGATGTCCGATCCCATGCCGGCCACGTCGCCGACGTTGTCGCCCACGTTATCGGCGATCACGCCGGGGTTGCGCGGGTCATCTTCGGGAATGCCAGCTTCGACCTTGCCGACAAGGTCGGCGCCGACGTCAGCGGCCTTGGTGAAGATACCGCCGCCAACGCGGCTGAACAGTGCCACGGTCGAGGCGCCCATGCCAAAGCCTTCCAGGCTGTGCGCGTCACCACCGATGAACCAGTAGAGACCACCCAGACCGATCAGACCAAGCGAGGCAACCGACAGACCCATGATCGAACCGCCGAAGAAGGCGACCGTCAGTGCACTTGCTGCACCATCGGTCTGCGCGGCGGTTGCCGTGCGCACGTTGGCCTTGGTGGCCGAATACATGCCGATCCAGCCCGCAATGGACGATGATACTGCACCGACGATCACGGCAACCGTGACCTTCACATCAAGGAAAATGTAGGTCAGAACAACCTGCGCTGCCAGGAACATGACCAGAATGGTGTATTCGCGGCGCATGAAGACCATGGCCCCTTCGTGGATCTGATCGCCAATCTTTTTGATCGCGGCATCGCCCTCGGGGTATTTCATCACCATACCGTAAAGGACGAAAGCGCAGACCAAGCCGACGAGGCCCAGTAGCGGTGGCAGAATTTCCATGTCGTTGATCCCTCGTTGTTGTCCTGGCCCTGGGGCGCGGTTTCGGTGCGCCGGTCGTCCGGACAGCCCGTTTTTTCGTCTTTGTACCCGCAGGCGCGGGCGGATGCCGTATAAGGCGGAGGTCCGCCCAAGTCCAGCGGATTTGCCCTGTAAAACAGGGCCCGCGCCCGGTTGCGTTGTGACCGTGGCTTTGGGAACCCGGTTGCGGGCCGGTTCTGCGGCGCAACGGGTTGGCGCGACGGGTTTCTGGCGGCTTGCGACCCACTGGCCTGCTGCCCTAAAGATGCGGTGCACATGTTGCCCCCGCAGATCCAAAAAGGCCCGCCCCCATGACCCAGATCATCACCTCGCTGGCCGAAATATCCGGGCGCTATGACGCAGTTCTCTGCGATCTTTGGGGGTGCCTGCACAACGGCCAGCGCGCATTTCCGGCAGCGGTCGAGGCTTTGCGCACCTTCCGCGCCGGGGGCGGCACGGTTCTGTTGCTGACCAACGCGCCCCGCCCGCGCGCCGATGTGGCCGCGCAGATTGATGGCATGGGGGTGCCGCGCGACTGCTGGGATGTGATCGCCACCTCGGGCGATGCCGCGCGGGCCGCGATGTTCCGGGGGCTTGTGGGCCGAAAGATCTGGCATATCGGAGAGCCGCGCGACACGACCTTCTTTGACCCGCTGCATCTGGTCGATGATCCGGTGGCGATTGAAAGCGTTGATCTGGACGCCGCCGAAGGCATTGTCTGCACGGGCCCGTTCGACCCCCACGCCGACCCGTCAGAGATGCGCCCCCAGTTTCTGCTGGCGAAGCAGCGCGGCCTCAAGATGATCTGCGCCAACCCCGACATCGTCGTGGACCGGGGCGACAGGCGCGAATGGTGCGCCGGCGCGCTGGCGAAGCTTTATGAGGAAATGGGCGGCGAGGCGTATTATTTCGGCAAACCACAACCGCAGATCTATGACCTGTCGCGCCAGCGGCTGGAACAGCTTGGCCGGTCGGTTCCGGACAGTCGCATCCTTGCCATCGGCGACGGCATTCTGACGGATGTCCGCAGCGCTGTCGGCGAAGATCTGGACTGTCTGTTCGTCACCGGCGGGCTGGCGGCGGCTGAGACGAAGACGACCGATCAGCCAGACGCGCACGCGCTGGAGGCTTTTCTGAGCGCTGAGATGATGACGCCGACCCATGCAATCGGGTTTTTGCGGTAGGTGGGTCGTATGTGAACGGTGTTCCGTTTCCAGCCGATTCTGTGGAAAAACAACGTGTTGCGGGCGCAGAAAGTAGCGATTTGAACATAGCGCGAGCGCCTTTCTGATCAGGCTTTGCGCGTTTGCTGCGGTGCAGGAAAGATCTTTGCCAGTTTGCGAAGGTTTTGGGCAGTGGCGGCGAGCAGGAATTCGTCATTTGCGCCGCATGGTCCACGTAATCGGAGCCGTCCCAGGCCGAGAATGCGCTTGAGGTGGGCAAAGAGCATTTCGACCTTCTTCCGGAGCTTCACCGAGATCTTGTATTGCGGCGTTTTGGCGATTGCGCGGGCGATGTCGCGAGCGTCCTCATGTTCCTCACGGGTGATCTTACGGGCGTCGGCATTCGGGCAGCACTTCGGCTTGGAAGGACAGGATTGGCAGGTGTGCTTCAGCGCTTGGTACTTGGCCACGCCCTTGCCGGTTGGGCCGCGATTGGGGTCGGAGTAGTTTCGGCGGAACTGCTTCAGAGCCTCGCCTTCCGGGCAGATGTATTGATTGTTCTCGGCATCCCATTCGAAGTCAGCTCGGGACCAGGTGCCATCGGTGCGCCCGGCTTTGTCGAAGACCGGGATGTGCGGTGCGATCTTTTCACCCACCAGCCATCCGAGCATGGGTCCCGATCCGTAGGCGGTGTCGGCGATCAGCCGTTCGGGATGAAGATCGAAGCGCTCTTTGGCCCGCTTCAGCATCGTCTTGGTTGACCCCACCTCGGCTTGACGGATCGACCGTGTCGCTTCCACGTCGACGATGACACCATGATCGGTATCGATGAGATAGTTGTCGGAGTAGGCAAAAAATGCGGGACCCTTACGCGCCGCCGTCCACTGGCTGGCTGGGTCGGAATAGGACGTGAACTTTGGCTCGACCGGTGTCGCTGCTCCGAATGCGGCCTCATCCAGAGTGTCGAGATACTCGCGGACCGCGCGGGGTGCAGCGTCTGCATCGATCCGCGCAATGTCCCATTCTTCCTTTGGCGCAGAGTACTGCTTGTTGGCATCCGCCTCGATCAAGCTGGCATCGACGGCCAGGCGCTGACCGCTGACGAGACCTTCGGCGATGCATCGCGCGACCGTGGTCTCGAAGAGATGGCGCAGCAGCTCACTCTCGCGGAACCGACCATGCCGGTTCTTTGAAAAGGTCGAGTGATCCGGCACCCGATCGGCCAGGTCGAGCCGACAAAACCACCTGTACGCGAGGTTCAAGTGTACCTCTTCACAGAGCCGCCGCTCGGACCGGATGCCGAAGCAGTAACCGACGATCAGCATCCGGATCAGCAGTTCAGGATCGATCGAAGGACGACCGGTGTGGCTGTAGAAATCGGCAAGATGGGCGCGGATGCTGCTCAGATCGACGAAACGATCAATCGATCGCAGCAGGTGATCTTGCGGGACATGGTCTTCCAGCGAGAACTCATAGAACAGCGCCGCCTGTGCTTCCTGCCTCGGTCCCATCATGGCTGATCCTCCCGCTTGTTGAGAGGATTGAATCAGCGCCATAGCCCTCGATCAAGCAGGAGTTTTTCAACAAAATTCGCCCTTTATGAACATCTGTCGAGATGCGGCGAATCTCCGGAATTGCAAGATCCGCAACCATCAAATGCGTCCTAAAGCGTTTCGGCTTGAACCTGAATCGCGAGGGATTCCCTTGAGACCTGATCTGTGATTCATCCTGTTTGGGAGGATGGATCATGTCAGCACCTTTGCCATCTGCGCTTCGGATACGGTTTCAGAGATACATTGAAGAAGGGTTGAGCGGGCGCGCGGCGGCGTTGCGGTTGAAGCTGTCGCCTGCCACAGGCGCGCGGTGGGCGCGTCAGGTGAGGATGAAGGGTCATGCGGAACCTGCCCGGCAGGGACCGCCGCGCGGCAAGGGAAAGCTGGCTCCGCATCGGGAATTCTTTGAGGAGTTGATCGCACAAGACCCTGACATCACGCTCTTTGAGTTGCGTAATGCGCTGGCCGATGCAGAGGGTGTGCGGGTGCATCACTCCTCCATCGCCAACCTTCTGTCCCGGCTCGGCTTCACGTACAAAAAAAGTCGCTGGTCGCAACCGAGCGCCGCCGCGCCAAGGTAAGGCAGCAACGGGCCGACTGGTTCAGATACCGCTCGCCAGCCATTGCGACCTTTCCTGAGCGCGTTGTCTTTATTGACGAAACCGCAGTGAAGACAAACCTCACGCGCCTACGCGGCAGAGCCAAGCGCGGTAAGCGCCTGACGATGGATGCGCCCTTCGGAAGCTGGGGAACCCAAACCTTGATCGCGGGCCTGACCCAAGGCGCGCTGATCGCACCTTGGGTCATCAAGGGAGCGATAGATGGCCCCGCCTTCGCGGCCTACATCCGCGAAGTGCTGGTCCCCGAGATCAACCCCGGCACTGTCGTCATTCTCGACAACCTGGCAACCCACCGGAATAAGGAGGCGACGCAGGCTTTACGCAATCACGGCTGCTGGTTCCTTTACCTGCCACCGTACTCGCCCGACCTGAATCCCATCGAGCAGGCCTTCTCTAAACTGAAAGCCCATTTGCGACGGATCGGGGCCAGGTCCTTTACCCAGGTCTTCGAAGCAATCGGAGCAATCTGCGATCTCTACGACCCAGTAGAATGCTGGAACTACTTTAAGGCCGCCGGATATGTCTCAGGTTAATGTCGAAACGCTTTAAAAAGGCGAAAATGCCCGCGGTGCCGGTATTTGGACTGACCGCTGCCGCCATCCAGCCACTTCGGAACTGCGTCTCTCGACCCAACATCGATTTGCTAAAAAAAACGACCTTTTCCGTCATCAGAATCAGAATAATCTACTGCAAAATAATCTCTGGTCCCATGAAAGTGTTTGGCAGGAATGTCGATATCCAGGGCACATATGTCACGATGATCAGAAAGACGAAGAGCACCGCGAGGAATGGCAGAGCTGCGCGCACGACCGACATCATTGGCATGCCGGCAACGCCAGAGGTTACGAATAGGTTTAGCCCCACCGGCGGCGTGATCATCCCGATCTCCATATTCACGACCATAATGATGCCCAGGTGAATGGGGTCGATGCCAAGCTCGATAGCGATCGGGAAGACCAGGGGTGCCACGATAACAAGCAGGCCCGAAGGCTCCATGAACTGACCACCGATCAAGAGAATGATGTTCACGACAATCAGGAACATCACCGGGCCGAAGCCTGCATCCAGCATGGCACCGGCGACCTTTTGCGGAATCTGCTCGTCGGTCAGAACATGTTTCAGTATCAGGGCATTGGCGATAACGAACAGAAGTGTCACCGTCAGTTTGCCCGCATCGAACAGTGTGCGCTGCGTGTCGGGGTGCACAACCGCCGTGAACAGCGCCCAGGGTTTGTGTCGCAGTGGCGTCGGATCGCCCAGCGGTGCATCCGTGACCATTGCGGCAGACAGGCTTTGGGCCCGTGGCGCGGCGAGCGGTCCCATGTCTTTGTAGATGAACGTTGCGATGAAAAACGCATAGATCGCAGCAACGGCCGCGGCTTCGGTCGGCGTAAAGATGCCGCCATATATGCCGCCCAGAATGATGACGATCAGGAACAGACCCCAACCTGCCTCGCGTCCGGAAGCAAAGATTTCGCCCCAGCCTTTCCATTCGCCCTTGGGCAGGTTCTTGACCCGGGCGATCAGATAGATCGTGACCATCAGCATGAACCCGGCCAGCAGCCCGGGAATGACCCCGGCAAGGAACATCCGCCCAACCGACACCTCAACCGAGGCCGCATAGACCACCATGACGATCGAGGGTGGGATCAGGATGCCGAGCGTGCCTGCGTTACAGATCACGCCCGCCGCGAATTCCTTGGAATATGCTGATTGCTTGCGGCGACAGCCATACGACCACTTACGGGGCCTACGGCGCTTTGGGCTTTGGAATCGGCACCTCGGAAGTGGAACATGTGCTGGCAACCCAGACGCTGCGCTACAAACGCATGAAAACCTTGCGCGTCTCTGTCGAAGGAGAAACGGCCCCCGGTGTCACGGCTAAGGATATCATCATGAAGGTCGTGCAGGTCGTTGGTGCAGGGGGGGCCAATGGATACGCGGTGGAGTTTGCAGGCTCTGCCATTCGCGGCCTCGATATGGCCGGGCGAATGACCGTCTGCAATATGGCGGTTGAGCTGGGTGCCCGTGCGGCGTTGATTGCTGCCGATGAAACCACCAAAGCGGCGTTGCAGGGTCACGCCCACAGCGGTCAGTTTGCTTTCAATGGCGAAACTTGGGTTAGCGATCCAGACGCCAAATTTGATGAAGAATTCACCATTTCAGGGTCCGATATCGAACCCCTGATCACCTGGGGCACAAGCCCGGATCAGTCGGTTCCGATCACGGCGAATGTGCCGGTTGCGACGGACTATATCTCGCCCAAGGCCAAAGCTGCGCTGGAACGGTCGCTTCACTACATGGGGCTGTCCGAAGGGCAATCGGCCCAGTCGATCAAGATCGACACAGCCTTCATCGGCTCTTGCACCAACTCTCGCATCGAAGACCTGCGTGAGGCTGCAAAAATACTGGAGGGGCGGACAGTGGCGGCGGGCGTTGAAGCCATCGTGGTGCCGGGGTCCGCCATGACGCGCCTTAAGGCCGAAGCCGAAGGCCTGCGTGCCATTTTTGAGGTCGCCGGGTTCGAATGGCGACCCGAGGCGGGCTGTTCGATGTGTCTGGCGATGAACGACGACATCGCCATGGATGGCGAAAGGGTCGCCTCTTCCACCAACCGAAATTTCGAGGGGCGACAGGGGCGCGGCGCGCGCACGCACCTGATGTCGCCTGCGATGGTCGCAGCGGCAGCCGTTGCCGGGCATTTGGCTGACGTGCGTGATTTCAAATGAATGACAAGCAAATGACCAAAACGATCAAAGGGATCGCAGCGCCATTGCCGCTGGCCAATGTTGATACCGACGTGATCATGCCCAAGCGGTTTCTGATCACGATCACACGCGAAGGATTGGCTGACGGCACATTTGCCGACCTGCGTTTCGACAACGAAGGACACAAGCGTCCCGAATTCATCCTGAACAAAGCGCCTTGGACGCGGGCCAGTATTCTGATCGTTGGCGACAATTTCGGCTGTGGATCCAGCCGCGAGCATGCCGTCTGGGGCCTACGCCAGCTTGGGTTTGATGCCTGCATCGGGACCAGTTTCGCCGGGATTTTCTACGACAACGCCCGCAAGAATGGCCTGGCATTGCCGGTCGTTTCTCCGGAAATCCGGGACGCGCTGCTCCAAATCGCCAGCGACATAAAGGGTGCTGAGATAACGATTAACCTCGATGCCCGAATGATAATAGCAGGCGAACTGTCGGAACCTTTCGACATGGACGATGCCACGCGAACGTCGCTGATCCGAGGCCGCGATGATACGCTGGACTCGTTGGAACATGCGACTGCGATCCGCAAATTTGAGGCCGCAATGGACATCGGCATGCGGGTAAGCGTTATCAAATAGACGAACGAAAGGGTGCGGTTTGGACATCAGACAGTTGGAATGCTTCGTCGCCGTCGCGGAAGAACTGCACTTCCGACGCGCAGGCGAACGTTTAGGGCTGAGCCAATCCGCTTTGTCCGAACGCGTCTCTGCTTTGGAACACGAACTTGGCGCCCGGCTATTTTTCAGAACGACCCGTCAGGTCAGTCTGACCCAGGCCGGATCAGAGTTCGTTCAGGATGCGAAAAGGGTCCTTGCCGATATCGAAAAGTCGGTCTCCAATGTGCGCCACACCGCCGAGTCCGACCTGCGCCACATCCGCGTCAGCGGCGTCGATGAGGCGATTTCGATGCTGCTGCCCAAGGCTCTCCTCGCGTTTCGCCGGGTCGATCCGAAGGTTCATGTGCAGGTCTTGGAGATCTCGTCGTCTGAACAGCACGCGCAAGAGTTGATCGCGCATCGGACGGATGTGGCCTTTGTGCGAACACCTCAGAAAGACGAGTTCATTACCAGCGAACTTCTGCACCGGCAGCCAATTGTCGTGGTCCTTGCCGATACCAACCCACTTGCAGGCGCGGCATCCCTGTCGGCGTCCGATATCGCCGACCAACCGATCGTGGGCTATCCCAAGCACGCGCGCCCGATCCTGCACGAGGCATTGTGGAGCGGTTTCAGGAAGATCGGCGCACAACCCAACATCGTCTGCGAGATCATCGACAAGTCCACGATGCTGCAATTCGTCACCCAGGGCCTCGGCATTTCGTTGGTTCCAGCCTGGGTAAAGAACATAGCCCCAAAAGGTGTTTCCTTCGTTCCGTTTGAACCATGCGAAAACCAGATCGAACTATACGTTGCGTTTCGAAAGTCCGGGAACTCTGACACCGTGGAAAGATTCGTAGACACGGTAAGGTCAACCGCAGTGAACCACGACCAGCTGACGTCGGCAGCATCACCTTTGGAATGCAATTCCAGATACTGAAGTTTGGCATCCTGGGCCACATTACCCGCGGTGGTCGATTAATCGCCGCGGGCCCAAAGAACCGCTCCACAGCCTATCGCATTCAGGGGGGCAGCCATGAAGCTAATTAGAGCGTGTCGCCCCTGATGTGATTCAGGATTCCCTTGATGCCTGATGTGTGATTCCCTGTGTCAGAGGCAGATATGGGGGCGTCAGATGGGCAAGCCACATCCTATGGCACTACGAAAGCGGGTCGTCGGCTTCGTTGACGAAGGCAATTCGCACCGGGACGCCCGCCAGCCCGCCCGCGATATAGACCGGATCGCGCCAGGCGAGCAGCGGACTGCGCATCGCCGCAGCGATAGGGACAAAAACGATTATTGCGACGACGGCCCAGATCAAACCAAATCGGACCCTGCTCATCACGGCGAACCCAATTCGTCAGACTGGCTGAAGGCCGAAGTGCGCCTCCAGGCCGATTGTGTTGAAAAACTCCGTTTTAGGGCCTGAACGATGATTTTTCTTTCCATGCAGCCCGATCCTAAATTTTTGGCGCGGGGGTCGGCCCAAATCGCCTACATGCGCTCACGCGCAGCCATGCGCTGTCTCGTGGTCAAAGCTTTCCGACTATTTCGCTTCATAGGTTTTCGCAAGAAATCCGCGACGCTCTGATTTCGGAGTTTTTCAACACAATCGGCTGTTGTCCTTTGAGCTCGGCATGACCGGACGCAAGAAGACCGATTGGAAGTCACCGCTGTCATACGCGAGATGGCCGTGCGGTTGGCCAAAGGCAGGAACAATCTGCGGCATCTCAAGCCGGAATACACCATTCGCGTCTGTAAGCGTTGCACCATGGCTGTGCGGGTCACGTTCGTGCCCTTCGGTCGTGTGTGCCCATATCTGGATGCGCTGACCCGCAAGCAGAGCCCCATCGCCCGCGCGACGCACGGTGCCGGACATCCAGAAACCACCGCCACCGATCCTGTCCACGATTGGCGCACCAGGAATGTAGTTGTTATCTCCGCCGCGCATTGAACCTGTTGGTGCTAGACCTTTTGCGATAGCCGGAAAAAACAGCCCCGAAAGTCCGGTCGCCACCAGGGCGCCGCCTGAGGCGAGAAGTGTACGGCGGGTAAACAGCGCTGTGGCCATTTGGGGTTCTCCTACCGGCTATGAACTTTGGCCCAACCATGCAGACCGAAAGCAACCTGAACCGATGCATTGCGCTTGCGCAAGCAATTCCGATTTAAGGGAAACGAAGCGCGCGATAATCTGTGCCGATTGTGTTGAAAAACTCCGAAATCAGAGCGTCGCGGATTTCTTGCGAAAACCTATGAAGCGAAATAGTCGGAAAGCTTTGACCACGAGACAGCGCATGGCTGCGCGTGAGCGCATGTAGGCGATTTGGGCCGACCCCCGCGCCAAAAATTTAGGATCGGGCTGCATGGAAAGAAAAATCATCGTTCAGGCCCTAAAACGGAGTTTTTCAACACAATCTGCCCACAACTTTGTGATGGCGTTCTGGCGGCCCACTGCTGCAGTGCACCGGCCACGCAAACTACCCCGGCGCACCCTATTCAGGCTGCGAGGTAAGTCCGGAACCATGCGATCATGCGACGTTCCGCAAGCTTGGCCGCAGCTTCATCGTATCTCGGCGTCGTATCGTTGTGGAAACCGTGGTTCACACCGGGATAGATATGTGCCTCATAGCGCTTGTCGTTCTCTTCCATAGCCTTCTGAAACGGAGGCCACATCGCGTTGATGCGCCGATCGAGCGCGGCCAACTGTATCATCAATGGCGCGTCAATTCCGGCGACCTGCTCTGCGTCCGGAAACGAGCCGTAGAAGGGCACGCCTGCGGCCATGTCGGGATAGGCTGCCGCCAACCGGTTGACGACGCCACCGCCGTAACAAAAGCCAGTCGCGCCAACCTTTCCATTCGTCCCGTCAATCGCCTGGAGATATTCAAAGCCGGCGAAAAAGTCGTTTAGCAACGCCGCTTGATCCAGCGTCCGCTGCATTTCCCGACCCTGATCATCGGTGCCTGGATACCCCCCGAGCGATGACAGGCCATCCGGGCCCATGGCCACGAACCCGGCCTTTCCAAGACGTCGGACAACATCGCGGATATAGGGATTGAGACCCCGGTTCTCATGGACGACAAGCACAGCCGCTGGCGGACGGTCGGGGTTGATCTCTTTCGGGCGGACAAGATAGGCGGTGATTTCGCCAGTTCCGTTGGGACTTTGATAGACGATGTCTTCGCCTTCAATTTCCGGATCGTCCTCGGCGACTTGTTGCGCCAATGCGTAGTTCGGCGAGAGCGTGCTGAGGATCGCAGCTGCCGTTAGGCCACCGACAGCCCACTTGCCAGCGCCTTCCAGAAACTGCCGCTTCGAGATATTGCCATGCACATAGTAATCGTAGAGATCAAGTAAATCCTGGTCGAAGTCTGCGGCAGTCAGACGACGTGTTGGCGTGTGATTGTTCATTGCGTTTCCTCCATGTCCAGAATCCGAGCCCAGCTCTTGTGGCGTTTGAGTACGGTAAAATGGTTTCTACCAAGAGCTTGTGCCGCGAGTTCCATTAGCTATCAGAGCGTTCGGATGAGCCGCTCTGCCTACAGCCGGAATTTCGATATGCCGATATTGGTGCATCACGCGGCATCTGTCAAAACCGGCCGATTGTGTTGAAAAACTCCGAAATCAGAGCGTCGCGGATTTCTTGCGAAAACCTATGAAGCGAAATAGTCGGAAAGCTTTGACCACGAGACAGCGCATGGCTGCGCGTGAGCGCATGTAGGCGATTTGGGCCGACCCCCGCGCCAAAAATTTAGGATCGGGCTGCATGGAAAGAAAAATCATCGTTCAGGCCCTAAAACGGAGTTTTTCAACACAATCGGCCCATTCAAAACTGTCCTGGTATTCTGGCGTCGATCAAAATTCGCCAGAAAACCCAACGCATCAGCTTGCGTAGTTGAGCCAAAATCGTGCACCTTCCGAAACAGTCTTGGGGAGTTTCAATTGCCTGATATTTCAACCGACGTTCTGATCATCGGAACAGGACCGGCAGGGTCATCTTCTGCGGCTTTGCTGTCCACTTACGGCATCGAAAATATGATCATCAACCGCTATCGCTGGCTTGCCAATACGCCGCGCGCGCATATCACCAACCAGCGTACCATGGAGGTGTTGCGCGATCTTGGCAAAGAGGTTGAGGGCGAAGCCTATTTGCACGCGACGCCACAGGAATTGATGGGCAACAATGTCTTTTGCGAAAGCCTGGCGGGCGAGGAAATCGGCCGCATGCGCAGCTGGGGCACGTATCCGAATTCCAAGGCCGAGCATTTGCTGTCGTCGCCGACGTTCATGAATGACCTGCCGCAGACCTTCATGGAACCTCTGTTGTTCACCACGGCCTGCAAGCGAGGTACCCAGGCCAGGATGAGTACGGAGTACCTGCACCATGAACAGGATAGCGAGGGCGTTACGACCACGTGTCTGGATCGACTGACGGGCAAGAAGTTAACGATCCGCAGCAAATTCCTCATCGGTGCTGATGGTGGTAATTCTCTGGTAGCCGAGAACGAAGACCTGCCGATTGAGGGCAAGATGGGCGTTGGCGGCTCGATGAACATTCTGTTCCGGGCAGATCTATCCAAGTACGTCGAGCATCGGCCCAGTGTGCTCTATTGGATAATGCAGCCCGGCGCGGATGTGGGTGGCATTGGCATGGGCTTGGTCCGGATGATCCGGCCCTGGAACGAATGGCTGATCGTCTGGGGTTATGACATCAATGAACGGGCCCCGGTGGTAGACGATGCGATGGCGACATCGGTAGCGCGTCAGCTGGTGGGCGATCCCGAGCTAGAGATTGAGCTGCTGTCAGCCAACACCTGGACCGTTAACGATGCTTATGCGGCTCGACTTTCTAAGGGTCGGGTTTTCATCATGGGCGACGCAGCGCACCGGCATCCACCTTCAAACGGCCTCGGGTCGAATACGTCAATCCAGGATGCGTTCAACTTGTGCTGGAAACTGGCGTCCGTGTTGAAGGGACAGGCCGGAGAGGCACTGCTGGAGAGTTATGACACCGAACGTGCGCCAATTGCCAAGCAGATCGTGAACCGCGCCAACCAATCAATCGGCGAATTCGGTCCTATTTTTGAGGCGCTCGGTATGACCGGCGGGGCGGATGTCGAGAAGATCAAGGCCAACATGGATGCCCGCTGTGGCACCGGAGCGGATGCCGAGGTTCAGCGGGACGCGCTCAACAAAGCCATTGCCTTCAAAGTTTACGAATTCGACGCCCACGGGGTCGAGATGAACCAGCGCTATCGCTCGGACGCGATTGTCGGGGACGGATCGGCGGAACCGGATTTCGAAAAGGATGCCGAGCTACACTATCACCCGACCACTTGGCCTGGTGCACGGCTGCCGCATGTCTGGTTGTTTGACGGGAATGGCGCGAAGCATTCCACGCTTGATCTGGCAGGCGGCGGGGCATTTACCGTGTTCACGGGGTTGGGCGGTCAAGACTGGATATCCGCCGCAGAGGCCGCGTCAAAGGCATTGGGTATCGAGATCCGCGCCCACATGATCGGTCCACGTCAAGAGTATGTCGATCATACCGGCGATTGGGCGCGGATCCGCGAAATTGGTGATACCGGGTGTTTATTGGTACGCCCGGATCAGCACGTTTGCTGGCGTTCTGAAAAGATGATCGATGATCCGGCCCTGAAAATGCAGCGGGTGCTAAAGCGTTTCGACATTAACCTGAGACATATCCGGCGGCCTTAAAGTAGTTCCAGCATTCTACTGGGTCGTAGAGATCGCAGATTGCTCCGATTGCTTCGAAGACCTGGGTAAAGGACCTGGCCCCGATCCGTCGCAAATGGGCTTTCAGTTTAGAGAAGGCCTGCTCGATGGGATTCAGGTCGGGCGAGTACGGTGGCAGGTAAAGGAACCAGCAGCCGTGATTGCGTAAAGCCTGCGTCGCCTCCTTATTCCGGTGGGTTGCCAGGTTGTCGAGAATGACGACAGTGCCGGGGTTGATCTCGGGGACCAGCACTTCGCGGATGTAGGCCGCGAAGGCGGGGCCATCTATCGCTCCCTTGATGACCCAAGGTGCGATCAGCGCGCCTTGGGTCAGGCCCGCGATCAAGGTTTGGGTTCCCCAGCTTCCGAAGAGCGCATCCATCGTCAGGCGCTTACCGCGCTTGGCTCTGCCGCGTAGGCGCGTGAGGTTTGTCTTCACTGCGGTTTCGTCAATAAAGACAACGCGCTCAGGAAAGGTCGCAATGGCTGGCGAGCGGTATCTGAACCAGTCGGCCCGTTGCTGCCTTACCTTGGCGCGGCGGCGCTCGGTTGCGACCAGCGACTTTTTTTGTACGTGAAGCCGAGCCGGGACAGAAGGTTGGCGATGGAGGAGTGATGCACCCGCACACCCTCTGCATCGGCCAGCGCATTACGCAACTCAAAGAGCGTGATGTCAGGGTCTTGTGCGATCAACTCCTCAAAGAATTCCCGATGCGGAGCCAGCTTTCCCTTGCCGCGCGGCGGTCCCTGCCGGGCAGGTTCCGCATGACCCTTCATCCTCACCTGACGCGCCCACCGCGCGCCTGTGGCAGGCGACAGCTTCAACCGCAACGCCGCCGCGCGCCCGCTCAACCCTTCTTCAATGTATCTCTGAAACCGTATCCGAAGCGCAGATGGCAAAGGTGCTGACATGATCCATCCTCCCAAACAGGATGAATCACAGATCAGGTCTCAAGGGAATCCCTCGCGATTCAGGTTCAAGCCGAAACGCTTTAAAATGCATTTTGGCCGATTGTGTTGAAAAACTCCGAAATCAGAGCGTCGCGGATTTCTTGCGAAAACCTATGAAGCGAAATAGTCGGAAAGCTTTGACCACGAGACAGCGCATGGCTGCGCGTGAGCGCATGTAGGCGATTTGGGCCGACCCCCGCGCCAAAAATTTAGGATCGGGCTGCATGGAAAGAAAAATCATCGTTCAGGCCCTAAAACGGAGTTTTTCAACACAATCGGCCAGATAGCGACATTCGATAATCCCTATCCCGGCAATTCCAGCGTTTTCTCGATGTGCCTGGCCGTCTTTGCCAAAGCAGTTTCGACATTCTGACGAATGGCCCCAAATCGTGTTGATGGCACCGGCACGGAAATCGCATGGATGTCGCCTGAAGCATCTTCGAAAGCGAATCCCATCGCCGAGATCCCCGGGGTATGTTCGTCAAGATCATAGGCCAGCCCACCGGCCTTAATATCCGCCAACATGCTACGGAAGCTGGCGATGTCGCTTTCGTTCCCGCGACGCTCCCATTCATCGCGTATCAGTTTCTCGGCCTTTGCATCCGGTAGTCGGGCCAAGCAGGCGCGCCCATTTGCCGTTGTGGTTAGGGGAAATACCTCACCGACGGATGAAATCGTGCGTAGTCTGTGCGTCCCCGGCACTTGGTCAAGGAAGATCATCCCTGCACCGCGTAAGACCGACAGGTCGGCAGTCTCGCCCGTTTCCTGGGTCAACTCGCTCAGCAACAGGCGGCAACGCTCGACAATGTTGTAATGGGTCGCTTCGGCTAGGGCGGTCACCTCGGGGCCAAGGCGAAATCCCCGCCCGGACGTGTCAGAAATAACAAGCCGTTCGGCCTGCAATGCGCCGACGATTCTCTGCACTGTTGAGCGTGGCAGACCCGCGACCTCTGCGATCTGACCAAGGCTCAGACCTGAGTGATCTGTCTTCAAAACCCGCAGAATTGCTGCGGCGCGCGCGATAACTTGAATGCCATGGCGATTGGTTTTTTGTTCAGATTCAGTCATTTGCCTCACAATCCGCATGATACACACGACAATAGACATGATTTCAAACTGCACCGCAATACGGTACAAATAAATCGCATTGTGGTTTTTCGTTGACGGATGTCCGGTTGCGTTGCACCATCCTCATCAGAAAAGCATCGCGCTGAGGGAGGCACGAAAATGGTGGAAATTCGCGGTATCGAGTTTCAGGGAAATCTCGACAACGACATGGGACTGGAGTTCACCAACCTCAGCCACCGCTTCGGGTACCAATGCCCGAACTGGCCGTATTTCAAAGACGTCGCGATTGAACGAAAGCACTATATGGCCAAGTCCGGCGTGCTGTCTCAGACCATAACCACGACAATGCACGTGACCACCCATATCGATGCACCCGCCCATGTCGTGCAGGGGACACCTTTCATCGACGAGGTGCCTCTGCCGCATTTCTTCGGCTCGGGCCTTGTCGTGTCGATCCCGAAAAAGAAGTGGGAGCAGATTACCGGCGAGGATCTGGAAAAAGCCTGCGGTCACGCGATCCGCAAGGGCGATGTGCTGATCATCAACACCGGTTGGCACAAGCAATATGAAGACGGGGATTACTTCGCCTATTGCCCCGGCCTTGTGCCGTCTGCGGCCGAATGGATCATCGAAAAGGGCATCAAGGTTGTCGGCCACGACACCCAGGCCAATGATCACCCGCTGGCCACGGCCATTGGCCCGCAGCGAAATGGCCCGATCCTGCCGCACCTTGAAGCGGAATACCTCGAATGGTCCGGCGGCATTCCCTGGGATGAAGCCTTCCCGGAGTGGGAGCCGGTGCACAATATGCTGTTCAAGAACGGCATCATGGGGATCGAGAACGTCGGCGGCGATCTGGACGCTGTCACCGGCAAGCGCGTGACACTCGCCTTTTTTCCGTGGAACTGGGACCGTGGCGACGGTTGCATTGTCCGACTGGTGGCAATCACCGACAAGAAGCAAGCCTATCGGATCGAGGCCGGAGAGGCATTCTGATGCTGGTCAAACGGTTTGAGGATGCGGAACCCTACGAAGCCCCGAACCACTGGGATGTGAAGGGCCTGCGTCTTCAGGGCTTTGAAGACGGTGGCCCGACGAATCAATGGATGGGCCTGTCGCATTATTTGCCCGGCGGCGGCGCGGGGCCGGATTCGTCGCCAATCGAAAAGCTGTATTTCATTGTCGAAGGCGAATTGACGGTGGTGATTGACGGCACCGAGACCGTGCTGCGGAAATTCGACAGCTGCACCATTCCGGCGGGCGAGGAACGGTTGATCGAAAACCGCAGCAACCACGCGGCAATCATGCTGGTTGTGATGCCCTATTCGCCAGGGGCAACGTAATGCAGAATCCGTTGTCGATGTTTGACGTTTCCGGCAAGACCGCGCTGATTACCGGCGCGTCGGGCGCATTCGGAATGGTTGCCGCGCGGGTGCTGGCGGGCGCTGGCTGCAATCTGGTGCTGGCGGCGGGCAATGCCGATGCGCTGGAAGACATCGCCGCCCAGTGCCGGGATTTGGGCGCAAAGGTCCACACGATAAACGCACGCCCGTCGGATGAGGCGGCTTGTACCCAAATGGCCGATGAGGCCGCCAAGGCGTTCGGGTCGCTCGATATTCTTGTTGTCGCGTCCGGGATGAACAAGGTCGCGCTGATCGAAGATATGGCGCCCGAGACCTTCACCGACGTGATGAATGCAAATGTGACGCAGACATGGCTGATCGCGCGGGCCGCGACGAAGGTGATGAAGGCACAGGGGACGGGCGGCAAGATTGTCCTCGTCTCCTCTGCGCGCGGGTTGTTGGGGCATCCGGCGGGGTACACAGCATATTGCGCTTCGAAAGCGGCGGTTGACGGCATGACCAAGGCGCTGGGGTGCGAGCTTGGGCCGACCGGGATCACCGTCAATGCAATCGCGCCGACGGTGTTCCGATCACCCCTGACCGCCTGGATGTTTGAGGATACCGACAAGGCCAAAGCTGTGCGCGCCGGGTTCCTGGCGCGAGTTCCGAAAGGGCGTCTGGGTGAGCCTGAAGATCTGGCCGGACCGCTGCTGTTCCTCGCCTCCAAAGCGTCGGATTTCTATACCGGGCACATTCTATATGCCGACGGTGGGTATACCGCGGGATGACCAAAGGGCTGCAAACAGCGGTGATCGGCGCGGGCTTGATGGGGCATGGCATCGCGCTGACGCTGGCCCGGGCCGGACATAATGTTGCAATCACCGATCCGGTGCCGGATGCGCTTGCCAGTGTCACAGCGCGGATCACCGACAGCCTGAAACTGCTGGAGGAGCCTGCCGGGAATATTCCGAAAATCCTTAAGAAAATCGCGCTGTGCAATTCGGTTGAAGGGGCAGTCAAGGACGCGGGCTTCGTGATCGAAGCCGCCCCGGAAAAGCTGGACCTGAAGCGGTCGATTTTTTCCGAGATTGAAGCACATGCGCCGACTGATGCGGTGCTGGCCTCCAACACCTCGGTCATCCAAATCTCGAAGATCACCGGTCATCTGGAATCTCGCCACCGGGCGCTTGGCACCCACTGGTGGAACCCGCCGCACATGATCCCGCTGGTCGAGGTGGTGAAAACCGAATGGACCGCACCGGCAGCCGCGCAGGCGATGTTCGATCTGCTGGCCGAGGCCGGAAAAACGCCGGTCATGGTCGAAAAGGACGTGCCGGGGTTCATCGGCAACCGGCTGCAACATGCGCTGTGGCGCGAAGCGGTGTCGCTGGTCGAAAACGGCATCTGCGATGCCGAGGCTGTTGATACGGTCATCAAGGCCAGTTTCGGGCGGCGGCTTGTTGTGCTTGGCCCGCTTGAAAATGCTGATCTGGTCGGAACGGACCTGACGCTGGACATCCACGAAAACGTGCTTGCCGACTTGGAACGCCGGCCCGGCCCATCGCCCTATCTGCAACAATTGGTTTCCGAGGGCCGCCTTGGCATGAAAACCGGCGAAGGTTTTCGCAAATGGGCCGACGGAGATGCCGAGAAAATACGCGACAAAGTCGGTCGCCATCTGCAACAGTTACAGCAGACCTTGGGCGACTGAAAAATCAGACCCACAAAAGGGTCATCATTGGGAGGATGAAATGAAAAAACGACTGAACACCGCAACGCGCCGGGGCTTCCTTGCGGCCTCGACAGCCGCCATTGCTGCACCAGCAATCCTGCGCGGCACCCGCGCTTACGCGCAGAACAAAGGCCTGAAGATCGGCTTCGTCAGCCCCAAGACCGGCCCGCTGGCCGGGTTTGCCGAGGCCGACGATTACATCGTCGAAGGGATCAACGCGACCTTCGCGGGCGGTCTGGAAAACAACGGGTCCAGCTGGGGGGTCGAGATCATTTCGCGCGACAGCCAGTCCAACCCGAACCGTGCCGCCGAAGTGGCCGCCGACCTTATTCTGGGGGATGAGGTTGATATCATCGTCGCCGCCGCAACCCCGGACACCACAAACCCGGTCGCCGATCAGGCCGAGATCAACGAGGTGCCTTGCATCACCACCGACGCGCCCTGGCAGCCCTATTTCTTCGGGCGCAATGGCAACCCGGCCGAGGGCTTCCAAAGCACCTATCACTTCTTCTGGGGGCTAGAGGATGTGATCGGCGTGTTCCTCGATATCTGGGGGCAAAGCGGGGTCGCCAAGAAGGTCGGCGGTCTTTTCCCGAACGACGCGGACGGCAACGCCTGGGGCGATGCAAACCTGGGTCTGCCGACGCCTCTTGCCGCTGCAGGTTACGATCTGGTCGATCCGGGCCGCTATCAGCCTTTGTCGGATGACTTCAGTAACCAGATCGCTGCCTTCCGTGACGCGAATTGCGAGATCGTGACCGGCGTGATGATCCCGCCCGATTTCGGCACCTTCTGGGCACAGTCCGCGCAGCAGGGTTTTGCGCCCAAGGTCGTGACGGTCGGCAAGGCGCTGCTGTTCCCGACCGTGATTGACAGTTACGGCGACCGCGCCGACGGGCTGACGTCCGAGGTGTGGTGGTCACCGCACCACCCGTTCAACTCGTCGCTGACCGGAGCATCGGCACGCGAACTGGCAGACGGCTATGTCGCAGCCACGGGTCGCCCCTGGACGCAGCCGATCGGCTTTAAGCACGCCCTGTTCGAAGTGGCCGCCGATGTCATCAAACGGGCCGAGGATCTTGACGATCCGGAAGCCATCACAGCGGCCATTGCGGCCACCAACCTCGACACCATCGTGGGCAATGTGAACTGGTCCACCGGGCCGGTGAAGAACGTCAGCAAAACGCCCTTGGTCGGCGGGCAATGGCAGAAGGAAGGCGATACTTTCGATCTGAAAATTGTCGCCAATTCTGATCAGCCATCGATCCCGACCACCGGCGAATTGAAGCTGATCTAAAGGCGCTGGCTGCGCCAATTCATTGGCGCAGCCGTTTGGCCGGAAACCTCATGGCGATGATCCTGCAACTTGACGGTCTGTCCAAATCCTTCGGTGCCGTCACGGTGGCCGACGCGCTGGGCTATGATGTGCCAGAAGGGCAGGCCCTGGGTATCATCGGCCCGAACGGGGCGGGAAAAACGACGATGTTCAACCTGATCACCGGAACACTGGCCCCGGACGGCGGCGTGATCCGGTTTCAGGGCGAAGACGTGACGCGCCACAGCGCCGCGCGCCGTTGCCGCGCGGGCATGGCGCGCAGCTTTCAGGTGCCACAACCCTTTGGCGGCATGACGGTGTTCGAAAACGCGATGATCGCCGCCACACAGGCCGCCGGGCTTGCCGGGCACGAGGCTGAGCGTCATTGCCTTGAAGTGCTGGACCAGACCGGCCTGCTGGCCCGCGCCAACGCGCTGGCTGGCAGTCTGACGCTGCTGGACCGCAAGCGGCTGGAATTGACCCGCGCGCTGTGCGCCAAACCCAAGCTGTTGATGCTGGACGAAATCGCAGGCGGTCTGACCGAACGCGAATGCGTCTCGCTGGTGCAGACCATCAAGGACATCCATGCAAGCGGCGTGACGATCATCTGGATCGAACATGTGGTGCACGCCCTGCTGGCTGTGGTCGACCGGCTGATCGTCATCGATTTCGGCCGCAAGATCGCCGAGGGCGACCCGAAAACCATCATGGAAAGCCCCGAAGTGCAGGAGATTTACTTGGGGATCGAAGTCGATGCCTGACCCGATCCTCAAACTGTCGGGCCTTGACGCCCACTATGGCGACTTTCAAGCCCTATACGGTATCGACATGGTGCTGGCACCGGGCGAAGTTCTGGCCATCATCGGGGCAAACGGTGCTGGCAAGACGACGCTATTGCGCTCGATCTCGGGCCTGATGGCGAATGCGCCGGAACAGATTGCCTATCGCGGACAGCCAATCGGAAGCCTGCGCGCGGATCAGATCGCCGCCCTTGGCATTGCGCTGGTGCCCGAGGGGCGGCAGCTGTTCCCCTCGCTGTCGGTCGAAGAAAACCTGTTGATTGGTGGGCGGCTAGGCCGCAAGGGACGGTGGAGCCTTGAGGCGGTGTTTGATCTGTTCCCGGTTCTGAAGCAACGCCGCGCGGTGCCGTCAACCGAACTTTCCGGCGGGCAACAGCAGATGGTCGCCATCGGACGGGCATTGATGTCGAACCCCGATCTGATCCTGTTCGATGAAATCAGCCTTGGACTGGCACCCGTTATCATCAAGTCGATCTACGACGCCCTGCCGGGGATCGTGGGCGAGGGCATGTCGGCGATTATTGTCGAACAAGACATCTCGAAGGCGCTGTCCGTCTCGGACCGGGTTTATTGCCTGCAGGAAGGTCGTGTGTCGCTTGAAAGTGCGTCAGGCGATGCCTCGCGCGAGGCGATCAGCGCTGCCTATTTCGGGATCGACTAGATGGATTGGGTCAACGCCATCGTTCAAGGGGTTTTGCTTGGTGGGCTTTATGCCTTGTTCGCAGCAGGGCTGAGCCTGATTTTCGGCGTGATGCGGCTGGTCAATATCGCGCACGGCGACCTGATCGTGCTGGCGGCCTATCTGGGGCTGACAGTTGTCGGGCTGACCGGGATGCACCCGCTTCTGGCGCTGCTGTCTGTGGTGCCGACCATGGCCGCCATCGGTTATGTCCTGCAACGGGGTATTCTGAACCACACGCTGGGCGACGATCTGTTGCCGCCGCTTCTGGTGACATTCGGGCTGTCGGTGATCCTGCAGAACGCGTTTTTGGAAGGCTATACCGCCGACCCGCAGAAAATGAATGCAGGCGCTTTGGAGACGGCCAGCGTTCAAGTCGGGGGGTTAAGCCTGGGCATCCTGCCGCTGCTGACGTTTGGCATTGCGGTGGCCCTGATCGCCGGGTTGCAATGGATATTCTATCGCACTGCGCTGGGCCGCGCGTTCCGCGCCGTGTCCGACAATCAGGACATCGCGCAACTGATGGGCCTGAACCGGCGGCACATCTTTGGTCTGGCCATGGCACTGGCACTTGCTGTCACTGCCGTTGCGGGCATCCTGCTTGGCATTCGGACTAGTTTTGATCCGACGGCTGGCGCGGGGCGGCTGAGCTATGGTTTCGAAGCGGTGATCATCGGTGGCCTCGGCAACCTTTGGGGCACATTGGCAGGTGGCGTCATTCTTGGCGTTGCCCAAACCATCGGCGCAAAGATTGACCCGGGCTGGCAAATCCTTGCTGGACACATTGCCTTCCTAATCGTCCTGGCCATCCGCCCACAGGGCCTATTCCCGAGGGTTTCCGGATGAGCGCCAGCCCGAACCTTTCAGTCAGCCGTACGTCGCGCGCCGCGAAAGTTGCCGCCGTCCTTGGCCTGCTCGTTCTGGTCATTCTGGCGCTGGCCCCGTGGTGGGCAGGGCGCGCTAACATGCGCCTGATGGGCGAGATTTTTCTGTACCTCGCGCTCGCGTCTTTGTGGAACCTGATGGCTGGGTATGCAGGACTGGTATCTGTCGGGCAGCAAGCCTACGTCGGGTTCGGCGGCTACATGCTGTTTGCGCTGACCATTTTCGGTGGATTGCCCCCGCTCGTCGCTATTGCTGGTGCGGCGGTTCTGGGGGCTGCAATTTCGATCCCCGTCGCGTTATTGATATTCCGCCTGAGGGGCGCATACTTCGCCATTGGCACCTGGGTCATGGCCGAGGTTTTTCGGCTGTCCTTTGCCCAGATATCAGCACTGGGCGGCGGTTCGGGTTCGTCGCTTCCGGTGGACATCGTGAAATCCATCGCCAATTCACGCTCGATGCGGGAATCCGTCAGCTATTGGATGGCGCTTGGCAGTTTTATCGTCGTTATCGCCGCCGTCTATTTGTTCCTGCGCTCGCGCCGGGGCCTTGCGCTGACCGCAATTCGCGATAACGAGTTGGCGGCAGCCTCGCTTGGCATCGACATCTGGCGCACGAAATTCGTCGTCTACGTCGTGACCGGCGGGCTGACGGCGATGGTCGGTGCGCTGATCTTCCTGCAAAAGCTTCGTATCTCACCAGACGCGGCGTTTTCGGTCAACGACTGGACGGCTTTCGTGATCTTTATCGTTGTGATTGGCGGAATTGGCACGCTGGAAGGGCCGATCATCGGTACGTTGGTGTTCTTTGCCCTACGCGAAACATTGGCCGACCTCGGCACGATCTATTTGATGGTGCTGGGCCTTGTGGCGATTGTCATCATGCTGAAAGCGCCAAAAGGCCTTTGGGGGCTGCTGCGCGCGCGCTACGATCTGCAACTTTTCCCGCTTGGGTATCGGGTCAGCGGCCACACACCGGACAAGGAGACCTGAGCATGGCACGTCAGAAAACCATTATCACCTGCGCCGTCACCGGCGCGATCCATACACCAACGATGTCCGACACCTTGCCAATCACGGCGGATGACATTGCAGCCCAGGCGATTGCCGCCGCAGAAGCTGGCGCGTCAATATTGCACCTGCACACCCGTGACCCTGCAGACGGCCGCCCATCGGTCGCGCCGGAACATTACGAACCGTTTCTTGGCCGGATCAAGCAATCCACCGGCGCGGTCATCAACATCACCACCGGCGGCGCACCGACAATGCGGATCACCGAGCGTCTGAAGGCGGCAACCAAATTCAGCCCCGAGATGTGCTCGCTCAACATGGGGTCGATGAACTTCGCGTTTCACCCGCTCGCCGATCGCTACGAGACGTTCAAATACGATTGGGAGGAAGACTATATTCGCGGCTCGGAGGCCAATATTTTTCGCAATACTTTCGCTGACATCCGCGAAGCCGCCGAAACCCTCGCCCCGCACGACATCAAGTTCGAGCATGAAATTTACGACGTCGGGCACCTCTACAATCTAAAGTTCTGCATGGACTCCGGCCTGTTCAAGGCGCCGATTTTTTTACAATTCGTGATGGGAATCCTTGGCGGCATCGGGTCTGACATCGAGAACCTGATCTTCCTGAAACAGACCGCAGATCGCCTTTTCGGCGACGCGTATCGCTGGTCTGTTTTGGGGGCCGGTGGTGCGCAGATGCCGCTGGCCACGACGGCCAGCCAGATGGGCGGCAATGTCCGGGTCGGGCTTGAGGACAGCCTCTATATCTCACGCGGGACACTGGCAGAAAGCAATGCGCAACAAGTCGCCAAGATCCGTCGGATCGTCGAAGATCTGGGATGCGAAGTTGCCACACCGGATGAAGCGCGGGACATGCTTGCGTTGAAGGGAGGGGATCGAGTCAACTTCTGACGCCGATTTCAAATAACTGCACAGGGAGAACCAAGATGATGAAACGACTAGAGTCTGTTGACGTTCATTTGAGCCATAGGTCTGTGCCTGCGAGAGAGATGAATGCGGTGAAGCTGCTGTCTGTTTTGCAGGAGCGCGTTTCTAACCCTCTGTAATCTTTGATCTTCTGAAAGACGTTTTCGACCAGATGGCGCCATTTGTACATCTCTTGGTCATATTTGGCAGGGTGTTTGCGGTTCTTGCGGGGTGGGATAACAGGCGTAATGCCGTGCTCAGAGAGAGGTTTTCGCGACCAATCCGCGTCAAAAGCGCGGTCAGCCAGCATGTGATCTGTACGTAGGCTTTCGATCAATTCAGGCACACCGCGTATGTCTGGAGATCCACTTATCAAACGCATCCGGCAAATCTCGCCGCTGTGCGCCGGTTCGAACCATCCACAACACGGCTTCGACGAAAAGGTACGGCTCACGCCCGGTTTGGCCAGGATCGGATGTCCTCCCAAGGCAATGCGGTTCAATCAACCCCCATTGGGCATCGGTTAGACCGAAACGGATCAAGGCTGCTCTCCTGTTGTTTGCAACCTTGAATCAGAACTCGGATCAATTGGGAATCCTGAACGTCAACAGGCCCTAAAGCGTTTCGGCTTGAACCTGAATCGCGAGGGATTCCCTTGAGACCTGATCTGTGATTCATCCTGTTTGGGAGGATGGATCATGTCAGCACCTTTGCCATCTGCGCTTCGGATACGGTTTCAGAGATACATTGAAGAAGGGTTGAGCGGGCGCGCGGCGGCGTTGCGGTTGAAGCTGTCGCCTGCCACAGGCGCGCGGTGGGCGCGTCAGGTGAGGATGAAGGGTCATGCGGAACCTGCCCGGCAGGGACCGCCGCGCGGCAAGGGAAAGCTGGCTCCGCATCGGGAATTCTTTGAGGAGTTGATCGCACAAGACCCTGACATCACGCTCTTTGAGTTGCGTAATGCGCTGGCCGATGCAGAGGGTGTGCGGGTGCATCACTCCTCCATCGCCAACCTTCTGTCCCGGCTCGGCTTCACGTACAAAAAAAGTCGCTGGTCGCAACCGAGCGCCGCCGCGCCAAGGTAAGGCAGCAACGGGCCGACTGGTTCAGATACCGCTCGCCAGCCATTGCGACCTTTCCTGAGCGCGTTGTCTTTATTGACGAAACCGCAGTGAAGACAAACCTCACGCGCCTACGCGGCAGAGCCAAGCGCGGTAAGCGCCTGACGATGGATGCGCCCTTCGGAAGCTGGGGAACCCAAACCTTGATCGCGGGCCTGACCCAAGGCGCGCTGATCGCACCTTGGGTCATCAAGGGAGCGATAGATGGCCCCGCCTTCGCGGCCTACATCCGCGAAGTGCTGGTCCCCGAGATCAACCCCGGCACTGTCGTCATTCTCGACAACCTGGCAACCCACCGGAATAAGGAGGCGACGCAGGCTTTACGCAATCACGGCTGCTGGTTCCTTTACCTGCCACCGTACTCGCCCGACCTGAATCCCATCGAGCAGGCCTTCTCTAAACTGAAAGCCCATTTGCGACGGATCGGGGCCAGGTCCTTTACCCAGGTCTTCGAAGCAATCGGAGCAATCTGCGATCTCTACGACCCAGTAGAATGCTGGAACTACTTTAAGGCCGCCGGATATGTCTCAGGTTAATGTCGAAACGCTTTAGGAGGTTTTACGATGCTACACGTCAATGATTCGTGGCCGCTTCCCATGGCAGAATTTGAGAAGCCCCAGCACTCAAAAAGTAGTGTTGTGAAGGCAGGAAAGGCGCTTCGACAGCACATCGCCTCCGCCCGGTGTGAACATCGTCATCATCATGACCGAGCCGTCTGGCTTCCATTCGGCAAGTGCAGGCCCCGCCATCAGGCCGAGCGCCACCGTCGCGCCCGCAAGCATTTGTTTCAGCATGTGAATCCTCCCTAGGATTTTCGTTGAGTTACAGTTCAAAGGATTTGATCAACCGATTCTGATGCGTCTTTTCGGGGTACAACCCCTGATCGCGATATTCATCGGAGTGCATGACCTCTGCCCCTTCCGCGTCGGCTGGCCCTGAAAGCGGCGGTTGCAGATCATATGTCGAGCGGTTCGAGGTACTGAAGCAACGCCGCTCAGCCTTGCGGCGTCATGACTTTGCGGCCTTTGGCGCGCTCCAAACCCAACTGGCGTTCGCGCCAGATAATCAGCACGCCGGCCGCAACCACCAGCGTGGTACCCCCCAGCATGATCCCTGTTGGCACCTCTCCGAACAGGAAAAACCCGATCCCAAGCGCCAGCAACATTGACGCGTAATCGAACGGGGCCACAACCGACACATCGGCATATCGGTACGCGCTTGTGGCGAACATCTGCGCAATCCCACCCAGCAAACCGGCCCCGATCAGCAGCGCGGCTTCGCCCGATGTCGGCCAGACCCAGCCGAACGGCACCGTCAGCAACGACAAGCACGACGCCGTCACCGAAAACCAGAATACGATTGCATTGGTCGATTCCGTGACCACCAGTTTTCGCACAAAGACCTGGGCCAATGCAGCACAGATTGCACTGGCCAGAACCACCATGGCCCCCAACGCCATCCTATCGCCGCCCGCACTGATGTCACCCAACCGCGGCGACAGGATAATCAGCACCCCGGCCAGCCCCAACGCCACAGCGGTCAGTCGGAACGCCCGCACCTGCTCGCCCAGAAACATCGCCGCAAAGATCACCACCATCAACGGAGAGGCGTATTGAATCGCCTTCACCTCGGCAAACGGCAGCAAAGCAAGACCCGTAAAGCTAAGCCCCATCGCGGTCGTCCCGACCAACCCGCGCCAGACATGGGACATCGGTTCGACCACGCGCAACCCACCACGAATTCCGCCACGCAGGATCAGTGCGCCAAAGATGACCGGGATGGCGAAAAATGATCGGAAGAACACCGCTTCGCCCGGGGGCACCCGCCCAGATGCCGACTTGATCAACGCCGCCATGATCACGAACAGCGTCACCGCCGCCAGCTTTAGGGCAATGGCGCGAAATGGCTGTGCGGATGCGGCGCGGCTCATGTCACCTGCAACCGCGCAGCGGCCCAGCGCCCCGCATCCGCAACCACCCCGTCCTCATCCGCCGCCAGCGCCTGCGCCACCGGGATCAGCTCTGCATTGCCCGAGTTTCCAACAGCATAACCCACGTTGCGCACAAACCGGTTGCGCCCGATCCGCTTGATGGCCGAGCCTGAGAACATCGCCCTGAACCCCGCATCATCAAGCACCGCCAACTCCGCAAGTTTCGGCGCACGTAGATCACCGCGTGCGGCGTATTTCACATCGCTGGCCGCAACGGCAAACTTGTTCCAGGGGCAAACCGCCAGACAGTCGTCACAGCCATAGATCCGGTTGCCCATCAACGGGCGCAGGTCTTCCGCCACCGGACCGTCATGCTCGATCGTCAGATAGGAAATGCACCGCCGCGCATCCAGCTGGAACGGGGCCGGAAAGGCATCTGTCGGACATATATCCAGACAGGCCGTGCACGTGCCGCAGTTCTCGGATTCCGGCGCATCGGGCTCTAATTCAAGCGTCGTGAAGATCGCCCCTAGGAACATCCAGTTCCCCAGATCGCGCCCCAGAAGGTTGGTGTGCTTGCCCTGCCAGCCCAGCCCGGCGGCCTCGGCCAGCGGTTTTTCCATCACCGGGGCGGTGTCGACAAACACCTTGATCTCGGCCCCCTCAGCCTGATCGATCAACCACCGCCCAAGCCGTTTCAGCCGTTTCTTGACGACATCATGATAATCCCGGTTCTGCGCATAGACGCTGATCGCCGCCCGATCCCGCCGCTCCAGAACCTCCAGCGGATTATGATCTTGCGTATAACTTTCGGCCAGCATGATGACCGAGCGTGCTTCGGGCCACAGCGCGGCCGGATCACCGCGCCATTCCACCCGCCGCTCCATCCAACCCATCTGCCCGTTCTGCCCGGCCGCCAGCCAGTCGGATAACCGCCCGGCGGCCTGCGGTATCGCATCAGGCCTCGTAATGCGACATTTCGCGAACCCTTCTGCCTTTGCCTGATCTACAAGCTGCACTTTCAGCGCAGAGCGCTCTGATCCCATCATTGACCCAAAAATATCCTCGGGGGGTGTCCTTGGACGCGCCACTGGTCCGAGCGACAATGACGACAGCCAGACAGCCCCCAGCCGCCAACCTCAGAAATCAAGGTCAGCATAATGCGCAGGCGGCGGAAATCCCGGAACCGCATCGGCCAGCAACGACCGGAAGGCCGGGCGCGACTTGATCTTGGCATACCAGTCGCGCACACCGTTCACCCGCGTCCAATCCACGTCCGAGATATAATCCAGCGCGCTCAGATGCGCCGCCCCGGCGAAATCGGCCAGGCTCATCGCGTCGCCGGCCAGCCAGCGTCGCTGATCCAGCAGTTCTTCCAGATAAAGCAGATGGAACTTGATCGCCTTGGCGCCTGCCTTGACGTTGCCGCTGTCGGGATACCCCGCGCCGGTCAGCTTCTTGTTCACCCGCTCATAAAGCAGCTTCGACGTCACCTCGGTATGGAACGTGTCATCAAACCAGGAAACCAGGCGGCGCACCTCATAACGCTCCTTGGCATCGACCGGCATTAGCGGCGGGTTCGGATGGCGCATCTCGATGAACTCGCAGATAGGCGTCGATTCGGACATGAACTCCCCATCCGCCTTCAGAACCGGCACTTTGCCAGCCGGATTGCGGCGCATGAACTCGGGATCTTTCAGCCAGTATTTTTCCTCGACCAGTTCCACTTCGATCTTCTTTTCGGCCAGCACCAGGCGGACCTTGCGGCAAAACGGCGACAGCGGAGCGTGAAACAGGCGGATCATCGGCGGACCTTCGGTGATTGGTGTTGCCCTTCAATGCCGCGAAGCGCGCCGGGGTTCAATGGGCGGATCATCCTTCAAAGCAGGACGCGCGGCCATCCGCACGGATTGTGGCGGCCCCGTCGATGATTGCCTGCGCCCGGCGGCGCACAAAATCCGTCGGTTTCGCGGCCGAGCGCGTTTTGGGGCTGGGCAGCATCGCGGCCAACCGCGCCGCCTGCACTTGCGTCAGCTTGCCCGGATCGGTTCGGAAATATGTCCGGGCCGCGGCCTCTACCCCGAAAACACCTTCGTCAAATTCTGCGACGTTCAGGTATACCTCAAGGATGCGTCGCTTGGTCCAGATCAGTTCGACCAGCGGCGTAAGGCTCGCCTCCAGCGCTTTCCGCGGCCAGGATCGCCCCTGCCAGAGGTAGACGTTCTTGACCACCTGTTGGGACAGCGTCGATGCCCCGCGCCCGCCGCCCTCGGCCATCGCCAGACGGATCGCGGCCATATCGAAGCCCCAGTGATTGCAGAAATTCGCATCCTCGGCGGCGACCACACTGCGGATCATCATGGGCGAGATATCCTCGAAATTGACCCACTGACGGTCGACGCTGCCCAACCGCCGCGCCTCGGCCGCCATATAAGGGGTCCGCGACGGATTCACGACAGCGTAGAAAAGCACCGCCAACAGCGCCAGGGCGACACCAAGCAACGCGCCCCGAAACGCCCAGCGCCGCAGCCAGATCCGCAGCCCGCCGGTCTTCTTCTTCTGCCTCTTGCGCCCGCGCTTTGCGGCGGGCTTTTTCGGTTTTGCCATGATGGCAGTTTACACCGGGATGCCGCCTAGATGAAACAGAAATGGCCGATTGTGTTGAAAAACTCCGTTTTAGGGCCTGAACGATGATTTTTCTTTCCATGCAGCCCGATCCTAAATTTTTGGCGCGGGGGTCGGCCCAAATCGCCTACATGCGCTCACGCGCAGCCATGCGCTGTCTCGTGGTCAAAGCTTTCCGACTATTTCGCTTCATAGGTTTTCGCAAGAAATCCGCGACGCTCTGATTTCGGAGTTTTTCAACACAATCGGCCCGGAGCGGACGTTCACCGAGGCACCGCAAGCAGGGCGCGCGCCGGGCCGGTGGGCTGGCGCTGCGCCTTTGAGTTTGCATGATTTATGGCTCAGGTTTGGCCGTCAACTCGCTTGGAAGCGCCAAGTTCAGACCAGCGCCTGACCGGCGGGACCGGTCCGGCGCGCACCGGGCGCAGGGACAATCTGCGACCGTCCGCGCCTGGCGATTCCCGCCCCGCGCAATCTTTCCGCTACTCTGCTGGGACCGCCACCGCCTCATTGCCCAGCGGATGTGCGATATGCGGCAGCATTTCTATTGGGCAAACCTGCACGAAATGGCTGCGCGACTCGTCCCAATGCTGCAGGATTTCCGCGGCCTTGCGGCTACCGGTCTCTTCCAGATGCTGCCCGATCAGGTCTTTCAGCTGACTGGCCCAGTGGTCTTCGCTGACCGGGCAGGTCACCAGCGTTTCCATGTTCATCATCGGGGCAGAGGTCCCGTCAGGATCGTAAAGATACGCCATCCCGCCGGTCATGCCCGCACCGAAGTTTGCACCGATGCTGCCCAGGATCACCGCCACGCCGCCGGTCATGTATTCGCAACCGTTCGACCCACAGCCCTCGATCACCGTCGTCGCACCCGAATTCCGGACCGCAAAGCGTTCCCCGGCACGTCCGGCGGCAAACAGATGCCCCGCCGTTGCGCCGTAAAGCACCGTGTTGCCGATGATCGTGTTGTCCGCCGCCACCAGGGGCGAAGCCATCGGCGGGCGCACTACAACGGTGCCCCCACTCAGCCCCTTGCCGACATAATCGTTGGCATCCCCTGACACTTCCAGCTTCAGCCCCGGCGCCGCAAACGCCCCCAGCGATTGGCCCGCACTACCGGTCAGCTTGACCGTCAGATGATCCGGCATCAGCGAATTGCGCATCCCGAACCGCTGCACGATATGGCTGGACACCCGCGTTCCAATGGTCCGATGGGTGTTCCGCACGGCATAGCTCAGCTGCATCTTCTCGCCGTCTTCAAGGAACCGCCGGGCATCGCGCACAATCTCGCGGTCCAGCGTTCCGGGCACCTTGTTGCGCTTCTTTTCCCGGTCATAAACGATCCGATCCGCCCCATCGACGGTGATCAGCAGCGGGTTCAGATCCAGATCGTCCAGATGTGCCGAGCCGCGCGACACCTGGCTCAGCAGATCGGCACGCCCGATCACCTCGTCCAAGGACCGCGCGCCCAGTTCTGCCAGAATCTCGCGCACTTCCTGGGCGTAAAACCCGATCAGATTAACCACCTTATCCGCCGTTCCGGTGAACTTCGCGCGCAGCGCGTCGTCCTGCGTACACACCCCAACCGGGCAGGTGTTCGACTGACACTGCCGCACCATGATGCAGCCCATGGCGATCAGTGCGGCGGTGCCGATCCCGTATTCCTCAGCCCCCATCATCGCCGCCATGACGATGTCACGGCCCGTGCGCAATCCGCCATCCGTGCGCAGGGTGATCCGGTCGCGCAACTTGTTCATCGCCAGAACCTGATGCGCTTCGGTCAGACCCATCTCCCAGGGAAGCCCTGCGTATTTGATCGACGTCGCCGGGCTTGCCCCGGTGCCGCCGTTGTGGCCCGAGATCAGGATCACATCCGCCTTCGCCTTGGCGACACCGGCAGCAATCGTGCCGACCCCACTGGCCGCAACCAGCTTGACCGTCACCTTGGCGCGCGGGTTGATCTGTTTGAGGTCATAGATCAGCTGCGCCAGATCCTCGATCGAATAGATATCGTGATGCGGCGGAGGGGATATCAGCATCACCCCCGGCGTCGAATGCCGCAGGCGCGCAATCAATTCCGTCACCTTCATCCCCGGCAATTGCCCACCTTCACCGGGCTTGGCCCCTTGGGCGACTTTGATCTCCAACTCTTCGCAGTTGTTCAGATACTCAGCCGTCACCCCAAAGCGCCCGCTGGCGACCTGTTTGATCTTCGCACTCGGGTTGTCGCCATTGGGTTCGGGCGTGAAATGCGCCGGATCCTCGCCACCCTCACCGGAATCCGACTTTGCGCCGATCCGGTTCATCGCCACGTTCAGGGTCTTATGCGCCTCGGGCGACAGCGCGCCAAGGCTCATCCCTGGTGTGACGAACCGCTTGCGGATGCTGGTGATGCTTTCGACTTCCTCAATCGGCAGCGGCTTGCCCAGCGGTTTGAAATCCATCAGGTCCCGCAGATGGATCGGCGGGGCGGAGCGCATTTTGGCGGAATACTGCTTCCAGATTTCAAAACTGCTGCGCGTGCAGGCCGCCTGCAACATGTGCATCGCGGTCGCTTCCCAGGCATGCGTTTCGCCCGATTTCCGCGCCTTGTAAAATCCGCCAATCGGCAGGATGTCGGTGCCGCCCTGCCAGCCAAGCGCGTGCACCTCGGCCACCTTGCGTTGGATGCCGGAAACACCGATCCCGGAGATTCGGCTGTGCATGCCGGGGAAATATTCGGCGACCATGGCGCGGCTCAGCCCCACAGCCTCGAAATTCAAGCCACCGCGATAGGATGAGATGACGCTGATCCCCATTTTCGCGATGATCTTCAACAAGCCCTGGTCGATGGCATTGCGATATCGCGCCATCGCTTCGGTCAGGGTGCCGTCGATCAGCCCACGATCCACCCGGTCGGCAATTGAATCTTCGGCCAGATAGGGGTTCACCACCGTCGCGCCACAGCCGATCAGCACCGCGAAGTAATGCGGGTCGATACACTCGGCGGACCGCACATTCAGCGAACAGAAGGTCCTGAGGCCCTGCCGCGTCAGCCAGGAATGCACGGCACTGGTCGCCAGGATCATCGGCATCGCCACGCGACCCTCGCCCTGATCTTGATCGGTCAGGATCAAATGCCCCGCGCCCGACCGCACGGCGTCTTCGGCCTCCGAACGCACCCGCGCCAGGGCCGCATTCAGCGCCCCGGCCCCCTCATCAACGCCGAAGGTACAGTCGATGGTCGTGCAGGGCGCATCAAAGGCCTGAACCAGTTTGTCGAACTGCGCGTTCCCCACGAAGGGGCTGTCCAGCACCAGAATCTCGGTCTGGCTGGAATCCTCGTCCAGCACGTTCTTGAGGTTGCCGAACCGTGTCTTCAGACTCATCACCCGGTATTCGCGAAGGCTGTCAATCGGCGGGTTCGTCACCTGGCTGAAGTTCTGCCGGAAGAAATGGCTGAGCGGTCTGTACTTGGTGCTCAGCACGGCGCTGGGCGTGTCGTCGCCCATCGAGGCCAGCGTCTCTTTGCCGTCCTCGGCCATGGGGGCCAGGATCTGCTCAAGTTCCTCCAGTGAATACCCCGCCGCGATCTGCCGCTTGCGCAGCTCTGCGCCCGAGAACATCGGCGCTTCGGTCACGCCCGTCAGCGCGCCATCCATCTCGTTAATCCGCCCGACCCATTCACCGAACGGCAGCGCCGCTGACATCGCGTTCTTCAGGTCCGCGTCATGGAACAACGCCCCCTTGCCCATATGAACGCCGATCATCTGGCCCGGCCCCAATGCGCCTTTTTCGACCACATGCGCCTCATCCACCGGCACCATCCCGGCCTCGGACCCGGCAATCAGCATCCCGTCACCGGTCACAACATAGCGCATCGGTCTGAGGCCATTGCGGTCCAGCCCGGCGCAGACCCAGCGCCCGTCGGTCATGGCCAGTGCCGCAGGGCCGTCCCAGGGTTCCATGACCGAGTTGCAGTAGGAATACATATCCGTCCAGGGCTTGGGCAGATCGATCGCCTGCTTTGACCAGCTTTCCGGCACCATCATCGTCTTTGCCATTGGTGCCGACCGCCCGGCACGCACCAGAACCTCGAACACCGCATCCAGCGCTGCCGAGTCACTCGACCCCTGCGCCACGATCGGCTTGATATCTTCGGCCATATCGCCAAACGCCGAGGACGCCATGCGAATCTCGTGGCTTTTCATCCAGTTGAGGTTGCCGCGCAGGGTGTTGATTTCCCCGTTATGGGCCAGCATCCGGAACGGCTGCGCCAGCCACCATTGCGGGAAGGTGTTGGTGGAATAGCGCTGGTGATAAATGGCAAACGCACTTTCGAACCGGTCATCCATCAGGTCGGGGTAGAACTCGGCCACCTGCTCGGCCAGCATCATGCCTTTGTAGATGATCGACCGGCAGGAGAGGGAGCAGATATACAGTTGAGGCACCTGCGCCGCCGCCGCCGCCTTTTCGATCCGGCGGCGGATCACGTAAAGTTCCCGCTCAAACGTCTCTTCATCCACGCCCTTGGCGTTGGAGATCAGGATCTGCTCAATCTCTGGCCGCGTTGCATTGGCCTTGTCACCCAGGCAAGAGACATCGACCGGCACATGCCGCCAGCCATAGATGTAATAGCCCATGCGCAGAACTTCGGTTTCTACAATGGTCCGGCAGGTCTCCTGCGCCCCGAAATCCGTGCGCGGCAGGAACACCTGCCCGACGGCAATCAGCTCATCCGCGCGGGGTTCATGGCCGGTGCGCTTGACCTGATCATAAAAGAACGGAACCGGAATCTGAACGTGGATGCCCGCCCCATCGCCGGTCTTGCCATCGGCATCAACCGCGCCCCGGTGCCAGACCGCTTTGAGCGCATCAATGCCGTTCTCAACCACCTTGCGCGATTTGGTCCCGTTCACAGAAACCACAAGGCCCACGCCGCAGGACGAATGCTCATCTTCAGCGGAATAGAGGCTGTTTTCGTCCATAAAGGCGCGCCTGGCTTCCTCGGCGGCGGCCCAGTTGGGGTCAAATTCGGTCATCTTGTCTCTCCCTCAACATGGGCGTTCTTCGCCTCATACACTTCAGCCGTCGCCGTCGGGTGATCCCCCGTCAGCTGCACGGAGGCCATCGCGCGATCCACGTAAACCTCGGACCTCAGCGGTGCGTCCAGAACCGCGTCGAACAGCCCCGGCATCAGCTCGTAACTGCTGGCGTTCAGATCCCGCATCCACAGGTGCGACCCGCAGGTCGAACAGAACGCGCGTTCGGCGAACTCGGACGAGGCATAGTGCGTCACCGGCCCCTCGATCGTCACACCGCCCGCGTCCGCCTCAAAGCACAGGAACAGCCCGCCGGACCAGCGCTGGCACATCCGGCAGTGGCACGCACCTGGGCGCGGGTCGTGGTGGCCCGCCACCCGGATCGTCACCGCGCCGCACAGGCAGTGTCCCTGGATCGTGTCACTCATCCCTCATCTCCGAACAGCGCTTCAACCTCGGCCTGTGTCATGCCCGGCAGGTCACCGGCAAAGCGATATCCGCCGGGTCGCTTGTCCACAAAAAGCTCGTTGTTCAGGGTCAACCCGCCCGCATCGGCAAACAATCCGCTGGCAACATGGTGCATGTCAAAATGCTGGCCCGGTGCCGTCACTCGGTAATACAGCGACGACCCGCACTCATCGCACCAGGCCCGTTCCGCCCAGTCCGAGGTTGCGCGTTTGCGCACTGGTCCGGTCGCCTCAAAGTTGCCGGGGTCCGCCTTGAACGACATCAGCGCCGTGCCCGTCCAGGCGCGACACATATCGCAATGGCAAACGTGCATACTGTCGCCCAGCGGCGTTGCGGTCACGCGCACCGCGCCACACAGGCAGGACCCGTAAAGTTTTGATTCAGCCATCGTCTTGCCTCCTCCGCTTGTTGGTCAGTAAGGCTGACACATTGCCATCGCCGGAACCGGTTCCGATCATATGCGAGTCATATGAAACCCATATGTCGGTCATATCGCTCATTCAGCAGCCATCTGCGCTGCATCGTTCAGCCGATTCAGGATCGCCTCGGCCGCTTCGCGCCCGTCACGGATCGCCCAGACGACCAGACTGGCACCGCGCACGATATCGCCCACGGCATAGACCCTCGGCAGGCTGGTTTCATGGCTTTGAAAGTCGGCCAGAACCGTGCCCCAGCGTGTCACTTCCAGCCCCTCGGTGCCCCACAGGGCAGGCAAGTCTTCGGGTTCAAACCCCAGCGCCTTGATCACCAGATCGGCGCCTTCAACGTAATCCGCCCCTTCGATCAACTCCGGCGCCTGTCGCCCGCTGGCATCCGGCGCGCCAAGGCGCATTTTCTGCACCATCACGCCCTCGACCGGGTCGCCAGAGAAACCCTTGGGCGCGCTCAGCCAGACGAACTCGACGCCTTCCTCCTCGGCATTCTGCACCTCGCGCTGGCTGCCCGGCATGTTGGCCTGGTCACGCCGATAGAGGCACTTCACACTGGTCGCGCCCTGCCGCACCGCGGTGCGCACACAGTCCATTGCGGTGTCACCGCCACCGATCACGACCACCCGCTTGCCACCGGCGTTTAATGAGCCATCGACGAATTCCGGCACCTCGTCCCCGAAGCTTTTGCGGTTCGACACGGTCAAGTAATCAATCGCCCGAACCACGCCATCGGCCCTGACACCGGGCGCGGGCAGATCGCGCGATTTGTAGACGCCAGTGGCGATAATCACTGCGGAATGCGCCGCGCGAATGTCTTGGAACGACCGATCCACGCCCACATTGCAATCCAGCTCAAACGTCACGCCGCCCGCTTCCAGCTGATCAATCCGGCGCATGACGATGTCTTTTTCCAGCTTGAAACCGGGGATGCCATAGGTCAGCAGCCCGCCGGCGCGATCATAGCGGTCGTAAACCGTGACCTGCACGCCCGCGCGGCGCAGCATATCCGCCGCCGCCAGCCCACCGGGGCCAGCGCCGATGATGCCGACGCTTTCCTCACGCTCGACCTGCGGGGCAATCGCGGGCACCCAGCCTTCATCGAAGGCGGTATCGGTCAGATACTTCTCGACCGAGCCGATGGTGACGGTGCCATGCCCGGATTGTTCGATCACACAATTGCCTTCGCACAGGCGATCCTGCGGGCAGATGCGTCCGCAAATCTCGGGGAAAGTATTCGTGGCCTGCGACAGGTCATAAGCCTCGCGCAGCCGCCCCTGCGCAGTCAGGCGCAGCCAGTCGGGGATGTTGTTGTGCAGCGGGCAATGCGTCTGGCAATAGGGCACGCCGCACTGGCTGCACCGACCCGCCTGTTCAGCCGCTTTTTCGGTCGCGTACTCACCATAAATCTCGCGGAAATCCGTGCGGCGCAGATTCGGCATCCGCTTTTCCGGCATGTCCCGGCTTACCGAGATAAACTTGAGCATCTGTGTATCAGCCATAATCCGAGTCACACTTTCCCTGTCCCGCGAAGGCACTGTTTACGAACTGTGACTCCGATTGAAAATCAGAATGTATGACCTAATTAAAGAAACAACGCACGTGCCGTGACATATTCAGGGCGTCACCGGCTTTTTTAGGTCCAAACCGGACCTAATTCTCAGCTTTCCTTTCGGAATCCAATCATTAGGTTAGGCCGCGATCCCACCCCGCCAGCCGCGACAGAGGCCCTGATGCCGCTTTTTCACATCATCCTCGTCGCGATCCTGCAAGGGCTGACCGAATTCCTGCCCGTCTCATCCTCCGGCCATCTGATCCTGTTGCCGAAACTGACCGGTCTGCAGGATCAGGGGCAGGCGATCGACATCGCCGTGCATGTGGGCACGCTGGGCGCGGTTCTGATCTATTTCCGCCGGGATTTTTCTGCAGTGCTGCGGGGCATTCCCGCGTTGTTTGCAGGCAACATCACCCATCCCGGCGCGCGCCTTGGCCTGTTGCTGATCCTTGCAACCGTGCCGCTGGTGATTTTCGGAGCGTTGCTGAAATTCTCTGGCCTCGACGCGCATCTGCGTTCCGTCGCGCTGATCGGATGGACGATGCTGATCTTCGGTGTGCTGCTCTTTTGGGCAGATCAACGTGGGCCAACGCTTAACAGCGCAGAAAGCTGGAACCGTCGCGACGCCCTGCGCATGGGTATCGCCCAGGCACTTGCGCTGATCCCCGGCACATCGCGTTCCGGCATAACGATCACCGCCGCCCGCGCGATGGGTTACCGGCGGCAGGATTCCGCAAGGCTGGCCATGTTGATGTCGGTCCCGGCCATCCTTGTTTCCGGCGGCTATCTGCTGTGGGAGACGTCGACCGGCATGCATCCAGGGTTTTTGCGCGACGGCGCCATCGCCGCCGGTCTAGCCTTCATCGCGGCCCTTTTTGCCCTGTCGATCATGATGCGCCTGCTGCGTTCGGTCAGCTATACGCCTTATGTGATCTACCGGATCGCGCTTGGCCTGATTCTGCTAGGAATTGCCTATACGTAGGTTCTTCGCGCTTTCCGTAATCTCGGCATATTGCCCCGACGGACGGAAGCGCCACAGATAATCTTCAAGCACCGCATCCATTGAAACAGGCAAGATGCCGAGGTCGGACAGCGAGTTTGCACCCTCTGCGACAACATTGTCATGGCGCAGATTTTCAACCTGATCACGCGTGAAAGGCACAGGCGCCAGGCCCAGGCTGATCTTACCGAAAAACTCGAACACAGCGGCTTTGATCCGCGCCGCCCAGAACGGGATGTTCAGAATCAATCGCCGCCGACGGATCACCCCCAGCATGCGTTGCATCAGGGCGCGCAGGCTTTCGGTATCCGGGCCGCCAAGCTCATAAGTTCCTGCGGCGACCTGGCCAAGCAACGCCTTTTGCGCAGCCTGTGCGACGTCGTCCACATGGACCGGCTGAAACCGCGTATCGCCACCCACGATCGGCAGGATCGGCCCGAACCGGGTCATTCCGGCAAATCGGTTGAAGAACGAATCGCCTGCCCCGAACATGATCGAGGGGCGCAGAATGACGGCACCCGGCACATGGGCAAGAACCGCCGCTTCGCCAAGCGCCTTGGTGCGCGCATAATCGCTGTCGCCGTCAGCATCCGCCCCGATGGCCGAGACGTGAACCACACGCGCAATTCCCGCTGCCGCGGCAAGTCTGGCGATCCTGTCGGGGCCATCGTGCTGCACGGCCTCAAAGCTATTGCGCCCGCGCTCAGCCAGAATGCCAACAGTGTTCACCACCGCGTCGGCACCGGCCATCGCAAGCGCCACGCTGTCATCATCGCGGATGTTGCACAGCACAGGCTCTACCTGACCGACCGAGCCATAGGTGCGCACAAACCCGGCCTCGGCAGGGCGGCGGACCGCCACCCGAACCCGCCAGCCAGCCTGCGCCATTCGGCGCGCAATGTGGCGACCCAGAAACCCGGATCCGCCGTAGATGGTGACCAGCTTCATCATCCGGCCCTTTCTGTCGTTACGCAGCACAGCTTTATCGGGGCGTCGTGCAGGCAGCAAGCGTCAATGGAAAAGCGGGGTGGGCGATCCGCAATGTCAAAGCTATGGTCGCCCAAATATCAACCGCCGGAGAGCCTTATGTATCGCCTTGCCTATATCCTTCTTGGGGCCACTGGCCTGGGCCTGTTTCTGGCCGTCGCCGCCCCGGCGCGCGATTCCTATCCGCCACTGGATGTGCTGTTGTCGGGCGCCGAAACCGTGCTGGGCCAGACAGTCGCCTATCCGGATGGTCCGCCAAAGATCACGGCGGCGATCGTCACCATGGTTCCGGGCCAGACGACCGGCCCGCACCATCACGAGGTTCCGCTATTCGCCGATTGTGTTGAAAAACTCCGTTTTAGGGCCTGAACGATGATTTTTCTTTCCATGCAGCCCGATCCTAAATTTTTGGCGCGGGGGTCGGCCCAAATCGCCTACATGCGCTCACGCGCAGCCATGCGCTGTCTCGTGGTCAAAGCTTTCCGACTATTTCGCTTCATAGGTTTTCGCAAGAAATCCGCGACGCTCTGATTTCGGAGTTTTTCAACACAATCCGCCTATGTGCTGGAGGGTGAGTTGACGGTTGATTACGGACCGGACGGCAGCCGCACCTACACCCGCGGCGATGCGTTCATCGAGGCCTATAAGACCAGCCACAACGGCACCAACACAGGAACCGGCCCGGCCCGGATTCTGGCCGTATTCGCAGGGTCTGAGACAGTCCCCAACACAGTGACGGAAACACCCTAGCCAGTGTCTTCAGCCCAACGGCGTCGCGCGCCGAACGGCCAATTGCCGCTCCGGAACAGGCGAGCCGGCCTGAGAGCGTAACGCCAAGCATCGCCGCCACCAGCGCTTGATTGGCCCCAACGACAAGGCCCGCACCGCTTCCTTTACCGGCTTCGTGCTTAGGTCCCCAAGCCGATGCATCCGCTTCAAGGCCTGCACCAACAGTATCGTCGTTTCCAGCCAGCCGCAGTGCGCAAAACAACCCCACCAATCCCGGCAACAGCGCCGCGCCGCATCAAAACTGACAAATCACACCAAGACCTTGTTGACACCCCGCCCCACTGCGCTTACGTCCCGCTTTCACGACACCTGCCCAGGTGGCGGAATTGGTAGACGCGCCAGCTTCAGGTGCTGGTATTCGCAAGGATGTGGAGGTTCGAGTCCTCTCCTGGGCACCAATCTACCGACATAAATATCTTCGTTGTCAACGGGTTATACCTATGAGGACAACGCCATATGTCACACAAACTGTCACACACCATCTTTCGTTCGGGCACTTACTATTACAATCGTAGGGTTCCTGACCGGGTCAAAGACGCCTTCGGAATGAGTGCTGTACGCCTCAAATTGGGTAGGGACGAAGATGAAGCAGGAAAACTTGCAACCCACTTGACCGAGACACTGAATGATCTCTGGAATGTCGAAGACGCAAGACCGGTGGATCTGTCCCGGCTCATCAAATCCGCTCGACCTGAACAACTGGACCTTCTGCAATGTACCGATGACTACCTGAGCACAAGAAACATAGAAGAGGAGCCCGTCAGACTGGCAGTAAGTGCTTTAGTCGAAGTTGCAGGCAACAAACCCATCACAAGCTATGTCAGGTCAGATGCAAGATCGTTCGTGGCCCATCTGTTGGGGCGAGGAAACCGGACAGCGACAGTCAGAAGACGACTTAACTCCATTCATGCTGTCGTCGAGTATGGATTGATGGAAACTGACGTTCAGCAACGAAACCCCTTCAGCCGAATGATCATAAAGGACGAGGGATCGGATGTATCGCGTCGAGGCACATTCACCCAAGAACAGCTTCAGGACATATATCGAACCGCCTTGGTGTCAGGCAAAGATACCCAATTGATCCTTCATATCATCTGTTTAAGCTTTTCTACGCTGGCAACGAGCTTGTGCACGTGGAGAAAGTGCCAAGATTTAGCCGTTGTAAGGACGGGCCTAGTGTGAATATCAGCGCGGAGTTGGTCGAGTTGAGTTGTGAAAGCACCTTGTTCCGAGATTATGTCACATACATCGTTGTTGATCGGCATTCCGGCGAATACCGTTCGGACAGTGTTTCCAGCGATGGAAAGCTCGTGCAAATGGGTGCTTGTGAGTTGGCGAAACCACGGTTCTGAGTTCGAGTGTCAAAGCGTAGGTCAGCAGCATCGCAAGCAGATACTTGAGTGGCAATATGGCAGTGCCGTTGGCGCCATGTCCTACACCCCTGCAGTTTCCTCAAGAAACCGAGGGTATTCAATGGGTTGAGCTTGGGGGTGGTGCCCAGGAGAGGGAGTTCGAGTCCCGTTACAGGCACCTCAGCCATTGAACGCCTCAGTCAAACAAGGGTTATCAGCAGCCCGGACTCACCGTCAACAGGCGCGTTCTGTCCTACGGTATGTCCTACGGCTTCACTGAAGAGTCCCTGTGTAGCTTCAGGGACCGCACCTACCTTCAACCCGGCAATGACTCTCAGTGACTGACTCTCTGAGTGCCTGTGAAAGGTACGTCTGTATGCCCCCGGGTTCACTTCGAGCTCCACCTGTCTAGCCCCCAAGTTCTGGGCCATTTCTGATTAGAGTTTCTGGCATTGGTGGTCGCATGTTCAGAGCCTGGTGCGGACGTGTGTGGTTGTACTGCTTAAGCCAATGATTGATGACGATCTGTGCCTGTTTCGTTGTTGTGAACCATTCAGCGTTGAGGATCTCGTGCCGGAGAGTGCCGTTGAACCTCTCGTTGTATCCGTTTTCCCAAGGGGACCCCGGATAGATTCTAATTGGTCGAACACCAACGCGAACCAACCACTCCTGCATCGCCTTGGCTACGAACTCTGGGCCGTTGTCGGAGCGGATATACTCCGGCGTGCCATGGCAGAGGAGCAGCGGATATAGCGCCTCCAGAACATCTTCGGCGCCCATCCTGCTGCGAACTTCCACGGCCAGGGCCTGCCGGGTGTACTCATCCAGAACGGTCAGCATCTTGTAGCTCCGGCCATTGCTGAGCTTGTCGTGAACGAAGTCGATGCTCCAGATGTGGTTCGGATGCGTCGGCCTGAGGCGAATGATCGAGCTGTCCTTGTGATAAAGCCGTCTGCGCTTCCTGTGCCGCTGCGGGAGTTGCAGTCCTTCTTCCTGCCAGAGACGCTCAACCTTCTTATGATTGACCCGCCAGCCCTCGATGCGCAGGAGTTCCGAAACTTTACGATAGCCGTAGCGCCCATATTGCTTGGCCAGGCGGATCAAAGCGAGCCGTAGAGCATCATCGTCTTTTGGCGCGGGTCGATATTGCAGAGAGTTTCGCGCCAGACCGACGACCCGGCAGGTCCTCCGCTCCGAGGTCGCGAGCTTTTGGCGCGTATGAATAACGGCCTGACGGAGCTCCCCAGTCGTCAGGCCCTGGGCTTTAAGTAGTTCAGGCTTTCTTTGAGGATCAGCTTGTCCAATTCAAGCTCAGCGACGATCTTCTTGAGACGCCCATTCTCCTTTTCCAGGCTGCGCATCTCCGACAACTGCGACCGTCCCATACCACCAAACCGTTTCCGCCAGTTGTAATATGTCGCATCGCTGATGCCGACGCTACGACACGCCGATGCAACGTCACTTCCTCCCGTCAGCTTCAGCTCAATCTCACGCAGCAGCTTCAATACATCTTCGTCCGAATGCCGTTTCCGTGCCATTACATATTCCCCTCTCAAGACCAATGTAGTGGCCCAGTTTTAGGGGGGAAGGACACCCCCAGGGGGGGTAAGGCGGATGGCGTGGACGTATAGATGGGCGCAGAGATTTCTTGGGGTAAACTTGGGGGTTAGTGCCGCCCGGACATCCGCCTATAGAATTGCTGATTGTGTTGAAAAACTCCGAAATCAGAGCGTCGCGGATTTCTTGCGAAAACCTATGAAGCGAAATAGTCGGAAAGCTTTGACCACGAGACAGCGCATGGCTGCGCGTGAGCGCATGTAGGCGATTTGGGCCGACCCCCGCGCCAAAAATTTAGGATCGGGCTGCATGGAAAGAAAAATCATCGTTCAGGCCCTAAAACGGAGTTTTTCAACACAATCGGCCAATTTTGTTGAAAAACTCCTGCTTGATCGAGGGCTATGGCGCTGATTCAATCCTCTCAACAAGCGGGAGGATCAGCCATGATGGGACCGAGGCAGGAAGCACAGGCGGCGCTGTTCTATGAGTTCTCGCTGGAAGACCATGTCCCGCAAGATCACCTGCTGCGATCGATTGATCGTTTCGTCGATCTGAGCAGCATCCGCGCCCATCTTGCCGATTTCTACAGCCACACCGGTCGTCCTTCGATCGATCCTGAACTGCTGATCCGGATGCTGATCGTCGGTTACTGCTTCGGCATCCGGTCCGAGCGGCGGCTCTGTGAAGAGGTACACTTGAACCTCGCGTACAGGTGGTTTTGTCGGCTCGACCTGGCCGATCGGGTGCCGGATCACTCGACCTTTTCAAAGAACCGGCATGGTCGGTTCCGCGAGAGTGAGCTGCTGCGCCATCTCTTCGAGACCACGGTCGCGCGATGCATCGCCGAAGGTCTCGTCAGCGGTCAGCGCCTGGCCGTCGATGCCAGCTTGATCGAGGCGGATGCCAACAAGCAGTACTCTGCGCCAAAGGAAGAATGGGACATTGCGCGGATCGATGCAGACGCTGCACCCCGCGCGGTCCGCGAGTATCTCGACACTCTGGATGAGGCCGCATTCGGAGCAGCGACACCGGTCGAGCCAAAGTTCACGTCCTATTCCGACCCAGCCAGCCAGTGGACGGCGGCGCGTAAGGGTCCCGCATTTTTTGCCTACTCCGACAACTATCTCATCGATACCGATCATGGTGTCATCGTCGACGTGGAAGCGACACGGTCGATCCGTCAAGCCGAGGTGGGGTCAACCAAGACGATGCTGAAGCGGGCCAAAGAGCGCTTCGATCTTCATCCCGAACGGCTGATCGCCGACACCGCCTACGGATCGGGACCCATGCTCGGATGGCTGGTGGGTGAAAAGATCGCACCGCACATCCCGGTCTTCGACAAAGCCGGGCGCACCGATGGCACCTGGTCCCGAGCTGACTTCGAATGGGATGCCGAGAACAATCAATACATCTGCCCGGAAGGCGAGGCTCTGAAGCAGTTCCGCCGAAACTACTCCGACCCCAATCGCGGCCCAACCGGCAAGGGCGTGGCCAAGTACCAAGCGCTGAAGCACACCTGCCAATCCTGTCCTTCCAAGCCGAAGTGCTGCCCGAATGCCGACGCCCGTAAGATCACCCGTGAGGAACATGAGGACGCTCGCGACATCGCCCGCGCAATCGCCAAAACGCCGCAATACAAGATCTCGGTGAAGCTCCGGAAGAAGGTCGAAATGCTCTTTGCCCACCTCAAGCGCATTCTCGGCCTGGGACGGCTCCGATTACGTGGACCATGCGGCGCAAATGACGAATTCCTGCTCGCCGCCACTGCCCAAAACCTTCGCAAACTGGCAAAGATCTTTCCTGCACCGCAGCAAACGCGCAAAGCCTGATCAGAAAGGCGCTCGCGCTATGTTCAAATCGCTACTTTCTGCGCCCGCAACACGTTGTTTTTCCACAGAATCGGCTGATTGCTGACTTTCGTTGCACTCACAAAAACCGCGATCTAGCCGCCACAGAGCTGACGTATGAAGCCCCTGCGGATTTCGTTCGGCTTAACGCAAAGTGCTAGAGATTGTTAAATGAACCTATTTACCCATTGGTGTGCATGTCGCCCGGATGGCTAGATGTTGTTGCTACTTCATGTTAGATCTCCAACCCGTTGTATTGGATTGGTGAAATGGCGATTTTCGATATTGAAAAGGATGACTTGCTGCGGCTGCCCGACACACTATTGGAAAAGTTGATTGCATGGCTGGCCGAAGCAGAGATTGCAGCACCAAACTGCCGCCGCCTAAACTCAAACAGAAACCGAACCAGAGCCTCCGTTACGAAACGGCCCGCGAAGTCCGAAAAACCCTGACGTCAGACATGCAAGATCGTTCGTCTCCAGTCTTTGTGAACGAGGAAATCGAACCGGCACGATCAGACGACGATTGAACTCCATCCATGCGGTCATCGAATACGGATTGATGGAGGCCGACGTTCAGCAGCGAAACCCCTTTAGTCGAATGATGATCAGAAACGAGGGATCTGACGTATCTCGTCGGGGCACATTCCTACTCGCCGCCACCGCCCAGAACCTCCGCAAACTGGCCAAGCTCTTTCCTGCACCGCAGCATCTGCGCAAAGCCTGATCAGAAAGGCACCTGCGCCATGTTCAGGACGCTACTTTCGGCGCCAGCAACACGTTGTTTTTCAACAGAATCGGGCGAGAGCCGAATTTCGCGGCAGGTGCATCGACGACTCAGGTGATTTGTTGAAGCGGACGTTCAGGTGGCATTGAATCTCAGTCTTACTCTGCACTGCCGAAAGGCGGCAACGAGTCGATTGTGTTGAAAAACTCCGTTTTAGGGCCTGAACGATGATTTTTCTTTCCATGCAGCCCGATCCTAAATTTTTGGCGCGGGGGTCGGCCCAAATCGCCTACATGCGCTCACGCGCAGCCATGCGCTGTCTCGTGGTCAAAGCTTTCCGACTATTTCGCTTCATAGGTTTTCGCAAGAAATCCGCGACGCTCTGATTTCGGAGTTTTTCAACACAATCAGTCCATTTCAAACAGAATTCTGCCGCGCGGCAAACGTTTGTTGTTCGGGTGCGAGCCACGGACAGTTGAATCTGTCGTGGTCCGCAACACGCGCGCAACGCGAACATTGGGTCTGAAGTCCAGTGCGATGCCGAACGAAGCGCTTGATAACTGCCGGGACGAAGGCGTCAGCTACTAGCTACGCCCAAGCCCGCGAAGGAAGGCCTCGGTCGTGTTCTCGGATGGAAATGTTTCGTCGGGAATTGGAACGTCCAGAAATTGACAGAACGGTTGCCAGCCATCTTTGACGTTCACCACCAAAAGCTTCTCTGGAGGGACTGTGTCGATAACATCCTGATTGTGACGCATGAACAACTCTTTGGCAAAGATCGGATCATCGAGATTTCCTTGAAACAGCTGTTCCGAAACCAGATTGTGGGCAAATCGAAGCTGTTCGCGACGAACAGGGTTGGGTGCGCCATCGCGGCTTTGGAAACCACGCATGATGGTCTGCGTCATGCTGTCATACCATTCGTTCGGATCCCGGACAGTCAGGATAACCTTGGCATCCGAATAGTACGCAATGAGTGCGCGCCAGAAAAACGCACCCGGCCAGTCGACTTGCGACCTGTAGCCATGAAAAACCTCATTCCAATCGGGAACGTTACCAGCCGCGACGCCCTGCCAAACCTGAATGGTTTCCGGGTGGGAAAGCAACTCGTGCATGTGATGGCACGGTCCAAATCCCAAAACCTCGAGCGCAAGTTTGGTGGATTTGGTGCCGGTGCGACCCATTCCCGCACCGTTTATCTTTAGTGTCATCGATTGACGCCTATCGGAAAAAGGGAGGATTGGTGCCGAAACATGCAATGAAAAAGGGCAACCGAAGCTGCCCTTGACGTTGTCTGAGGTTCAGTTGTGCCTCAGAACTTCATTTCCAATCGCAACGAAGCACTGTTCATCTTGGCTGAACCATAGGCTGAGTACCCGCCATCCATATTCAGGCGCATGAGTTCGGCACCAACAGCAAAGTTTTCGTTTATCATGTGACTGACGCCAATGCCGACATTCGTGCCCGAAATGTTGTAGTCGCCAGCTACGGAGGAACGAGTGCCGAAAGAGAGGCCCGCGAACCCATAGACAAGCGTCTTGCCCATTGATTGCCCGACGCGCCCTTTTACGTCGAAAATATTGCTGATTGTAAGATAATCCGATCCGGGGCCGCTGTAACTCATATCGACATCGCCGAGAGACAGTGCAAGTTCGACACCGGCCACGGTATTTCCGTTCCCAACGTTCCAATTATGGCCGACAAACACGGAGCCATTGTGACCGCCGATGCCGTAGTCACTACTACCACTAAGTCCGGAGACTATGTCACCTGAATTGTAGTTCAAACTAACGCCGCCGTAAAAGCCCGACCAATCCTGCGCGTGCGCAGATCCAGAAGCCGCTAACAACGCCAAGGTTGATGTTGCCGCGGAGCTCACTACAATAGATTTCTTCATTGTCTGTCTCCTACATCCTAAAGCGTTTCGACATTAACCTGAGACATATCCGGCGGCCTTAAAGTAGTTCCAGCATTCTACTGGGTCGTAGAGATCGCAGATTGCTCCGATTGCTTCGAAGACCTGGGTAAAGGACCTGGCCCCGATCCGTCGCAAATGGGCTTTCAGTTTAGAGAAGGCCTGCTCGATGGGATTCAGGTCGGGCGAGTACGGTGGCAGGTAAAGGAACCAGCAGCCGTGATTGCGTAAAGCCTGCGTCGCCTCCTTATTCCGGTGGGTTGCCAGGTTGTCGAGAATGACGACAGTGCAGGGGTTGATCTCGGGGACCAGCACTTCGCGGATGTAGGCCGCGAAGGCGGGGCCATCTATCGCTCCCTTGATGACCCAAGGTGCGATCAACTCCTCAAAGAATTCCCGATGCGGAGCCAGCTTTCCCTTGCCGCGCGGCGGTCCCTGCCGGGCAGGTTCCGCATGACCCTTCATCCTCACCTGACGCGCCCACCGCGCGCCTGTGGCAGGCGACAGCTTCAACCGCAACGCCGCCGCGCGCCCGCTCAACCCTTCTTCAATGTATCTATGAAACCGTATCCGAAGCGCAGATGGCAAAGGTGCTGACATGATCCATCCTCCCAAACAGGATGAATCACAGATCAGGTCTCAAGGGAATCCCTCGCGATTCAGGTTCAAGCCGAAACGCTTTAGTGCTACGGCTTGGCCGCGTTTCACAATTACTTGAATGGTTAACCGTGCGGAAACCTCGAGTCCACATGTGGCAGCCGCAGCCGCGCCTAAGGGAAGGCAAATTGGCCACCGATGTTGCGCTTCTGACACAGAATCCCGCTGATTGGCGGCAGAGTCCTTCGTCCTCGCCGAATCAGCTTGCGTTTTCTACGGAGTGCCAGGTTGGTCGACACCGTTTGCGGCCGATCTTTTCAGGATAAGTGCTGCGCATGCGGCACGATCAGGCTTGCCCTCGCTGTCCCTCGGAATTTCGTTGATCGGAAACACGTGGCGGGGCACAAAAATCGTTGGCAGATTGCGCAAACACAGCAACCGGGCGTTCTCGACACATATGTCGATTTGGGCAAGAGGTTCCACCACGACAAACGCCAGCAATTCAGTACGAACATCGCCCTTGGGATTTTTGAAACACACGGCATCAACCACGTCCGGCGCCATGCGGAGCATGATCTCGATTCGCGCTGCATCAATCTTCGTGCCGCCCATGTTGATGACATCATCAACGCGCCCCTCGATGCGCAGGTTGCCGTTCGCTTCCCAACGGGCACGATCGCCCGGGTAGAACCAGCCATCCCGAAACGCTTTGGCCTGAGCATGCGGATTGTTCAGGTATCCATCCGCCAGATAGTCATTGCGAACCCTCACTGTTCCGGGTTCATCAATGTCGCATTCGCGACCATCGTCCGCGATAACCTGAACCTGACTGTCCAACGATTTTCCCTGCGTCGTGACGATGCCATCTTCGTTCAACCTGTTGATGTTCATGAAACTTCTGTTCGTCTCGCTGGCGCCATAGACATCGATCACCTGGTCGAAACTCTCCAGAAGTTCCGCAATTACTTCAGCTTCGATTTTCCCGCCACCGATGTGCAGAGTCGCGATCTTTTGCTTCAGTTTCTTGCCGGATAGACTGTCTTTCACCTGTTCTGGAGACCCGTTGACCAGGTTCACTCCGTTCTCCAGCCAGAATGACGGCTTGTTACTGTCGATCAGGGTACACGGTGTCAGCAAAATCGACAAAGCTCGCGAAAGGAACGGGCGTGCGGTGCAGTTGAAAAGCGGTGCTGCAACAGTCTTGAAGGGTTCATAATCGGCCCGTGCCGCATGAACGCGTCTGCAGACCTGTTCATAGCTCAAGGCGAGGAATTTGGGGGCGCCTGTGGTTCCGGACGTGCTTGTGATGAAGAAAGCGTCACTTTTGTCTTCGTATCCTTCGAACTCATCAAGATCGCAGGAGAGACCCTCTGCCAAAACATACCGGGGCGACCAGCTCGAATCCACGATTGTCGCCTGAGCACGTTCGGCGATCTTTGCTTCGCGGGTTGCGACAAGGTGGGTTGCTTCGAAGATTCCGGCACGCGACAATGATGTGGAAGCGATTGCAAACCGACCACCGAGTACCGCTGTCGCCAGGAAAATGCCGAGCGACGCCAACATGTCCGTCGTTTCGAGCACGACGATTGAATTCCGCCCGACGCCGTTCTCCCGAAGTTTTACCGCAAATGCGCGTACAGAAGCCGCGAGATTGGCATATGTGACCGTCATGTCTTCGGCGATGATCGCCGGGTGTTCAGGGCAGTTGTCGGCAACTTCAAGAAACCGAAAGCCAACGTTATAGATCTGATTGTCGCTCATGTTTGTCTCACAGGTATGGAGCAATGCTCATACGCGCAGTTCCGCTCCGGGTTAGATATGTGCGCCCTGGCGCGCCTTGACAATCTCGATGCAAGCTCGGCGATCTGGGGTCCCATCCAAATTCACAGGAATTTCGTCGATTGGTATAATTCTCGCAGGCGTCGCATGTCGACCGAAGTTCGCAAGGCAAAGAGTCCTGGCTTCGTTGATTATGGTATTCTTGTCGGCATCGGGTTCAGTTGCGACGAAGGCGATCAGTTCTTCGCTTGCCGACGGGCGCGGGTTTTTGAAAACCGCAGCTGCAGTAACGCCGGGCATTGACGAAATTACTGCGTCCATCAGTACAAGATTGACGTTTAGGCCGTTAATGTTGGCAGTCTCCCCGCCATGCCCGACAATAACGAGCTCGCCGTTCTCACCCCATGTTCCGATATCGCCGGTGTAAAACCAGCCGTCCCGGAACGCCTCCGCTTCCGCGTCCTTGTCATTGAGGTAACCTGCTGCCAGGTAGGCATTCTTCACGCGGACCGTTCCAAGCTCGGGCGGTGTTACCGGGTTGCCGTTTTTGTCGACAATTTCAACGATCGCGTCCGTGGCCTCACCAAAGGTCATAATCTCGCCCGAAGCGACCAGCTTCCGGATATTCTTGAAACATCGGTTTCTCTCAGCTGACGCATAGAGATCCACAACGTGGTCGAAATTAGCTAACAACGCACGACATATCTCCTCGCTCATATTGCCGCCCCCAACATGAATTTGGGCAATCTTCGGATACAGAGTGACGCCTTTCAGCAGATCTGCGACCTGCGATGGAGAGCCTGTGACCAGATTGACTTTCTGTTTCTGCCATACGCGGAAATCGTAAGAAGTGACGAGTGTACAACCGTTAAGGAGGGCGGCCAGCGCGCGGGTAATGAACGGGAATGCGGTGCAACTGAACAGACAGGCAACCCGCGTGAAACCCTCAACAAAATCGTCACGAACGGAATGCGCGCGCGCGATCGCGTTTGATTGGGAGAACCCAACATATTTAGGCGTTCCGGTCGTTCCAGACGTTCTGACATTTAACCAGGTTGCTTCGTCGTTTGGTGGCCCGGGCGTAGCAATTTCAGTGGCTCTGACCAGTGTTTCCGGAGCAGCACTCCATGTCATGTCTAGTTCGACGAAATTTACCCTTTTCGAGCCTTTCGCTTCCGGCGAATTAAAAAAATGCGTCGGCTGAACCGGCTTTGTTTCGGCAAGCACTCGGTTCGCTTCAACCCATTCCGCGCCTAGCAAACTTGTTGCCAGGACAGTCGAAATGGCAACCAGCGGATCATCCGTCACGATTGCGACAATCGATCCCTGCTTCACCCCGAAATCAGTGAAGCGCACCGTAAATGCCGTGACCAGATCGCTAAGTTGGGAGTATGAAACACTCAGCTCGTCAGTGACGATCGCATCGCGATCAGGGTTGTTTTTAGCTATTTCTTGGAACAGTCTTCCAACGCAAGAACTTTGTGCCGATTGTGTTGAAAAACTCCGAAATCAGAGCGTCGCGGATTTCTTGCGAAAACCTATGAAGCGAAATAGTCGGAAAGCTTTGACCACGAGACAGCGCATGGCTGCGCGTGAGCGCATGTAGGCGATTTGGGCCGACCCCCGCGCCAAAAATTTAGGATCGGGCTGCATGGAAAGAAAAATCATCGTTCAGGCCCTAAAACGGAGTTTTTCAACACAATCGGCCGATTGTGTTGAAAAACTCCTGCTTGATCGAGGGCTATGGCGCTGATTCAATCCTCTCAACAAGCGGGAGGATCAGCCATGATGGGACCGAGGCAGGAAGCACAGGCGGCGCTGTTCTATGAGTTCTCGCTGGAAGACCATGTCCCGCAAGATCACCTGCTGCGATCGATTGATCGTTTCGTCGATCTGAGCAGCATCCGCGCCCATCTTGCCGATTTCTACAGCCACACCGGTCGTCCTTCGATCGATCCTGAACTGCTGATCCGGATGCTGATCGTCGGTTACTGCTTCGGCATCCGGTCCGAGCGGCGGCTCTGTGAAGAGGTACACTTGAACCTCGCGTACAGGTGGTTTTGTCGGCTCGACCTGGCCGATCGGGTGCCGGATCACTCGACCTTTTCAAAGAACCGGCATGGTCGGTTCCGCGAGAGTGAGCTGCTGCGCCATCTCTTCGAGACCACGGTCGCGCGATGCATCGCCGAAGGTCTCGTCAGCGGTCAGCGCCTGGCCGTCGATGCCAGCTTGATCGAGGCGGATGCCAACAAGCAGTACTCTGCGCCAAAGGAAGAATGGGACATTGCGCGGATCGATGCAGACGCTGCACCCCGCGCGGTCCGCGAGTATCTCGACACTCTGGATGAGGCCGCATTCGGAGCAGCGACACCGGTCGAGCCAAAGTTCACGTCCTATTCCGACCCAGCCAGCCAGTGGACGGCGGCGCGTAAGGGTCCCGCATTTTTTGCCTACTCCGACAACTATCTCATCGATACCGATCATGGTGTCATCGTCGACGTGGAAGCGACACGGTCGATCCGTCAAGCCGAGGTGGGGTCAACCAAGACGATGCTGAAGCGGGCCAAAGAGCGCTTCGATCTTCATCCCGAACGGCTGATCGCCGACACCGCCTACGGATCGGGACCCATGCTCGGATGGCTGGTGGGTGAAAAGATCGCACCGCACATCCCGGTCTTCGACAAAGCCGGGCGCACCGATGGCACCTGGTCCCGAGCTGACTTCGAATGGGATGCCGAGAACAATCAATACATCTGCCCGGAAGGCGAGGCTCTGAAGCAGTTCCGCCGAAACTACTCCGACCCCAATCGCGGCCCAACCGGCAAGGGCGTGGCCAAGTACCAAGCGCTGAAGCACACCTGCCAATCCTGTCCTTCCAAGCCGAAGTGCTGCCCGAATGCCGACGCCCGTAAGATCACCCGTGAGGAACATGAGGACGCTCGCGACATCGCCCGCGCAATCGCCAAAACGCCGCAATACAAGATCTCGGTGAAGCTCCGGAAGAAGGTCGAAATGCTCTTTGCCCACCTCAAGCGCATTCTCGGCCTGGGACGGCTCCGATTACGTGGACCATGCGGCGCAAATGACGAATTCCTGCTCGCCGCCACTGCCCAAAACCTTCGCAAACTGGCAAAGATCTTTCCTGCACCGCAGCAAACGCGCAAAGCCTGATCAGAAAGGCGCTCGCGCTATGTTCAAATCGCTACTTTCTGCGCCCGCAACACGTTGTTTTTCCACAGAATCGGCCAAAATTCGAAATTCGCTGTTGATGACGTCATTCTGTCATCGTCCAGCCGCGCGCGAAAGTTTTCGGTTTCGGCGACGGCGGGAACGTTTCGTTTCCTGTCCGGGCGCAGTTCCAAGAAGGCTTATCAGATCAAGACACCAACCGCGACCATGGGCATACGTGGCACAGAGTTCGATTTTACAGTGCGCGGTCGGCGGGTCACAAACCTTCTGACGCACGGCGGCGGCGTGCAGATCTGCACGTCAACCAACTCGTGTGCGCGGGTGCGCGGTGGTGGTTGCAGCCCCGTACTGGCGCCGCGCCGTGGCAGGGTTCAGGTGCCCGAAGACAACACCGAAAAAGCCGCCATTCTGCGCGACGAATTCCCGTTTACCGTTGATCAGCGCCGCGTCAGCCGCAGCTTGCGGGTCAATTCATCAAGCTGCCAGAAGCTGCTTGCCGTCGCCGTGCAGCGGAACCGGAACACGATCGCACCAACCCAAGTTCCAACACCGACGCCAACTCCCAATCCCACTCCGAGCCCCACGCCCACACCTGATCCAGGCGGTGAACCCGACAATGCGCCAGGGCAAAGCGGCACCAAGGGTGGGGGGAACTCTCAAGGCAAAGGGGCATCGCAAAGCAATTCTGCTGGCGGGCAGGGAAAAGGTCACGACAAATAGCACGCTCGACCAGTTCAGGCGTGACGTCTGCTCTGAACGCCGCAGTCGCCAAGGTGTTGTTGGAATTCGCTGGATCGCGGGGCAAATCTTTCGCATGCATGTCGTGTCGCGGTGGCCATTCTGGCCCCTTCCCCTTCACCAACCCGAGAATCCAGCTTTGTGAGATCTGTTCTTAACCATATCAAAAGCGCTGTGGTCTCTCAGGTTCTGGTCGGCGCCTTGCTGCTGATTGCCGCCGCCGGAGTGCGGCTGGCTGATCCCGACCTGCTTCAGGCGCTTCGGCTTGCCTATTTCGATCAGCTTCAAAGGCTGTCACCGCGCGACTATGCCGAATTGCCTGTGAAGGTGATCGATATTGATGAAGCCTCGCTTGCCCAGATCGGCCAGTGGCCCTGGCCACGCAACCGGCTGGCCGACATGGTCCAGACCCTTGGCGACCATGGGGTCGCTGCGGTGGCCTTCGACGTCATCTTCGCTGAAGATGATCGCCTGTCACCCGCCCGTGCCCTGGAACAGGGCAACCTGCCGTTCGAACTTGCCGACGGGGTAACGCCTGATCTTATCAATGCGCTTGATTTCGATGCTCAATTCGCCCGCGCGATGGCAACAATGCCGGTCGTGCTGGGCACCTCGGAAGTGATCGACACCGGTGCCGTCGCGCCATCCCCCCGCATCGGCGTCGTCGAAATCGGAGAGCGCCCGTCCGAGGCTTTTTATCCCACGCGGGCGCTGACGCCGATTGTTCCGGCGCTGGCGGATGCCGCATCCGGCATCGGTGTCATCAACATCAGCCCCGGTGATCTTGCGCAGGTCGTGCGCCGCGTTCCGATGGCCTGGCAGACGTCGAAAGGGCCGATGCCGGCATTGGCATTGGAATTGCTGCGTGCCGGCCTGGGTGAAAGCACGTTGATCGTGCAGGGCATCGCCGATCTTGATGCCGCAATATTGCAACTTCGACTGGCCGATTTCACCATGCCGACGACGGCGCGCGGTGAAATGTGGTTCCATGCGCGCCACGAAGATTCGCGCAGCTATGTATCCGCGGCCGAGGTTCTGTCCGTCCCGAAAGGCACGGTGAATCCTGATCTGATGGAGAAGCTGTCTGGCAATCTGGTTCTGGTCGGAACCTCTGCCGCAGGGCTGTTGGATATTCGGACCACGCCGCTGGGTCAGGCGGTTCCGGGGGTGTCCATCCATGCGCAGATCCTCGAACAGATCCTTCTGGGGGATTATCTGACACGAAACGACGTGGTCGAAGGCACAGAGATGCTTGCCTTTTTAATTATCGGTCTTGCGGTGATTATTCTGGCGGTGCGAACCGGGCCGATGGTTTCTTTGATTGTCGGCGGCGCAAGCGGCGCCGTTCTTGTCATCGGAAGCTGGCTGGCATTCACCCGCACCGGTATTCTTCTGGATGTCACCTTCCCGCTGGCCGGTGGGCTGTTCGCCTTCGGAAATCTGCTGGCCTGGCAATACGTCGTGGCAGATCGCGAAAAACGGCTGATCCGCAGATCATTTTCACATTACGTCGCCCCGGCTGTTCTTGAACAGATCGAGCGCAGCGGCCACAGCCTGAAACTGGGCGGAGAAATCCGGCCACTGTCGGTCATGTTCTGCGATATTCGCGGTTTCACCTCACTCAGCGAAACGCTGTCCGCACCTGATCTGGTAAATATGCTCAATCGGTTATTCGACCGACTTGGGGCCGAAATTCTAGAACAAAGTGGCACAATTGATAAATTCATCGGCGATGCAATAATGGCTTTCTGGAACGCGCCCATTGATATTGAGGATCACGCCGAACGCGCCTGTCTTGCCGCATTGGGGATGCGCAAGGCGCTGGCCGATCTGAATTCTGTGAAAACGTCTGTGCCGGTCGATATTTGCATTGGCATCAGCACCGGTATCGGCTGCGTCGGGAACATGGGTTCCAGCGATCGTTATAATTATTCCGTGGTCGGAGATACAGTGAATGTCGCGGCACGGGTCGAGGCAGAGTGCCGCCCGATCGGCTACGATATTGTCGTCGCACAGGATACCGCCGTTGGCGCCAAAAGACTTGCACTGCTGGACGCGGGATCTGTCACATTGAAAGGCAAAGCCGCGCGCACGCCGGTCAGTATTCTGGTCGGTGACGAAGCATTGGCAAATAGTGACGCGTTTGTCGAATTGGCCGGTCGACACGCCGCGTTTATTCAGGCGTTGTCGAAGGACTCTGATTGCTCAGAGGTTTCTGCAATTGCCGCACAGATCGAACCCGGCCTTGTTGAATTCTATGATCGTATTCTGGATCGGCTGGATGATTTTCGCTGATTGTGTTGAAAAACTCCGAAATCAGAGCGTCGCGGATTTCTTGCGAAAACCTATGAAGCGAAATAGTCGGAAAGCTTTGACCACGAGACAGCGCATGGCTGCGCGTGAGCGCATGTAGGCGATTTGGGCCGACCCCCGCGCCAAAAATTTAGGATCGGGCTGCATGGAAAGAAAAATCATCGTTCAGGCCCTAAAACGGAGTTTTTCAACACAATCATAGGCCAGAAAGAACTGAATGAAGAGGGGCGAGCCCCGGAAGATCAATACGTACCACTCGGCAGGTTTGCGCAGCCAGGGCGAGGTTGCGGATTTCGCAACACCCACTGCATTGGCAATGAAAAACCCGATCACCAGCGCGCAGACCGCGAAGTAGATATTCCACAGCAAGCCCGAGCCGATCAGCGTGAATTGCTGACACAGGGTAAAATCTTCGCGCGGCAACAGGCGTTCGCCAATCCCGATCGACCGCAGCGCATAGGCCTGTATCGTCTCCCAGCAGCTCATGACGTACCAGCAAATGTGGCTTGCCCGCGTGACAGACGGGCGGTCAGGCGGCCCAGGACACGTTCGGACAGTTTGGTGAAGGCCAGATAGAACACCAGCAGCCCAAGGAAATACCACAGCCGCCAGTCGCCATGCGGATAGGCGGTGAAATTCGGGGTCTTGGTGCCACCCAGTTCCCGCGCCCAGTATACGATGTCTTCAACGCCCAGCAGGAACAGCAGCGGCGTCGCCTTGATCAGGATCATCCAGACGTTGGACAGGCCGGGCAACGCATAGACCCACATTTGTGGCACCAGAATGCGGCGAAACGCCTGGCGGCGGGTCATGCCATAGGCCTGCGCGGCCTCCATCTGGCCATCGGGCACCGAGCGCATGGCGCCGAACAGAACGTTGGCGGCGAAAGCGCCGAAGACGATTGCGAAGGTCACGACGGCCAGGAAGAAACCGTAAACCTCGTGCATCCACTGGGGCGAGGCTGACAAGGGCAGTTTCGCGGCGTCGCAGACCCGGAAGTCGTTGCCCTGCCAAATCGGCTCGGTCCAGCCGGGGCAGGCGAACTGGTGGCGGGTCCATTCCAGGCCCTGATCCAGCGCGATGACGAAAAACAGGAAAAAGGCGATGTCCGGCACGCCGCGCACGACGGCGATATAGGCCTTGCCGAACCAGCGCAGCGGCGCAATGTCCGAACGGGCGGCGACCGCGCCGCCAAAGCCGAATGCCAGAGAGGTTGGTGCCGTGATGCCCAGCAACGCGAGGACGGTCAGAAACGACCACCAGAGCCCCATGTGCTTGCCCGTGGTCAAATAGCACGACAGCCAGCGGACACCGTCAAGTGTCTCGGGATCGGCGCAGAAATCGAAGATGGCGGGCCTCCTCGGCCAGTCAGAAACCGGGGGGCGCATGGCCCCCCGATCCGGTGTTGTCCGGCGTCAGCTTACCACTGGCTGCCGACTTCCCATTTCGCGATCATCGCATTCAGGGTGCCGTCATCCTTCATCGACTGGATCGCCGCGTTGAAGGCATCGCGCATCTCGCCATCGGATTCGCGGAACCCCATGGCGGTGCCGCCGCCGATCATCTCTTCCTGGTCGAGCATCATCAGGTCGGCATCATCCGCAACAATCGGTTCAAGGTAGCTTTTGTCAGCCAGAACCGCATCTGCTTCGCCGTTCTTGACCGCGGCGATGGTTTCTTCGGGTGTTGCAAATTCAACCAGCGTGGCACCGGTGTTTGCAACGAAGGCCGCCTGAATGGTGTTGGTCTGGGCCGCTATTACGCCGCTGGACAAATCAACATCCGCCGACATCGTGACGTAGGCCGACGGATCCGGCGGAATATAGGCGTTGGTGAAGTCAATGACCTCGTCCCGCTCGTCCGTGATGCTCATGCCGGCGATGATGGTGTCGTAGTTGCCCGAGACAAGGTTCGGGATGATCGAATCCCATTCGTTGACGACCCATTCACAGGTCAGTTCGGCGCGCTTGCACAGTTCATCGCCCAGCTCTCGTTCGAAGCCGTCGACTTCGCCGGCATCGTTGATGAAGTTGTACGGCGGGTACGCGCCTTCGGTGCCCAGGCGGACGGTGGAATGGCTGGCAGCCAGTGCCATGCCAGCGCTGAGCGTCACGGCAGCCGTTGCGAGGATCAGTTTTTTCATTTTTTTCTCCCAGAGTTGGATCGTGGCGCGGAGACTATCAGTTGTTCGATGCGGGCGGAAACCACTTGTCGGTCACTTAGCGCAGCTTTCCGTTACGTTCTATAGCGTCCAGACCGGCATTGAACGCATCCAGCAACGCGGTTTCGCCGGGTCGGAAACCGATTCGCACACCGCCGTCAAAGGATATTCGTGCGCTGGTCACCTCCAGCGATCCGTCCGAGGCTGCGGCGAACCCTTCCATTAACTGAGTCATGCCGATTGCCGCATCGGCAGATCCTTCGGCGACGGCCTCAACCGCTGCGTCGATCGTGGCGGTTCCGATGACGTCAAAGCCTTCAGCCATTGCGTGGCCTTCCTGAAGCGATCCTTTCAGGACGGCGACGCGCGCACCGGGCACCAGCGTATCGCCGCGTCGCACCAGCCAGGCGGCGCTGCCGCTGCCGTGATAGGGTTCGGAAAAGGCGATGATCTGGGCGCGTTCGGGGTTCGGGCCCATGCCGGACATGATGGCGTCAATCTTACCCGTATCCAGGGCGGCAATCAGGTCTTCCCATGGCATTCGGACCCAGGTGCAGTCCGCCGCGATTTCGGCGCACAGGATCGAGGCAAGCTCGACCTCGAACCCGTCCAGCCCCTCGTCCGGGTTGAGGAAGCTATAGGGCGGATAAGTGCCGTCAGTGCCTAGGCGGACAGGTTGGGGTAAGTCCTGAGGATACGCGGGCTGCGCAGTCACCAAAGCACAGATTAGCGCAAGGCGTTTCACGCGGCCTGCCCAGCGCTGAGGAATTTCTGCAATCGCGCCGAGGTTGGCCGGTTGAACACCTGATCGGGCGGGCCCTGTTCTTCGATCCGGCCTTCGTGCAGGAACACAACCTGATCGGACACATCGCGGGCCAGGCGCATGTCATGGGTGACCAGCAGCATGGTCCGCCCCTCGGTGGCAAGGTCCTTGATGACCCTGACGACCTCTTGTTCCAGTTCCGGATCCAGCGCGCTGGTTGGTTCGTCAAACAGCAGGGCGCGCGGTTCCATGCACAGGGCGCGCGCGATGGCGGCGCGCTGCTGCTGCCCGCCCGACAATTGCGCGGGCCAGACATCGCATTTGTCGCCAATCCCGACCTTGGCGAGGTATTTGCGGGCGGCGGCCTCAACCTCGTCCCGGTCGCGTTTCAACACATGCAGCGGGGCCTCCATGACGTTCTACAAAACGGTCATGTGGGACCAGAGGTTGAATTGCTGGAACACCATCGACAGGTTCGTGCGGATACGGGTGACCTGTGCGGGATCAGACGGGCGACGGTCCAACCCGGTGCCGCGCCACTTGATTGGCTCACCCTCGAACAGGATCTCTCCGGATTGGCTGTCTTCCAGCAGATTGGCACAGCGCAGCAGGGTGGATTTGCCCGACCCGGACGATCCTATGAGCGATACAACGTGCCCCTTCGGGGCAACCAGATCGACGCCCTTCAGAACCTCAAGTTCGCCATAGCTTTTGTGCAGCGCGCGAATGTCGATGACAGGGGCAGTATCGGAATTGGCGGTGTCGGACACGGCAGCACGCTCACGTTGATCAGGTCAGCGGCCAGATTGCCTGCATTTTGACGGTGTTTGCAATGGGCCGCCGCGATCAACCGGTGGCCGGGGTCCAGACATCAAGGTAGGCCTGCGCCGGAATCCGGACGAGCCCGGTCAGTAGCAGATCGTCGCGGTCAGATTGCGAAAGGGCCGGAATCGCGGCTGCGATCGCAGCGGCAAGGGGTGCGGGGTCGCGGGTTGCCGCCGTGACATAGGGCAGCCCGGGTGTTGGGCGGGTGCGGGCAAGGACACGCAGATTGCCCGCGAAACTGTCGTGGCGTTCGATCATCGCCCAGCTGACCGCGTCCAGTGCTGCGATGTCTGCCCCGCCCTCGGCAACCATACGGGCCGAGGCCTGATGACTGCCGGAATTGATGGTCCGGCGGCGAAACGAAAACCCGAGCGCTGCCGCCTCGTGTTCAGGCGCGGCCCAGCCGGATTGCGACAGCGGGTCATTGCGGGCCAGAACCGCATCGGCAAAATCAGTCAGGGTTGCCCGACGGTCGTCGATACGAACCACCATGGCCGAATGGTAATAGCCCGGCGGGTTGCAAGGCAGGTCATACGACGGGGTCGCGACAAGGTTCACCTTGCCATGCAGTCGCTTGCGATAGGGAAAGCCGCAGGTCTGCGACAAAAGCAGGTCGGGCGATTGCCAATCCTCCCAAGCGTCGCCTTTTCTGTGCAGGGTTTCCGGGCCATCGCCCAACGCGGCCCGGATCGCCTGCCAAAAGCGATCTGTCGCGCCCCGGACCTCGGGGCGATCGTACATCGGCAGGCTGGCAATCATATGCGCGATCAATCGCGGGCGGCGACCCTTTGGCGGGCCAGGGCGCTGTCGCGGTCATTCACCCCCAGAAGCGAGGCGACCAGGCGTAGCTGCGTATCCTCATCATGGTCGCGTTCACCATCGGCCAATGCAACGGCCCACAGCGCCTCGATCACGGTTTCGCGGTTTTCATGCGGAACGGCATCCTTGATGGCGCGGGTGAAACGCACGGTATCCGGTGCCTCGGCTTCCAGGATCTCGGCTTCGCCGCGCAGGGCTTTGGCGGCTGCAAGCGGCAGATCATAGCGTTTCGCGAGCTGATGGTCGATCTGGGCAACCTCGGCCGGGGCATAGTGATCGTCCGACCGGGCAACCCGTACCAGCAAGGCGGCCAGGGCCAGCCTGCTGTCAGGTTCATGCAATGGTTCGGGTTCGGGGGCCGTCAGGCGGCGGATGAGATCTGCAAACATGGTGTTAGATATAGGGGATTGTGGCGACGAGGGAAGGCCGCATTCGCCGGGTAAGGCCCTCAGGCGATGTACCAACCCGATGTGCGAGCTGCTTCGCTGCGGCGAAACCGCAACTGCCGTGCGGCGCGGGCGTGCACCAATCCCAGCCCCGCCGGCACCCATTCCAGCCCCAGACATTGCGCCATGGCCAGCCGATGATTGCCGCCCCAACCGACAAGCAGGCGACCGTCACGCGCCATGTGCACAGTTATTCCGTCATGTTCGATCATGCGCCCCGCGACAGATGTGGCACGCGAAGGAAGGCCGTGCACACTGGCCGCCTCATAAAGCGTATCCAACTGTTGATAGCGTTTGACGACGTCATCATGGGTCCGGCACCCGTCCATTGCCCCATCTTTTGTCTTTGCGATTCCGGCGGCCATGTGGTCATAGACACCGGATTCTGCCCAGCTTTGACCATCGAGCCAGTGCAACCGGCAACACTGCGCGCGCCAGCTTTCGTCAAAGCGTGGCCCGCCGATGTCCCATGACCCGCCTCGAATGCGTCCGTATTTCCGGATCCGGACGCTGGGGCCAAAGAAATGCGTAAGGGTTTCGGGTCGCACCCAGACCCGTTCACTCGGAAAGGCTGTGGCCCCGCACAGGGCTTTGCATGCGGCTGCACGAATTGCCCTACGAATCCTTGTGCGCGCATGTTTCACCGCGCTGCCCCCAATTGCACCCCGGCGAATTCTGTATCACAGCACCGGCATTGCGCAACGTTGAACCTGATCTTAGGCGTCGTACCCTTCGACGATGATTACGGTGCCATCCGACACTTCTTCGCGGATCGCCTTGGCAGCCTGATATTCAGGATCTTCATAGCAGGCGAGCGCGGCAGCATAGCTCGGGAACTCAATAACAACCGAACGCGGATGCGCCGTGCCTTCGACGACCTTTTGCTGCCCGCCACGAATGACGAAACGCGCGCCGTGGCGCGCAAAAGGGGCGGCATTGGCGGCTTTGTATTTCTCATAAGTCTCGGCGTCATGGACGATGTTGTTGGCGATCCAGTAGGCTTTGGGCATGGGGGGTCCTTTGAGCAGAGGCAATCGGACAACTGAGGCTTCAGCTGATCATGGCCGCGTGACCATATTTGATATCATCTATCGCGATGCCGCCGGGCACAACGTTTGAAATTGTGATTCCGCCGATCACCGCGAGCCCGTTCTGTGTACATAATGCGACCCGAGACGCGCCTGAAATCTCGAAATAGATATAGGTCAAATGCGTGCCCGAAGTATCAAACACGTGAATCCTGATTGTACCGCCTTTGTATTTCCCACCCAACGCCAAGACCTTGAACCCAACAGCGACCTGAGCGTGGTCAAATTCGAACGATATGGAGCCGTTTCCGGTAAGGAAATCAGGGGGCGGTCCGAGACCAGCAAGCATTTGGGATTCGTTGGTTTTCACCAGCGCGAGATTTTCTTCGGCGGTCCCGGAATACACTCTCAGAGGGCTGGCAGCTTCCGGTCGCGCGTTGTCGTATGCGCCCGAGTGTACCAGGATTCGAAAATGTTCGGACGCCGCGGACTGAAGCTTTCTCCGAAAGCGACATCTCCGATTCCAAAGACATCGTCGATTAGTGTTTCGTGTTCGATGCGCGGGTCTTCGAAGTTGATCCTGATTGGTGTGCCCAGATCGTCGTAGCTGCACAGCTGGATATTGGGTTCCGAGGCCGCGGCGGGCAGTCCGGAGGATGCTATGGCGAGGCAGGCCAATGGTGTAAGGAAACATCTGACGAGGCGTTGAACGCTCAAATGCATTGATTGGCGCACCTCAAACCAACCTAGACACTTCCTTCGCCGCCCCGACAAACCCTTCAAACAACGGATGCGGCGCAAAGGGTTTGCTCTTCAATTCCGGGTGAAACTGCACCCCGATGAACCACGGATGATCTGGCCATTCGACGATTTCGGGCAGGCGGCCGTCCGGGCTCAGCCCCGAAAATTTCAACCCCACCGCCTCCAGCTTTTCGCGGTATTTGATGTCCACCTCATACCGGTGGCGATGGCGTTCCTCGATCGCTGTCGTGCCGTAGACTTCGGCAACCTTTGATCCAGCCTCCAGCGTCGCCGCATAAGCGCCCAGGCGCATTGTGCCGCCCTTGTCGTCCAACACGGTGCGGGCGATCTTCTGGTTGTCTTTGACCCATTCTTTCAGGTGGAAGATCACCGGCTCAAAGCGTTCTTCACCGGCTTCGTGGTCAAACTCCTGGCTGCCCGCGTTTTCCATCCCGGCGAGGTTTCGCGCAGCCTCGATCACCGCCATCTGCATGCCCAGGCATATTCCCAGGTAGGGGATTCCGCGGGTTCGTGCGAATTCGGCGGCTTTGATTTTGCCTTCGGTGCCACGTTCGCCGAATCCACCGGGGACCAGGATCGCGTGGAACCCTTCCAGCCAGGGGGCGGGGTCTTCGCGTTCGAAAATCTCGGCGTCGATCCATTCAAGCCTGACCCGAACCCGATGCGCCATGCCGCCGTGGGTCAACGCTTCTGCGATGGATTTATAGGCGTCTTCCAATTGCGTGTATTTGCCGACGACGGCGACGCGAACTTCGCCTTCGGGGTTGAAAATCCGGTCGGCAACATCTTCCCAGACGGACAGGTTCGGCGCGGGGGCGGGCGCAATGCGGAAGGCATCCAGAACCGCCTGATCCAGCCCTTCACGATGATAGGCCAGCGGCGCTTCGTAGATCGATTTGAGGTCGGGCGCGGCGATCACATCTTCCTTGCGCACGTTACAAAACAGCGCGATCTTTTCGCGCTCCTTCTCCGGGATCGGCTTGTCAGAGCGACAGACCAGAACGTCTGGCGCAATCCCGATCGAACGCAGTTCCTTGACCGAGTGTTGCGTCGGCTTGGTCTTCAATTCGCCCGCAGCCCCAATCCAGGGCAACAGCGTCAGATGCATGAAGACACATTCGCCGCGCGGGCGATCCTGCGCGAACTGGCGGATCGCTTCGAAAAACGGCAACCCCTCGATATCGCCCACGGTGCCGCCGATTTCGCACAGCATGAAATCAACCTCATCATCACCGATGGCGATGAAATCCTTGATCTCATTGGTGACGTGGGGAATCACCTGGATGGTCTTGCCCAGGTAATCTCCGCGCCGTTCCCTCTCCAGCACGGTTGAATAGATCCGCCCCGACGAGACCGAGTCCGTCTTGCGTGCCGACACCCCGGTGAAACGCTCATAGTGGCCAAGATCCAGGTCGGTCTCTGCCCCGTCATCGGTGACGAAAACCTCGCCATGTTCGAATGGCGACATCGTGCCAGGATCGACGTTCAGATACGGGTCCAGCTTGCGCAGCCGAACAGAATACCCCCGCGCCTGCAACAACGCGCCCAACGCGGCCGAGGCCAACCCCTTGCCAAGCGAAGACACCACGCCGCCGGTGATAAATACGTATCGTGCCATGGATTTGCGGGACCCCCGTGATGTCGAATGCAGCGGCAATTTCCGACCCCAAACGGGCCAGTATCACGGGATTTGAGCCATAAAGGATTCGCAGCCGAACCGCAATATCCTGCGGTTATCCGCGCCAAAAATTCTAGCGATAGTAGGTGCCACAGCAACAAAACGCCGAACAACTGCCCATCATTGACCCAGAAATATCCCGGGGGTCTGGGGGCTGGCCCCCAGGAATCCCGCGTCTGGGCGCGCCGCCAGCTATCTCGTGTCTGACGACCAGATCGCTGATCAGTCGGCGCGCGGCACCAGCGGAGTATCGCCGGATGTCGGCGGCAACAGGTCTTCGCCCGCTGGCAGGCTGTCTTCGGCCGCAGGCTCGGTGATCTGAGTATCGGTGATCCGGTCCAGAACTGACGAGGTCGATGACTTCTGCGCCGCGATGATCGTCAGCGCGATCGAGGTGCAGATAAAGGCGATTGCGAATCCCCAGGTCAGTTTGCCCATTGCGGTCGCCGCTGCGCGCGACGAAACGGCCCCGCCGCCACCGCCGCCGATCCCAAGGCCGCCACCTTCCGAACGTTGCAACAACACGGCACCGATCAGGCACAGGGCAAGGATCAGGTGGATGACAAGGACGACGTTTTCCATGGGCTTCTTGCTTTCGACCGGGGTGGACGGGCGGTATCTAGTGGTTCAGGGCGCGCGCCGCAAGCCGCCTTAGGGTCTACCGCCGGTTATCCCGCACCGCTGATTCACTGATCGGCATCGTCCACGTCGTATTGGCCCGACATGGCACGGCGCACGAAACTCCAGCTTAGCCCGATGCCAAGAACCACCGACAGCGCAATTATCGCGATCCAGCCAGAGGTCGCGCGGCTGTCAAAGCTCAGAATCCCCCTATCCCACAGGACCCAGATCAAGGCACCGACAATCGCGATGACCAGCAGCATACCGAAGGACCCGATCGAGCGTAGCGTGGCGCGCAGATAGATCACGTAGCCGACGAACAAAACCAGCCCGAACAGAACCACCAGCGGCAGTTGACCATCCCAATTGTCGCGCGCCCAGGTGACATAGTTCAGATCGGTCGGGTTGAACGTTGCCGCGATCAGAAAGAAGGCGAACAGCCAGCGCAGGAAAAAGCCCATCAGATACGGTCCTTCGATTGGTTGGTCCGAAATTGGCGCGCATCTCCGGCCCTGTCCAGCCCCACGTCCTTGCGCTGCGCGGCGTTTTGGCGGTTTCACACGCCGCGCGGGGCCGCTATACCGGCGCGGGTTTCAGCGAATATGAGAAGAGAGAGCACATGGCCAACGTCGCAGTTGTCGGCGCCCAATGGGGCGACGAGGGGAAAGGCAAGCTGGTTGACTGGCTGAGCGAACGCGCCGACGTCATCGTCCGCTTTCAGGGCGGGCATAACGCCGGGCATACGCTGGTCATTGATGGCGAAGTCTACAAGCTTAGCCTGCTGCCAAGCGGCATCGTGCGCCCGGGAAAACTGAGTGTCATTGGCAACGGCGTCGTGCTGGACCCCTGGGCGCTTCTGGAAGAAATTGCGCGCCTTGGCGAGCAAGGGGTCGAGGTGTCCCCGGATAACCTGATGATCGCCGAGAACACGCCGCTGATCCTGCCGGTACATGGAGAGTTGGACCGCGCGCGCGAAAACCAGAACTCGATCGCCAAGATCGGCACCACGGGGCGCGGTATCGGCCCTGCTTATGAAGACAAAGTCGGGCGGCGCACCGTGCGGGTGGCCGATCTTGCGGATCCGGCAACACTGGATGCGCGGCTTGACCGGTTGCTGCTGCACCATGATGCGCTGCGCCGGGGGCTGGGTCTGGAGGCTGTGGATCGGGACGCCCTGAAATCCAAGCTGCTGGAGGTTGCCCCGAAGATCCTGCAATTTGCCAAACCGGTCTGGAAGATCCTTGGTGAACAACGCCGCGCGGGCAAGCGCATCCTGTTTGAAGGTGCGCAGGGCGCGCTTCTGGATATCGATTTTGGCACCTATCCATTCGTCACCTCGTCCAACACCACGGCGGGCATGGCGGCCACCGGATCCGGCCTTGGCCCGGGGGCGGTGAATTTTGTGCTCGGCATCGTCAAAGCCTATACCACCCGGGTGGGTGAGGGGCCGTTCCCGTCCGAACTGGACGATGCCGACGGGCAACGTCTTGGCGAACGCGGCCATGAATTCGGCACGGTCACGGGCCGCAAGCGGCGCTGCGGCTGGTTCGATGCGGTTCTTGTCCGCCAGACCTGTGCGACCAGCGGCGTGTCAGGGATCGCCCTGACCAAGCTGGATGTTCTGGACGGGTTTGCGGAACTGAAGATTTGCACCGGCTATGAGTTGGACGGGGAAACGCTCGACTATCTGCCAACCGCCGCGGATCAGCAGGCAAGGGTCACGCCCGTCTATGAAACTATGAAAGGCTGGAGCGACAGCACCGCAGGTGCCCGCAGCTGGGCCGATCTGCCTGCCGAGGCGATCAAATACGTCCGTCGCGTTGAAGAGCTGATCAACACGCCGGTCGCGCTGGTTTCAACCAGCCCCGAGCGTGACGACACGATTCTTGTCACAGACCCCTTCGCCGACTGATGGCGCGCGAAACGAAACCAGGCCTAAGCCTGAAACAGCGCAAACGCTGGTCGTTGCTGATCCTGCTTGTTGGGCTGCCCTTGTATATCGTCGTGGCGATCAGCGTGTTGAATTGGCTTGGTCGCCCGCCGTTCATCATAGAGCTTCTGGTCTATGTCATCCTCGGCATCATCTGGGCACTGCCGTTCCGGGCGGTGTTCCGTGGCATCGGGCGCGGCGAAGACGGTTAACGCCCCGCGCCGAGGTTTCTGTCCGAAATGGCCTGACGTGCGCGTCACGGATGGCCCTTTCATGCTCCCAGTCTGGGCGCAGCCTTCGGCGCGAAGATTTAGCACACCCCCAGGACCAGTATCGGCAAATGGCTTGGAGCGCCGTTGCCCATCACTTCCCGTGAATTCATACCCCAAAACGACAGGGACCGGGCGTATTGCCCGATCCCGTCACACACTCAGTTTACCAGGGAAAGCTATTGATTGCCGGAACCCCGGAAGCGGGTATCTTCGGCCACCGCGAACTTGCCGCGTTTCAGTCGGATAATCCGGCCGTCACGCAGCAATCTGCCGAATGTGCGCAGCGCGTCTTCGCGTTTCACGCTGTTATTTTGTTCCAGAACCCGGCTCATCACCAGGGGGCGGGTCACGTGGGGGCGGCCTTCGACATGGGTGGCATAGGCGGCGGCGGCCTCCATCACCTCAGGCTGTTCACGCGCGTCCTGCTGGGCGACGAATTCGGCGAACCGGTCGGCCACAGGCGCATCAGATTGTACGAAGTCCTCGTCGAAGTTCACGTCGCTGTTGGCGACCCGGCGGGGCTGTGCAGAAGTGGCAGTATGTGGTGTGTCGGCGCCGGCGTTGCCGACCCGCAGCGAAGGGACCAGCATCAACGGGGTCGTGGCGATGCCGCTTCGCTGCCCCTGACCGCCGCTGGTTGCAGGCCCGTCCGAATGTTGTTGGGCGCGCACGGCTTTGGCCAGATCGTCGCGAAACTGGCTCATCGTGTCGTCGTCCTGTCCGGCCACCGGGTCGCGGCCTGCACCGGCGCGGGTCGCGGCAACCGCCGCTTTCAGATGCGCGATGGCTGACCGCCTGCGGCTGCCTTCGTGTTCGTTCATTTCGGTGTTGGTTTTTTCCAGGATACGGTCAACGGCCACATCGCTTCGCGTCACGCGGGGCTTTGCGAAAGCGTGGAATTCGTCGTCATCCAGGTCAAAATCATCTGCTTCAACATCCGGGTCGAGGCCTTCGCCAGAAGCTGCATCAGTTGCGCCGCCCGCAGTCATTGCCGCGGCATCGTCGCCAACTTCTTCGTCGCCGTCATAGGCATCGGCGTCATCCGGCGAAATCTCGGCGGTCGTATTTTCCTTCCGCGCAATGGCGTCATCGCCATCTGTCAGCGCGCTGGCACCACGCAGGGCGGCGATCCGGGCGGATAGATCGCTTTCGATATGTGTCGTTTGGGGGGCGACCACCGGTGCCGCGTCTTCCTCGGGTTCACCCGCCGGATCCGCCGCGGCCAGATCGGACACGTGCGCCTCATCCTGGTCATCGGACAACGCGGCGCTTTCGGCGGCATCATCTGCGGCAACGGCCGGATTTACGTCGGCGTCCTCGGCGTCCTCGGCGGACCGTGCCGCGACGTCTGCCGGAGGGTGCAGAATCGACGGAACCTCTTCGTCTTCATCCTGATAGCCAGAGTTGACGGCGTCCGATCCAAGCGGCGTATCCGATTGCAGTGGCGCTGCATTGGGCGCAGCGGCGGGGGCGTAAGTCGGTTCCTCATCCGTGAACCCGCCGAGATCACCGCCGGAACGCGCAACAACCGCACGAATGCGGCTTAGCTTATCTGCAACCGATCCGGGTGCTGGTGGCGGTACGGCGGCAATTGTAGCAACTTCAGCCGGAGCGGGCGTGTCAGGTTCGGGTGCCACTGCGGCAACAGGGGCTGCGGCATCGGGGCCGGTCTGGCGCAGCACGACACCGTCTTCGCGCAACTGCGTCTGGATCTGCCCGGATTTCGGACCGGTCTGTGCCTGTGCCACAATCCGCTGCAACATGGCCGCATCCGGCGTTGGGGGATCGGCCCCGAAATAACGATCGTCGGCGGCAAGGTCGCGAAAATACTCGGCAATGGATTGCATCGACGAGAAAGGATCATCAAACCCTTCCAGCGTTCAGGAAAACGTCCCATAAGACACCGTGAGGATTTTTGTGGCGCCAGTCATGTTGCAATCGCTTCCATTCAGATCCAGCCTCGAGGTTGTACTGATGATAGGTTCGCAAACCGGAACGAAACTACGTTTTGTACGGGATATTTTCCGGGCCAGAATATGATCGAAACCCAAATTGCCAGATAATCGCCACATTTTACAGGGTATTGTTCACGGTTTCGAAACAATAGGCCTGGTTGGAGGGGGCGAAATTGGCAACAATGATTTCTCTGACCTCGGACTATTCACACCGATTCTTGTCGCTGCCGACGGTGGGGCGAATGCGATTGTTGCAAAAGGGCAAGTTCCCGATGCCGTGATCGGCGATCTGGATTCGCTGTCGGATGCGGCGCGAGCGGTCATTCCGGCAGACCGGCTGCATCATGTGCCCGATCAGAATACCACGGATCTTGAAAAATGCCTGGCCGTGGTTGAGGCCCGGTTGGTATTGGGGATCGGGTTTCTGGGCGGGCGGCTGGATCACCATCTTGCGGCCTGCGCGGCGATAGCAGCGGCGGGGGCGCCGCGTTGTCTGTTGCTTGGGGCAGAGGATGTCGTATTCGCGGCGCGCGGCACCGTTGCGCTGGACCTGCCGCCGGGCACACGGGTGTCGCTGTTTCCGATGGCCCCGGTTCAGGGATCGGCCACGGGGCTGCGCTGGTCGATCGAAGGGCTGAATTTTTCGCTTGGCGAACGGACCGGGGTGTCGAACGTAGCGACCGGTCCTGTCACACTGACATTTGAGGCACCCGGAATGCTGGTTATTCTGCCACGCCAGGCGCTGGCGGCTGCGGTGCAGGCATTGCAGGGCTAAGGGACAGGCGGCGTTCTCGCATCAGAATATAAAGACCAGCGGCCATGGTGACGGCTATTCCCGCCAGCGCAAGACCGTTTGGAAAGTCCGAGAAGACGATCCATCCGACGAAGGTGGCGAAGGGGATTTCGACATATTGGACCGGCGCAACGGTGGCCAAGGGGGCGAAACGCAGGCTCCAGGTCATGAACAGATGTGCGATGGTGCCGATGGCACCAAGGATTGCGAACCATACCCAATCCGACCCGACAGGCAGAACCGGTGCGGCGTCGGCCCAACCGAGGGGCGGCCCGATCAGCGCGATGGCGACAAGCACAATCATGGCGACGATGCCGCTTGCGGCCTGCAACGTGATCGGATCCGCCGCCTTGACGACCTGGCGTGTCACCAGCATGAACAGCGCGAATACCACCGCGACCCCGAGCGGCAGCAGGGCCGCCGCGCCGACTGAGGCAAAGCTGGGCTGGATCACCATCAGCGTGCCAAGAAACCCGACAACGCAGGCCGCCAGACGGCGCGCGCCCACAACCTCGTCCAGCACGTAGCGCCCCAGAAGCAGCATGATGAAGGGCATCACGAAGGCAATGGCAACCGCGTCAGCCAGCGGCAGGAAGCGGAACGAAGCGAACATCAGCCACAGCCCGGCGATATGCAGCACCGCACGCCAGGCGCAGAGCTTCCAGACACGCGGCGGCAGGCGCAGTCCGCCCTCACTATGCAGGGCCAGCGGCACCATGGTTAGCGTTTGCATGCCAAAGCGGACCAGAACCAGCGTGCCAAGCGTATAGGACGCGCCAAGGAATTTCGCGGTGGCATCGCCCAGCGGGGCCAGCACGCAGAAACCGATCATCAGGAGGATGCCCAAAAACGGGCGATCAAGGGTCATCGCACGACCCTATGGCAGATGTCAGGACGGTGAAACCGGAATTCGCCGGGCGTACCAGGGCCGCCGGGGCAAAAAAATGCCTCCGGCGGGGATATTTTTGGGCGATTATATACTTTACAAAGCAAACCGCCATTCCTATATTGGGTTCAAGGAGTTAAAGCCATGAACCTGACCGATCCCATCTTCACCGACAAAAACGCAGCCCGCGAACATCTTGAGGCCGCGCGCTGGCCCGATGGCGTCTACTGCGCGCACTGTGGTGGCGTTGAGAAGATTCGGAAGCTGGCGGGTAAATCACATCGCCCCGGCCTTTACCAGTGCGGTGATTGTCGCCAGCAGTTCACGGTCACAGTCGGCACCGTTTTTGAGCGTTCCAAGGTTCCGCTGAACAAGTGGTTGCTGGCTACGTTTCTTATGGCGTCCAGCAAGAAGGGCATGTCCGCGCACCAACTGCATCGCTCAATCGGTGTGACCTACAAAACGGCTTGGTTCATGTTCCACCGCATCCGCGAAGCGATGCGCACCGACAACGGCCCGTTTGGCGTTGGTGGCGGCGAAGTCGAGATTGATGAGACATTCATCGGCAAGGAACCCGGCAAGCCCAAGTCTAAAACGGCGCGCGGTGGCGCTCACAAGATGAAGATGATGACGCTTGTTGACCGCAACAGGGGCATGGCCAAATCGGTTGTGGTTGATAACCTGCGCGTTGACACAATGGCCGAAGTGATTTCAGAGAACATGTCCCGCGAAGCGCGCATGATTACCGACGAATATCGCCAGTACAAATTGATGGCGGGCCGCGTTGCCTCAGACCACCAGACGGTCAACCACGGCGCTGGCGAGTACGGGCGTGGCACGGTCCACACCAACACGGTCGAGGGCTTCTACTCCATCTTCAAGCGCGGAATGAAAGGTGTCTATCAGTACTGCGGCAAGCAACACCTGCACCGCTATGCTGCCGAATTTGATTTCCGCTACAACAACCGCGCGGCCAACGAGATTGACGACACCATGCGCACCAACGCGATCCTGCGCGGGGCAGAAGGCAAACGCCTGACCTATCGGCGGACTAACTCAGTCTTCGCCTGATTTTCGCGACTTGGTTGCCCGCTTACTGGACGATTGGTCCGACGCGGATTGACTCTCAGATGAGCCGGAGTCCTCTTTGTGGGGCTTCGGCTTCATTGAGAGAAGGTTCTTCACTGTGGATTCAAAGGACAACGATTTCCCCATCTATGATTTTGACCCCCTTAACCTGCCGAAAGACTACCTTGTTGCCATCGGTCTTGTCACGGCCTGTAGCGCACAGACAGAAAACATAGTTGAGCAACTGATAGCCTGCCTCAGTGGTGTTGATGCTATCCGTGGTGCCGCGCTAACAACCCATATGAGCGCGCCGCTGCGAGATGGTGCCGCAAGAACACTCTCTCAACTATCCGACCTTTCAGAAAGCGCACAAAACGATTTAGACGACTTGTTGAACAACGTGAATGAAGCGTTCGCGCGGCGGAATACCTATGTCCACAACACGTGGGCGTCAGACAAAAACACAGGCCGTGTTTTCTACATTAAAGCGTTTCGACATTAACCTGAGACATATCCGGCGGCCTTAAAGTAGTTCCAGCATTCTACTGGGTCGTAGAGATCGCAGATTGCTCCGATTGCTTCGAAGACCTGGGTAAAGGACCTGGCCCCGATCCGTCGCAAATGGGCTTTCAGTTTAGAGAAGGCCTGCTCGATGGGATTCAGGTCGGGCGAGTACGGTGGCAGGTAAAGGAACCAGCAGCCGTGATTGCGTAAAGCCTGCGTCGCCTCCTTATTCCGGTGGGTTGCCAGGTTGTCGAGAATGACGACAGTGCCGGGGTTGATCTCGGGGACCAGCACTTCGCGGATGTAGGCCGCGAAGGCGGGGCCATCTATCGCTCCCTTGATGACCCAAGGTGCGATCAGCGCGCCTTGGGTCAGGCCCGCGATCAAGGTTTGGGTTCCCCAGCTTCCGAAGGGCGCATCCATCGTCAGGCGCTTACCGCGCTTGGCTCTGCCGCGTAGGCGCGTGAGGTTTGTCTTCACTGCGGTTTCGTCAATAAAGACAACGCGCTCAGGAAAGGTCGCAATGGCTGGCGAGCGGTATCTGAACCAGTCGGCCCGTTGCTGCCTTACCTTGGCGCGGCGGCGCTCGGTTGCGACCAGCGACTTTTTTTGTACGTGAAGCCGAGCCGGGACAGAAGGTTGGCGATGGAGGAGTGATGCACCCGCACACCCTCTGCATCGGCCAGCGCATTACGCAACTCAAAGAGCGTGATGTCAGGGTCTTGTGCGATCAACTCCTCAAAGAATTCCCGATGCGGAGCCAGCTTTCCCTTGCCGCGCGGCGGTCCCTGCCGGGCAGGTTCCGCATGACCCTTCATCCTCACCTGACGCGCCCACCGCGCGCCTGTGGCAGGCGACAGCTTCAACCGCAACGCCGCCGCGCGCCCGCTCAACCCTTCTTCAATGTATCTCTGAAACCGTATCCGAAGCGCAGATGGCAAAGGTGCTGACATGATCCATCCTCCCAAACAGGATGAATCACAGATCAGGTCTCAAGGGAATCCCTCGCGATTCAGGTTCAAGACGAAACGCTTTAGGACGCAAGCAAAAGGCGACTTCACAATGAAGCCGGTTCTCGTATCACTAGAAGTCCTCCAGAAAGACGCCGTTATGATCTACAACGCGGGCATCGCCTTGATGAATTTTATGGTCAAGTGGGACCTGGACGTCAAAGAAGCCGTCCTCCCGGTCGATCTGCACGACAGAGGAAAGAAGGCTCGCGCGAAGCGCGCCAAACGCACGAACAATTGAAGTACCGGCCTGTCTCGTGTCACCTACCATGATGCACCTGCTTTGTTAAGTATACAATCGCCTATTTTTGGGTCAATGATGGCTGAGGTGAAGCCGGGCTTTCGCGTCGGGGGCTTTCAGAGGTGTTCAGCAGTTTGGGACATTGACCGCCAATCCGCCGAGCGAGGTTTCCTTGTATTTCACGCTCATATCCTCGCCAGTCTGGCGCATGGTTTCGATGGCGGCATCCAGCGGTACCAGGTGGCTGCCGTCGCCGCGCAGGGCCAGGCTGGCGGCTGACACGGCCTTGATCGCGCCCAGACCGTTGCGTTCGATGCAAGGCACCTGAACCAGGCCTTTGACCGGGTCGCAGGTCATGCCCAGGTGGTGTTCCAGTGCGATTTCGGCGGCGTTTTCCACCTGTTCCGGGGTGCCGCCCATCACGGCACACAGGCCCGCGGCGGCCATGGCTGCGGCGCTGCCAACCTCGGCCTGGCAGCCGCATTCCGCGCCGCTGATCGAAGCATTGTGTTTCACCAGCCCGCCGATGGCGGCGGCGGTCAAAAGAAAATCGGGCACGCCAGAGGGGGCGGCGCCGGGGACGTGATCCAGCCAATACCGGATCGTCGCCGGAACCACGCCTGCCGCACCGTTGGTGGGGGCGGTGACAACCTGGCCCCCGGCGGCGTTTTCCTCGTTCACCGCCATGGCGTAGGTACTCATCCAGTCGTTGATGGTGTGGGGCGCGGTCAGGTTCATGCCACGTTCGGCCTGCAGCGTGTCGTGGATGGCTTTGGCGCGGCGGCGGACATTGAGCCCTCCGGGCAGAATGCCGCCGGATGTCAGGCCACGGTCGATACAGGCGTTCATCACCTGCCAGATCCGGTTGAGGCCGGCGTCAAGCTCGGCCGTGCTGATCCGGCTGAGTTCATTGGCACGTTTCAGCCCGGCGATGGATTTGCCGGTAGTGGCGCACATTTCCAGCATTTCGGCGGCGGACTTGAAGGGGTGCGGGACGGGCGGCCCATCATTGGTGTCTGCACCGGCCTCAAGCTCGGCAGCGGTCAGAACGAATCCGCCGCCGACGGAATAGTAGGTTTCTGACGTGATCACATCGCCCTGGGCGTCGGTTGCCGACAGGATCATGCCATTGGCGTGACCGGGCAGGGGTGTGTCGTAGTCGAAGGTCAGATGATTGGCGGGGTCAAATTCGAGGGGCGGCAGGCCGTTCGGCGCGACCCGCTTGCTGGCTTTGATGGAGGCCAGCGTGACCTCGGCCAGATCAGCGTCGTAAGTGTCTGGCAGGAACCCGGCGAGGCCCAGGATCACGGCCCGGTCCGTGGCATGCCCGACCCCGGTGAAGGCGAGTGAGCCATGCAGGCTGGCCCGAAGGCCAGCGGGTGTGAACGGCAGGCCGCGAAGATGATCAAGGAACCGCGCCGCAGCGACCATCGGCCCCATGGTATGCGACGAGGAGGGGCCGACGCCGACCTTGAACATATCGAATACGGAAAGGAACATTGGCGTTCACCCTTTTGCACTTAATCCGCAGACGACGGCGTGAGTGCCCGTAGCACGACTTCAAACTTTTCGTAAGCCACGCGACGCACATCTGCGCGCCTTCAGATGCGACGAAGTGCCGTCACGATATGGGTGATTGCGAAATAAAACCGCCCCTCTGCGGCGCGCGAAGATTGCTCAGCTGCCCAGGCTTTTGCCTCGGCCATGGGAAGAAGATCGTTTGCGATCGCGTAACGTTCCATCAGGGTTAGCATCATCCAGGCCAAACCGCCGGGGCGCATCTTATGATCAACGAATGTCACTGGCAGGATTCGCTCGACCTCGAATCCGGCAGCGCGACCAAGTCGCGGCAGGTCAGCGGGCAAGGCTTTGTGCACCAGATGGTGATCCCAGGCGCGCATCATCCGGTTCATGCGCGCAGGTTCGTCGCTGGACCATGCGAATGTGTCGAAGTGCATGTCCGAAACGACCAGACGCCCGCCGGGCCGAATGGCACGCGCTGATTCGCGTAAAGCGGCGGGCAAATCGTCGAGGTACTCGAACACCTGCACCGAAACTGCCTTGTCAATCGTTCCGTCATCAAACGGCAGATCCAAAGCGACGGCTTCGAACATCTCGATATTCGCGCGTCCTTCGGTCATGCGCTGTGCGGCGGCGCGCATCGGCGCGCTTGGATCGACGCCGATTGCCCGACCCTTTGGGCCGACGGCGCGCGCGATGTCCAGCAACAGATGGCCCGGCCCACTGCCGATATCCAGGATCGTTTCGCCGGCGACCGGGTCCAAGACATCGAAGCTGGCGCGTCGGCGGCGCGCGAAATCCGCACCCTGATACGCATCCTCAAGCAAAGCCGTCGTGTCGGCGTCGAATTCCAGCATTGTCCTCGTCCCCCTTTGTGATCCCTGTCCACTGCGATACGGGTCGTGCCCCTGTCGGGTCAATTGGCCCCTCGCACCCTTCGGCTGATCCTTTTATAACGCCCCTGACACAGCAGGGGGACCACCGAATGACTGGCGACCTTAATCCAATCGACACTGCCAAGTTCGTTGCGGCCAGCCGGGCCTGTGAATTTGTCGAAAACGGTATGCGCGTCGGGCTTGGCACCGGATCGACCGCTGCCTGGATGGTTCGCTGCCTGGGCGAGCGGGTCAAGCGCGAGGGGCTGAAAATATCCGGCGTGCCAACCTCGACCCGCACGGCGGAATTGGCGCGCCAGGTCGGGATCAACGTGATATCGCTGGACGATGCGAAGTGGTTGGATCTGACGATTGACGGCGCGGACGAGTTTGATCGGGAATTGAACCTGATCAAAGGCGGCGGCGGGGCGTTGTTGCAGGAAAAAATCGTGGCCACGGCCAGTGATCGGATGATCGTGATCACCGATGTCAGCAAAGAAGTCGAAACGCTGGGGGCCTTCCCGCTGCCGGTAGAGGTGATTCCGTTCGGCTGGCAGACGACAAAGGCGCTGCTGGAAGAAACGCTGGTCAATATGGACGTGCTGGGGCGTGATTGCACGCAGCGGATGAATGGCGACGCGCCCTATGTAACGGATGAGGGCAATCACATCCTCGACCTGCATCTGAAACGTATTGGCAATCCGCGCCAGATGTCCCTGGTGCTGAACCAGATACCGGGGATCGTCGAAAACGGGCTGTTCATCGACATTTGCGATGTCGTCGTCGTGGGGCACGGCGATGGGCGGGTTGAAACCCGCGACATCAATGAGGGCACGCGCGAGGAAAGCCGCCTCGACGTGGCGGGCGCTCAGAACATCTTTGCGGATCTGTGATTTTGACAGATTGGTGAACCCGCGTCCTGAATGCGCCCTTTGCCTTGGACGGCACTTGTGCAAAAAGGTTGCGGCCTGCCCAACTGGAGTTACCCGAATGCCTGCGTTTGACTATGATCTGTTCGTAATTGGCGGCGGCTCGGGCGGCGTGCGTGCGGCGCGGATCGCCTCGGGGCAGCATGGTGCGAAGGTCGCGCTGGCCGAAGAATACCGCATGGGCGGCACCTGCGTGATCCGGGGCTGCGTTCCCAAGAAGCTGATGGTCTTCGCCTCGGGCTATGCGCGGATGGGGGCGGATGCGCGCGAATATGGCTGGGATTTCGGGGATGCGACGTTTTCCTGGGATCGGTTTCGCCCCAAGCTGCTGGCCGAGCTGGATCGGCTTGAAGCGGCATATCGCAACACGCTGGCCAATGCCGGTGTCGAGGTGTTCGACACCCGCGCTACCGTGGCAGGACCGCATGAGGTCAAGCTGGCCGATGGCACCGTCAAATCGGCCAAACACATTCTGGTCGCCACGGGTGGGTCGCCCTTTGTGCCCGACACCCTGGACGGGCACGAATTGGCCTGGGTTTCAAACGACATCTTCCTGATGGAGGCCTTGCCGAAATCGGTGCTGATTGTCGGCGGCGGCTATATCGCCTGCGAATTCGCCTGCATTCTAAATGGTCTGGGCGTTGAGGTGACGCAATTCTATCGTGGCGCGCAGATCCTGCGCGGCTTTGACGAAGAATCGCGCGGCCATCTGGCCGAACTGATCCGCGACAGCGGGGTTGATCTGCACGTGGGCGCGGATGTTGTGCGGATGCGGCAGGGCGATAACGGGATCCAGGTCACGTCGACCACCGGGCACGATCAGACCTATGATCGGGTGATCTATGCCACCGGGCGCAATCCGAATACCAAGGGTCTGGGGCTGGAAGAGGTCGGCGTGACGCTTGGCCGTCGCGGCCAGATCGAGGTTGATGCCTATTCGCAAACCTCGGTTCCGTCGATCTTCGCCGTTGGTGACGTGACGGACCGCATCAATCTTACGCCGGTCGCGATCCGCGAAGGGCATGCTTTTGCCGACACGATGTTCGGCGGTCAGAAACGCAAGGCCGATCACGACCTGGTGGCGGCGGCAATCTTTACGCAGCCCGAATATGGCAGCGTCGGCATGACCGAAGAAGACGCCCGTGAGGCGCATAAGATCGAGGTTTATTGCACCTCTTTCCGCCCAATGCAGGAAGCCTTTGCAGGACGTGACGGCAAAGTGCTGCTAAAGCTGATCGTAGATAGTGAAACACGCCGCGTGCTCGGCTGCCACATCATCGCGCCAAATGCGGGCGAGTTGATCCAGCTGGCCGGGATCGCAGTGAAGAATGTCCTGACGAAGGAAGACTTTGACCGTACCGTTGCGGTGCATCCGACCGTGTCCGAAGAACTGGTCACAATGGCGCATCCGGTGCGAACCTCCGAAGGAACGGCTTGATATTCGGGCGCGAAAGCGCATTTAGAACATGAAACGCAAACCAAAGGGATACAGTACCCATGGCAGGTAACAACGGCGGACCCTGGGGGGGTGGCGGCCAGAACGGTGGCGGCGGCGACGATGACGACGGGCGTGGCGGCGGGCGACGCCCTGCAGGCGGCGCGCAAATCCCTGAAATCGACGAGATCGTCAAAAAAGGGCAGGAACAGCTGCGCGTCCTGATGGGCGGTCGCGGCGGTGGTGGCCGCAGCAATGGCACTGGCGGCGGTGGCGGCGGCGGTGGTCCGGCCATCGGACGCGGCACATTGGTGATCGCCGGATTGGTGGCTGCCGGAATGTGGCTGTTCACCTCATTTTATTCTGTGAAACCGGAAGAGCAATCCGTTGAGCTGTTCCTTGGGGAATTCTCGTCCGTTGGTAATCCGGGCCTGAACTTTGCGCCCTGGCCAGTGGTCAAGGCCGAAGTCATTGCCGTAACCCGGGAACGATCTGAAGATATCGGGTTGGGCCGCAGCGGGTCATCGGGTGGTGACGGGCTGATGCTGACGACGGATGAAAACATCCTCGACATTGATTTCCAGGTGGTCTGGAATATCAACGATCCCGCCGCCTTCCTGTTCAACCTGTCGGACGGTCCGCAGACGGTGCGCGCCGTGTCGGAATCCGCCATGCGCGAGATTGTGGCCGGAAGTGAGCTTGCGCCGCTTCTGAACCGGGATCGTGGTGCGACGGCCCAACGTGCCGAAGAACTGATTCAGGCGACACTCGACAGTTACGAGTCGGGTATCAACATCGTCCGGGTGAACCTCAACAAAGCCGACCCGCCGCGCGAGGTGATTGACGCATTCCGCGATGTGCAGGCCGCAGAACAGGAACGTGACCGGCTGGAACGTCAGGCGGACGCCTATGCCAACCGGGTCCTTGCCGGTGCACGCGGTGAAGCGGCGCAGGTTCTGGAAGAGGCTGAAGGTTACCGCGCCCGCGTGGTGAACGAAGCCGAAGGTGAGGCGAGCCGTTTCACGGCCGTCCTGGAAGAATACGTCAAAGCCCCAGAGGTGACGCGCAAGCGTCTGTATCTGGAAACCATTGAAGAGGTGCTGGGACGTGTCGACAAGGTGATCCTCGACGAAGGGGCGGGCGGCGATCAGGGGGTTGTCCCTTACCTGCCGCTCAATGAATTGCGTCGCCAGACAGAGGGGTCGAACTGATGACCAGACTTACCGTACTCATCGCCGTCGTCTTCGTCGCAATAATCGCGCTGATGTCGTCGATTTTCATCGTGGACGAGCGTGAAAAGGCGCTGGTCCTGCAATTTGGTCAGATCAAGCGGGTCAAGGAAGATCCGGGACTGGCATTCAAAATTCCGCTGATTCAGGAGGTCGTGCGCTATGACGACCGTATCCTGTCGCTGGACACCGCCGCGATCGAGGTGACGCCTTCGGACGACCGCCGGTTGGTGGTTGATGCCTTCGCGCGCTATCGGATCGCGGACGCTGTGCAGTTTCGACAGGCGGTTGGCCCCGGTGGCATTCCGCTGGCCGAAGACCGCCTTGACCGAATTTTGATCAACGAGATTCGGGCGGTGCTGGGTTCGGAAGGTGTGACGTCGAACACCATCCTGTCGTCCGAGCGTGCCTCGCTGATGAATCGGATCCGCACTAGTGCAGACGCCGAAGCGGCCTCGCTTGGCCTGGACGTGGTGGATGTGCGGCTGAAGCAGACGAACCTGCCGGAACAGAACCTTGCAGCGACGTTTGAAAGAATGCGCGCTGAACGGGAACGCGAAGCCGCCGACGAACGCGCCCGAGGCGAAGAAGCCGCGCAACGGGTTCGGGCATTGGCGGACCGCACCGTGGTCGAGTTGGTCTCGGATGCGGGTCGAGAGGCCGAGATTGCCCGTGGTGAAGCTGATGCGCGCCGAAATGCGGTCTTTGCCGAAGCCTTTGGCGCCGATCCGGAGTTCTTCGAGTTCTATCGTTCCCTCGCGGCCTATCAGGCTGCTTTGGGGGCGGATAACTCGACGATGGTCATCTCGCCCAATGGGGAATTCTTCGAATACCTCAAATCCGACAATCCAACTGGGCGCGCATCCGAATAATGGCAACGCTGTTACTGGGTGCCGGTCTGGTGCTTGCGTTCGAGGGGCTGGTGCTTGCACTGGCCCCGCGTCGTTTGGAGGAAGCGTTGCAGTTCCTGCTGTCGATCCCGCCGGAAACCCGGCGTATGCTGGGCCTGGCAGCACTGGCGGGCGGCGTGCTGCTGATCTGGCTGGCGCGGGGGATGGGGGCATAGGTTTGGCCCGCCTCGGGCATGGCTTGCGCGTTGTTGGTTTTGGCCGATTCTGTGGAAAAACAACGTGTTGCGGGCGCAGAAAGTAGCGATTTGAACATAGCGCGAGCGCCTTTCTGATCAGGCTTTGCGCGTTTGCTGCGGTGCAGGAAAGATCTTTGCCAGTTTGCGAAGGTTTTGGGCAGTGGCGGCGAGCAGGAATTCGTCATTTGCGCCGCATGGTCCACGTAATCGGAGCCGTCCCAGGCCGAGAATGCGCTTGAGGTGGGCAAAGAGCATTTCGACCTTCTTCCGGAGCTTCACCGAGATCTTGTATTGCGGCGTTTTGGCGATTGCGCGGGCGATGTCGCGAGCGTCCTCATGTTCCTCACGGGTGATCTTACGGGCGTCGGCATTCGGGCAGCACTTCGGCTTGGAAGGACAGGATTGGCAGGTGTGCTTCAGCGCTTGGTACTTGGCCACGCCCTTGCCGGTTGGGCCGCGATTGGGGTCGGAGTAGTTTCGGCGGAACTGCTTCAGAGCCTCGCCTTCCGGGCAGATGTATTGATTGTTCTCGGCATCCCATTCGAAGTCAGCTCGGGACCAGGTGCCATCGGTGCGCCCGGCTTTGTCGAAGACCGGGATGTGCGGTGCGATCTTTTCACCCACCAGCCATCCGAGCATGGGTCCCGATCCGTAGGCGGTGTCGGCGATCAGCCGTTCGGGATGAAGATCGAAGCGCTCTTTGGCCCGCTTCAGCATCGTCTTGGTTGACCCCACCTCGGCTTGACGGATCGACCGTGTCGCTTCCACGTCGACGATGACACCATGATCGGTATCGATGAGATAGTTGTCGGAGTAGGCAAAAAATGCGGGACCCTTACGCGCCGCCGTCCACTGGCTGGCTGGGTCGGAATAGGACGTGAACTTTGGCTCGACCGGTGTCGCTGCTCCGAATGCGGCCTCATCCAGAGTGTCGAGATACTCGCGGACCGCGCGGGGTGCAGCGTCTGCATCGATCCGCGCAATGTCCCATTCTTCCTTTGGCGCAGAGTACTGCTTGTTGGCATCCGCCTCGATCAAGCTGGCATCGACGGCCAGGCGCTGACCGCTGACGAGACCTTCGGCGATGCATCGCGCGACCGTGGTCTCGAAGAGATGGCGCAGCAGCTCACTCTCGCGGAACCGACCATGCCGGTTCTTTGAAAAGGTCGAGTGATCCGGCACCCGATCGGCCAGGTCGAGCCGACAAAACCACCTGTACGCGAGGTTCAAGTGTACCTCTTCACAGAGCCGCCGCTCGGACCGGATGCCGAAGCAGTAACCGACGATCAGCATCCGGATCAGCAGTTCAGGATCGATCGAAGGACGACCGGTGTGGCTGTAGAAATCGGCAAGATGGGCGCGGATGCTGCTCAGATCGACGAAACGATCAATCGATCGCAGCAGGTGATCTTGCGGGACATGGTCTTCCAGCGAGAACTCATAGAACAGCGCCGCCTGTGCTTCCTGCCTCGGTCCCATCATGGCTGATCCTCCCGCTTGTTGAGAGGATTGAATCAGCGCCATAGCCCTCGATCAAGCAGGAGTTTTTCAACAAAATTAGCCATTTTCATCGCCAACGACAACCTTGCCTCGCGCCTGCACCCGCTGACCTGTTGCACCCCCTGCGTCACACCTCCTATACCTAGCCCGGTAACCCGGAGGCGCACATGACCCATTATCTTGAGTTCGAACGAGACCTGGCCGAGATCGAAGGCAAAGCCGATGAACTGCGCGCTATGGCCGAAAAGTCCGAAGCCGTGAACGTGGAAAAAGAGGCCGCCGCGCTGGACAAGAAATCGGCGACGATGCTCAAAGACCTCTATAAGGATCTGACGCCCTGGCAGAAATGCCAGGTGGCGCGGCACCCGGACCGGCCCCATTGCAAAGACTATATCGCCCGGCTGTTCACCGATTACACACCGCTGGCAGGCGACCGGAACTTTGCCGATGACCACGCGGTGATGGGCGGCATTGCCCGGCTGGACGGGCGCGCGGTGATGGTGATCGGGCATGAAAAGGGCAACGACACCAAATCGCGGATTGAACGCAATTTCGGCATGGCCCGCCCCGAAGGGTATCGCAAGGCAATCCGCCTGATGGATCTGGCGGGCCGTTTCGGCATGCCCATCGTCACGCTGATCGACACGCCCGGCGCTTATCCCGGCAAGGGGGCCGAAGAACGCGGCCAGTCCGAAGCGATTGCACGCTCCACAATGAAATGCCTGGAGGTCGGCGTGCCGCTGGTCAGCGTAATCATCGGCGAAGGTGGTTCTGGCGGTGCGGTGGCCTTCGCGACGGCCAACCGGGTCGCGATGCTGGAACACTCGATCTATTCGGTAATCAGCCCCGAAGGGTGCGCCTCGATCCTGTGGAAAGACGCCGAGAAAATGCGCGAGGCTGCGGAAGCGCTGCGCCTGACCGCGCAGGATCTGAAATCGCTGGGCGTCATTGACCGGATCATCGCCGAGCCGGTCGGCGGCGCCCAACGCGGCCGGTATGAAGCGATCGACGGCGTCGGCAAAGCGATTGAGGCGATGATCGCGGAATTGTCGAAGAAAACGCCCGAGGCACTGATCAAGGATCGGCGTGAGAAGTACTTGAATATCGGGACGAAGGGGCTGGCGGCTTAGGGGGGCTCAATCCTCTGGTTGGTCGCTCGGAACCATTGGCGACATTCACTATCCCAGTAACCTGCACATTATCGAATACTGGAATGCTCGAAGGAGCCAAGTTTATTTCTACCTGACGTATTCACCATCCGCAGGGGGACCCCGAGTAAGCCCGCCACAATCGTTTGGATGCGTTTACGTCTCCGCTCTCTTGCCGACTTGATTGCCTCGCGTCTTGCTTGGAGAATGGCTGGGTGGCGACCTTCGACGTGTTTCAAAAGCGCGGTATCAATTGGTGGCATCATCAGCTTGATCCTTTCGTGATGCACCCATACTGACCGGCAAATAATTGGCTGTCTTTCAGACCATCCTTAGAAATCCCTGTGTTTCCCCTTAGAGTTTGCCCGCGCTTGCCGACCTATCGGTTTTCCGATCAACTGGGTCCATGATTTACAGGTTTTCTGACTGCAGGCTGGACACGGACAAACGCGCGTTATTTCGCAACGATACACCTGTCCCGGTTGAGCCTCAGGTCTTCGATTTGCTGCACCTTCTTGCTGAAAATGCCGACCGGGTGGTGACGCGGGACGAAATCATTGACGCGGTTTGGGGCGGGCGCATTGTATCAGAATCCGCAATCAGTGCGCGGATTGCAGCGATGAGAAAGGCCGTTGGCGACGACGGAAAATTGCAATCCATCATTCGTACTGTGCAGCGGCGCGGGTTGCAGTTTGTTGCCGAAATTAAGAATACAATTGAATTGACGCCCGAGGCCGCCCCAACTCCGCAGGTCCGCTACGCGAGTAGCGATGGGGGCAAATCATTGGCATATACGATCACCGGAAACGGCCCCCGATTACTGAGGGTTCCTGCCACGCCAGCGGATATTGGCATGGAATGGGAACTGCCGGGGCTGCGCGGGATCATAGAAACGAATTCTGCCGAATTTGAACTGTTGCGCTATGACGGCTTTGGATTTGGAATGTCGGATCGCGACATTGATAATGTCGATTGCGAACGTGATGCAGACGATTGCCGCGCTGTGGCCGACGCAGCGGGATGGGACAGGTTTGCAATTTACAGTGAATCCGGCGCTTGCTTTGAGGCAATCCAATTCGCGGCAAAATACCCGGAAAGAGTAAGCAAGATGGTTCTGCTTGGCGGCTACGCAGAAGGGCGAACCCGCCGGTCACAATCTGAAGAACCGGACATATTGCGGGCCATGATCCGCGAAAGCTGGGAATCAGAAGAAGACTATTTCGCGCGCGCTTTCATGCTGGCCTATACACCGGAAGGTCCGTTTCCAGTTGTCGGTGAAATGGCAAAAATGATGCGGGCAAGCGGTACGACCGAAGCCATGACAATGCTGCGCGATGCCGTGAACAATTATTCTATCCTGCCTGTGCTTTCCAAGGTGCAATGTCCCACACTCGTTGTCCACGGACGCAAGGATGCGGTCCATCCGTTAAGTGAGGCCAAGAAATTGGCCGCTGGAATTCCAAACGCAGAGCTTCTGGTCCTTGAGACCGCAAATCACCTCCCACTTTTGGGTCACCCGACTTGGGACGTATATTTTGAAGCGTTCTGCCGCTTTCTAAAGACTGATTCCTAGGGGGGTCGTCCCGCAGTGGGAAAGGCTTCGCATTCCCGCAGGGTCCTCATTCCTCCTCCACCATCTCTGCATACCGCGCCAACCGCGCCCCCCAAACCTCCCGCGCCTCCGCCAACCAATCCGCGCCAACCCCAAACCCCTCGACCGACAACGCGCTCCAGCGCTTCCGACCCTCCTTCCGTGTCTCGATCAATCCGGCATTCTCCAGCACACTCAGGTGCTTCATGAAACTCGGCAGGGCCATTTTGAACGGGTGAGACAAGCTGGTGACCGGCATTGGGCCGTGCGACAGGCGGTCCAGGATCGCGCGGCGGGTGGGGTCGGCGAGGGCGTGGAAGGTTTTGTTCAAGGGGTCGGACATATGGTGTGGTACATCGGAAATCTTTACTTAGCAATACGGCTAAGTAATGTAATAAGACCTAAAAAAATAAGGCATATCCAAACTCTACAGCCGATCTGGGTGCAGCAAAAAAAATGGCCCTCCGGGGCAGGAAATCCGGAGGGCCAGCACGGCAGGCAGGGATGCACAGGACAGGGAGGACGCGTCTGCCGTGGTCGTGGGGTCGTCAGAAACCGATCTGAAGCAGCAGACCGGTATCGCCATCGATCTGCTGATCAACGTGGCCCTCGGCGCCTTCACCGATCTGGAAAATGCCGAATGCCTGGTTGTCGCCTTGCTGGTTCAGCGTCGCGGTGTGGCCGTCGCCGTCCTGTTCGATGACGCCGAAGCTGCCGTTGCCGGACTGGGCGATACCGGCAGCGTTGCCGTTGCCGTTCTGCTCGATATAGGCGTCACTCTCGATCGCCTTGGCAAAGGCATAGAGGCCAAGGCCAAAGCGCATGGCCTGACGTTCTTCTTCGTTCTTAGGTTCAATCGCGATGCTGATCTGACCACCGGCGACGGCAGGGGCCGCGAAACCGGTGGTGGCCAAAAGGGTTGCGGTGACGAGGGCGGCGGGGATGGTGCGGAACTTGGTCATGGGAATATCTCCTTGGCAGAGGGGTTGGGATCAAAGGTCGGTCGTGGGATCGTCGCTGGAGCAGGTGTAGGTCTGCCCGCCGACATCGATGGTCAGGGTCGCGTCATAGCTGGCAGAGCTTCCGCCCAGCGTGGTCTGGCCCAGGGTGCGGGTTTCGCCCGCGGCGACGGCGAAGTTGCCGCCCTGGTTGATCATGGCGCGCCCACCGCCACCGGATTTGGCGACGCTGAAGCGATAGCTGCCGCGCATGTCGGTGTCGGCATGGACCAACGCCTGAAGGTTGACGCTGCGGCCCTGTTTGGCGACGGCAATCTGGCAGACCGGTGCGTTGGCGACCGTTGTTACGTTGGTGGTCGGGTGGCTGGCCGATACGGCGGCGGTGCAGGCGGCCGCCGCTGACAGGGCAGCAACCGGAAGGAATGTGCGGGGAAAGGCCATGGCGGGGGCTCCTGATAAGCGGGAATTTGGGATGTGCCGGAGGCGGGGGAGGGACACCCCCGGCACGGGGCGGGATCAGTTCTGGATGAAGACCGACACGTTGCCGGCGCCCATCTGGTGGGATTCGGCGCTGTTGCCGTTGCCGACCTGGATGATGCCAACCGCGTTGCAGTCGCCGTCCTGGCTGGCCACAGCGTTGTTGAAGCTGCCGATCTGGGCAACACCGGCCAGGTTGCAGTCGCCGTGCTGGGCAACATCAGCGTTGTTCGCCAGACCAGCCTGACCAACAACAACCGTGTTGTCGTTGCCGAACTGGCCGCCGCCAAGGGCGTTACCAAAGCCCCACTGGCTGAGCGATGCGTTATTACCAGCAGCCATGGCCGAAGCAGCAGGCAGCGTGATCATCAGGGCAAGGGCGGCAGTCTTGAATGGTTTGGTGAAGGTCATGGTCACTATCCTTTGGGTATGCAGGTTACGGGTTACGATGTTCGGCGGTGCGGGGTTGCTGTGCCGATGACCCAACCTGGCCGCGGCCTGCCATGTCAGGCAATAACGCCGGAATGCTATGAAATGACGTGACGTAAGCTATTGGATGACGCCGGGTAAGATCGGCCGTGTTATCGGATATCGGCGGTAGGAATTTCGACAATTACTGTTTTAATTCAATAGGTTATATTTTCGGTGCTCTCAAAGTATTTTTGAACCATTTTTCAACCCCTGTTTGAAACGACGCTGAACGCACAAAGGAAATCGGGGTGTGAATCGAGTCATTTCCTGCGTCCATCAGGCCAGATCCGATCAGGGTGCGAAAAATCGGCAGAATCGCAGGCGCAGCACATGGATATCGCCAGGCCGCCAGGGCGTTCGAATCAGCAATCCACGCGCTAAAGCGTTTCGACATTAACCTGAGACATATCCGGCGGCCTTAAAGTAGTTCCAGCATTCTACTGGGTCGTAGAGATCGCAGATTGCTCCGATTGCTTCGAAGACCTGGGTAAAGGACCTGGCCCCGATCCGTCGCAAATGGGCTTTCAGTTTAGAGAAGGCCTGCTCGATGGGATTCAGGTCGGGCGAGTACGGTGGCAGGTAAAGGAACCAGCAGCCGTGATTGCGTAAAGCCTGCGTCGCCTCCTTATTCCGGTGGGTTGCCAGGTTGTCGAGAATGACGACAGTGCCGGGGTTGATCTCGGGGACCAGCACTTCGCGGATGTAGGCCGCGAAGGCGGGGCCATCTATCGCTCCCTTGATGACCCAAGGTGCGATCAGCGCGCCTTGGGTCAGGCCCGCGATCAAGGTTTGGGTTCCCCAGCTTCCGAAGGGCGCATCCATCGTCAGGCGCTTACCGCGCTTGGCTCTGCCGCGTAGGCGCGTGAGGTTTGTCTTCACTGCGGTTTCGTCAATAAAGACAACGCGCTCAGGAAAGGTCGCAATGGCTGGCGAGCGGTATCTGAACCAGTCGGCCCGTTGCTGCCTTACCTTGGCGCGGCGGCGCTCGGTTGCGACCAGCGACTTTTTTGTACGTGAAGCCGAGCCGGGACAGAAGGTTGGCGATGGAGGAGTGATGCACCCGCACACCCTCTGCATCGGCCAGCGCATTACGCAACTCAAAGAGCGTGATGTCAGGGTCTTGTGCGATCAACTCCTCAAAGAATTCCCGATGCGGAGCCAGCTTTCCCTTGCCGCGCGGCGGTCCCTGCCGGGCAGGTTCCGCATGACCCTTCATCCTCACCTGACGCGCCCACCGCGCGCCTGTGGCAGGCGACAGCTTCAACCGCAACGCCGCCGCGCGCCCGCTCAACCCTTCTTCAATGTATCTCTGAAACCGTATCCGAAGCGCAGATGGCAAAGGTGCTGACATGATCCATCCTCCCAAACAGGATGAATCACAGATCAGGTCTCAAGGGAATCCCTCGCGATTCAGGTTCAAGCCGAAACGCTTTAGGAGCGGCGATTCGTCAGATCCGGACCGTCGCGCCGCATCTTCACCACATCGAGGATTCGGCGCGTTCCGGCCAGGCGCGGTCATAGTCCGGGCCGCCGACCTCTCCGTCTGTCATTGCAGCCAACATCTGACCCGGCGTTGGCAGCCCCTCACTTTTGTCACCACGGGCCCACATGCCTGAACGCATCAGCGCGCGCGAACATTGAAAGTACACCTCGGACACGCGGATCACTGCGACGGTGCGCGGCAGGTTGCCATTGCGGGCGAATCGCTGACGCAACGGTTCGTCCGCGGTGATCCGGGCCGTGCCATTCACCCGCACGACGTTGCTTGATCCCGGCACCATGAACATCAGTGACACCCGCCCGTCGCGCACGATGTTGCGCAGCGAATCGATGCGGTTGTTGCCGTTCCAGTCGGGCAGGGCCAATGTCTGCGGGTCCAGCTCGATCACCACTGGCCCGTCATCGCCGCGCGGGGTTCCATCGGTGCCTTCCGGACCGACAGTGCTGAGCACGACAAAGCGCGAGGCCGCGATCCAGGCGCGATATTCAGGCGTCAGCCGGTCGGCCACCTTGCGCAGCGACGGGGCCTGGGCGGTGCCATAATGCGCCTCCAGCGCGGCGATGTCGGTCAGATACTCTACGTCAGCCATGCTGCTCTGCCTTTTGGTCAATCACCGGGAAGCCAGCTTCGGCCATCAACCTGTCCGAGGCCGCTTCGACTTCGGATTCCAATCGCGCCAGAAATGGCCGCTGCTTCATTCCCGGGGCAATCGGGTCAAGGAATTCGACCACGGCAAGACCGGGACGGCGATAAAACCCGTGGCGCGGCCAGAACACGCCGACATTCGCAGCCGCCGGGATACAAGGCTGCGCCAGTTGATCGTACAGAACCGCCGGGCCAACCTTGTAGGGAAGCGATTTGCCCGGCGCGACCCGGGTGCCCTGCGGATAGATTATCAGCTGTCCGGGGTCCGGGCTGTTTCTGACCCCGTCCACCATTTGTTTGATGGCCTTGCCCCGTTTGCCGCGATCCACCGGAATGCAGCCGATGCGCAGCGCATACCAACCCAGCAACGGCGCCCATCTCAGGATACTTTTCATGATGAAACGCGGACGCGGCACCGCGCTGATAATCATGATGATGTCAAAAAAGCTCTGATGTTTGGCGGCAATTATCACCTCGCCCGTGGGAACCGGGCCGCGAATTTCCGAGCGCAGGCCACAGATCACCCGCGCCGAAAACCGAACCCAGCGGCAGTATGCGTGTACCGCACTGTAGGCGTACTCGCGCGAGAACAGCGCCGGGATGAACCAGATAACCGCACAGATCAGCATTGCCACATACATCTGTCCGATGAACAGGACCGAGCGGAGCCACTGAACACCATAGGCGACGCCCGAAAGTTCTGTCATGGCAGCGACCGAAGCGCTTGAAGCGCCGCAGCGCGGGTCGCGGCGAAGGAAATCGCCGCCGCCAACAGCGGGATCGCAAGCGGCAACAGCCATTCCCATCCCTGAAATCGCAACCCGGTCAGGAAGCCGCCCGCCGAATCGGTGGCCGGCATCAGGGCCACCGCGATGGTGCCAGCCAGACTGCCAACGCCTGCGCCGATCAATGCACGCCAAGTAAAGCGGCGCACAAAGGCCCCTGCGATGAAGGCATCACGCGCGCCAACCAGACGCAGAACCCGGATCACCTGCGCATTCGCGGACAGGGCCGCATTGGCGGCCAGCACGATGATCGCCACCATGGTCAGCGCGATAAGGGTCACGGCCGTCAGCCCGATGGTGCGCAACCGCCAGGCCGCGCTGACAAGCGGCTGTCGCCAGGCACTGTGATTGTCCAGAATGGCATCGGGCGCTTCGGCGGCAAGCCGCAGGCGCAACCCGTCTTCGTCATAGCCCGAGCGATCTTCGATGATCTCGATCAGTTGCGGCACCGGCAGGGTTTCCGGGTCCAGCCCGCTTCCCAGCCATGGTTCCAACAGGGCCAGGCTTTCCGATTCTTCAAGCGCACGCGCCGAGGCGATGCCAGGGGTTTGCGAAAGCGCGGTCAGCACAGCCTCGGTCTGGGCTACCTGGAATTCGGCCGGGGCCGATATGCGCACCGTGGCCGTGCGCGCCAGTTCCGCGCCCCAGCGATCCGCCATCCGCCCCGACGCAAGCGACAGCGCCATCGCGAATATCGCCAGAAACGCCATGGTCGCGGCGGCAAAAACCGTCAGCCGTGCGGTCATCCCCTTGCGCGGCACCACATGCTGCGCGCGCCGGTCCGGCACTAGCGAGGTTAGCGGGAATCGCGGCATGTGAATCTTGTTCAATGCCTCGAAACTCAACTTCCCGCGCAACGCCCCGCCCATCGACGGGGGTGTCGTGGCGTCGGCTGGTGCCCCTTCGATACCGTCGGCATCATCCGTTTCAGGCGCGTCGGATTTGGCCTCGCCGCTCATAGGTCTGCCCCCGCCGCATGGACGCCGCCGTCGCGGATGCGCAGCACGCGCGCGGCAACCTGCGTCTTCGCGGCCCGGATCAGGTTCAGATCATGGGTGGCGATCAGGATCGTCTTGCCCATCTTGTTCAACTCGATCAGCAAACGCAGCAGGCGCAATGACATCTCCCAGTCGACATTGCCGGTGGGCTCATCCGCCAGCACCACATCGGGGGCCACAATCACCGCGCGCGCAAGGGCGCCACGCTGGCGTTCACCGCCAGACAGTTCCGGAGGCATTGCATCCGCACGATCCGACAGGCCGACCCAGACCATCAGCTCTTTCAGGTCGTTTTCGGACGACGCCGTGCCACTGCCGGTCGCCGTTACCGGCAGGGCAATATTCGCCTGCAAGGTCAGATGGTCGAGGAATTCGCAATTCTGATGCACCACCCCCACGCGGCGGCGCAACGCGGCGATATCGTCGCGGTTCAACGATCCCGCGTCCTGATCAAACAGCGTGATATGCCCCTCATCCGGGCGCAGGTCGAGGTAGCACAGCTTCAGGATCGTGGTCTTGCCCGATCCCGACGGGCCGGTCAGGAAATGAAACGACTCCGCCGGCAGGTCCAGGTTCAACCCCGACAGCAGCGAACGCCCGCCGTAGCCATAGCTTACATTCTGCAACTGAATCACCGGCTGCGGCCCCCGCGCGTTCGCCCCATTCGATGTATCTTTTGCCTGACTGGCCACGGTGTTGCAACGCCATGTGGCAGCGGCTGATTCGCATAGCGCTTTGCCTTTGCCCCGCCGCTTGCTAGAAACGCCCCGAGGCGATCAAGTGATCCCGGACAAACCGGGAGGCGAAAGGGGCAGACATGCGACTAAAGTGCCCGAACTGCGGGGCGGAATACGAAGTCGATAGCGCGATGATCCCGGATCCGGGGCGCGATGTGCAATGCGCAGCCTGCGGCCACGGCTGGTTCCAGGACGCCGAAGGCGCGCCCGGTGACGGGGCCGTCACGCTGGATGCGCTGAGGTCGGAACACTCCGGATCCGCCGAAGCAACCGCGCCACCCGTGCCCGAAGTCGCCGAGGACAGCGATATCGACGCGGATGAGGTCACGGCCATCCCCGCGCCCGACACGCTTCTGACGCCGGACCGGCGCAGTCTGGACCCGAATGTCCGTAAGATCCTCGAAGAAGAAGCCGCGCTTGAACGCAAGGCACGGGCGGCAGACCTCCGGCCATTGACCAGCCAGCCGGATCTGGGCCTCGACGATCTGGAAGAAAGCGATTTCAAACGCAGCGACGCCAGGCAAGGCGATATCGCGGCCAGTCTGGATGACGAGGTTGACCTTGCCCCCGCAGCGACAGCGGCCCTGGCCAGGCCAGCGAAATCAGCCGGTGAACGCCTGCCGAATGTTGAAGAGATCAACTCGACCCTGCGATCGGACACAGAGCGCGACCCAAGGCAGGAAGCGGCCGTCGTCACCCGCGATGTGCGGCAGAACAAACGCGGGTTCCGTCTGGGATTTTCGATCATGCTGATCGCGACAACGCTTGCCATTCTGGCCTATATTTACTCGCCGCTACTGGCCGAGCAATTCCCGGACATGCGCGACCCGCTGGCGCGCTATGTCGACAACGTGAACCAGCTGCGCGACGGGATCGACGGTGTGATGGACCGGGTTTCAGACTGGTTGCGACAGTTGCTATAGCGTGACGCGACCGTCGACTGCGGTGAATTCGGCGGGATTGTTGCCCAACAAGGTCGGTGGACACCCGCGACAGGTGAAACCAGCGCGCCGATTTTGCGCGTGAACCGGCGCTGCTTGCGGCCTGCGCTTTGTCAGAACCGGTCGAGCAAGCGTTTGAGGTAATCCAGTTCCGCCTCGGGCCGGGATTGTTCACCGGAACGCCGGCGGATTTCATCCAGTAGTTCCCGCGCGCGCCGATAGACGTCTTCGCCCTGCAACAGATCTTCGTTGGTGCCGATCCGCCCCCGCGCACCGGGCTGGCGGCCCAGCGGATCGTTTTCGGTCGGGCTGGCAACCTGACCCTGACTGTCGCCCTGCTGACCCTGGCGTTGCTGCTGGGCCATTTGCTCACTCAAATTGCGCATGCCTTCGCGCAACGCTTCCATCGCCTGACTCTGCTGGTCCAGCGCTTCAGCAAAATCATCCTGGCGCAAGGCATCTTCGGCACCATCCATCGCCTCGCCCGCGCGGTCCAATGCCTCGCGCGCGGCGTCGCCTTCGGGGGTGCCTGCGCCGGGCAGGTTCTGCTGCTGCCGGTTAAGCTGATCGCGTAATGCCTGCTGGCGATCGGCCAGATCACCCGCCTGATCGCCGCCGCCGCCTTCGGCCTGCTGATTGTCGCCCTGACCCTGACCGCCCTGCCCTTCGTGGCTTTCACCCCGGCCCTGGCCGCCGTTGCGGCCTTCATTCTGGCCCGACTGGCCCGCCTGCGCATTTGGGTTGAATTGTTCCTGAAGGTCGCGGAATGCCTCGTCACTCAGCCCCTGCTGTTCGCGCAGGGTTTCGGCAAGGCCTTCCATCGCCTGTTCGCCCTGTGACTGGCCCTGACCCTGCTGACCCTCGGCCACCTGCATGTTTTCCATCATCTCACGCAGCTGGTCGAGCAGGGCCTGCGCTTCGTCCATGCGGCCCTGTTCCATCAGCTCCTGAATGCGGTCGAGCATCTGTTGCAGTTGATCCTGCGTGACTTCCTGGGTTTCGCCCTGATTGTTCTGCGCCTGCTGGTTCTCGCCGTCCTGTGCCTGTTCGGCCAGCTGCCGGATATAGTCCTGCATCGCCTGGCGCAGTTCTTCCATCAGTTCGGCAATCTCGGGGTCGGTGGCACCGTTGCGCGCCGCCTCGCTCAGCTTGTCCTGGGCGCGGCGCAGACGTTCCAGCGCGGACGACAGGTTGCCGTCTTCGATCAGCACCGCGATGCGCCACAGGGCATCGGCGGCTTCATCGCGCGCCTCATATGTGATCGGGCTTTGGATCTCGGTCGCAAGGTTGAGGCGCCGGATCGCGACACGCAGCATCAGGTAAGAGGTTTCCGAACGGAAGAACCCTTCGGGGCGGTGGCTGGTCGCGCGCAGGATCTGGACGATCCGTGGGGCATTTTCGCGGTTCCAGAAAAGATCGCGGCGCTGTTCGATCAACGCCTTGGCCATCGGGTCAAAGAAGCGGCGGCCCGGCAGGACATTGCCGAGGATTTCGGTCTGGCCGATATGACCTGCGGCATCCTCGACCGTCATCGTGATCGTCACCGGCAGGCCCGCCCAGCGATGATCCTCAAAGCCTTCGATCATCACCTCGTCAAATTCGCTGCGATCCCCGGTAAACGGCATCGGCAGGTCAAGCGCGATCGGCTCCACCGGCTCGGGGTCGAGCGTTAGCCCATGCCGCCGGTCCAACCGGGCCTGATCCAGCGCAATGACCGCGTCACCGGCGACAACGCCATAATCGTCGCGCGCGGTGAATGGCTGGCGCAGTTCGCCAGCAATCGTGCGCTCCATCTCCTCGGCAATTTCGACGACCGGGGCGGTATCGGCAATCACCGAGATATCCCAGCTGCGACCGCCGGTGCCATCAATCGAAAGCGTTCCATCCTGCACGACATCAAAGGACTGCGACGGCTCGCTGGCCGGTGGAACCTCGCCCACGCGGGCCGACAGGGTTTCGGCGACCGTCAGGCCGCCAACCTCGCCATAAAGCTGGATCGTGATGCGGCTGCCGATGGGCACGTCAAAGGCGGCGGCAGTAATGTCGTTGAGGTAGAGGCTTGGCTTGCCGGTATAAGCCGGCGGTTCGACCCACCCTTCCCACGTTGGGCCGGATGCAAGGGCGGCGCCAGCGCCGGGCGCAATTTCGCTAACGGTCGCGACGCGCCAGACCGACCCGAAGATCAGCGCGACCGCGAAGGCGAGGACAGCGACATAGCGCAGGGCATAGGGGTCACGGCCCGAGATTTTCAGATCAGGCGCCGCCGCTTTCGCCTTGGCCGCACGATCTTCCATACGTTGCAGATGCGCGTTCCAGACGGCTTCGGACGCCGTGTCGCCTGCGCCAATGGCCTGAGTATCTGCCAATGCCGTGATCGGGCGCCCTGGCAGGCGGGAATCCAGGCGTTCAATGGCTTCAGCGGCGGTCGGCCAGCGGAACGCACGAATGCCCCAGATCAGCGCCGCAAGCGCGGCAAGGGCAAGAACGACCGCACCGGCCCAGGCAGCCTCCAACGGGGCGGAATCCTGCGCACCTAGCATCAGAAGGGCAAGGACGACCAGTACGACAGACCAGAATGGCCAAAAGGCACGGGTCGCATTCTCGGCCAACATCCCGGCACGGGTCAGCCACAGCGGTCGGCGCAAGCGGCGCGCCGCCGTGGGGGGTATGTTCGTCTGGTCGGTCATGCTTACAGAAAAACCACGCGAGACTGGACTGGGCGAGGATAACGCTCAATTGCAGGATTAGATAGGGCTGGTTCGCCGCTTTGACAGGGACGTGATGGGCGGGAAAGCGCCAGGTGTTTGGATTTGTTATGTTTGGTGGTGCGCGATTGGTCTGAGGCGGACGTGATCCGCGCCTCAGCCACCCATCCATTCCGGCAGGCGATCCCGGCCCAGCATCTCTTCGACGCTTGGCCTTGGCCGGATCACCGCCCATTGGTCGCCATCGACCAGAATCTCGGGCACCAACGGGCGAGAGTTATACTCGCTCGCCATCACTGCGCCATAGGCCCCGGCAGAGCGGAATGCGACCAGATCACCGGACGTCATCGGCGGCAGGGGCCGGGCGCGCGTGAACGTGTCGCCGGTCTCACACACCGGGCCGACCACATCCATCGGTGCCATCTCGACGCCCGCGGGCGGTTCGACCAGCGGCACGATGTCGTGCCAGGCGTTGTACATCGCCGGGCGGATCAGGTCGTTCATCGCCGCATCCAGGATCAGGAAGGTGCGATCCTCGCCCTGTTTTACAAAAATCACGCTGGACACCAGCACCCCGGCGTTGCCCGCGATCAGGCGCCCCGGCTCGATCTCGATCTCGACATCCATGTCGGCAAATACGCCCTGGACCATCGCGCCATAATCGGTCGGCAGCGGCGGCGCGGCATTGGAACGCTCGTACGGAATGCCCAGACCGCCGCCGAGGTCGAGGCGGCGAATGTCATGCCCATCAGCGCGCAGGATGCGGGTCAGATCGGCGACCTTATGATAGGCCGCCTCGAACGGGGCGAGGTCGACCAGCTGGCTTCCGATATGCACGTCGATTCCGACGACGTGCAAACCGGGCAGCTTTGCGGCCACCGCATAGACATCGCGCGCGCGGGAAATCGGAATGCCGAACTTGTTCTCGGATTTGCCGGTGGCGATCTTTTCGTGCGTTTTGGCGTCAACATCGGGGTTGACCCGCACGGTGATCGGCACCGTGACGCCCATGTCGCGGGCGACACGGTCCAGCAGCTCCATTTCCGGTTCGGATTCGACGTTGACCTGCCGGATACCGCCGAACAGGGCAAGGCGCATTTCCGCTTCGGTCTTGCCGATGCCGGAAAACACGATCCGATCTCCGGGAACGCCAGCGGCGCGGGCGCGCGCATATTCACCGCCCGAGACGACATCCATGCCCGCGCCAAGATCGCCCAGCAGTTTCACAACCGCGAGGTTGGAATTCGCCTTCATCGCATAGCAGATCAGATGGGCGATCCCGCTCAGCGCCTCATCAAACAGCCGATAATGGCGCGCCAGCGTGGCGGTTGAATAGCAGTAGAACGGAGTGCCTACGCGGGCCGCAATCTGGGCCAGCGGCACATCTTCGGCCTGCAAGACGCCGTTATGATAGAGGAAATGATCCATACCGCCCCCGCCAAGACGCCGAATGCGGCGCAGGGCGCGGTCATAGCAGATTGATGCGGGTTATCAACGTCGCGTCGATTGCCCGCGTCAGTTGTTGTTGGTGATCCCGATCCTGGCTTCGCCCGAAACGTGTACGCCATTCTCAAAACCGTTCGGTGCTCCGTCGACACCGCAGGCCGTCAGCAATCCGAGGGTGATTAGCGCAAGGGCTGTTTTCTTCATGGCCGCAACCTTTCTGATGCACCCCAACCGGGCGCGAAACTGTCCAAAGCCATCTTTCACGACGCCCGGCGTCTTGGCAAGGATTGACCGAAACCGGCCCGTCCCCTCAGCCGGGTTTTGCCAACCGGTCGCGCCAGATCGCAATCTGTTCGCGCACCCGCACCGGGGCCGTACCACCCAATGAGGTGCGCGAGGCGACCGAGTTCTCGACACTCAGCACATCGAACACCGCGTCGGTGATCCCGCTGTGAACGCCCTGCATATCAGACAGCGTCAGATCCGGCAGATCGCAACCCTTCCCTTCGGCAAGGGCGACCAGCGTGCCGGTCACATGATGCGCTTCACGGAATGGCATATCCAATATCCGAACCAGCCAGTCGGCAAGATCCGTCGCGGTCGAAAACCCGCTGGCCGCTGCGGCGCGCAGGGCATCCTGATTGGCAGACATATCGCGCACCATACCGTCCATTGCGGCCAGGGCCAGCATCAGCGCGTCGGCGGCATCGAACACCTGTTCCTTATCTTCCTGCATATCCTTGGAATAGGTCAGCGGAAGACCCTTCATCACCGTGAACAGCCCCACAGTCGCACCCAGAATCCGCCCGATCTTGGCGCGGATCAGTTCGGCCGCGTCGGGGTTTTTCTTCTGCGGCATGATCGACGACCCGGTCGAGAACCGATCCGACAGGCTGACAAAGCGGAACTGCGCAGAAGACCAGATCACCAGTTCTTCTGCGAAACGGGAAAGGTGCATGGCGCAGATGCTGGCCGCACTCAGGAACTCCAGCGCGAAATCACGGTCGGCCACCGCATCCAGCGAATTGGCCGCAGGGCGGTCGAAGCCCAGCGCGCTTGCCGTCGCATCCCGGTCAATCGGGAATGAGGTCCCGGCCAGCGCGGCGGCCCCCAGCGGGCATTCGTTCATCCGGGTGCGCGCGTCCTGAAACCGCGATACGTCGCGCCCCAGCATTTCGACATAGGCCATCATGTGATGGCCCCAGGTCACCGGCTGTGCGACCTGCAAATGGGTGAAACCGGGCATCACCCAATCTGCCCCCGCGTCGGCCTGATCCAGCAGCGCGCCCTGCAGGCTACGCAGCCCTTCAATGGCCGCGTCACACTGATCCCGGACCCACATGCGAAAATCCAGCGCCACCTGATCGTTGCGCGACCGGGCGGTGTGCAGCCGCCCGGCGGGCGTGCCAATCAACGCGCGTAACCGCGCCTCAACATTCATGTGGATGTCTTCAAGTTCGGTCACAAATGTGAAGGTGCCGCCCTCGATCTCTGACAACACTGTGAGGAGCCCTTTGCCAATCGCCGCCGCATCGCTATCGGTAATGATACCCTGCGCGGCCAACATGGCGGCGTGGGCCTGGCTACCGGCGATATCCTGTGCCGCCAGCCGCTGGTCGAAGCTGATCGAGGCGTTGATCGCCTGCATGATCGCGTCCGGTCCGGCGGCAAAACGGCCACCCCACATGGTGTTCTGGGAATTGCTCATGGTGTGCTCGACAAGGTTGGAAGGATGACAGATGCGGGTTTTGAAACTTATCGCGCTTTATACGGCCCTCGCGCTTAGCGCAAACAGCGCCGCCGCCGGAATTGAAGAGGCGGAGGCTTTGCGCAGCGGGACGATGAAGAAACTGTTCTTCCATTCTTCCGGGAAACCTGTGTCCGACGCCACATTCACGGACGCCGATGGCGCCGAATTCACCCTGGCCGACTGGAATGGAAAATACGTCGTCCTGAATTTCTGGGCGACATGGTGCGCGCCTTGCCGGAAAGAAATGCCTGCGCTGGACGCACTTCAGGCCGAATTAGGGTCAGACACCTTCGCGGTCGTCACCGTCGCCACCGGCCGCAACCCGCTTCCCGCGATCACCAAGTTCTTCGATGAAAACGAGATCGGGAACTTGCCGATCCTGCTGGATCCCAAAACTGAACTGTCGCGTGGCATGGCTGCGCTGGGCCTGCCGGTCACGATGATCCTGAACCCGAACGGGGAAGAGATTGCGCGCATGCAGGGCGATGCGGAATGGAACGGTGACAGCGCGATTGCCCTTCTGCGCGCCCTGATGGACCTGCCGGAAAGCTGACCGCCGCCCCCTGGCGGCGCTGGTATCGCCTGCGGCTGAATCTTAGCCGCAGCCGCGAATATCGACGGCCCGACCGTCACCGATAACGGTGATACGAATGTCCGAACGGTTCAGTGCAAAGGCCCCGGCGTCGGTTGGCACCAATTCGGTTTCAGTTGTGATCACATTGCCACGCCGCACTGTTGCGCCGCCCGAAACCCAGACCGTCGGATCGGGCAGTTCGACTACTGCCATTTCGTCACTGCCAAGGCTGGGCATGGTGACACTGGCGCTCAGGTGCAAACCGTCGCTGGTGGGGGTCAGGGTGCAATCCACCGAGGTAACCCGTGCCTGTTTCCGCCCCGATGGCCGGTTTTGCAGGGCGCTGTCGATGCCGCCGTGTGGTGCACTGGCGGCCTGCGTCAGCTCGGCCGAAAACGGCAGGGTGACCGGCACGCAGATCTCCTCACAGACACCAAAGGTCATCTCTCCGCTGAAGCGGATCGGGCCGCTGCCCCTGGCGACAACCTCAACCGGAAGCAGCAGGCTGTTTTCATAACCGATGGAGCGGTATCCGTTGGATCGAAACGTCTGCGGCACCGGCCAGTGCATGCTGACGGCTGCCACATTGTCCGAGCCTTGCCAGCTGAACTGCGGCGGGATGCCAACCTCGCCCGGGGTGCGCCAGTAGGTGTGCCAACCCGGCGCCATGGTGATCTGCAACGCCGCCATGTGATGCCCGTCGCTCATCCGATAGCCGTGCACGACATCCAGACGCGCCACATCCGCTGTGGTCTGCGCCTGCGCCGCTGACGTCAGCAGACTCAGCGCTGCGATAAGAAGCGATCGATTTTTCATGCCCTGACAGATGGGGCGGGCGGCGATGAAATGGAAATCACTTTGTGGTCAGAAACGGCGCGCGACTCTCTTGCGCAAATCCGGCGTCTCTTGCAGGATTGCCGGATGCCTGCGTTTGCAAACAGTGACCTGACCGGCCAGCTTCTGATCGCCATGCCCGGTATGGGCGATCCGCGGTTCGAAAAGTCGGTCGTGTTTATCTGTGCGCATTCCGACGAAGGCTCGATGGGGCTGATCGTCAATAAACCAACGCCGGAACTGCCGTTCGAGGCGTTGTTGAAACAGCTGGATATCGACGTCGGCCCGGCCGCGCGTCAGATCCGGGTGCATTTCGGTGGTCCGGTCGAAAACGGGCGCGGCTTTGTGCTGCATAGTGCCGATTACGATGGCAATGACTCGACCCTGAAGGTGGATGACGATTTCGGGATGACCGCAACCTTGGATATTCTGGAAGACCTGGCGCGCGGCAAAGGCCCGGATCAGGCACTGCTGGCGCTGGGCTATGCCGGATGGGGGCCCGGGCAGCTGGAGGACGAGATCATCCAGAATGGCTGGCTAACCGCCGAAGCTGCCGAATCGCTGGTCTTTGCGCCGGATGATGCCGCCAAATGGACCGGAGCGTTGAATTCACTTGGCATCGACCCGCTGACACTATCGGCAGCGGCCGGACGCGCCTGAGCTTGCGGCGATGCGGCGTGCCGCAAGCGTCGGGGGACCTGGCGGGATACTTTTGTACCAATGATGTCAGGGGGTGCGTGGCGCGGCGGCGCGGCGCAGACGGTCATTGATGGCGCGGCCAAGCCCGGTATCGGGAATTGGGGCGACGGCAATGTGGGTCACCCCGCGTGCATCCATCTGACGCAAAATTCGGAACAGATTGGCCGCAGCTTCGCTGAGATCCCCGCCGGCCGAGAGTGTTACATCGCCCGAGATCTTGCCAAAACCGATTAGCGTTTCGCCCGCGCGCGCTTCACTGGCATTCAGGCGCACCGCGCCATTGGGCGCATAGTGCGAGGCAAGCTGCCCTGGCGCGATTGGCGTCGCGCCTTCCGGCGCCGTCGCCAGCGGATGGCCAAGGCATGCCTCGATCGCTTCGACCGGAAGGCCCCCGGGGCGTAATAGGGTCGATTCATGGCCGCATCCGACAATGGTGGATTCCAGACCGACCGCGCAGGGGCCGCCATCAAGAACCGCCGCGATCCGACCGCTCAGCCCGTCAAGAACGTGGTCCGCCGTTGTCGGGCTGACCCGGCCCGATGGGTTTGCCGAAGGGGCGGCGACCGGAATGCCCACGGCCTTCAGCAAAGACTGCGCCAGCGGATTGGCCGGAACCCGCACCGCCAGCGTATCAAGACCGGCAGTCACCAGCGGCGAGATGGCCGTTTCGGGCAATAGCGGCAGAACCAGAGTTAGCGGTCCGGGCCAGAAACCCGCTGCAAGGCGTTCGGCGGCCTGGTTGAACTTGACCAGTTTGTGCGCGGCATCAGAGTCGGCAACATGGGCGATCAGCGGGTTGAACTCGGGGCGATCCTTGGCTGCAAAGACAGCAGCGACGGCACGGTCATCCATTGCATCCGCGCCAAGGCCGTAAACCGTCTCGGTCGGGAAGGCGACACAGGACCCGCCGCGCAGCAACTCAGCCGCCCTGGCGATGCCGTTCCGGTCAGGCTGCAGCCGTTCGGTCACCGGATTAATCCTCTGACGTTGCGTTTCGGGTTGCCGTGGCGGCGCGCGCGGCCCATCCTCAGCCTGTTGAAACCATGCGATTATCCGACGCACGCGGGCTTGCCAAGCTGCGCGTCCGTTTGAAGGACCCGCCCGCCCATGACCTATCGCAGCCCGCTTGCCGACATGATGTTCATGCTGGACCATGTGGTCGACTATGCCAGCGTCGCACGAACAGATCGGTTTGCCGAGGCCGGAGAAGGGGTGGCGCATGCAATCCTGAGCGAAGCCGCGCGGATGTGCGACGGGGTTCTCGCACCGCTGCAACGCGCAGGCGATCTGCATCCGGCGTTTCTGGAAAACGGCGTTGTACGAACCTCTCCGGGGTTTGCGGCGGGGTATCGCGCGATTGCCGAAGGTGGCTGGATCGGGATGGCGGCCCCGCAAAGCGCCGGCGGCATGGGACTGCCGCAGACACTGACCACCGTGGTGAACGAGATGATGGCAGGCGCCTGCCTGGCGTTGCAGCTGAACCCGCTGATGACCCAAGGTCAGATCGAAGCGCTGGAACATCACGCTAGCGATGCAATCAAGGCGCTTTACCTGCCCAATCTGACCTCGGGTCGGTGGTGCGGCACCATGAACCTGACCGAGCCGCAGGCGGGCAGCGACGTCGGCGCGTTGAAGACCAAGGCCGAGGATGCGGGCGACGGCACATATCGGATCACCGGGCAGAAGATCTTCATCTCCTGGGCGGGCAATGATTTTACCGAGAACGTCTGCCATCTGGTGCTGGCGCGCCTGCCGGATGCGCCGCCGGGCACCAAGGGGATCAGCCTGTTTATGGTGCCGAAAAACCTGCCGGACGCGAATGGAGCGCCAGGCGCGGCCAATGCGCTGCGTGTCGTCAGTCTGGAACATAAGCTGGGGTTACACGGCTCTCCGACGGCGGTGATGTCGTTTGAGGGCGCGACCGGCTGGATGGTGGGCAGGCCGAATATGGGCATGGCGGCGATGTTCACGATGATGAACAACGCCCGGCTGGGCGTCGGTGTTCAGGGCATCGGCGCTGGCGAGGCCGCTTATCAACAGGCATTGGCCTACGCGGGTCAGCGCAAGCAGTTCGGCAAGCCGATCAGCGACTATCCGGATGTGCGGCGACTGTTGACCACGATGAAAGCAGAGCTGTTTGTGGCCCGCGCCATCGCGCTCGACTGCGCGGTGGCGACCGATCTGGGCCTGGCGACAGGGCAGGACGACTGGCGCGCCCGCGCGGCCTTCCTGACGCCGATTGCCAAGGCGTTTGGCACCGATACCGGCATCCGGGTGGCAGATATGGCGATCCAGGTGCATGGCGGTATGGGGTATATTGAGGAAACCGGCATCGCCCAGTATCTGCGGGATGCCCGCGTCACCGCTATTTACGAGGGCACCAACGGCATTCAGGCGATGGATCTTGTGGGCCGCAAGATGGCTGACAAGGGGGCGGCGGCGATGGCGCTTCTGGGCGATATCGCCGAAGGCGCGCGCAGGGCGCGCGGCATGCTGCCCGATCTGGCCGACGCGGTGCATTCGGCGGTTGGGAACCTGCGCGACGATACTGAAAAGCTGGTCGCCTGCAGCGATATGGCCGATCGCGGTGCTGGTGCCGCGCCCTATCTGGCCGCTTTCGCCCGTGTGTTGGGGGGTCACTATCATTTGCGCGCCGCGATGGCGGCGGGCGGCAGCGGTCCGCGAACCGACCTGGCGGCAGTCTATATCGAACGTTTGCTGCCCGCGCATCAGAGCCTTCTGGCCAATGCCCGGGCCGGGGCTGACGACCTGTTTGCCCTGTCACTGGACGATCTGGCCGGATGACAAAAACAATGCCCGCCAAACTGCGCTATCCCTGGGACGCGCCGCCGGCAACCGGCGACGTGATCGAAGTGGCCGAGGGCATCCTTTGGACACGCCTTCCGCTGCCGATGAAGCTGGATCACGTGAACGTCTTCATACTGGATGACGGTGACAGCTGGACGCTGGTTGATACCGGATTTGACACCCGAAAAACCCGCGCGATCTGGGAGGGATTGCTGACAGGACCGCTGGCGGGCAAGCCGGTGGGGCGCGTCATCATCACCCATCATCACCCCGATCATGTCGGTCTGGCCGGGTGGTTTCAGGCGCAGGGCGCCGAACTTTGGGCAACGCGCACGGCCTGGCTGATGGCGCGCATGCTGACACTCGACGAACAGGACCGACCCGCGCCCGAGACTGTGGAATTCTGGAAATCTGCCGGAATAGACCCTGAAATCCTGACACAACGCCAGTCCGAACGTCCGTTCAACTTTGCCGACGCCGTGCATCCGATCGCCCTTGGGTTCCGCCGTCTGGACGATGGGCACAGGATCCGCATCGGCGGGCGCGACTGGGATGTGCGCCTTGGCGGCGGCCACGCACCGGATCATGCAACATTCTGGAGCCTTGATGGCGCGCTTGTGTTGGGCGGCGATCAGTTGCTGCCCTCAATCTCACCCAACCTCGGCGTTTACGCGACCGAGCCTGAGGCCGATCCCGTCAGCGACTGGATCGCTAGTTGTACGCGCCTGACGGCCTTCGCAACCGAATATCAACTGGTCCTGCCGGGGCACAAGCTGCCGTTTATCGGTCTGCCGACCCGATTGCGCCAACTGCTCGACAATCATCACGGTGCGCTTGCCCGGCTGGAGCGGCATCTGGCGACCCCGCAGGTGGCGACCGCGTGCTTTATGCCATTGTTCAAGCGGCAGATCGGGGCGGGTGAATACGGCCTCGCCCTGGTCGAGGCGATGGCGCATTGCCTGCATCTGTGGCACGCTGGCCGCGCGACACGGACCCGGCGCGATGACGGGGCGTGGCTGTGGCAGATGAAGGACATTACCGATGAATGATGACATTCACACCAGTGCCGAAGCGGCCGAGAATGCGGCGATCCCCTGTGCGCATTCGGTGCATGCGGATGGGGTCTGCCCCGACCCGGTGGAATTGCCCGCCGCCGCCGCCAGGGTGCCACTGGAACAGAAATCCCCGGCGCGCTGGGCCTATGAGCGGCTGGTCCTTTATATCCAGAACTTCGAAAAGCAGCTCGACACCGAACAGGAGGCCGCGATGGGGTTTGCGGGAACCCACTCGGGCGTTCTGAGGATCGAGGGGATCGGCTATTTTGACCCCGACATCATCACTTTCTACGGCAGCGATCCTGGCGGCGTGAAAACCCAGCTGGTGCAGCACGTCAATCAGCTGAACGTCATCCTTCGCGCCCTGCCCAAGGAGGTCGAGTCCGAAGCACCACGGCGTATCGGATTCCGCCTTGTTGCCGATCTGGAACAGGACTGAGCGCGCGCTTGCGCCGCAGGTGACAGCGCCCCGGATCTTGCGCTAAGGACGGGGCGACACTTTTTCTTCGTCAGGGAACAGACAGATGGCCGATCACGAACATGGAACCATGGACATCGAGGTCCAGGAAAAGACCTTTGCGGGATTTGTTACCTTCGTGACCCGCACCGTGATCATCATCATTGCTGCCCTGATCCTGCTGGCGCTTATCAACGGCTGATCAGCGCGATGCTGTGCCGACTGTTCATGCTGGTGCTGCCGATCCTTGTGGCGGTGCAGAGAAGATTTATGCGCCGATCGATCAAGTCGTTGCGCGCGCCTATGTTCACGACGGCCAGCCGACGCTGACATTGTTCACCGTCATCAATCAATCCGGTGATACCGGCGCCCATACAAGCCTGATGATCAACGGATCACAGCGCGTGATCTGGGATCCTGCTGGCAGCTTCAAACACACCTCGGCCCCCGAACGTGGTGATGTGCTGTTCGGAATATCCCCACAGATGCTGGACACCTATATCGATTATCACGCCCGCAAGCGGTACAGGGTTGTCGAACAGGTGCTGCCGGTCAGCGCAGCGGTTGCCGAACAGGCGCTGCGGATTGCGCAATCCGAGGGGCCCCAGGGCAACGCCACATGCTCACTCTCGACCAGTCGCCTGCTCAGCGGGTTGCCCGGGTTTGAGGGCTTCCCCGTCAGCTATTTCCCGAAGAAAACCATGATCGCCTTTGCCGCCAAGGGCGCATCCAGACGGGTCATTCTTGATGATGACGATAGCCAGGACGCGGCCCTGATGCGGTTTCCGGGGCGCCACGCGACCCAGCCGTAACGGCGGGGTCGGAAAAAGGACTATGCCTCCGGCGGGGATATTTATGGGTCAATGATGTGATGGCGAAAGCGGTTAGCCGCCAATCCAAAGGCCCAGTGTCAGGACAAATGCGCCGCTGACCATGGCCGCCAGAACATTGCGTGTGACATACCCCATACTTAGGGCCGCAATTGCTGCGGCCAGTCGCGCGGGGTCTGTGGTGCCTCCGGTGGCTGCAGGCCAGGCCACAAGCGGGGCAACCAATCCGGGGATCAGGGCGACGGGCGTATAGCGCAGCAGGCGCAGCACCACTGGCGGCAGTTCTCGCCCGCCCAGAAGCGCCAGGAATGACAGGCGAATGGCATAGGTTCCGATGCCCAGCAGGGCAATGATCAGCCAGATTTCCCCGGTCGAATAGCTCATCGCGCGCGCCGCCGTGTCTGCCAGGTTTCGACAAAGGCCCCGACCGCCATGGCCAGTGCTCCGGCGATCAGCAATCCAATTCCCGATGGCAACCCGGCCAACAGCAACGCGAAAGTGACCGAGGTTGCCGCCGCCGCGATATGCGCCAGCGATTTCAGCATCGGCGCAACGATCGCGAGGAACGTGATGGGCAAAGCGAAATCCAGCGCATAACTCGCCGGAATCTCACTGCCGAATAAGGCACCCAAAAGCGAAAAACCCAACCAGGGCGGTGCAACCGGGATCACCGTTCCCAGGAAATACACGACCCGTTCTGCGATGGTCATGTCAGGGGCGCGTTCGAATTCCAGCGCCGAGGCGGTGTAAGTCTGATCGAAATTCACGTAACCGATCAGCGCCCTCTGCCAGAACGGCGCCGCACCCAGATACGGCGCCAACGCCGCAGAATACATCGCCATGCGCAGGTTCACCGCCAGTGCTGCAGCAATCACCAGGAACACCGGCGCATTTTCCGTCATCAGCTGAACGGCGGTGAACTGCGCCGCCCCTGCGATGACCAGCGCGGTCATCCCCATGGTCTGCGCAATGTTCAGGCCCGCCTCGGTCGCGACCACGCCAAACAGCACTGCGAAGGGGGCGACGACCAGAACGAATGGCGACGCGTCGCGCACGCCGCGCCAGAAAGCAGATTTCGTGGTGGTGGATGCCATGCCTGCGCCCTAGACTGTCCGGCGCACAGTAATTCAGGTCAATTACCGCCAATGCAACCGTCAAACGACCATCCCTACCTGATTGCACCGGATCCCGACGCGCCTTCGCTGTCGCGGATGGTTTCCGGCGTCGACCAAGCCGGCGAAACGGTGCGCCAGCCCGTGGTGGAAGAGCGTCCGCTGACCATCTTCCTCAACGGTCAGGAAATCGTGACCGCGATGACCATCGGCGATTATCCAGAATATCTGGCCATCGGGTTCCTGGCCAATCAGCGGATGCTGGCCCCGGATGAGGTGGTTAAGGCCGTCGACTTCGATGCGGAATCCGAGGCAGTTGTCGTGCGCACGGACGGGACATCATCCTATGAAGACAAGCTGGCGAAAAAGACCCGGACAAGCGGCTGCGCGGTCGGAACGGTGTTTGGTGACATGATGGAGGGGTTGGATCAGGTGCGCCTGCCAAAAGCCGCCGTCCATGTCACATGGCTGCGCGAACTGTCCAAGCGCATCAACACCACACCCAGCCTCTATCTGCACACTGGTGCGATCCATGGAACGGTGCTGTGTCAGGCAGATCAACCGCTGGTCTATATGGAGGATGTGGGCCGCCACAACGCGGTCGACAAGGTGGCCGGATGGATGCGCAGCGAAGGCGTCGAGGGCGGCGACAAGATCCTTTATACCACCGGGCGACTGACTTCGGAAATGGTGATCAAAACCGCGTTGATGGGCATTCCGGTGCTGGTCAGCCGCTCGGGCTTTACCGCCTGGGGGGCCGAGATTGCGCAGAAGGTCGGGTTGACCGTTGTGGGGCGGATGCGGGGCGAACGCTTCATCTGTCTGTCCGGTGCCGACAGGCTGGTCTGGGATGACTAAGCTGCCCGCCGTGATCCTCGCCGGGGGGCGCGCCACCCGGATGGGTGGGGGTGACAAGGCTCTGTTACCGCTTAAAGGGGCAGTTTTATTAGATCACGTGCTGGCACGGTTGCAGGTGCAGGCCGGGCCGATTGCGATCAATGCCAACGGTGATCCGGCCCGGTTTGACAGGTTCGGCAAGCCGGTGTTGGCCGACAGCGTGACCGATCATCCGGGACCGCTGGCCGGGGTTCTGGCCGGGCTCGACTGGGCCGCCGGGCTAGAGGCGCAGGCGATCATCACCGTTGCGGCAGACACGCCTTTTTTCCCGACCGATCTGGTTGCGCGGCTGCGCGCGCCCGGCGCGCCGCTGGTGCTGGCGGCCACGACCGATGCCGGGGGCAAGCTGTGGCGGCACCCGACTTTCGGCATATGGCCAGTGGCGCTGCGCGACGATCTGCGTGCAGCCTTGTTGGACGGCATGCGCAAGGTCGTGCAGTGGACCGACCGGCACGACGGACAGCTGGCCGAATTTCCTGACGAGGATGCTTTCTTCAACGTCAACACGCCCGAAGATCTGGCCCGTGCCGAGGCGATGGCATGAAGCTCTACGGTGTTACAGGCTGGAAGAACGCCGGCAAGACCGGGCTGATGGAACGCCTGGTGGTCGAGTTCACCCGGCGTGGTCTGCGCGTTTCCACCATTAAACACGCGCATCACGCATTCGACGTGGATCAGCCCGGTAAGGACAGTCACCGCCACCGGGTTGCCGGGGCCGGTCAGGTGCTGGTGACCTCGGCCCAGCGCTGGGCGCTGATGACCGAGCTTGGGAGCGCGCCGGAACCGAGCCTTGCCGACCATCTGGCACGGCTGGACTCGGTCGACTTGTTGCTGGTCGAAGGGTTCAAGCGCGACCGTCATCCAAAGATCGAGGCCTGGCGCAGTGACACCGCAAACCCGCTGATCGCGACCCAGGATCAGACGATTGCCGCCGTGGCATCCGACGCTGAAATCGACACTGGCGGACGGCCCAGGTTTGATCTGAACGACACGGTCGCCATTGCCGATTTCATCGCGTCCGAGCTGGATCTATGAGCCGCTTTGACACCATCGTCGTTGTCGATTGGTCGGGCGGCAATGACACCGGACCACGCGCGCGCAAGGATGCGATCTGGGCCGCAGTGGTGCGCGATGTCGCGGCCGAGTCGCCGGTGTATCTGCGCAACCGGGTTCTGGCCGAGGCGTGGCTGGCCGAGTTGTTTGAAGGCGAACTCCGCGCCGGGCGGCGCGTCATGGCCGGGTTCGATTTTCCCTTTGGCTATCCGGCCGGGTTTGCTCGCGCCCTGACCGGCCAGACCGATCCGCTGGCACTTTGGGCATGGTTTGCCGCCCATCTAGAAGATACGCCGAAAGCGAACAACCGTTTCGAGCTGGCCGGGCAGATCAACGCATGTTTCCCCGGCGTGGGGCCGTTCTGGTTTAACGGAACCGGCACCGATATCCCCGACCTGCCGCGCAAGGGCACCGCGCGTGGCGACCATGGGTTGCCGGAACGGCGTCGCGTCGAAACCCGCGCAAAGGGAAGCTTTGCCTGCTGGCAAATGGGCGGCAGCGGGGCCGTGGGTGGGCAGGTGATGACCGGCATTTCGACCCTATATCGCCTGAAATCGCGGTTTTCTGATGCCTTGACGGTCTGGCCATTCGAACCGCTGGCAAAGCCCATCGCCCTTGTTGAGGTCTGGCCATCGCTATTGGCTGATCAGGTGCGCGATGAAGCCTCTGACAGCGAGGTGCGCGACGCGACACAGGTGCGCGTTCTGGCACGCGCTTTGTGGCAGATGCAGATCAACGACACATTGGATGCCGCACTTGATGCTGGAACCGGAGGGGCGGAAGAAGGCTGGATTCTTGGCGTTGGCGCCGAGGCGGCATTGATCGAAGCCGCCGAATCCCCGGCGCTGCGCAATGATTGTTTCGCCCTGCCGCCGGGCATGAACTGGACCCCGGTTGACACCGCGCTGGCGCATCTGCGTGACAGGCTGCACCCGGTCACGCAATCCCAGGTGATTGCGATTTCCGATGCCTGCGGGCGTGTTCTGGCGGCGGATCAGATCGCGCGGCGCAGCAATCCCCCGGCAGCGAATTCAGCGGTGGACGGCTATGGGTTCGCCCATGACAGCCTGCCGCCCAGCGCCACCAAAGTGCCGCTGCATCCAGGGCGCGCAGCCGCCGGGGCGGCATTTGGCGGCGTGCTTCCCGCGGGCAAGGCACTGCGCATCCTGACCGGCGCGATCCTTCCAGATGGCGTCGATACTGTTGTGCTGGAAGAAGATGTTCGGCTTGAAAACCAGACCCTGTTCCTGCCCGGAACCATCAAACCCGGCGCAAACACCCGGCGCGCGGGCGAGGATGTAACCGCAGGCGGTGTCGCCTTGCGCGCTGGTCACCGCCTGACCCCGGCTGACCTGGCCCTGCTGTCCGCCGTCGGAATTGCCGAGGTTCCGGTGCGCACGTGTTTGCGGGTTGGGGTTTTGTCGATCGGCGATGAACTCGCCCGCCCCGGTGAAACAACGGACACTGCGCGCACATTTGATGCCAACCGCCCGATGCTGCTTTCATTGCTGGGGCGACTGGGCCATGCCCCGGTTGATCTGGGCCATGTCGGGGATGATCGGGCGGCCTTGCGCCAGCATCTTGACGACGCCACGTCGCAAGTAGACGCCATTTTGACATCAGGCGGCGCGTCGGCGGGGGATGAAGACCATGTCTCGGCCCTGTTGGAAGAAACCGGCACGCTGAACCTTTGGCGGATCGCGGTGAAACCGGGGCGACCGCTGGCGCTGGGCCAATGGCAGGGCAAACCGATCTTCGGGCTGCCCGGCAATCCGGTGGCGGCACTGATCTGCGCGCTGATCTTCGCGCGCCCGGCGCTGGAACGGCTGGCCGGGGGGGACTGGGCTGACCCCCAGGGGTTTATCGTTCCGGCGGCATTTGAAAAGCGCAAGAAACCGGGCCGGCGCGAATATCTGCGCGCCCGGATGACAGCTGACGGACGGGCAGAGGTCTTCCCCTCGGAAGGGTCCGGGCGGATCAGCGGCCTCAGCTGGGCAGATGGATTGGTTGAGTTGGAGGATGGCGCGCGCCATGTGCGCCCGGGCGATCCGGTGCGTTATGTTCCCTTCGCCAGCTTTGGGCTGTGAGCGCTGCGCTGGCGGGGATTTTTCTGAACGAATCGTAACTTGGCGCCAGGCAGACCCGCGACTTTTTGATCAGTCAAATGTTCCGGTCACGCGCCCCAGCAGCATGAAAGCGCGGGCCGTGCGGGTATCGGCCAGGGCGGCAATTTCGGCATCGCTCGCCCGGTCGGCAAAATCCGTGAAGGCCTGATCGAACCGGCGCAGGAAATGGTGGACTGCGTCGCGGAACACCGGATCCTGTTTCATCCGTCCTGCACTCAGCGCCAGTGAGGATCGGTCGCGCACCCCGCCGAGTGAGGCGATGGTGCGACCCCGGTCCCCGCTGCCGAATTTGCGCCAGACCTCCGGGCAGGCGCGATCCGGGGTCAGATCGTCCATATAGATGCCATCCTGGCTGAGCAGGGTCAGAACATCTTCGGCGGCTTGAATAACCTCGCCCGTGCGGCGATCCTTCAGCGCGCGGCGCAGGGCGCGAAAGCCTTCGGCGTCGTCAGGTGTTTTTGGGAAATTCAACGCGGTGATGAAATCTTCATTGGACAACGGCTCGGACGGCGCCTGCGCCGGACCGTCCAGCGCAAGCGTCGCCTGGCCCAACATTGGATCGCTGGCGGCGGCAGGTGCTGCAATGGGGCTGGGGCCAGGTCGGGTGGAAAAGAACGTCGTCAGGGCGACTTCGGTCTGTTTTTGGGCCCGCGCCAGATCGTCCAACCGTGCCTCGACCGAGCGGGCTTCGACATGCCCCTGCCCGGCCTGCGGGGCGGGGGCCGAAACCGGGGTCGGGTCCGTCTGACCGCTGCCCATCAAAAGAACGGTCTGGCGCAGCTGCGCAATATCGGCCCTAAGCGCACGCGTCGACCGCACCGTCACAGCCGCGATCCAGATCAGGATCGGCGGCACGAACAGAACCAGAAGCGAAATGATCACGCCGGGCGCGTCGATACCGCCGGCATTGTCGCCGCCGGCAAACATCAAAAACGCACCGACGCCGATGATCCAGATCAGCGCCAGTGCCAGCGCGACAAGATCCGCCGTACTGGCGGACCCGGCCTCACTGCTGATCGCAGACATCCTTTGCGCAGGCCCCCTGGCCCGCGTGCGCGCGGTGTCCGCTTTTGGGGCGGGGTTGGTCATTCTTGTTCCCTGGCCCGCATCGGGGCGTTGTCAGCGATAGCTGACGCTGAGGATCTCATAGGCGCGATCCCCACCGGGGGTGCGCACTTCAACGCTGTCACCTTCGTCCTTGCCGATCAGGGCGCGGGCCAGCGGGGATTTTATGTTCAGCAGGCCGCGTTCGATGTCGGCCTCGGGCTCACCCACGATCTGATAGCTTTTTTCTTCTTCGGTATCTTCGTCGACCAGCTTCACATGTGCGCCGAACTTCACGGTCCCGCTCAGCTTAGAGGTGTCGATCACATCGGCAAGCGACAGGATGCTCTCAAGCTCTTTCACGCGGCCTTCGATGAAGCTCTGCTTTTCGCGGGCGGCATGGTATTCGGCATTCTCGGACAGGTCGCCATGCTCGCGCGCTTCGGCAATCGCGCGGATCACGGCCGGGCGTTCTACGGACTTCAATTGTTTCAGCTCGGCATTCAAAGCGGTATGCCCCGCGTGGGTCAGCGGTATCTTATCCATCGAAGCCTCAGTCTCTGTGGGTAGGGCCAATCGGCAGTCTTTGCCTGCATCCCCTTAACCCAAGGCGGCCTGAAAAAGTCAAGCCTGACGCGGTTTCCCCGCAAGAATCCGCGCCGATGCTGTTTGGTTTTGGTTGACCCGCCGATGCGGTGCGGCCAAACCCGTTTTGACCAGATGAAGGGCCGAGAAGATGACTGAACAGCAGCGCGAATCCATGGACTATGACGTCGTGATCGTCGGGGCCGGTCCTGCCGGACTTTCCGCCGCAATCCGCCTGAAACAGCTGAACGCCGAACTTGAGGTTGTGGTGCTTGAGAAAGGGTCCGAGGTTGGCGCGCATATCCTGTCAGGCGCCGTGCTGGACCCATCGGGGCTGGATGCGCTGCTGCCCGATTGGCGGACCATGGGCGCGCCGATCACGGTGCCGGTGCGCAAGGACAACTTCTATTTCCTCGGGCCAGCCGGGAAGGCGCGCATCCCGAATTGGCCGATGCCGCCCCTGATGAACAACCACGGCAATTTCATCGTCTCGATGGGCAATGTCTGCCGCTGGATGGCCGAACAGGCCGAGGCGCTGGGCGTCGAAATCTTCCCCGGCATGGCGGCAAGCGAAGTTGTCTGGGGCGATGATGGCCGCGTCGCCGGGGTGGTCGCTGGTGAGTTTGGCAAGAACTCTGACGGCACACCCGGTGCAAACTATGAACCCGGGATGGAGCTGCGCGGAAAATACGTCCTGCTGGGCGAAGGCGCGCGCGGCAGCCTGTCAAAGCAGGTGATTGCGAAATTTGGACTGTCGGACGGGGCCGAGCCGCAGAAATTCGGCCTTGGCATGAAAGAGATCTGGGAGGTTGATCCCGACAAGCACCGCGAAGGCACCGTCACCCATACGATGGGCTGGCCACTGGGCAAGAACGCGGGCGGCGGATCGTTCATCTATCATCTTGACAACAATCAGGTTTACGTCGGTTTCGTGGTTCATCTGAACTATGAAAACCCGCATCTGTTCCCGTATATGGAGTTCCAGCGTTTCAAGCATCACCCGGTGGTGGCCGACCTGTTGGAGGGCGGCAAACGCATCGCTTATGGAGCGCGCGCCATCACCGAAGGCGGCTGGCAGTCGATGCCGAAACTGGAATTCCCTGGTGGCGCGCTGCTGGGCTGTGCCGCTGGCATGGTCAACCTGCCGCGCATCAAAGGCAATCACAACGCGATGTTGTCCGGTATCGCAGCGGCCGACGCGGCGGTTGCGGCCATCGGCGACGGGCGCGATGGCGATCTGCTGGGCGGGTACGAAGCGGATGTGCGCAGCGGGCCAATTGCGTCGGATCTGAAACGGGTGCGCAATGTCAAACCGCTGTGGTCACGCTATGGCTTGCTGGCTTCGCTTGTCGGCGGGGACATGGATATGTGGACCAACTCAATCGTGCCGGGGCTGTCTGTCTTTGGCACCCTGAAGCACGGCAAGACGGATGCAGCCGCCACCGGCCGCGCGGCAGATTATCCGGTAATCGACTATCCCAAACCGGACGGCACCCTGTCGTTTGACCGGCTGACCAACGTGGCGTTTTCCTTCACCAATCACGAGGAATCGCAGCCTGCACATCTGAAACTGGCGGACGCCTCGATCCCCGTGGACCAGAACCTGCCGACATTCGCAGGCCCCTCGGCAAAATATTGCCCGGCTGGGGTCTATGAATTCGTTGGCGAAGGCGTCGAGACGACGTTCCAGATCAACTTTCAGAACTGCGTTCACTGCAAGACCTGCGACATCAAGGATCCGGCGCAGAATATCACCTGGACGGTCCCTCAGGGCGGCGACGGGCCGAATTATCCCAACATGTAAACTTCGCGTGCCCGCATTGCCTTGACCATGGGGTCGCCCTAACTTGCGGGCAAAGCCGTCCGAGCAGAAGGTACATGCATGCCCGTTTTTCCGCGTCGTTTCGCTTCACCGATCTTGTTGAGCGCTTTTTTGTTGGCCCCCCTGGTCAGCCCGGCCACCGCCCAAGGACTGGCCGGAAACTATCTGGCCGCACGCCACGCGACGATCTTTTACGATTTTGACAAGCTGGCCGAACATGCCGGGCGGGCGCTGGCGCTGGACCGCGAAAATCCGGCGCTGCTGGAATCGACCATGCAGGCCTATGTCTCGATCGGGCGTGTGGACCGGGCGGTGAAACTTGCGCTGCGGATGCAGGAACTTACAGACGCCGGGCAGCTTTCGGGCATGGTGATCTTCGCCGATCTGGCCAAGCAGGGTGACTGGGACGGGATCATCGCCGATCTGGACGCCGGCGTGACCGTTGGCCCGCTGTTTGACGGGTTGATCCGCGGCTGGGCGCAGGTTGGGCTGGGCGATCTGGAGGGCGCGCAAAAGACATTTGAGACTGTGTCGACCGAAACCGGCCTGCAGGCCTTTGGCGAATACCACCGTGCGCTTGCGATGGCGGTGACTGGCGATCTTGCCGGTGCAGCCGCGATTTTCGATGGTGGTGAAGCAGGGCGCGTCAGCCTGACTCGCAATGGCAACATCACCTACTTCCAGATCCTCAGCCAGCTGGATCGCCAGGATGATGCCGTCGCCCGCCTTGACGAGGTGTTCGGACCCACCGCTGACCCGGCCCTGACGACGCTGCGAGACAGTCTGCTGGCTGGCCAGAAAGTGCCGGTCGCAACAATGACCTCGGTCGCCGATGGCGTGGCCGAGGTGTTTTTTTCTATCGCAGGCGCCCTGAACGGAGAGGCGGATCACGCCTATACGCTGCTCTATTCGCGCCTCGCCTCGCATCTCAGCCCGGCGCATATCGAAGCCCTGTTGATGAGCGCGAACAAGCTGGAACAGCTCAAACAATACGATCCCGCGACCGAGGTTTACCGCGCCGTGCCGCGCAATTCTTCGGTGTTTTATGCCGCCGAACTGGGCCGCGCCGAAGCGCTGCGCCTGTCCGGCGACCCAGAGGCAGCGGTCGAGGTGATCAGCGCGCTGGCTTCCGAATTCCCCGACCTGTCGCTGATCCACATCACGCTGGGCGACACCCTGCGCCGGATGGGCGAATACCAGCGCAGCAGCGAAGCCTATGACCGCGCCATCGCCCTGCTCGGCCCCGAAAACCCGAACCACTGGCTGGTCTATTTCGCCCGCGGCATCACGCACGAGCGCACGGATCGCTGGGTCCAGGCCGAAGACGATATGCGCCGCGCCCTGCGCCTGTCCCCGGATCAGCCCTCGGTTCTGAATTACCTCGGCTATACGATGGTCGAACGGCAGGAGAATCTCGACGAAGCGCTGGACATGATCCAGAAAGCCGCCGCGGCCGAGCCAGACTCAGGCCACATCATCGACTCGCTGGGATGGGTTCTGTACCGGTTGGGCCGCTATGATGAAGCGGTCGAACCGATGGAGCGTGCATCGCAGCTGATGGCGGTTGACCCCGTGGTCAATGACCACCTTGGCGATGTCTATTGGGCCGTGGGCCGCAAGCTGGAGGCCGAGTTTCAGTGGAAGCGCGCGCTGTCTTTCGTCGATCCGGAAGATGCGGATTCCGAGGCTGACCCAGACCGTATCCGGCGCAAACTGGAAGTGGGCCTCGACGTCGTGCTTGCCGAAGAAGGCGCCGCGCCGCTGACCGTCGCCGATGACGGCTGAGGCACTCGCGCCTGCCAAAATCAACCTGACGCTGCATGTCACGGACCGGCGGGACGATGGCTATCACCTGCTCGATTCGCTGGTGGTTTTCGCGGGCGTTGGCGACCGGATCACGGCCAGCCCGGCCGACAAGGTGTCACTTGAAGTAACGGGGCCGATGGCTGCGGGTGTTCCAACTGACGGCTCCAATCTGGTCTTGCGGGCGGCTGGCCTGATGCCGGATTGCCCGGCCCGCATCACCCTGGACAAGCACCTGCCAGCCGCCGCCGGGATTGGCGGCGGGTCCAGCGACGCCGCCGCCACAATCCGCGCTCTGACGCATCTGGGTGGTACACCACCACCGGATAATTCTGTGCTGACATTGGGGGCCGATGTGCCGGTCTGCCTTGCCAACAGGCCGGCCCGGATGCGGGGTATCGGTGGTGATATCGGGAAGGTTCCAGCCCTACCGCCTGCGCATCTTGTGCTGGTCAATCCCGGTATCGCGGTCCCAACCGCGCAAGTCTTTGCCGCATTGGATGGCAGGTCAGGCAAACCCATGCCCGAAACACTGCCCGATTGGGACGACACAGACACACTGGCGCAGTGGCTGTCCGGCCAGCGAAACGATCTGGAAACCCCGGCCTGCGCAATCGCACCCGTCATCAATGACGTGTTAACCGCGCTGTCAAACCAGCCCGATTGCCTGCTGGCGCGCATGTCCGGGTCCGGCGCGACCTGCTTTGGGCTGTTTGCCACAGACACTCAGGCCGCGCGGGCAGCCAGGGATCTCGGCACCGCCCACCCGACATGGTGGGTCGTCGACGCGCCGATCCTGGGCGCCAACCACGGCTAAACACGCCGCGCCCTGCCATCATTGACCCAAAAATATCCCCGCCGGAGGCTCCTATACGTCCAGCCAACGCCCGGGCTTCAGCTGATCCGCGCCACCACAAAGTCCACCAGATCGCTCAGCATCCCGCGCAGCGGATCATCGGGAAGCGGGTGCAGCGCGGCCTTAGCCTGCCCGGCCCAGTGCAGCGCGGTGTCGCGGGTGCTGTCCAGCACGCCATGACGCTCCATAATCCGCAGCGCTTCGGCAAGATCGCCATCGGATTGCTTACCCCTGCCGATGGTCCGATCCCAGAATGCACGCTCATCAGCGTCCGCGGCGGCGACTGCGCGGATCACCGGCAGCGACATCTTGCGTTCGCGAAAATCATCGCCCAGCGACTTGCCCATCGCCTCGGTCCCGGAATAATCCAGCAGGTCGTCGACCATCTGAAACGCAATCCCCAGTGCATCGCCATAGTCCCGCAACGCGATAATCTGATCTTCCGGCGCTTCAGCCAATGCCGCGCCTGATTCGCAAGCCGCCTGAAACAACGCCGCGGTCTTGCCCCGGATCACCCGAAGATATGTCGCCTCATCCGTTGCCAGGTTTGCGGCGACGGTCAGTTGCAACACTTCGCCTTCGGCAATCGTCGCCGCCGCATTCGACAGAATATCCAGAACCCTGAGCGACCCCGGTTCGACCATCATCTGAAAAGCGCGCGCAAACAGATAATCACCCACCAGGACCGAGCTGGAATTGTCCCACAACAGGTTCGCCGTGGGTCGCCCGCGCCGCTCGGCACTTTCATCAACCACATCATCATGCAGCAGCGTGGCGGTGTGAATGAACTCGACCGTGGTGGCCAGATGCACGTGGTAAGGGCCCGCGTATTTGCACAGGTTCGCCGCCGCCAGCACCAGCATCGGACGCACCCGCTTGCCGCCCGCACCGACCAGATGCGCCGTCACCTCGGGGATGCGCGGCGCATTCTCTGAAGACATGCGTTCCCGGATCATCGCATCAACTGCACTCAAATCGCTGGCCAGCGCCTCGGCCAGCCGTTGATGCGGCGCAATCGCGGCGTCGATCACGTTCATGGGCATTGACGCAGTGGTGCCTCGACAAGGTCGGTGCAACTTCCTAAGTCCGTTAAGATGAAAGAGCTTCTGCGCACCACCGACCCCACGATTGTCGCCTTCGTCACGGCCCTGCTGGGCGGCGAGGATATAGACTGCTTTCCCATGGACGTCCACATGAGCGTTCTGGAAGGCTCGATCGGCATTCTGCCCCGCCGCATCATGGTGCGAGAGCGTGATCACTTCCGCGCCGCCGCTGTGCTGCGCGACAATGACGTCCCCATGGACGGATGAGCGATGCCACCCTGACCTGCGACGCTTTTCTGGGCGGTCAGTTGATGATTGAACAGCCAAAACGCGGATATCGTGCCGGAATAGACCCTGTTCTTCTGGCGGCATCAGTGACTGCCACCGCAGGACAATCGGTGCTGGAATTGGGTTGCGGCGTCGGCGTCGCGGCCCTTTGCCTTGCAGCGCGGGTGCCGGGCCTGGACATAACCGGCGTCGAGGTTCAGCCCGATTACGCCGCACTGGCACAACGCAATGCAGCCTCGAATAATCTGATTTTCAATGTGGCTATCGCCGATTTGGCCAAGCTTCCCGCCGATCTGCGCCAGCGCCGGTTCGACCATGTGATCGCAAACCCACCCTATTTTGACCGCCAGACCGGCCCGCAGGCCAATAACCCGGGGCGAGAGGTCGCATTGGGCGAAACAACCCCGCTTGAACAATGGCTGGAGAATGCCCGCAAGCGGCTGCGTGACGGCGGACGGATGACCCTGATCCAACGCGTGGATCGCCTGCCCGCTTGCCTTGCTGGGCTGGATCACCGCATGGGTTCGGTCATTGTCCGCCCGCTGGCGGCACGCCCTGGCCGGCCACCCGAATTGTTCCTGTTGCAGGCCACAAAGGGCGGGCGGGCCAAGTTCCGACTTCTCGCGCCGATACATCTGCATTCCGGGGACGCTCATTCCGAAGGGCCCAAGGACTACACAGCCACCATCGCTGCGGTTCTGTCGAAATCTGCCCGCCTTGACGCATTTTCGCCTTAACACGGCGGTAACCTTGCATCTGCAACACTAAGGTGACGTGAAACAGGTGACAGACGGCCCTATATGTGGTGGACTGAAACCGCAGACATCTGAAACAGGAGGATACCAATGAGCCTGAGTTCGCACCTGCAGGAACTCCGCAAGAAGCATCAAACCCTGTCCGAAGACGTAGAGGCCGCGCAGAAAGAACCGGCCAGCGATGACCTCGTCATTGCTGAAATGAAAAAGCAGAAACTGCGATTGAAAGAAGAAATCTACCGATTATCAGGCGCTTAAGAAAGATCCCACGTTCGGGGACTGATCGGATGTGACAGCTGTCGCAGCCGATCAGCGAAGTTTTCGTCGCGCTCCGCACGCCGACCGCCAAGGGGGCGACCAGCCCCCGTTGGGTCGCCGTCAGGCGAATTCGGATCAGGCCAGATACTGGCCGCCATTTGCGCTGAGTGTCGCGCCGGTGATGAAACCGGCGTCATCGCTTGTCAGGAAGGCGACGGCGCGGGCAATCTCGTCCGCTTCGCCCAGGCGCCCGACGGGGATTGCAGGCAGGATCACCTCGTCCATCACCTTCTGGGGAATTGTGCTCATCATCTCGGTGTTGATGTAACCAGGTGCGACCACGTTCACCGTGATGCCTGCGCGCGCGCCTTCCTGGGCCAGGGATTTGGTGAAGCCGATGTCGCCTGCCTTTGATGCGGCATAGTTTGCTTGCGCGAACTGGCCCTTCTGACCGTTGATCGAACTGATGGTGACGATGCGCCCGAATTTCCGCTCGCGCATGCCGCCCCAGACATTGTGGGTCATGTTGAAGACGCCGGTCAGGTTGGTTCCGATGACCTCGTGCCACTGCTCGGGTGTCATCCGGTGGAAGGGCGCGTCGCGGGTGATCCCGGCGTTGTTCACCAGAATATCGACGGGGCCAAGGTCACCTTCAATCTGCGCGATGCCAGCTTTGCAGGCGTCATAGTCGCCGACGGACCACTTGTAAGTCTTGATGCCGGTTTCGGCTGTGAAGGCGGCGGCGGCCTCGTCATTGCCGCCATAGGTCGCGGCAACGTCGCAGCCATCCGCTTTCAGTTTTTTCGCAATTGCTGCGCCGATGCCGCGCGATCCGCCGGTAACCAGGGCCACTCGTGCCATGTCGTCTCTCCATTTGATGCAGGTGCGCCATCGGGTCTGCCGAAGCGCAGGTTTCACTTGGTAACAAGATTAGTTATATTGAGTCACCTGCGCAATTAAATTACGCAGGTGATATTCGCGTTAGCGCTCGACGCACATAGCGACGCCCATGCCGCCGCCGATGCATAGCGTGGCGAGGCCTTTCTTGGCGTCGCGCCGCTGCATTTCGAACAGCAAGGTGTTCAGGACGCGCGCGCCAGAGGCACCGATCGGGTGGCCAATGGCAATCGCGCCGCCGTTGACGTTCACAATCGCCGGATCCCAGCCCATGTCCTTGTTCACGGCACAGGCCTGGGCGGCAAACGCCTCATTGGCTTCGACAAGATCAAGATCGCCGACCGACCAACCGGCTTTTTCCAGCGCCTTGCGCGACGCATGGATTGGACCGACACCCATGATCGACGGGTCCAGACCGGCGGTGGCATAGCTGGCGATCCGCGCCATCGGGGTGATGCCGCGTTTCTCGGCGTCATCGGCGCTCATCACCAGAACGCCTGCCGCGCCGTCGTTGATGCCGCTGGCGTTGGCTGCGGTCACGGTGCCGCCATCGCGCACGAAGGCAGGGCGCAGTTTCTGCATGCCTTCGATGTTTGCGCCGTGGCGGATGTATTCATCCTTGTCGACCACGATGTCGCCCTTGCGGGTTTTCACTGTAAATGCCGCGATCTCATCAGCGAACTTGCCAGCGTTCTGCGCAGCTTCGGCCTTGTTCTGGCTGGCGACGGCGAATTCGTCCTGCATATCGCGGCTGATCTGCCATTTTTCGGCAACGTTTTCAGCCGTCTGGCCCATGTGATAGCCGTTGAACGCATCCCAGAGGCCGTCTTTGATCATCGAGTCGATGAATTTCAGGTCGCCCATCTTGTAACCCGCGCGCAGGTTCTGCACATGGGGACTCATCGACATGTTTTCCTGACCGCCAGCGGCGACAATCGAAGCATCACCAAGCTGCACATTCTGGGCAGCGAGTGCGACGGCGCGCAGGCCCGAACCACAAACCTGGTTGATCCCCCAGGCGGCGCTTTCGATCGGCAGCCCTGCGTTGATATGCGCCTGCCGCGCGGGGTTCTGGCCCTGTCCGGCGGTCAGCACCTGCCCCAGAATCGTCTCGCTCACTTCGGATTTGTCGATCCCGGCGCGTTCAACCAGCGCTTCCAACATAGTGGCCCCAAGATCATGGGCAGGGGTGTTGGCAAAACTGCCAGAAAAACTGCCGACTGCTGTGCGCGCGGCCGAGGCGATAACGACGTTGGTCATGGGATCATGGCTCCTTGGGTCGGTCCGGTGATCGCGCATAGGCGCGGCACGGACGGCTGAACTGCATATTGCGCGGAGTCCTATGGCCAAGACAGCAATCGCGCAACTGTCAGATGATCGCAGGGAAGCCGGTATTCGCCAAATGCATGTCCAACCGGGGGCCGTTCAGGGGTCAATCGTTTTGGAATCTCACCTCAGAATGCTTGCGCGATCCGCCTCAGCCCGCCAGCTTTTCTGCAATACCACCCCGGTATTCAGCCAACAGCGCGGATCGAATCGCATGTGTTCCACTCAGGCTCAAGCGTCGGAATACCGAAGTAATAGCCTTGCAGACAATCCACCCCAGCCTGGGTTAGCCAGGCGGCATCGGCCGCAGATTCCACCGATTCGGCCACCGTGAACATCTCAAAATGTTGACCGACGGCCATCATTGCCTGCACCATCACCTGATTGTCCGGGTCATGCGCAATGCCGCGAATGAACTGACCATCGATCTTCAGAATATCGAAACAGAACTGCTTGAAATACCGAAACGCGGTATAGCCCGCGCCAAAATCATCAAGCGCAAAGGAAATGCCGCGATCCTGCAGATCGGCCATGAACACCTGAACGATTTCCGGCACGACGATGGCCGAGCTTTCAGTGATCTCCAGGATCAGGCGCGCAGCGACCGTATGATCCTGCGCCAATGCGGCATTCAGCGTATCCGTCCAGCGCGGATAGCCGATCGACCGTGCCGACATGTTGATCGACAGCCGCAGCGCAGGATCAGCGCGCAAGGCCGCGATGCCGTGTTCTAATGCCAGGCAGTCAATAACGCGCCCCAGTTCCTGCGTTTCCACTGCATCAATGAAGTCGCGCGCAGGGATGACCCGGCCAACCGGATCCAGAATGCGGATCAGCCCCTCATAAAACGCCACCCGGTCCGGGCGCGCCGACTGGATGACGGGCTGAAACGCCAGGCGCACGGATTTACGCTCCACCGCATCGCGCACCATTGTCACCGTGTCGCGCTGTCGTCGCGCCACGGCAGCCGCAAGCGGGCTTTCCATGCCGTGCGGCACCGCTGTCATGTCCATCTGCGACCTCGCCCAGTTAGAGTGCTCAGGGTCTCAGATGAGGCCCTACGTCCTAAGAATTCGTTAATGGTCGCATTTTGTTCCAATTTGAGGTAACTCGGAGCAATTCTGCCAACTGATTGAAAACGCAAGGAACACTGTCTAGCCCCCAAGTTCTGGGCCATTTCTGATTAGAGTTTCTGGCATTGGTGGTCGCATGTTCAGAGCCTGGTGCGGACGTGTGTGGTTGTACTGCTTAAGCCAATGATTGATGACGATCTGTGCCTGTTTCGTTGTTGTGAACCATTCAGCGTTGAGGATCTCGTGCCGGAGAGTGCCGTTGAACCTCTCGTTGTATCCGTTTTCCCAAGGGGACCCCGGATAGATTCTAATTGGTCGAACACCAACGCGAACCAACCACTCCTGCATCGCCTTGGCTACGAACTCTGGGCCGTTGTCGGAGCGGATATACTCCGGCGTGCCATGGCAGAGGAGCAGCGGATATAGCGCCTCCAGAACATCTTCGGCGCCCATCCTGCTGCGAACTTCCACGGCCAGGGCCTGCCGGGTGTACTCATCCAGAACGGTCAGCATCTTGTAGCTCCGGCCATTGCTGAGCTTGTCGTGAACGAAGTCGATGCTCCAGATGTGGTTCGGATGCGTCGGCCTGAGGCGAATGATCGAGCTGTCCTTGTGATAAAGCCGTCTGCGCTTCCTGTGCCGCTGCGGGAGTTGCAGTCCTTCTTCCTGCCAGAGACGCTCAACCTTCTTATGATTGACCCGCCAGCCCTCGATGCGCAGGAGTTCCGAAACTTTACGATAGCCGTAGCGCCCATATTGCTTGGCCAGGCGGATCAAAGCGAGCCGTAGAGCATCATCGTCTTTTGGCGCGGGTCGATATTGCAGAGAGTTTCGCGCCAGACCGACGACCCGGCAGGTCCTCCGCTCCGAGGTCGCGAGCTTTTGGCGCGTATGAATAACGGCCTGACGGAGCTCCCCAGTCGTCAGGCCCTGGGCTTTAAGTAGTTCAGGCTTTCTTTGAGGATCAGCTTGTCCAATTCAAGCTCAGCGACGATCTTCTTGAGACGCCCATTCTCCTTTTCCAGGCTGCGCATCTCCGACAACTGCGACCGTCCCATACCACCAAACCGTTTCCGCCAGTTGTAATATGTCGCATCGCTGATGCCGACGCTACGACACGCCGATGCAACGTCACTTCCTCCCGTCAGCTTCAGCTCAATCTCACGCAGCAGCTTCAATACATCTTCGTCCGAATGCCGTTTCCGTGCCATTACATATTCCCCTCTCAAGACCAATGTAGTGGCCCAGTTTTAGGGGGGAAGGACACCACTGATGAATGAACGCTGCGATTGGTGCGGGGATGATCCGCTGTATGTGGCCTATCATGACACCGAATGGGGTGTGCCCGAACGTGACAGCCGCGCCCTGTGGGAGAAACTGATTCTCGACGGGTTTCAGGCCGGGCTGGCCTGGATCACCATCCTGAAAAAGCGCGAAAGCTTTCGCGCGGCGTTCCAGGGTTTTGATCCGAACGTCATCGCTGGCTGGGGTGAGGCCGAAGTGACGCGCCTGCTTGCCGATCCGGGCATCGTGCGGCACCGGGGCAAGATCGAAGCCACGATCAGCAACGCCCGCGCCTGGCAGAAGATCGAGGCGGAACAGGGTTTCGACACCTTCCTGTGGTCTTATGTGGGCGGCACGCCACTGGTGAACCACCCAAAGACAATGGCCGATGTTCCCGCGCAGACCGCTTTGTCGCAACAGGTCAGCAAGGACCTCAAGAAAGCCGGATTCAAGTTTTGCGGCCCGACGATTGTTTATGCCTTCATGCAGGCGAGTGGTCTGATCAATGACCACATGGTCGGCTGCGCGCGCCACGAACAGGTTCAGCGCCTCTAGCCGGGGTTGCAGATCAACCCGCGCGCCGCTGTCCGGTGGTTGCGACGATCAGTGCCACGGCCCCATAGGCCAACACCGCCAACGCGGCCACACCGGCAACAAACAGCGCCGCAGCCATAACCGGTGATCCCGTGTCGCCACCTGCGAGTGCGCTCAGCGGACCGGGCATTGCCCCCGTGGCCAGCGTCCAGCCGATGGTCGCGGCAAACCAACCAGCGGCCAGCAGGGCGGTCAGGCGTGTCGCAATCCCGGCTGCCCCGGCCCGCCCGGTCAGGGCGCGTCGCACCGACTGCAACTGCCGGCGCACATCGTGCTGCATCGCCATCAGCGACGGCACCACCAGCAACACCAGCACCATGCCAAAACCCAGACCATAGACCAGCGTGATCACCGTCGGCTTCAGGAATTGCGCCTGTGCTGACCGCTCGAACAGCAGCGGCGTCAGCCCAAGAACCGTGGTCAGCGTGGTCAGCAACACCGGGCGCAGCCGATCCGCCGCCCCGTCGATAATCGCCGGAAACAGGCCCCGATCCTGGGCATAATCGTCAATCGTTGTCACCAGCACGATGGAATCGTTGATGATGATCCCGGTCATCCCGATCAGCCCGACGACCGTGAACATGCTCAGCGGGACCTCCCAGGCGACATGGCCGTAGATCGTCCCGATCAGCCCAAACGGAATGATCGCCATCACCACCATCGGCCGCGTCCAGCTGGAGAAGATCCACCCCAGCACCAGATAGATCCCCGCCAGACACAGAACCAACCCGGTCAGCGCATCGCTGAGGAACCGGTTTTCCTGTTCCGCAAGACCGCCCATCCGGGTGACAACGCCAAAATCCTCTTCCAGTTTGGGCAGAATAGTCTCTTGCAGCGCCTGCATGATCGCCTGCGCGCGGGCCGGATCATCCTCGGACACATCACCGGTGACCGAAACGACGCGCAGACCGTTCTCTCGCCGGACCGTCGAAAACCCGGCGCGTCGGTCGACCGACACGATGTCGGCCAGGTTCACATAGGTCCCCGACCCGGTACGCACCTGCGTCCGGTCCAGGAAATCCGCCGTCAGCTCCCCCTCGGGCAGTTCCACCCGGATGCTGGCCGAGCGTGTGCCATCCGGGAAGGTTGCCGCTTCGATGCCGTTCAGGCGGTTCCGCAGAACCCGGCCCAACTCGTCAATGGTGATCCCCAGCGCAAGACCCTGCGGCGTGAGGTCTAGGATCAGTTCTTCCTTGTCGAAGGCCAGGCTATCCTCGACCGCCGATACTTCGGGGAATTGCGCAACGCTGGTCTTCAGGTCTTCGGCCGCCGCCTTCAGCGTCTCAGCGGACGACCCGAAAAGTTCGACGTCCAGCGCATCACCGCCCGGGCCGGACCGCCAGCCGCGAAAGCTGATGGTTTCCAGCAGCAGATGGCGTGGCACCGCGTCCTGCAAAGCGGCCACAAATGCGAAAGAGGAATAGGGCCGCAAGTCTGCATCAATCAGCTCAATCGCGACCGAGCCCAGAAGTGAGGCATCCTTGGTGTCCACGCCTGACAGCCCGCGCCCGGTGGTCCCGCCAATCTCGGCAATCACATAATCCAGCGGATTGCGCCCATGCTCGGCCTCATACGTTGCGCCAAGCTCCTCAACCGTGTTCTGCAAGGTCCGCATCATCGCCAGCGTATCGGCCCGCGTCGCCCCTTCGGTCATCGCGAAATTGCCCGAGACTGACCCGCGTTCCGGCGCGTTGAAGAACCGCCATTGCACATCACCGCGAATGAAGATCGACACCTGGCTGGCAAGGATCACGATCACCCCGGCAATCACCGGATAGCGCGCCCAGATCACCCCGGCCATCAGCGGGCGGAACAGATTCTCGCGCAACCAGGAAAACCCGCGGTTCACCACCCGGCTGGGGAAATCATACCAATGTTCCCTGGCCGAATGCTTCAGCGCATGCGCCATATGGTTCGGCAGGATCAGAAAACACTCAACGAGTGAGGCGATCAGAACCACGATCACTGTAAACGGGATGTCCTTGATCAAGTCGCCAAAGCGTCCGCCGACCGCAACAAGACCGAAAAACGCGATCACCGTCGTCAGCGTGGCCGAGAAGACCGGCGGGAACATCCGCCGCGCGGCGTTCTCTGCCGCCGTCGTCGGGTCTTCACCAAGGCGTCGCACGCGGAAATCCGCATGCTCACCCACGACAATCGCGTCATCCACCACGATCCCCAACGTGATGATCAGCACAAAAAGCGAGATCATGTTGATCGTCAGCCCAAAGGCGAACATCAGCGCGAAGGTCGCGGTCACCGCCACCGGAATGCCGGCGGCAACCCAGAATGCCGTGCGCGCGTTCAGGAACAGGAACAGCAGCCCGACAACCAGCGCCAGACCCAGCGCGCCGTTATCCAGCAGCAACTTCAAACGCCCGGTGATCGCCTCGGCCCTTGTGCGGATCAGATCGATATTCACCTCTGCGGGCAGGGTCAGAACCATGTCGGCGGCCACCGCCTCGACCTGACGCTGCATGCCAATCGCGTCACCCCGATCCGTGCGGTCCACCCGAATGGAAATCGCCGGATCCGGCCCGACGAAATAGGCGCGATTGCGGTCAATCCCCTCGCTGCGCACGGTCGCGACATCGCCAATCCGCAGCTTCGATCCATCGGGGTTCGAGCGTAGGACAATATCGGCGATCTGCGCGGAACTGCGCTTGGCCACCCCGGTGCGCACCCGCGCGGTGCCTGCGACATCTCCGGCAGGATCCGCCTCAGCCTCGGCAGCGATGGCCGAGGCGATGGCCGCCATGGTCAGATCGTGCCGGATCAAACTGATCGAGGGGACTTCGACCACCACCTCGGGCGCGGCGACCCCCCGGATCGTGGTCCTTGTGACCCCCTCGGCGAATAAACGGGCGACGAATTCATCGGCGAAACGGCCCAGTTGATCAACGCCGACCGGCCCTGTGATCACAACGTCGGTGACCCGGTCGCGCCAGGCACCGCGCCGCACGTTGGGATCCTCGGCATCCTCGGGCAGATTGCTGACCGCATCGACGGCGGCCTGCACATCATCCGCCGCCCGCGCCATATCCCAGCCCGGTTCAAACTCCAGCGTGATCGAGGCATTGCCTTCGCGCGACCGCGCCGTCGAGCTTTCGACACCTTCGACGGTCAACAACGCCGGTTCCATCAATTGCACGATGGCGGCGTCCACATCATCGGCCCCGGCGCCGTCCCAGCGGACGCTTACGGTGACATCGTCGATGATCACATCGGGGAAAAACTGGCTGCGCATCTGCGGCAGGGCGGTCAGCCCCAGCACCATCATCACAACCAGCAGCAGGTTGGCCGCCGTCCAATGGCGCGCAAAATATCCAAGGATGCCGCCGGTCCCCTCAAACCGCCGCATCGCCATGGCCTAGCCTCCCATCCGGGATTCGATGCGTTCGACCACGCGGGCCGGAACGCTCGGTTCCGACAATTGCGCCAGAACGCGCTGCTTGGCCTCGGCAGGCATGCGCTTGTTGGCCTCGACAAAGGCGATCAGTTTGGCGCGACGTTCGTCTGACAGTTCGACCATCGCCGGTGCCTCGGGCGCTTCGGTCGATGCCCCCTCGCGGATCGGACGGATCTTGATCCCGGCACCAAGCAAGGGTGAGCGTTCTGCCACAACCTCGCGCCCGGCCAGCGCGCGGGCGCGTACCAGAACATCGTCGCCCTGGCGGCGCAGAACCGTGGCCTCAACCGCTTCCAGGCGATCCTCTGCGCCCAGCGCCAGTACAGTCCCGGCGGCATCAACGGCGGATGCGGGCAATTGCGCCACTCCGCGCAGCGGGGGTTCTTCAACCCGGACTGTCACGAAATCGCCCGGACGAAAGCCGCCGGTCTGCGCAAGTTCGGCAAACAACAAGCGCCCAGTCTGACCGTCCCCAACGGCGGCATTTTCGCGACTGATCTGGCCTGTTGCAATCAGATCAACGCCTGCCACATCCAGTGACACGGCAACCTCGGCCCGGCGCAAACGCCCCTCATCCAGCAATCGGGTATACTGCGCAGTGGACACCCGAAAAGCGACTTCCAGCGCTGCTGGATCGATCAGACTGGCCAGACGTTCATTGTTCGCCACCAGCCCGCCCTGCACCACGGTGACATCGCTGAGGACGCCATCGAACTCGGCAAAAATCTCGGTCTCGGCAAGGCCGCGCCGCGCCTCGGCCAAGGCGATTGAAACGCGGTCCAGGCGCAGCGCCGCCTGATCAATCCGGGTCTGTGCCGCCGCCAGCGCCTGCCTGCGCGACAACACCGCCTGATCCGCCGAAGCCGCCGCCAACGCCGAGGTTTCCACCGCCGCCTCGGTCCCGACCCCGCGTGCACGCAGGTCTTCCTGCCGGAGCAGCGCCTGTTTGCGCAATTCCGCCTGCGCTTGCGCCGCCGCAACGTCCGCCTCGGCCAATTCCAGCGCGCGGGCAGCATCGCGGGCTTCCGCCTCGGCCTCTGACAGGTCGGCACGGGCGACATCCAGCGCCGCCTGAGCAACCACTGGATCAATTCGTACCAGCAGATCGCCCGCCGCGACCGCACCGCCTTCTTCCACGCCCGCGCCCAGTTCAATCACCGCTCCGCCCGATGTCGCGCGCAGTTCCAGCGACCGGCGGCCGCGAATCTCTCCGAACGTATCCAGCACCGGCGTGATGACGCCGGGTTCCACTGTGATCACATTTGCCGCAAACACCCGTTCACGCGCTTCACGAGGGCGCGGATCATCGGCGAGCCGCGTCTTTAGCGCCCCGCGCACCATGTCACCTGCCAGCGCAATTAATGCGATGGTGACGGCCAGAAGCACGATACCGACGAGTGAGCGGCGCAGAAAACGCATGGGTCAGATCCGATCCCTAAAGGCGGTGTCGATGCATGAATCTAGGGCAGCGCAAGGAAAACACCAACACATAATGGTGTTACGCAGCAGGCGGTCATTTCCGTCGCAGATGTTCGTCCAGCCGTGGCATGATCTCAACAAAATTGCAGGGCCTGTGGCGAAGGTCTAGCTGCGGCGCCAGAATCTCGTCCCAGGCATCCTTGCACGCCCCGGGAGAGCCGGGCAGAGCGAACAGATACGTCCCATTCGCCACCCCGCCCGTGGCCCGCGATTGCACCGCCGAGGTTCCGATTTTTTTCATCGAGACGATGGTGAAGACGGTGCCAAAGGCGTCGATTTCCTTTTCATAGACATCGCGATGCGCCTCGACCGTGACATCGCGGCCCGTCAGGCCCGTGCCGCCGGTGGACAGCACCACGTCGATTTCCGGGTCCGCGCACCAGGCGCGCAGCTGATCGGCAATGGCGGAACGATCATCCGGCAGGATGGTCCGCGCTGCAAGGGTGTGACCGGCGTCGGTCAGGCGCTGAACAAGCGTGTCGCCGGACCGGTCATCCGCCTGGGTGCGGGTGTCGCTGACGGTCAGGACAGCGATGCGGGTGGGCAGGAAGTTTGTCATCCGCGCACCCTCGACTGCAAGCTCAGCAAATCTGCCCAGGCCTCGCGCTTGGCGGCCGGGGTGCGCAGCAGGTAGGCGGGGTGAAACATCGGCAGGGCGGGACGGTCCATCGCCTGATCCCATTTGCCGCGCAGACGGGTAACGCCGGTTCTGCCAAGGATCGCCGAGCAGGCGACATTGCCCATGATCACCAGAATATCCGGGTCGGCCAGCGCCACATGCCGTTCCAGAAACGGTTTCAGCATCGCAATCTCTTCCGGTGTCGGGGTGCGGTTCTGTGGCGGCCTCCACGGCAGGACGTTGGTGATATAAAGGCTGTTGTCAGCCGCTTCCCCGTCTCGGGCCATCCCGATGGCTGCAAACATCTTGTCCAGCAGACGCCCGGCTGCGCCGACAAAGGGCAGACCGGCGGCATCCTCGTCACGTCCCGGTGCCTCCCCAATCACCATCACCTGCGCCGCCGGGTTGCCATCGGCAAAGACGGTGGTTTTTGCGCCGCGCTTCAGCTCACAGCCTTCAAAGGCTTCAACTGCCGCTTTCAGCGCCGCAAGGTCCGCAGCCCCCTCGGCCGCTGCACGCGCCGCACCAATGAACCGCCCGGCGTCCGGCTTGTCGGCATGTACCACCGCCGGTGCCGAGGCTGATTTGACCTCGGGCGTTGGCATATCGGGCTTGCCCAGCTTGTCGGGCAGCGCATAGCAATCGACCGGCGTATCGCCAATCGGCTCATCCGCGCCCAGTTCGGCTTGCCAATCCAGCAGGGCCTTCAGCATATGGGGATCACTGCCATCCATCGCGACACAGGCTATGCTGCGGGGCGGCGCGCGTAAATGCCCGACCGCTTGTCCCATGACCCGCCACTTCCTATAAGCCGACAAAACCGCGAAGGGCCGCCGATGACATTCGCCAAACGCCACCTGCTGGGCATCGAACCGCTGTCCCCGGACGAAATCACCACCCTGCTTGACGTGTCGAACCAATATGTCGACCTCAACCGCTCGGCCCAAAAATCCAGTCAGGCGCTGGCGGGCAAGACGCAGGTGAACATGTTCTTCGAAAACTCGACCCGCACCCAGGCGAGTTTTGAAATCGCCGGTCTGCGCTTGGGCGCGCATGTGATGAACATGGCGATGCAGGCCAGTTCGATTAAAAAGGGCGAAACGCTGATCGACACGGCGCTTACGCTGAACGCGATGCATCCCGATCTGCTGGTGGTGCGGCATCCGCATTCCGGTGCTGTGAACCTGCTGGCGGACAAGGTGAACTGCGCGGTTCTGAACGCCGGAGACGGGCGGCATGAGCATCCGACGCAGGCGCTGCTGGATGCGTTGACGATACGGCGCGCCAAGGGGCGGCTGCATCGCCTGACCGTGGCGATCTGTGGCGATATTGCACACAGCCGCGTCGCGCGCTCGAACATTCTGCTGCTGGGCAAGATGGAAAACCGGGTGCGGCTGGTCGGCCCGCCGACGCTGATCCCCGCCGGGGCCGCCGATTGGGGGGTCGAGGTGACAGACGACATGGAGGCCGGTCTGGCCGATGCCGATGTGGTGATGATGCTGCGGCTGCAGAAGGAACGCATGGACGGCGGCTTTATCCCGTCTGAGCGGGAATATTACCACCGCTTCGGGCTGGACCCGGCCAAACTGCGCGCCGCCAAACCGGACGCCATCGTCATGCATCCGGGGCCGATGAACCGCGGGGTCGAGATTGACGGGATCCTGGCCGATGACATCAACCGCTCGGTCATTCAGGAACAGGTCGAGATGGGCGTGGCCGTGCGCATGGCGGCAATGGACCTGCTGACCCGCAATGTGGGGGCGCATCCGGAAGGGGTGATGGTGTGACCCGCGTCCGGGGCTGGGAAGGCCTGCTTGACCCGGGGGAGGAGATCATCTGGCAAGGCGCGCCTGCCCCCGGATTGCACCTGCGCATACGCAATGTGGCCCTTGCCGCCTTTGGGGCGATTTTTGCAGGGTTTGCGGTTTTCTGGATGGTCATGGCCGCGTCGATCGGCGGCGGCTTCTGGGCGTTTGGCCTGATCCATTTCTCGGTCGGCGTCGGCCTGATCATCGGCAGCCTGTTCTGGGGGAGGTTCAAGCAGCGGCGCACCTTCTATTCATTGTCTGACCGGCGGGCCTTTATTGCCACCAATCTGCCGGTGGTGGGGCGGCGGCTGAAATCCTATCCGATCACCTCGGAAACGGTGCTGACGCTGGAAGACAACGACCCGCCTTCGGTACATTTCGCGCGCGAGGTTCGGCGTTCGAAAAATGGAGCCTATACCGTAGGCGTAGGCTTTGAACGGATCCCCGACGGGCATGAGGTCTACGCCCTGATACGGCGGATTCAGGCCGACGTCGCAAAGCAAACCCGCTAAGCACACGGAAAGCCGTGGCGAATCGGCGTGCACCTGTGGCATGCTGGTATCGCCGGGGGGCTAGACTGTGACAGTTGTGCAAAAGTTCCGGGCCACGCCGACTCAACCTATGGTAGAGCTGGCGTGTGTGAAGTAGCATAAGCCCGTCCGCACATCCGAGGCGGCCGGCACCGGGACAGGCCGATCAATACGACGATGAACATCCGAAGCGACACACTGATGCCAGCCCATTCGGGATGGGCCGGCCAGCTTGAAGATGATGAGCGTATCCTGTGGCAGGGCCGCCCGGATGGCCGGTTGCGGCTTGGCCTGTCGTCGCTCGGCAAGTCGGTTCAGGGCGCCGTCCTGTTGGCGATTGCCCTGTTCCTCGCCAATGTGACCTTCGAAATGACCCTGGGTGAGGGTCTGTGGCACTGGGTACTTCCGGCGCTATCGATACCTGTCGCGCTGATTGGCCTCTATTTGTTGGTGGGGCAATATATCTGGGATACGCTTCGTCGGCGGCGCACCTGGTACACGCTGACCGACCGGCGCGCCATTGTCGCCCGGCAATTGTTTGGCAGTAAGCTGGCGGAGTATCCCATCGACGCCAAAACACGCCTCGAATTTCAGGAGCGACGTCGCGGTCTTGGCACGATATGGTTCACCGGGAATCGCCGTGGACGTAATCGCCGCGCCGGATTCGAGATGATTGGTGATGCACGGCGGGTCCATAAAATGATGCGGTTCATTCAAAAAGACAGCGCCGGGATAGAAACCGGATGAGTGCCACGATTTTTCGTGGTGCCCGCCTGATTGATCCCGACCACGACACGCCGCGCGACGGCGACCTGTGTGTTGTCGATGGTGTCATTGCAACGGATGCGCCCAAAACGGCCGAGGTTGTGGAGTGTTCGGGCCTGTGCCTTGCGCCCGGCATCATCGACGTGGGCGTCAAGGTCTCGGAGCCCGGTGAACGGCACAAAGAAAGCTACCGCACCGCCGGGCGCGCCGCCGCCGCCGGGGGCGTGACCACAATGGTCACCCGCCCCGACACGGACCCGGCGATCGACACGCCCGAGGTTCTGGAATTCGTCACCCGCCGCGCCCGCGAAACCGCCTCGGTTCGGGTTGCCCATATGGCTGCGCTGACCAAGGGGCGCGACGGACGTGAAATGGTCGAGGTCGGGTTTCTGTCCGACGCCGACGCCGGCGCTGTCGCCTTCACCGATTGCGACCGGGTGATCACAGACACCAAGGTCTTTGCCCGCGCCCTGACCTATGCGCGATCCCTTAACGCGCTGGTGATCGCGCACCCGCAGGATCCGGGCCTCAGCAAGGGGGCGGCGGCAACATCGGGCAAATTCGCCTCGCTGCGCGGGCTGCCAGCCGTGTCACCGATGGCCGAGCGGCTGGGCCTGGAACGCGATCTGGCGATGGTCGAAATGACCGGTGCCGCCTATCACGCCGACAACCTGTCCGCCGCCGCTGCCCTGCCCGCATTGCAGCGTGCCAAATCCGCCGGGCTGAACGTCAGCGCCGGGGTCAACATCCACCACCTGACCCTGAACGAGCTGGATGTGGGCGACTATCGCACCTTCTTCAAACTGAAACCGCCCCTGCGCAGCGAGGATGACCGCATTGCATTGGTCGAGGCGGTCGCCAGCGGGATGATCGACATCATCAGCTCGATGCACACGCCGCAGGACGAAGAAAGCAAACGCCTGCCGTTCGAAGAAGCGGCCAGCGGTGCCGTCGCGCTGGAAACCCTGCTGCCCGCCGCGATGCGCCTGTACCACGCTGGCGCGCTTAGCCTGCCGCAGTTGTTTCGCGCGCTGTCGGCCAATCCTGCCCGGCGTCTTGGCCTGCCCGGCGGATCGCTGACCACCGGCGCGCCTGCCGATCTGGTTCTGTTCGACCCGGACGCGCCCTTCGTGATGGATCGCTTTGTCCTACAGTCGAAATCCAAGAACACGCCCTTTGACGAGGCACGGATGCAGGGTCAGGTGCGGGGCACCTGGGTGGGCGGGGCACAGGTCTTCCCGATTGCGGGTGATCATGCCAGCGTTTGAATCCGCCCCGTCCACGCTGGCGCTGGTGGCGCTGGCGGCCTATCTTCTGGGCTCGGTTCCGTTCGGGATTGTTGTTGCACGGGTCTTCGGCCTGGGCGATCTGCGTGCCATCGGGTCAGGCAATATCGGCGCCACCAATGTTCTGCGCACCGGCAACAAGCTGGCGGCGTTTCTGACGCTGGTGCTGGACGCCGGAAAAGGCGCGATTGCGGTCCTGATCGCGCGCGCCCTAGTGGGCGAGGATGCCGCACAGATCGCCGGATTTTTCGCCTTTCTGGGCCACATCTACCCGATCTATCTGCGGTTCCGCGGCGGAAAAGGCGTCGCGACCTTCCTCGGAACACTGCTGGCACTGTCCTTCTTGGGAGGGCTGGCAGCCTGCTTGACGTGGCTGGTTGTGGCGATCCTGTTCCGCATCTCATCCCTCTCTGCGCTGATCTGCGCCGCAACGGCCCCCGTCTGGCTGTGGCTTTTGGGTCATGGCGAAATGACCGTTCTGGCCGCCTTGCTTGGCGCATTGGTCTGGCTGAGGCATGCTGCGAACATCCGCAGGATCGTCAACGGGACAGAACCGCGGATCGGCAAGAAGGGATAGATCATGGGAATTGGTGAAGCAGTTCGCACGTGTTTCTCAAAATACGTTGATTTTTCAGGGCGCGCGCAAAGGTCGGAATTCTGGTGGTGGGTTCTGGCGATCTGGTTGATTTCGCTGGTCTTGTCGTTCGTCGACTCGGCGCTTTTTGGCGATGTGGTCACGACCGATACCGGCTTTTCAGCCTCGACCAACACGCCAATTCTGTCGGGGGTTTTCGGGCTGGCGGTATTGCTGCCAAACTTGGCCGTGACGGCGCGCCGCCTGCATGACCGCAATATGAGCGGTTGGTGGATGCTGGCGCCTTACGGCGCGATGGCGCTTGCCTTCCTGATGGGGGCTATCAACGCTGGCATTCTGGCCGCGGCATCCGGGATTGGTGCCTTCGTGTTGGTCATCGTCCTGTTTGTGATGCTGATCCTGAAAGGCACGGACGGCCCGAACCGCTTTGGCCCCGATCCGCTGGGCGGCGGCGGTGGGCACGACGACGGCGAATTCGCCGCAAGCCGTATGCCACCCGTCGGGCGCGACGGGTGAGGTCAGCGGCGCCGATCTGCCTCGTCGTTGCCTTCGCCCTGCCAGCCGCAGCGCAGGACGCGCCGCGCGCATCCGAAATTCTCGATGCCGCGCGCGCTGAATGCATCGCCGATGTCAAAGCCGCCGACCCGAACGCCCCGACACCGGAATTGCTGGTCGAGAATGAGGCCCTGTCGTTCTGGGATCTGGACGAAGACGGGGCCGAGGATGACGCGATCCTCGACTTCAACTTCGTGTTCTGTTCGTTGAATTATGCGCTGTGGCATGGCTCAGGCGGCAGCATCATTCACGTCATCCACAACGGCACCACCTCACGCAGTTGGACGGGTGGGTTGTGGCAGGTTGCAACCTTCAACGAGTCCCCGGTGCTGCTGATCGGTCGTCATGGAACCTGGTGCGATGGCTATGGCGCGCAGCCATGCATTCAGGCCATTGCGCTGTTCGAAGAGGGACATTCCACGGTGCGTGATCCGCTGCCGCTGGAAGAACGGCCCGCTCAGTAACTGTAGTCCGCATAGATCTGTTTCAGATCCCCACCCCAGTCGCCATGATACCGGTCCAGCAGCTCATCCGCTGCCGTCTTTCCGGTGTCCAGGCTTTCCTTCAGCGCATTCAGAAAATGCGTCTCATCCGGGATCAACCCGCCTGCACCGGGGCGGGCGCGGGCGGCGAGGCCAGCCTCGGCGATTGCGACGACCTCTCGCGCAAGATCGTGCATGGAACGTCCGCCAACCTCGGCCTGCAAACCATGGACCGAGGCTTCGACCCGCCAAGCCTCACGCGTGTCAGCATCCCAGCCCTTGGCCAGATCCCAGGCGGCATCCAGCGCGGTCTGGTCATAGCACAGGCCAACCCACAACGCGGGCAGCGCGCAAAGCCGCCGCCAGGGGCCGCCATCGGCGCCACGCATTTCGATGAACTTCTTGATCCGCGCTTCGGGAAACAGGGTGGTCAGGTGATCCGCCCAGTCTGACAGGGTCGGGGTTTCGCCTGGCAGGGCATGCAATTCACCTTTCAGGAAATCACGAAACGACATGCCCAGCGCGTCGATATATCGCCCTTCGCGATAGACGAAGTACATCGGCACATCGAGGGCGTATTGCACCCAAGCCTCAAACCCGAAGCCTTCGTCAAAGACAAACGGCACCATGCCGGTCCGGTCCGCATCCAGCCCGCGCCAAATACGGGACCGCCAGCTTTTATGCCCATTCAGCTTGCCGTCAAAGAACGGAGAATTTGCAAACAGCGCCGTGGCCACCGGCTGCAGTGCAATCGCCACGCGCAGCTTCTGGACCATGTCCGCCTCGGACCCGAAATCCAAGTTCACCTGCACCGTGCAGGTCCGCCGCATCATCTGCGTGCCGTGGGTGCCGACGCGCTGCATATAGTCGTTCATCAGCTTGTATCGGCCCTTGGGCATCAGATCCATTTGCTCATGCGACCATTCCGGTGCCGCCCCAAGGCCGATGAAGCGCACGCCGATTTCGTCGGCGACGGATTTCACCTCGGCCAGATGGCTGTTCACCTCGTCACAGGTTTCGTGGATCGTCTCCAGCGGTGCGCCGGACAGTTCCAATTGCCCGCCCGGTTCCAGGCTGACGTTGGCGCCGTCCTTTTCCAGCCCCACGATGTGCGCGCCTTCCATGACCGGGGCCCAGCTGAACCGGTCGCGCAGCCCTTCCAGCACCGCCCGGACCGAGCGTTCGCCCTCATAAGGCAGCGGCAAAAGCGTATCCTGGCAATAGCCGAATTTCTCATGCTCGGTCCCGATCCGCCAATCTTCCTTCGGCTTACAGCCGTCCGAAAGATATTGCGCAAGCTGGTCGTGGTGTTCGATCGGGCCGCCACCGGACTGAGGAATGGACATGGGACGCGGCCTTTCGGTTGAAGCGGACAGGTGTGAATCATCTGGGCGAGGTGGCGGCGGGTGTCAATCTTGGTACCGGCAAAACCCGGCAGTTGCCCCGGCAGGTCAGAGGGTCAATCGTTCACGTTCTTGTGGCCGCGGGACTGCGGCGGCCGACGATAGCGGGAACCAACGCCGAAAGCGGTTGCAGATCGCCGGCTCTCCGATCAGTGCCAGGCGATCGGCGGCGCGCGCCTGGTCAATTCTCAGATCACCCATCCATATGTCGATCATGTCGCGGGATGTGGCGGTGACATAGGCGTCCACGTCCTTGCCGGGATCCTGATAGCACAGATCCACCTCGGACCCGTTGCAGACAATCCACCACCGCGCGAATGCGTCCAGATCGGGAAACTGGAAGCACAGCACGACCTCTCCGCCCGGAAGCTCATCGGTGACGATGTTTCGCTGCACATCGAACATCAGGAAGGTCACGTCCAGATCGGAGTCTTCCATTTCATCGCGTGCCCAGCGCATGCCCCAGACGGCAAGCGCCTCGACAACCGACGACAGTTCTTTTCCGGCGGCGGTCAGGCGGTATTCGTGACCGCGCTGGCCGGTCAGTTTGCGTTTGACGATGACGCCGCCCGCCTCAAGCGCTTTCAGGCGCGTGGTCAGAACCGTCGGCGAGATCCGCGGAAGACCACGTTGCAATGTTGAGAATCGGTTGCTGCCCAGCAAAAGTTCGCGAACGATCAGAATCGACCATGGCTCTCCCAGGATTTCGGTCGATTTCGCGATCGGGCAGAATTGTCCGCAACGTGGCATTCAGTTCTCCCTCGCGCCTGTGTCCGCAGCGGACCCATGAACTACGCAATCCGTAGTGAATTGCTACGTCCGGCGCAGTATCTGCGCAACCCCGCCGGGTTGTAGGCAGCGCCTATGCCGGACGGATCCGGTGCAAGCAGGAGAAGTAAGATGAAAGATGGAATAAGAAGTGTTCTGGAGTTGTTTGGCGTTGTCTGCCTCAGGTTTCGGCCCGTCCCCCGTATCTGGGCGATCTGGCTTCTGGCGGTGAATGGCGGATGCCTGTTGTTCATCACCCATGTGGAAGCGCAGGTCTTGCTGGCCGTTACGGGCCTGGCCGTGATTGTTCAGGCGGCGATTTACCAGCGGATCGGCTTTACCCGGGTTCTGGGGATCGTGCATCTGATGTGGGTCCCGATGTTCATCTGGATGGCCACCCGGGCCGAGGCAATTCAGGCTGACCCCGCACTGGCGACCTGGATTGCGGTGCTGTTTGCCACCAACCTTGTATCGCTGGTGATCGACATCGCCGAGGTGATCCGCTTTGCCCGTGGCGACCGCGCACCGCACTACCACTGGGCCAAAGCGTCCGCGGCGCGCGGCCTTGCCGCCTGACGGAACGTCCTGTCACCCGGCCGCGACGCGGGTGACAGGACGGACAGTCGTTCCGGTCACCTGTGCGCGAAGTTCAGTGCAGGCGAACCGGCACCCGTTCCCAGATCGTCACCCGCTGATCGGGCGCGCGGCCAAGACGTGCCAGCATCGCCTCGGTCCTGATCCCGGGCAGGGTGGCAAAGACGTCAAACAGCGCCTCAGCCCCTTCGGCTGTCGTCGGGATATGCAGTCGCGCGCCGGTGATGTCGGTCAGCACCCAATGCGGCGATGGGCGGGCGTCGGGTTCCAGTTCCAGCAGGCGCAGGTTTTCGACATCCATCACGCCGCCCTCTAGCGGGCCGAAATAGCTGAGTTGTCGTTCGTCCACCGCCACAACGCCCGGACCACCCTGCCCGGTGCGAAACCGCGCCCGCTGCGCACCCGTCAAGGCCAGCGCCGCACCACCAATGATAAGCAACCAGCCGACCAGCGCCAGCGGCCCGCCCCCGGTCAACGCCCACCACAGACCAAGCGCAAGCAGGACCAGACCGCCCAGCGCCTCACGCCATTGCATGATACCATCGCGCAGTTCGGGGCGGATGAAACCGGTCATGTATGTGCCTCGTCGTTCAGCGGATGCCATGGCGCCGCGTCCGCCATGTCCGCCGGATCAGCCCGCCAGTCATAAGGGGCGCGGATCGCCTTGAACTCCATCTCGGTGAAGTCGCGAATCAGGGTCATGTCATCGCCATGCCGGCGAAAAAGGCATCCGCCCTGGGTATCATATAGGTCACGCGCATGGGTCACACCCACTGGTTCAGCGGCCTTCAGTCGGGCCTGCCACGCAGTGCTGAGTTTGATGCGCCGCCCGTCCACCCGCGCCAGCTCTGTTAATTCGTTCTTAATCTGTTCCACGTGAAACAATCGGTCCAGCCCGTCATCCCGGCCGATGATGTCGGCACCGCCCGAGGCGACATAATGGCGATTGCTGAGGAACCGCCCGCCCCCACCCCAGGTATCCCCTTCGGGGAACAGCGACAGGGCGGTGAAATAAGGCGGGCGGGACAGGGCGGTATAGCTGCCCATGGCCTCACCACTCCAATCACCATTCAGCGCAAAGAAGATGAAATGCTGCCCATCCGGCGACAGATCACAGCGTTCGGCATAGACCTTGTGTTTCAGCCACTGGCCATCCTCGAACGTATCGGTATCGCGATGCCACAGGATCAGGCGGAAGGTCTTGGACGGCCCCTGCCGCAAGATCACGGCCCGGTCGTTCTGGGTCGCAAAGAACAGGTGCAGGCGGATCAGCGGCTTGACCATCACCAATCCCCCAATGCCATCTGCCACAGGGTCATCGCGGCCACCGCCGCCGTATCGGCGCGCAGGATGCGCGGGCCCAGGCTGACGCGGGTGACAAATGGCAGGGTCGCCAGCCGCGACCGCTCGGCCTGCGAAAACCCGCCTTCGGGTCCGATCAGGATCGCCCATTGTCCCACCGGTGCCGCGCCCAGACCCTCACCCGCGCCAACCAGAGACTCGTCGGGCACCATCAGGCGGCGGTCCTGGGGCCAGTCGTCCAGGACCTTCGCAAGTGGTCGCAACTCGGGCACTTCGGGCACGAATGTTCCACCGCATTGTTCTGCGGCTTCGACCGCATGCGCCTGCAGGCGGTCCTGTCGAATACGCTCGGCATTGGTGAAGTCGGTCTGCACCGGGCAAATCCGCGCCGCTCCCATTTCGGCGGCTTTCTCGACGATGAAGTCGGTACGGGCCTTCTTGATTGGCGCGAACAGCAGCCACAGGTCGGGCGGGTTTTTCTGGGCCGCCGATTGCGCCGTGCAGACCAGCGCGCCGCCGCGTTTGCCCGCCTCGACCACCTCGGCCTGCCATTCGCCATCACGCCCGTTGAACAGCGCCACAACGCCGCCCACCCCCAGCCGCATGACCGCAAACAGATACTGCGCCTGCGCCTGCGACAGCGGGACGGATTGCCCCGCGTCCAGCGGCTGGTCTACATACAGTCTGATTTTCGCACGCTTCATGGAGGCGAACATATGGTCGCCCCCCCGCCGATGCCAGAGCAGACGCCTCCCGCAACCGGAGAAGTCGCCGATGCCGTGGGCGGCAATTGGGTGGACAGCCATGCCCCGGCCTGGTCGCGCCCCTATCTGCGCCTGTCCCGCGCTGATCGCCCGATCGGCACCTGGCTGCTTCTGATCCCCTGCTGGTGGGGCCTGCTGCTGGCCAGCGCGACCACCGGGCGCTTTGGTCTGTTTGACCTCTGGATCGCAGTCGGCTGCGCAATGGGCGCGTTTCTGATGCGCGGGGCGGGCTGCACCTGGAATGACATCACCGATCACAAGATTGACGCCAGCGTCGCCCGGACAAGGTCGCGCCCGATCCCGTCCGGTCAGACCTCGGTTCGCAAGTCGCTTGTCTGGATGGCGGTGCAGGCGTTGGCCGCACTGGCAATCCTGCTGAGTTTTCCACCCGCTGCGATCCTGCTTGGCTTTGCCTCGCTCATTCCGGTCGCGATCTATCCATTCGCCAAGCGGTTCACCTGGTGGCCGCAGGTGTTCCTGGGCCTTGCCTTCAACTGGGGCGCGCTGCTGGCCTGGACGGCACATACCGGCGCCCTCGGGCTGCCTGCGGTGATCCTCTATGTCGGCGGGATCGTCTGGACACTGTTTTACGACACGATCTATGCCCATCAGGATATCGAGGATGACGCGCTGATCGGCGTCAAATCCACGGCCCGCCTGTTCGGGGACAGCAGCCGCAATTGGCTGCGCGGGTTTCTTGCCGCCACGGTCTGCCTTTTGGCCCTTGCCGTAATCGCCGCCCTTGCCCCGTTGCAGACGCCAATGGCGATGGTCCTTGGCCTGGGCGGCGTCTGGGCGATGGGCTGGCACATGGCCTGGCTGTTGCGCAACCTGGACGAGGGCGATCCAAAAAGCTGTATGCTGACCTTCCGCCGCTGCCGCGACACTGGGCTGATCCTTGCCGGTTTTCTGGTTCTGGCCTGTGTCGCCTGGTAGACGCGCCCGGCTGGGCGTTCTAAGACCTATGGCGCGGATATGAAGTACATCTCCTCCCTCCCGGTCGCCCTGACCTTCTTTGCAGCCGCAATCGCCTGTTTCGGCTTTGCGGTCTTTGCGGCGCGCGTGATCGAAACCCGGTCGGTCGACAGCATTACCGAAATACTGGAAGCCGAGGGCCTGACATGGGTCGAGGTCAGCGCCGACGGGATGCAGGTGATCCTGCATGGCACCGCCGACGATGAGGTGACGCGCTTTCGCGCCATGTCGGCGGCAAGCGATGTCGTAGACCCATCGTGCATCATTGACGAAATGCATGTGCTAGAGGGGGCAGACGGATCCGCGCCCCGGTTCTCGATCGAGATTCTGCGCAATGATGGTGGCATTTCCCTGATCGGGCTGATCCCGGCCGAGGTTGACCGCGCCGGCATCGTCCAGCGCGTCAAAGACATCTCGGACGGGACCGAAGTGTCGGACCTGCTTGAGATCGCAGATTATGCCCGTCCGCGCGGCTGGGAAGCAGCGCTGAACTTTGCCATCGACGCGCTGGATGCGCTGCCGCGTTCCAAAATTTCCGTGGCCGCGGACCGGGTCGCCGTGACCGCGATTGCGGACAGCCCGGAACTCAAGCGGCGGCTAGAGAATGACCTGACAGCGCGCGCCCCGACCAGTTTCACGCTGGCGCTGGATATCTCGGCCCCGCGTCCGGTGATAACGCCGTTTACGCTGCGGATGGTGGACGACGGCGACACAGCGCGTTTCGACGCCTGTTCAGCAGACACCGCCGAGGCGCGCGAACAGATTCTGGTGGCCGCCATCGCCGCCGGGCTGACCGGGCGGGCGACCTGTACGCTTGGTCTCGGCTCTCCGACGCCGGACTGGGGCAATGCGGTTGCATTGGGGATTGGCACGCTGGACCGGATCGGCGGAGGAACAATCACCTATTCGGATGTGGACGTCACGCTGGTCGGCCTGGCCGCGACCCCGTCGGGCCTGTTCGAACGTGAGGCGAGCGAGTTGGAATCCGCCCTGCCGGAAATCTTCACGCTCCATGCCGTGCTGCCGGCCGTTGACGCCAGCAAACTGATCGAAGGGCTGGACGAAGACGCCGATTTCGTCGCCCGGCTTGCCCCGGACGGTGCCGTGCAGATGCGCGGCAAGATGAGTGATGAGCTGACGCAGCGCGCCACGGCCTCTTTCGCGCGGGCCCGGTTCGGGATCGACAGGGTCGCGGCCTCGACCCGGATTGATCAGGCCACACCGGCGGGATGGACGATCCGGGTGCTGGCATCGCTGGAAGCACTGTCGTTGCTGAATTCCGGCACGGTGAAGGTCACGCCAGATTTCGTCGATATCTCGGGCACGACCGGCGACGATGACGCGCAGGCCGAAATCTCTCGGCTGCTGGCTGACAAATTGGGCGCGTCTGCGACTTACAGGCTTGACGTCAAATACGACGAAGCGCTGGACCCTGTGTTAGCGATCCCGACACCTGACGAATGCGTCAGCCGGATCAATGCGGTCCTGGGCGACAGCAAGATCGCATTTGCATCGGGTTCGCCCGAGATTGACCCGTCGGCCCGCGAAATCCTGGATCGGGTCGCCGTGCTGGTGGCCGAATGTGACACGGTGCAGATGGAAATCGGCGGCCACACCGACAGCCAGGGCGGCGAGGATCTGAACCTGCGCCTTAGCCAGTCGCGCGCCGAGGCGGTGCTGGACGCGTTGCTGGCGCGCAGTGTGTCGACCGGGTCGCTGACCGCCAAGGGGTATGGCGAATCCTCTCCGATCGCCAGTAACGAGACTGACGCAGGACGCGAAGCGAACCGACGCATCGAATTCACCCTTGCCGATGGACAGACGGATACGGCAGAAGGCAGCAATGAGCAGAACTGAGTTTATCATCACCACCGCCCTTGTCCTGCTGGTTGCCTTTCTGGTGGGCTGGTTTGCCTCGTGGCTGGTGCATCGCATGTCGCGCACCAGCACCGCAGATGTGGGACAGCTGGACCAGATGGCAGATGCCCTGCAGGAGGCCGAGGAGACCCGCGATCAGGCGGTCACCTATATGAACGAGCGTGAAGAAGAGCTGATGGGCCAGCTGAACCAGACCGAGACCGAGCTGCGCGCCGCCATGGAAGGCCTGCAACATGCACGCCACGAAACGGACGAGCTGCGGGCCTATATCGAACGGGCGAACATGTAGCCGCGAAGCTGATCGCCGGACAGCGGACCGTTTTGGGTTGGCATTTCACGGCTGGCCGCAATCACCAAGATGCTGATTTCAATCGCTGTTTCTGTTGCCGGATGCCTGGCGTCGAACGCCATTCGGTTTTCAGAAGTTCTGGCATAGCTATCGGCGGAGTGTTGTGGCCAGGAAGTCGCTCTGGTGCTGGCCTGTTCTGTGCTTTCCGGCCATACGATCGGTACCTTCAACGTGGTGAGGCTGGGCTGCAAGATCAATCTTCCAGGCCAAAACATGTCTGGAACCGCATCCCTGTTGAGGTGCGGCGCAGGGTGGTCAAGTTGGCCTTGAAGGAGACCGAACTATCGCCGCGCGAGTTGGCAGTGACGCTCACAGACAACGAAAGTTACTTTGTATCAGAGGCTTCAACGTATCGGATTCTGACTGCGCATGACCTGATCACCAGCCCAGCCTTTATCGTGATCAAGGCCGCCAGTGAGTTCAAAGACAAAACAACAGCCATCAATCAGCGCTGGCAGACCGACTTTACCTACCTCAAAGTTCTGGGCTGGGGATGGTTCGATCTCAGCACGAACTATTAGCCGGCAGTGGATTGCCTGCAAACCACGAGAGGCCCGGATGTTTACAGCCGCTACATCATCTCACGGAAGCTCTGCACCACTGCCCGGCAGGGCATTGCGCAGAAATGCACGAGAGGGGAACATGCGGGCTGAGGACGTGACCGATACCTCGACCTGGCATTGCAAGCGTCAGGCTGTGATCAAGTGCATGTCGTTCACAAGCCGCGCCTGCTCAGTCCCTCTCGTGCAGGTAAACATGCACTGCCGGGTGATCTCGAAGCCCAGATCGAAGCCTTCGTCGACCACTACAATCACCGGCGATACCACGAGAGCCTGAACAACGTCACAGCCGCAGACGTCTCCTTCGGACGGGATAAAGCCATTCTACAACAAAGGGAAAAGATCAAACGAATGACACTCGAAACGCGGCGCGTGCATCACCGCCAGCGCGCCGCATAATCAACCCAACCAGATGAGCCAAACTCTCTCTTAGCATAAGCCGCTCTTGGGGCCAAAAACCCTGACGACGAACAGTTGATGGGATCGAATCGCCACTCTGCCACGCAAATAGTTAACGCGCGCGTTGACTGGACCAGAATCAATGTGCATGTTTGCCAGCAGCATAACGAGGGGTGCGACTATGAAGAAAATCTACATCAAGCCCGAAGCGGCGAAGAAGGACAATCTGGCGACAATTGCAGCATGCTGCACGTCAAAGGGTTGCTGCTAACCTTAGGGTGACGCACAGAGACTTGATTGCGAAGGCCCCGGCGGGAATTCCGGGGCCTTTTGCTATTGTGATCATGGAGGCGGCACTGGCGCGAATGGCCAGGCTCGATTGCGTCAACGGATGCCCATAGGCAAACGCCCGTCCATGGCAGGACATAGGCCATTCCGACAATCAAGATCTCGTCTTATCCCTTCACGGCACCTGCCGTCAGGCCCGAAACAATCTGGCGTTGGAAGATCAGGACCAGCACGAACAACGGGGCGGTAATCGACACTGCGGCGGCAATTGCCTGAACTTCGTCAGATGCGGTTGTTTCACGGTTGAACATGTTCGCAATCGCCGGAACCATGGTCATGTTGTTGGCGTCCAGAAGCAACGAGGTTACGAGGAAGTCGTTATAGGCCAGCAAGAAGCTGAACAGCCCGGTGGTGATCACCCCGGGCCACATCACGGGGATGATGACACGCCGGAATGCCTGAAAATGCGAACAGCCATCCACCCTTGCGGCCTCATCCAGTTCTGACGGAATGTTCTGAAAGAAGGACCGCAGCATCCAGATTGTAAACGGTTGGTTGATTGCGACAAGGACGGCGATCACGGCCCAGGGCTTGCCGTAAAGCGTGGGGGCCGCATCGCCGAATATCGGCGCAAGCCATTCCGACGAGGTGATGAAATAGGGCAAATATCCCGTCACCAGCACCGAGTGTGGTAAGGCGCGAAAGACCAGCGCGACAACCAGAAGCGAAAAAGCGATCATCGAATCCGAGCGCGCCAAACCATATCCCGCCAGTGTCCCGACAGTCAGCGAGACGGTCACCACGCCAACGGTAACGATCATCGAGTTGGCGAAGTTGCGCGAAAACCCGCGGTCGATCCAGACAGCCCCGTAATGCTCGGTCGTCAGGCCGATGACGGTGTTGCCCAGCGGCCCAAGTGCAGGGTTCAGCACGCCCAGAACCGCGGGCAGGATCACAGCCATCGCGATCAATACGGAAATTCCGTAAAGCAGCCCGCCGATCAGCCAGCCAAAAACCATCGACCCGCCGGGCGCGAGGGCTTTGATCTTGCCGGGCAGCCAGCGAATCGCGACGTAGATCAGCGCAGCCACAAGGGCCAGCCCAAGGACGATGTCGATCAGCGACAGGCCGGATACGTTTTCGCGCGTGTGCGGCCCGACGATGACTTTCAGCGGGTTCGAGGAGAACGCATCAATCGGTGTCTTCAGGCTCATCACCGCGATCCAGACAATCGGGAAGGCAGCGATCAGGCACCAGAGGGCCAGAAACCCGTTGGAAAACAGCTTAAGACCGATGGGTTGGCGCATGGCCCGGTTTGACATGGCTCAGCGCCCTCTTTGTTCGCGCCAGACACGGCGCAGCGGAAGGGCCAGAAGCAGGGCAATTCCGACCATGGTCAGCATCGCACTGGCAGATGCGCGGCTGATGTTGCGCGCACCGGTGCCGTCCTGCAGCAGGAACTCATACGTCAGCCACTGCAGCGATATCACATGCGCCGAGGCCGAGAATCCGACGATTTCCTCGAACACGCGGTAGGCATCCATCAGGTGAATGAGGGTCAGGAACACAACAAGCGGCATCAGGTGCGGAATGATGATATACCGCAGTCTTTGCCAGCGCGACGCGCCGTCGATGATCGCAGCCTCGATCGCGTCCTGGTTAACCGACTGCAGGCCTGCATAGAAAACGACAAAGGCGAATGGGGCCACATGCCAGACGCGATAGATGTACATCATCAGCTCGATCGTCCAAGCCTGCGCAAACATCGCGACGTCTTTGTTCAGCCACCATTCGATTCCGGCCGTCAAAATGCCATCGCCGATGAAAAGCCAGCGGATTGAAAGCGCGCCGATCACCGGCGTGATGATGAACGGCAAGAGCGAGATAAAGATCACCGGGCCTTTGATGCGCTGGGCGGTGCTGTTGACCGCAAGCGCAATTGCCAGCCCGGTGCCAAGCACCAGCGGCAAAGTCAGCAGCGTGAAGACCAGCGTAAAGCGCAGCGCAGACCAGAAGCGGATATTGGTGAACTCGCGCCAGCTGCCGTTGCTGATCGCGCTCGACAATCTTTCGGGTTCGATCACATTGAGATAGCTTTGAAACCCGACGAATGTGGTTTCAGTGATGATCTTGCCGTCTTCATCAAGAATTGGACGGGTCTTCTTTTCAATCTCGCACACGGATCCCAGAAGGCCCGGCGTGCAGGTTTCAACCTCAACCTGCTGATAGACCGGCTGGGTGACATTGAAGCTCTGCCACAGAACCGAGACGAGCGGCAGGGCGATGAACAAAAGCATCATCAGGACCGATGGTCCTATGAACATCCAAAGTGTCTTTTGTTTCATGGGCCCTGCCGATGCTTAGTGCCGGGGCGGCCCTGAAGCCGCCCCTGATTGCATGGGTCCGCTTATTCAAGCAGACCTTTTTCTTTGGCGTCAATCAAATACGCAGCTTCGATATCAGCCAGCGTCGTGGCTGCATCCTTGTCGCCTGTCATAAAGGCTGCAAGACCGCTGCCCAATGCGGCGTGCATCGACCCGATATATTTGTTCATCGGATAGTTCGCCGTTTGGCCGTCCACTGTCGCAAATGCGCCTGCCGCTGCCGCGCCGGGTTCATACCCGTTGGCAAGCCAGACAGCATCGTCGTTATGCTCTTTAATCACATCTTCCGCCATTGAGGCCGCGATCAGCTTCATTGCGGCTTCTGCTTCGGCGTCCGTGATGTTCTTGCCAATGGCCCAGCCATCCCACCAAATGGTCGACGCAATCCGTTCAGCACCACGCAGGCCAGCGGCCATCACGATCTTGCCCGGCACCGAGGATTCGGCCGGATCATTGACCGCTCCGGCGCGGCTGGCCCACAGGTTGGCCATGGCAACTTTGCCCTGCTGAAGCTGCTTGGTCACGAAGGTCGTGTCCGCAACCAGATACTCCGGGTCCATAAGCGAGGCCAGCTTGGCCATCCGTTCCAGTACCGCGACGCCCTGGGCGTTGTTGATCGACGGTGTCCAGTCATCGTTGAAGAATTCGCCGCCTTCGCCAAGATAGTGGTTCAGGAAGACGAAGCCGAGGTTCCAGCCGTCTTTCATATAATGCCCGATGGGATAATCCACGACGCCGGCTTCCTGGATCTTTTCGGCGGCGGCAATGTATTCGTCCCAGGTGGTCGGCACGGCAATGCCCAGATCAGACAGGATATCCTCGCGGTACATCAGGTGCTGGGTATTCGCGAAGGCGGCGATCGCCATTGTCTTGCCGTCAATTTTGATGAACTGGTTAGCGTTCAGATTCTGGCCATGCGCGGCGATCAGATCATCCAGCGGGCGCAGAAGGTCGGCATCAATCATCGGAACCGCTGTCGAATTCGTCACCGACGTCATCGTGTAAAGCGACGGATTTGCCGAAAACGCATCGACGATTTTCAGACGGTGGTCCTTGTCCAGCTCACTCTCGACGTTGCCACAGGCCTGCATGACGCCGGTCATCGTCTCATAAGCCGGGAAGGCGTTCGAAATGGTTTTGACAGGCACATCGTTGGAACAGCCGTGACCAGCGGCAAAGGCGCCTGTGGAAACGACCGACACAGCCCCCGCCAGCAAGATTGATTTCACTGATAGTTTCATTTTCGTTCTCCCTTTGATGGGTGCGTCTTCGACTACGGCACCCCGTTATTCCGCCCAAGCGGAGTGTTAAGAGGCCTCAGACCTCGATACGCGCCCCTGTTTTCTGACTGAACAAGTGGCTGTGGTTCGCTGGCACCTCGATTGCCATGTCATCTATCCCAAAACTGTTTGACCTGGTGGCCATTGCGGCGATGCGTGTCCGGTCGAAACACGCCGATGTCGTTGCAGCATCGCCGGGCAACGCCTGAATGTACACGCATAAATCGGTCTGGTCCTTGCCGCCTGCGACCGGGGCAAGCCTGGCCCGCAAACCCGGCGACAGGGCCGAATTGCCGCCCCCGACTTTCGCCGCCCGTTCTGTGGGCCATACGCTGGGTTGGAGCACAGCCATTCAGGATTTCCCCCACCGCCAGTCTCGCAATATCTCGCGCGCCGCATTGTGCCCCGGAACAGCCGAGACCGCACCGCCGGGATGGGTTGATGCACCGCATTGATACAGGTTCCGCACCGGAGAGCGATAATCCGCATAGCGCGGCACCGGGCGCATGAAGAAGATCTGATCAAGTGTCAGTTCACCGTGCTGCGAATTCCCCCCCGGCATGTTGATATCCCGTTCGATATCCTTAGGCGTGTAAAGCTTGTAGTCGATCACACTTTCCGAAAAGCCCGGGGCAAAGCGATCCATCACGGCAAATGCGTTCTTGACCAGTTGCGGACCTTCCTTGTCCCAATCGGAATTGCGCAATTCATAAGGTGACACGCCGCCCTGAAAGGCGACGACATGCTTGCCCTCGGGCGCCAGGGTCGGATCGGTATGGCTGGGCACGTTCGGCGACAGGAACGGTTCCTGCGAGTACCAGCCGAATTTGGCGTCGTGGAACGCCTGTTCCAGAAATTCCGGCGTCGGACAGATATGGGCATAGGCGGGATAATCCGTGCCGGTTTTTTCCTGGCTGAAGCCTTTGTATTGCGGCAGGCGATCGACAGCGCAAAGCAATTTGAACCCCATTCCGCGCGAACGGAACCCTTCGACGTCATCAACGAAATCCTCGGGCAGGTGGGTGCGATCCACCATGTCCAGAAACGTCCGTTTGACATTGACGTTCGAGATCACCCGGCTGGCGTGAATTTCCTCGCCCGAGCGCAGGCGCACGCCATAGCTTTTGCCATCGCGCACCAGAATTTCGTCAACCCAGGCGTCGCATCTGATCTGCATCCCGTGGGCCTGGCCCGAGGCCGAGATGGCATCAGCCACGCCGCCCATGCCGCCCTTGCAGAAGTTCATCCCGATCTGACCCACCAGGTGGGTGACAAGATAGAAGGCCGTGCCGGGCGCATATGGCCCGGCATTGCCGCCGATTGTGGCCCAGAACATGAATTTGGCTTTCACCAGATCATTCTCGAACCACTGGCTGACGTAGTCATGCGCGCTCATCGAAAGGGCGTGCAGCAGGTTGTAGGTTTCGGTTTCGGCCTTGCGATACCGCCAGGCGAAGCGCGCCGTTTTTGCCAGTCCGGCAGGGTCCATCCGAAACGGGTTAATCGGGGTTTCCAGTTGCAGGCGGCGCAGGATTGCGATGGTCGATTGCAGGCGTTCAAAGAACTTGGGGTAATTGTCTGCGTCATGTTGGGAAAACCGCGCGATCTGTTCGCGGGTCTTCACAGGGTCTTTTGAAAAGACGATGCCGTCGTCTTCGGTCGGGTTGAACACATTGGGCTGCGGATAATATTCCAGCCCGAACTTCTTCAACTCCAACTCGTCGATCACCTTGGGGTGCAGATGCCCCATGATGAATGAATAAGTCGAGGCACGAAAGCCGGGAGAAAACTCTTCCGTGACACTCGCCCCGCCCACATAGGGCTTTTGTTCCAGAACAAGGGTCTTCTTGCCCGCACGCGAAAGATAGGCCCCGCAGGTCAGCCCATTATGGCCGCCGCCGATAACGATGGCGTCATATTGTGCGGTCATTTGCCCTTGAACTCCGGCGGGCGTTTTTCCCGGAATGCGGCCAGCCCTTCTTCGCGATCTTCCGAGAACATCAGCAACGCGGACAGATCGCCGCCTGCGGTCAACGCATCGTCAAAGGTCTGTTCATGGGCGCGGTTGATCGCCTGTTTCATCATCATCACGGCAAGGGGTGCGCCGGTGGCAATCTCGGCCCCGATTTCAACGGCCTTGGCCACAGCCTGACCCGCCGGAGTAACATGGTTGAGAAGCCCAAGCGTGGCGGCCTCGTCCGATGCGATTTTGCGGCCGGTATAGGCCAGCTCGCGCGCGCGACGCTCGCCCACGGCGCGGGTCAGGGACCAGGCCCCGCCCAGAATCGGGAACAGGCCGATCTTCGCCTCGGTCAGGCCAAGCTGCGCCGTTTCGGATCCGACGCAGAAGTCACATTGCAGCGCAATCTCAAGCCCGCCACCCAGGGCACAGCCTTCAATCGCAGCAATAACCGGCTTGGTGCAGCGGTTCAGGAACCGCATGAAGTTGTGCCATTCCGAGGTCGTGTGCCGATGGCGGTATTTGTCAAACGGAGCCATCTGCGACGACGCGGTCCCCTTCAGGTCCCCGCCTGCGCAGAACGCCTTGTCGTCCCCGGTCAGGACAATGGCCGCGATGGTTGCGTCTTGCTCCCATGCCTCCATCTGGGCGCGGGTCTCGGCCAGCATTGTGTCGGTCAGCGCATTGCGCGCCTGTGGCCGTGCAAAGCGGATCACGCCCGTCTTGCCTTCTTGCGACACAGAAATCTGGCTGAAGCCGGTCATCTACTTGATCATCGCAATCGTGGCTTCGGTGGTCTTCACGTCGCCGAAGCTTTGATAAAATGAGGTAAGTCCCGCAAGATGATCATCGTCATATCGCGCCGCGTTTGCGTCTTCGACCATGACGACCTTGTAATCCAGCATCATCGCATCACGCGCCGTGCTTTCCGAGCACATATTGGTTGCCGTCCCCGCGACGATCAGATTTTCGATGCCCATCTCTTGCAGGATGTCATGCAACTCGGACGCGCCGACAATGAATGGCGAGAACCGGCGCTTGGTGACGACGCGGTCTTCTTCTTTCACCTCTAGATCCGGGTAGATTTCATAGCCCTCATTGCCGGGGCTCAGCTTGGTCAGATGGTTCTGGCCTTTTGCCTTGGTAAAGAAATAATCGTGATAGAGCTGCCACTGGCTGGGCGCGCCTTCTTTTTCGGCGCAGCGCATGATGACCCAGAATACCGGCACGCCCTTGTCACGGCAGGCAGCGGCGATCTTGTTGACATTGGGAACGATCGAAATCGCGGTGTCCACCTCGGCTACATAGAAATTCTGCATGTCGATCACCAGGAACGCCGTTTTGGCCGCATCAAAACTGTCAAACACCGACAGCTTGCCGCGTTTGGCCATGATGCGTTCAATCACATAGTCTGGAATCTTTACGTCATGCGGCATGCGGTTCCCCTGATCTGGTCTTGTTCCGGCATCTCGATGCCCACTATGATCCCACTAACTTCGGCACGCAAATGAATTCTGGCTTCATCCGTGGTCGCCGATAAATACCGGCTTGCCCGCGACCGCATATGCACCATCCTTGACCTCGTTAAGGTAGACACGCACCTGAGCGGGTTTTGCATCAAGCGCCTCGACGACGGCTTGGGTCACCTTCTCCATCAGCCTGGTCTTGGTGTCCTGGTCGCGGCCTTCGATGAGTGTGACGCTGACAATTGCCATGATCGGCCCTTTCCTAGTGAATGACCCCGCCGCCGTCGACGCCAAGGGATTGTCCTGTGACAAAACCGGCGTGATCGGACAGGAAGAATGCAGTTGGCCCGACAAGGTCTTCGGGCTGTTGATCGCGCGCCAATGCGCGCCCGGCAGCGATTGCGCCTTTGCGGTCCTGAATGCCTTCGCGGGCCAACACGCCCTCGCTCAGCGTCAGACCCGGCGCGATGGTGTTGACGCGGATGTTTCGGGGACCAAGTTCCCGGATCAGCGAGCGTACCATGGTCAGCACCGCGCCCTTGGAGGCATCATAGTGCAGCAGATCAGGGAAGCCGTGGAAAATCCGGTTGGTTGCGATCATCACGATTGATCCGCCGCCTGCGCGTTCCATGGCAGGGACTGCGGCGCGCGTGCCCAGCCAGGGGCCCTTGACGTTAACGGCCATGACCTTGTCCCACATGTCTTCGTCAATCTCGTCATAGGATTGCATCGGCAAGGTCGCGAACAGCGCAGCATTGCAGACCAACCCATCGAGGCCGCCAAAGGCCTGTTCTGTTGCGGCCACCACGGCTTCGCAATCGGTCAGGGATGTGACGTCCCCCGGCACGGCGATCGCCTCACCCCCGGCGGCAGTGATTTTTTCGGCCGCGCCCGATGGGTCAACGATATCGGTTAGCGCGACTTTCGCGCCCATTGCAGCAAATCTCTGCGCCATGACGGCCCCGATACCCTGCGCTGCGCCGGTGATGATGATGCGTTTTCCGTCAAGCATATGTCTATCCGTGGTTGATGACCGTTGTTTTGGCCTCGGTGAAGTTCATCCAGCTATGCGCGCCGCCTTCGCGCCCGATGCCCGATTGTTTGTAGCCACCGAAGGGCGCGTTCAGTTCGCGCATGAAGCCCGCGTTGACGACGACTGTTCCGGTGCGAAGTGCCTTGCTGACCCGCATGGCGCGGCCGATGTCGCGGGTCCAGAGATAACCTGACAGCCCATAGACGCTGTCGTTGCCCATCTGAATCGCCTCGGCTTCGTCGCGAAATGTCGCGAAGGCGGCGAGCGGGCCAAAAACCTCTTCACCCCAAACCCGGCTGTGGCTGGATGCGACTTTGATCGCACCGGGACTGACGTGAAACCCCTCCGCCTTCGCCGGTCCGCCGAACAGAACCTTATCACCATCGGCCTTGGCGCTTTCATAAAAGCCAAGCACGCGCGCCTGATGCTGCGCGCTAATCATCGGTCCGATATCGACGCCATCGGCTTTGGGGTCGCCTACCACCATGGCTTCGGCCCGGTCCCGGAACTTGGCGATGAAGTCATCGGCAATAGAGTCGTGCACAAGAATGCGCGAACCGGACAGACAGGCCTGGCCGTTGTTGCCGTAGATCGCGCCCAGGGCCCCGGAAAGGGCAGCATCAAGATCGGCGTCGTCAAAGACAATGGTGGCGGATTTACCGCCAAGTTCCATCACAGACGGAACGTGCCGCCTGGCGGCGGCCACCGCCACGGCACTGCCCGCGACCGACCCGCCGGTGAACGAGATCATGTCGACGCCCGGCGCTTCGGCCAGCGCCGCCCCGGTGATGACCCCGCGCCCGTTGACGTAGTTGAGCACTCCCTTGGGCAACCCGGCCGCGTTCAGCAGATCAACCAGCGCGCGGGTCACCTGCGGTGTTTCCTCGGACGGTTTCAGGACCACCGAATTGCCCGCGGCCAGGGCCGGGGCCAGTTTCAGGGCGGACAGGCCGACCGGCACATTCCAGGGCGAAAACAACGCGCAGACACCGATCGGTTCACGTTCGACCAAAGCGATTGCGCTGCCTAACTGGCGATAGGCCTCGCCGCCTTCACGGGTCAGGAAATCGGCATAATAGTCAAACCAGCTCGCAGTCCCCATCACATGGCCGCGCACCTGTGCGGGCAGCATGCCGCCTTCGGTCGATTGCAGATCGATCAGCCGGTCGGCATTGTCGCGGATCGCCCCGGCCATCCGTCTGAGCGTTGCGCGCCGGTCGGCGTGGGACGCGTGACGCCATTTGCCACCCTCGAAAGCGCGACCAGCAGCCGCCACCGCCTGGGCGACCTGATCCGGCGTCGCTTCGCTGAGGGTGCCGATCTTCTGGCCGTTGGACGGGTTGATATTGTCAAATGGCGTCCCTGCGCCCTGCACATCGGTGCCGTCGATCCACTGCAAGACATTGCTCATGGCGCAGCATCCGGCGGCGCGACGACCAGATCAACTGCTTTCAGCCCGTCTGTAGTTACGATCAGCGGGTTAATCTCGAACCCCGGCATCTGCGGCGCACGGTCCGACAAGGCAACCAACGCAGCCTCCAGCCCCGCGCGATCTACCGCCGCCGCGCCGCGCCAGCCATCCAATTTGCGCCTGGTCTGAAGTGCCTCAACCATGGCCGTGGCATCGCCGGCACCGAAGGGCGCCTTGCGGTAGGTCAGATCATCAAAAACCTCGCAATCAACGCCGCCAGAGCCCAGGACAACAAGCGGCCCGAAATTTGGGTCGTGCCGCACCCCGACCAGAATTTCGACGCCGTCGATCTGTGGCGAGGCAACGATGCAAAGCCCCGGATGAGCAGCTGCGTGCTTACCCAACTGCGTCTGAAGATGGGCGAAGGCGGCGCGGGTTGCGGGTTCGTCAGTCAGACCAGTGCGCACACCGTCCAGTTCCGTTTTGTGAAGCAGCGACGGGGCAGAGAGTTTCAGAACGATAGTCCCGTTCAACTGCGCGACAGCCTCGTCCGCGGTGCTAACCACAGTTTCGGCCACATGCTCAACGCCGGCCTTGGCAAGCTGGGCGCCAAGATCGCCCGAAGCGCCGGGGGCCGAGATGTCGATCGGGTTGCGATCATTGACGAAAGGGTTGGTCGCCTTCAAATCGGCCAAGGCTTCCTTGGGGTAGTCGATCAAGTTCAACCCACCTTCCGCCGCCGCGTCCGAGATCATCACCGCCCCGCCGCCCGAGACCGACACAACCGCGACATCGGGTGAACGCGGCACGATACCCGCATTGCAGGCGGTGGTCAGGTCGATCAGCTCATTGACTGAACGCGCGCGCAACACACCGTATTGCGCGAACAGATCCTCCACCAGGCGGTCTTCGGTATACAATGAGGCTGTGTGGCTTGACGCGGCCCGCCCGCCCGAAGGCGTGGTGCCGACCTTCAGCACGACGACCGGCTTTTTCGCCTGCAGCGCCAGTTCCAGCGCCTGCACCAGCTTCAGTCCGCGACTGGCGTCTTCCATATAAACTGCAATGGTTTTGGTGGCCGGATCGCCTGCGTAATATGCAATCGCATCGGCCACGTCGATATCCGCCTGATTGCCGGTGGAAATCCAGTTGGCCAGGCCCAACCCGCGATCCCTGAGTTGCGCGAAGATCTGAATGCCGACGGCGCCCGACTGGCTGGCGACCGATACATCGCCCACGTCCGGCCAGCCGTTGCCGTCGTGATGTTCGGGCGCTGCCGTGAAACTGGCGACAAAGCCCGACGCGAGAGAGATCACCCCCATGCAGTTCGGGCCAATCATCCGCATCCCGTTTGAGCGTGCGATGTGCAACAGATCATCCTGTCGTTCGCGCCCGTCGTCGCCCGCTTCGGCGAATTGAGCGCCATAGACGATGGCCACGCCGCAACCCAGTTCAGCAGCGGCAATCAGGTTTTCGCGCACTTGCGGCGCGGGCACCGCGATAACGGCAACATCGGGGGCTTCGGGCAGCTCGCTGATATGGGAATAGGCCTTGACCCCCTGCACCACGTCATTCTTCGCGTTGATCGGATAGAGCCGCCCGCCATAGCCACGCGCTAAAGCGTTTCGACATTAACCTGAGACATATCCGGCGGCCTTAAAGTAGTTCCAGCATTCTACTGGGTCGTAGAGATCGCAGATTGCTCCGATTGCTTCGAAGACCTGGGTAAAGGACCTGGCCCCGATCCGTCGCAAATGGGCTTTCAGTTTAGAGAAGGCCTGCTCGATGGGATTCAGGTCGGGCGAGTACGGTGGCAGGTAAAGGAACCAGCAGCCGTGATTGCGTAAAGCCTGCGTCGCCTCCTTATTCCGGTGGGTTGCCAGGTTGTCGAGAATGACGACAGTGCCGGGGTTGATCTCGGGGACCAGCACTTCGCGGATGTAGGCCGCGAAGGCGGGGCCATCTATCGCTCCCTTGATGACCCAAGGTGCGATCAGCGCGCCTTGGGTCAGGCCCGCGATCAAGGTTTGGGTTCCCCAGCTTCCGAAGGGCGCATCCATCGTCAGGCGCTTACCGCGCTTGGCTCTGCCGCGTAGGCGCGTGAGGTTTGTCTTCACTGCGGTTTCGTCAATAAAGACAACGCGCTCAGGAAAGGTCGCAATGGCTGGCGAGCGGTATCTGAACCAGTCGGCCCGTTGCTGCCTTACCTTGGCGCGGCGGCGCTCGGTTGCGACCAGCGACTTTTTTTGTACGTGAAGCCGAGCCGGGACAGAAGGTTGGCGATGGAGGAGTGATGCACCCGCACACCCTCTGCATCGGCCAGCGCATTACGCAACTCAAAGAGCGTGATGTCAGGGTCTTGTGCGATCAACTCCTCAAAGAATTCCCGATGCGGAGCCAGCTTTCCCTTGCCGCGCGGCGGTCCCTGCCGGGCAGGTTCCGCATGACCCTTCATCCTCACCTGACGCGCCCACCGCGCGCCTGTGGCAGGCGACAGCTTCAACCGCAACGCCGCCGCGCGCCCGCTCAACCCTTCTTCAATGTATCTCTGAAACCGTATCCGAAGCGCAGATGGCAAAGGTGCTGACATGATCCATCCTCCCAAACAGGATGAATCACAGATCAGGTCTCAAGGGAATCCCTCGCGATTCAGGTTCAAGCCGAAACGCTTTAGGCTGAATTTCAACGCGCGCCCGCCGAATTTCATCGGATTGGTGGACGCCCCGATGATTGCCGCACTTTCCGGGGCGAAGCAGTGCGAAAGCCGCCGGGCTTCTTCTGGGTTCAGGGGGGTCATGCGGGCGGTCTTCCTTTAGGTTGTCGTTGTCGCACAATGCGCTGGAACATACGCTGCGCAGCATCCGGGATGATCCGGTTTTTTGGCGTTGCCTCTGGTCATGTGGGCCCCTTGTTCATTCATCGCTTTGGTTTTCTGGGCGCATCGCGACGGTCAAGCCCGAACCAGAAAGATGCCCTCAATCTCGACCGGTTGGCGATCCACCAGGGTTTCCACCCCAATGGACGAGCGCGCGTGTTGGCCAATGTCTGGTCCGAATGCCTCATAAAACAGATCACTGGCACCATTGAGGACCGCGTTCGGGCGTTCAAAATCCGGATGCGCATTGATCATGCCCAGGATCTTCACCACCTTCTCAACCCGGTCGAGGTCGCCCAGGTGATGCTTGAGTGTCGCGATCATCTTGATCGCCAGGGCGCGGGCGGTCGCCTGAGCCTCAGCCTCGGTGATGTCCAGATCAACCTTGCCACGCCGTTTGACGGTATCATTTTCCAGAAGTGCCGCACCATGCCCTGATACGTAAAGCATCTGCCCAACCTGAACGACCGCAGTGCGATTCGGGCTTGGCAGTTCCAGTGGCGCTGGCAAGGTGATGCCCAGCTTGTCCAAACGATCCTCAACGCGTCCCATTCCTGGCCTTCTTCGTTGTTGGAAACCGGGTTTTCCCAAAAAGTTCTTGCGATTCTGCCCATTTTCGTCCCACTAGTAAAGCGAAGAGTTCCAGACTCGGAGGCTTTTGATCGAACACAGGAGTACGGCGCGCCATGGCATCACTTGAGGACAAGATTCGCGGCATCGGCAATCCGGTTGATATGCTGCGAAATGCAAATGCAGGACCATACCAGTTCCCGATCAAGGCGGAATTCACCAACTGGCGGGACGAGCAGGCGGCCTGGCGACACGGCGCGGTGCTTTTCGATCAGTCTTTTCATATGACCGACCACTATATCGAAGGCCCGGATGTCAAACGCCTGATCGAAGACCTTGCGATCAACACCATGTCCAATTTCCGCCGCGACATCGCCAAGCAGGTCGTGTTCTGCAACCACGATGGGCAAGTGATCGGCGATGCAATCATGTTCATTCTGGAAGACGACAAGGTCAATATCGTCAACAAGCCGATCAACCGTGACTGGGTGCAATACCATATCGAAACCGGCGACTATGACGTCGAGGCGACGACGGACACCCGCGCGCTGGACAACAGCGGCCGGCGCCTTGGCTATCGGTTCGAAGTTCAGGGCCCCAACGCCAATGCGATCCTTGAAAAGCTGAACGGGGGACCGCTGGAGGGTTTCAGGTTCTTCGGCATGGGCAAGATCACCATCGACGGCATTCAGGTGCGCGCCCTGCGCCATGGCATGGCGGGCGCGGTCGGACTGGAACTGTTCGGGCCGTTTGATGATTACGACCGCATCCGCGATGCCATTATGGAGGCGGGTCAGGACATGGGGCTGCTTGCAGCCGGGTCCAAAACCTATTCCACCGTGGCCCATGAAAGCGGCTGGTTCCCGTCACCATTGCCGGCGATCTATTCAGGCTAAAAGATGCAAGGCTTTCGCGAATGGCTGGGCGCTGACAGCTTCATGGCGGGGCTTTCGCTGGGCGGATCCCTGGTCAGCGACAATGTCGAAGATTACTACCTGACGCCCTATGATCTGGGCTATGGTCATATCGTGAAGTTCGATCATGACTTCATCGGCCGCGACGCATTGGAAGCGATGCGGGGCAAGCCCCACAAGCACAAGCGCACCCTGCGGTGGTCCAAAGACGACGTGGTCAAGGTCTTTGCATCGCAGCTTGGCGACGGCGAGCGGATGAAATTCATGGATATGCCGGCTTCGCATTACGCCACCTGCCCCTATGATCTGGTAACCAAAGGCGGCAAGCCGGTCGGCCTGTCGCACTACCCGGTCTATACGTCGAACGTGCGCAACTGGATCTCACTGGCGCTGCTGGACGAGGATATGGCCGAGCCGGGGACCGAAGTATCGCTGACCTGGGGCGAACCGGATGGCGGCAGCAACAAACCAACGGTCGAGCGTCATGTACAGACCGAGATTGCCTGTACGGTGGAACCATGCCCAATCTCGGTGACTGCGCGCGAAACCTACAAAAGATGAACAGCGGCTATGACCTGGATGCGACCGTTCCGGCAGTCGTGGCCCTTCAGCGTCACTTTACCGCGCGCTCGGACGAGGCGGCGGAATTGCCCGGCGCGCGGCTGGATCTTGCCTATGGGGATGAACCGCGCCAGCGGTTGGATATCTTCCCGGCGGGACCAATGGACCCGGTTCTGGTGTTCATCCACGGCGGTTACTGGAAGACCGGGTCAAAGGATGGGCGGCGATTTCCAGCGCTTGAATGGGCCGGTCGGGGCGTGTCGTGGGTCTGTCTGAATTACCGGCTGTTGCCCCAAGCCACATTGGCGGATGCGGTGGACGACGTGCGCAGCGCGCTGCTTTGGCTTGTGAAACACGGGGCGGCCCATAGTATTGATCCCGGTCAGCTTCATGTCACGGGCAATTCCGCCGGGGCGCATCTGGCCGCAATGGGCGCCGCCGCAGATTGGGAGGCGCGGCCATTGATCGCGTCGCTGACACTGATATCCGGCCTGTTCGATCTGGCACCGCTTCGCGAGAAAACCGCGCAGGACTGGCTGGCGCTGAGCGCGGCCCAGGCCCGGACGTTAAGCCCGATCCATCATCTGCCCCCACCCGATATCCCCATCCTGATCGGCTGGGGCGGTGACGAGACACCTGAGTTTGACACGCAATCACGCGCCTTCGCCAAAGCCTGTCAGGCCAATGGAAACCCCGTTGACCTGTTCGACAGCCCCGGAAAAAATCACTTTGAAATCATCGGGGACTATGGCCACCCCGGCACGCCGCTTTTTTCGCGCCTTGAGGCCCTTCTGGCCTAGGCGATAATCGTGCGCTCTGATGATGCGCTAGGGTCAGGACCCATTAACCCGGCATCGCTGGCGTCAAATCCGCGAAATATCAGTGGTTTGGGACGCGCAGGGAAGTGTGGTTCACTTTTCAAGCGGCCTGAACCGCTGAGATGAAGCGGATTTGACGTCCTTCGGATTTGACGGATTTCCAGCCTGACATCGTCTTAGGCCATTGAAATAGAACCACTATTCCTTCAGGCCTAACCCTTGTCAGACAGAAAATCTGTCAAACCAGCGGTGTCGGATTAATGGGTCCTGACCCTAGATGTAGTGCGGCACGTCTTTCATGGTCGGTCCGACCGAATAGCGCGGCCTGGGGCGTGCATCGGCCCATGGATCGCGCGCCAAGTCTTCCAGAACCACCTTATGCGACAACACGCGCCCGGATTTTGGGTCAGCCAGTTAGGCAGCAAGCGACGCAGCAGCGCCCGTGCGCAGCAACAGGTAGCCACGCGGAAGCGTATCGCCCGTACCACCCGCCGCGCGAATGTCATCCGCCGGCAGGCCAATGTCAGACAGCGGGGTGCCATTCAGCGTGACATCGCCCACATGGCCATCAAGATTGTTGAGGCGCCACGCCCCCCGCGATGCAATGACGGTGCCCGACCCCAGAACCACCGCAGGCAGGATCAGCGCGCCGCCGCCGATCGCCATGAGGCCATAGGCCGCCTTGCCGGTTTCGTCTGCCACGCCCTGTTGCCAGGCATCGTGGGTCAGGCGGCTGACGGGAACGGGTGATTGGTCGACGAACATGCGATCGACAATGACGTCAGGCGATGTGACTTGCCCTTCCGGCCCTGTGACATGTGGTTTCAGCAAGAACAACGACATCTCAAAACCTCCTTCGGGCGTGATTTGAAATCGGGGTCAAACCGGGGCCCATGTTATCATTCGGATCTCACCCAGTTCACGATCCATTTTCTGCCAGCTTTGACCGCTGTCGGTGCTTTTGAAGATCTGTCCGAAGATGGTGGCAACAAACAGCAAACTGGTATCCGCCTGATTGGTGCCAATGGACCAGAATGTGGAATTCGCGGGATGCGACTGGGCGCAAGTGCCCCAGCTCTCTCCAAAATCGTGGCTGACCAGTAATTGCCCGGCCTCACCAGATGGTTTGTCACCGACGCTGGCAATCACTGTATCGCTGTTTTCGGCAGGTTGTTTCAGGCTGCGAAAATAATCCCATTTGGCCTGCGGGATCTGAAGTTGTTCCCATGTGGCCCCGTTGTCGGTTGACTTGTGGACCCCGTCTTCGGTCGAACATAGGATCGTCCGCCTGCCATCATCATAGTCGCGAAACACCAGGTCATGGGTGTCATTATCGTGCAATCCGCGGATGATATGTTCCCAGGTGCGGCCACGATCCGTTGACCGGAACACGCCGTCGATTTCGACCGTGATCCAAATCGTGTCTGCGTTCCTGGGATCAAAATGGGTCGAGGTGACGCGGCTTGTATTGATGAACCAGCACTCGGTCGAGGCATCAAGATTGGAGCGTCGCCAGGTTGCCCCATTGTCCTCCGACAGAAAAACCTCACCCGGGCGGGTGCCACAGACGATGAAATCAGGGTCTGTCGGCGACTGGGTGATCTTCAAAATATGCAGGGAGTCCATGGGCGAAGGGATGTGGTCGAACCGCTTCGTCGCCTCACTGTAACGGTAAAGCCCCTGATCGGTGCCTGCCAGAACCTCGCCCGGGCGGTCGGGGTGGGTGTGAACGGCCCAACAACGTGCTTCGTTATAAAACCCGCCTGTTGGTGTCAGAAGGCGGTTCCAACTGATGCCTTCGTCGTCACTGATCCAGACGCTCTGCATCGTTGCGGCATAGGCTTTGTATTTCACGTCGACTCCTTACAAATCACAATGCGACAGAGGCCGGTCGCCCCACTGCCCACTATGATCCCACTAGTCGATAAGTCAACATGGTTTCAACGATGCGGGGCAGTCAGTCTTGCGCCGAGGGCTTTCGGAAGACCGAAAAACTCTCATTCACGAACCACAGTCCGCCGTGCTGCTTCAGCACCTCGCGTGTGACATCCAGGCATCCACGCCCGTCACGCATGGCCTGTTCGGCCAGATCCTCGTTCATCTGGGTGAAGAAGACGGCATTGCTCCAGGCGCTTTGAAGCGACAGTGGCCCGCTGTCGGTTTTTGTGATGACGGGCAGGGTGTGCATGTCAAAGCGGAACAATGATCGGGCGTCCGTCATTCCCTGAAACGTAAAGTCTTTGAGGTCTTGTCCCAACGTCTTTTTCAACGCCGATATGATATCGTGGCGCGAGATATTCTCGATCTTCTCACGCGGCCAGACCTTTTTCGCAATCTCATGCGCCGGGTCCGACCCAAAGGATTGCACAACCTTGACCTGACCGCCGCTGGCAAGATGGCGCACCACCGGACGCAGGATATAATCAATCCGAAACTTCATCGTGTGCGAATGCAAAAATGGATGGTTCAGGAAACAATAATCGAATTCCAGTTCGGACCGCCCCTCGCGGGGAATAAGTTGATCCAATGCCGCACGCTGATCTTCACGAAAAATCGTGACAACGCTGGGCCGCGCATAGACCGGAAAATCATCATCGCCCTGCTGAACGGTCCATTCATTTGCAAGAACCGGAAACAGGTCTGCGGTTTGTTTTTGAAAATCATAACTGCTGGTCCCGCTCAGCGGAACGTTGCGCCAGACCAGATTGTCGGGGCCTTCCTTGGCCGTCTTGCTCAGCGTCACGGCCTCTCGGGTGTAGAGGTTTGTCAGGACGATGGCGGTTTTGGGATGTTCGGACAAGCGATCAACCATCCGGCCCATCGTATTGCGCAGATCTTCAAGCCCCCATCCCTTGATGACCAAAAGCACCGGCAGATCGGGAAAATGCGCATGTATCGCCCGCAGCGCGCGCGCAGGTGTTACGCCGTTGTCCATTGGCGAGAAAAACAATCGAAGCATCGTCTTTCCGGACGCCAGTTTGACGATGTCTTCCGCGATGATGTCGCCTTTGACCCAGGATTCATTCGTAGTGGCAGCAAAGACATGGGACCGCTGTTTTTGTTCATGCAGCGCAAAGCTGCCCGGCGTTCGCACCGTCGATTCCCTGTTGACCAATTCGGCCATGGTGTAGGCATTGGATTCGGTCTTCTTGCGGCGTGGCCTGCCACGCAAGACAACCTCGCCCTTTTCGGCCTTTTGCATGAATTTCTCGACACGAGCCTGCGTCGCAGGAGAGATCCAGCTGCCCTTGTTGATTCTGCCGACCAGCTTGCCGTCATTGACCGCAAGCCGACCAAACGTAGACTGCGCAATTCCGAATTTTTCGCAAAACGCGTCAATCGCCTTCACCAACGATCTTGGATCACTTTGCTTTGTTGAACCGGACATCTGGAAACCTTTGCGGCCTGACAACGACGTTCGCTATCCGACGTTGCATTGTCAATGTCATCACCGCCGCTTCAGGCAACTGAGTTCAACCCGCGCGGCCCACGCTGCGGGTGCATTCCGCGTCACGACTATCACCATCGGCGTGGCGTTCCGCAAACGCATCTTGTCCGGCAAAGACATCCGACCCGGGCCGATCCTGTGAGGTTGATCGAATTGTCGCGCGAAAAATGCGGAATTCGTTTAACTGGCACGCTGGCGATGAACCCGGACTATTGGCTGTCGATATTCAGGTTCAGGGAAATTATTCAGTAGATACAGGCAATTCAGTTTGCGCCGAAGTGGCGCCAATCTCTTTTCAAGCCAGATCATGGTTTTCTTCGCATTCCGGGCAATTAAATTCTATCAATTCCAATTACCAATTCAATCATAATGATAGTTATACATCTTTAGGAATTACCGGCTCAATAATTGCGCAATCACACGCCCGATATCGGGGCGTTCACATTTATTCCAATTCGACCCGAAATAATTGCCGATGTGTCCACGCACCCAATCAGCGGAGAAACTCTCAAATTAATCCTCAGCTTCATCCCGATCAACAGCCGAACCCCACGCCACCACAGCGTCCTACCGCCAACTGAGCGCCTTTTCTTGCAGCCCGGCGCGCCGAAAGCACGATAGGCTGCATGCGCATCCCCCCGCCGCAATTCCGTTCTGCCCATTTGCACACGACGTCCTGCGATCAAGCCATGCTCTTCGCCCAGCTATGGCGACCCCGGCAGGATTCGAACCTGCAACCTGCCCCTTAGGAGGGGGCTGCTCTATCCAGTTGAGCCACGGGGCCGACGCGACGTTCATAACGGCATAAGGAGCCGCTTGTCAGCCCACAGAATTCACAGGACCACACGTGATCCGCCATCCGATAATCTGATGCACCATCGCGCGAATTATGATTTTATCCGATTCACGGAAGTTGATAGCCTGACCCCCAAGCCACCCAGCGGAGACATCAATGGACCTCGGATTCTTTACCATGCCAATTCACCCTTTGGGGAAGGATTGGCGCACGTCGCTTGCCGAAGACCGCGAGGCGTTCCTTTTGGCAGATGAGCTGGGGTTCACCGAAGGATACGTGGGCGAACATGTCACCGATCAGGCGGAACAGATCACCAGTTGCACGATGTTCATCGCCTCGCTGGCCAGTGCGGTAAAGCAGATGCGGCTGGGCACAGGCACGGTCAACATGCCCAATACCCACCCGGCAACGGTCGCCGCACAGGTTGCCATGCTGGATCACATGCTCGACGGGCGCTTCAATTTCGGAATTTCGCCCGGCGGGCTGGCCTCGGACGCAGAGGTTTTTGGCAATCTGGATGCGGACCGGAACGCGATGTTCCTGGAATGCATCAACACGGTTCTGAAAATCTGGGAGTCCGACCCCCCTTATGATATCGCCGGTGACTACTGGAACATCACGACCGAAAAGACGTCGATGACCGAGATTGGCCAGGGCATCATGCCCAAACCATTGCAACGCCCGCATCCGCCGATTGTGGTCACTGCTGTCGCGCCCTTCTCCAAAGGGGTGACAGAGGCCGCGGCGCGCGGCTGGGATCCGATCAGCGCGAATTTCCTGATGCCACAGTGGGTTGCCAGTCACTGGCCGAAATATGTCGAAGGCTGCGAACGTGTCGGTCAGCCGGCCAAGCTTGCAAACTGGCGCGTGGCCAAGTCGGTTTTCGTGGCCGACGATCTGGACACGGCGCGGCGCTATGCGACCGACCCCGACAGCCCTTATCGCTTCTACTACAGCCAGCTGTTCACCAAACTGGTCAAGCACGGGCGCGCCAACCTGTTCAAGGAATACCGCGACCAGCCGGATGATGAGGTGACGCTGGATCACGTCTGCGAACGCCTGATCATCTGGGGCACGCCCGACAAGGTCGCGGATGAGCTTTTGGCGCTACGCGAAGAAACCGGAGAGTTCGGCACCTTGCTTTATGCTGGCAAGGACTGGGCCGATCCGGAACTGGCGCGCCGGTCGATGGTGTTGCTGGCCGAACAGGTGGCCCCGGCCGTGAATGCTGCAGAAGCGACCCGGGACGCGGCTGAATGACGCTGGTCAATGCTGGCGATGTGACGCTCAACACCCGGGTCGATGGCCCCGATGGTGCGCCCTGGATCGTGCTGTCCAACAGCCTTGGTGCGTCGCTGGAAATGTGGGATCCTCAGATCGCCGCGCTGACCCAACGATACCGCGTTCTGCGCTATGACACGCGCGGCCACGGCAACAGCGCGGTACCGCCCGGGCCCTATTCATTTGATCAGCTGACGGGCGATGTGACCTTGTTGATGGATGCGATGGGGATCGCAACCGCCAGTTTCATGGGCCTGTCGCTGGGCGGGATGACCGGGCTTGGGCTGGCCCTGGCGCACCCGGATCGGTTTGAACGGATCATCTGCGCCGATGCCCGCGCCGACGCGCCCGAAGGGTTTCGCGCCATGTGGGACGATCGGATTGCAAAGGTGAAGGCTGGCGGGCCGGAGGCGATTGCCGACATGACACTGGCCACATGGTTTACCGACGATTGGCGCGCCGAAAATCCGGACTACGCAGGCACAATCCGCACAATGGTGGTCGCCACACCGCAGGACGGGTATATCGCCTGTTGCGAAGCCTTGAAAACACTCGACTTTCTGCGCCACCTCGACAGGATCACAATCCCGACGCTGTTTGTCGGCGGGTCCGACGACAAAGGCGCCGCCCCGGATGTGATGCAGGCGATGGCCGACGCAACACCGGGCGCGCGATACATCGAAGTTCCGTCAGCCGCCCATGTCGCAAACATCAATGCGCCCGATGCGTTCAATGCCGCAATCAGGCCGTTTCTTGGGATCGGTTCAGAGTGACGAAAACGCCTCAGCCTGCCGGGCCCGCGGGCCGGTGGCTTTTGCTATACGGCGTTTTCGGAATAACCTGAGTCAGGCCCTCCGATAACTGTCTTAACGCTTAGAACAGCCCATCGATTTGTCCGTCATCGTTGATGCGGATTGCTTCGGCGGATGGGACGCGGGGCAGGCCGGGCATTGTCATGATCTCTCCGCAGATGACGACGATGAAGCCGGCCCCGGCGCTCAGGCGCACTTCGCGGACCGGCAGGGAATGCCCGTCGGGCGCGCCGCGCCGGTTCGGATCGGTGGTAAAGCTGTATTGGGTTTTCGCCATGCAGACCGGCAGGTGGCCATAGCCCTGATCCTCCCACTGCTTCAGCTGGTCGCGGATCTTCGCATCGGCCACAACCTCATCGGCGCGGTAGATCTCTTTCGCGATGGTCTCGATCTTTTCAAACAGCGGCATCTCGTCGGGATAGATCGGCGCGAAATTGGCTTTGCCCTCGTCGATGACCTGCACCACGCGGGTGGCCAGATCCTTCGTTCCTTCAGAGCCTTTGGCCCAGTGCTGGCACAGCACCGCCTCACTGCCCAGCTTGGCGGTATGATCGCGGATCGCCTGCACCTCGGCATCGGTATCGGTGACGAAGTGGTTGATCGCCACCACCACCGGCACGCCGAACTTCTTGAGGTTTTCGATGTGGCGGCCAAGGTTGTCGCAGCCCTTGGTCACCGCCGCGACGTCCTCGTCGCCCAGATCGGCCCGCGCCACGCCGCCGTTCATCTTCATCGCCCGCACCGTCGCCACCAGCACCACCGCCGATGGCGCCAGCCCGGCCTTGCGGCATTTGATGTTGAGGAATTTCTCGGCCCCCAGATCGGCGCCAAACCCGGCTTCGGTCACCACGTAATCGGCCAGCTTCAGCGCCGTGCGGGTCGCCACGACCGAGTTACAGCCGTGCGCGATATTCGCAAACGGACCGCCGTGCACGAAGGCCGGGTTGTTTTCCAGCGTCTGCACCAGGTTCGGCTGCATCGCCTGGGCCAGCAGCACCGTCATCGCGCCGTCGGCCTTAATGTCACGGGCGTAAACGGGGGAACGGTCGCGCCGGTAGGCGACGATGATATCGCCAAGGCGCTTTTCCAGATCGTCCAGATCGCGCGCCAGGCACAGGATCGCCATGACCTCACTGGCGACCGTGATGTCGAACCCGGCCTCTCGCGGGAAGCCGTTGGCGACCCCGCCCAGATTGCAGACGATCTGCCTGAGCGCCCGGTCGTTCATGTCCATCACCCGGCGGAAGGCCACCCGGCGGATGTCGATCTCCAGCGCGTTGCCCCAGTAGATGTGGTTGTCCAGCATCGCCGCCAGCAGGTTGTGGGCCGATGTGATGGCGTGGAAGTCGCCGGTGAAGTGGAGGTTCATCTCCTCCATCGGCACCACCTGGGCGTAACCACCCCCGGCCGCCCCGCCCTTCATGCCGAAACACGGACCCAAGGAGGCTTCGCGAATACAGATCGCGGCGTTCTTGCCGATCGCGTTCAGCCCATCACCCAGCCCCACCGTCGTCGTGGTCTTGCCCTCGCCCGCTAGCGTCGGGTTCACCGCCGTCACCAGAATAAGCTCGCCGTCCTCACGATCCCCAAGCGACTTGATGAACGCATCGCTTACCTTCGCCTTGTCATGCCCAAAGGGAAGCAAATCAGCCTCTGGAATCCCAAGCTTCGACCCAATCTCCTGAATCGGGCGTTTCGAGGCAGCGCGGGCGATTTCAATGTCGGACATAGGTCAGAATTCCTTATTTTTCGGCGTCGCAGCACCTGCGTCGCATTCATTCAATGTGGTTTTACGGGGCGCGCCGGGCTGGCCGCTTGCATGGATGCGCCCTTGGTGGACACGGGAACGACGCGCGCTCAGGCGCGGTTGGCCGCAAGCCGATTGCTGACAATCTCAACCGTTGCATCAACATGGCGGTTCGTCATTCCCATGCCTGCCGCGATCGTCTGGACAACCTTGTCCACGCGTTCGATATCTTTTGCGCCTGCATCGATCGCCCGGGCCGCAGATGACGGTTTCAGCAGGCTTTTCGCCGCGTTTGCATATTTCGCAAACGGGACCTGATCGGCAGGGTCGGCCCCCAGATTGCGGACCAATTCATTGACCCATTCATAGATCCCGGCGCTTTCGTCGATATCACCATGAACCGCATCGCGAATCGAACGCACGCCTTGTGCCGTCACGGCGCGATAATTGCCCGTCAGCAGCATGGACCATTTCGCCAGCGGTACGAACAGCGAGTTATGGAGGCGGAGTTTCACCGGAACGTCTTTGCCATCAAGCAAGACGGCGGCGATGTCTGTTTCCAGCGTTTGCAGGATCGCGGTATGGGCCGGGTCGTCAAAGGCGGCCACCTTGAAATTCGTTGGCAGGCCGACATGGAGGAAGTTCAGACCCTCTTCCGGCGGGCGGAAGGCCTGCGGGTCGGGCGAACACAGCGTGAACCGCGCCGGATCGAAGCCGTCCCAGACCGAGGCATCGGTGAAGCAATCCTTCAGCGCTTCCGCGTCAAGACCGTTAATCCGCAATAGATAAGGCAGCGGTGGCATGTTCATAATCGACATGACCGGTACGCCGGAAATCGCGATGCGCCCCAGCAGATCGCGCACTTCTGCCGCGCGGTACTGCGGTTCCTGCATCGCCAGCGCAACCAGATCATAGTCGCTGGGAAGCGCGTCATGCGGGATCGCCGCGTTCAGCGTCCCGGGCTGGTCCTTGGAGTGGATAAGGCGGGGGTCATCCTCACCACGCAGGGTGATGCGGATCGTCGTGCCCTCGGCATTGATCAGATCCGCCTCTTCCGGCAGGCAGACGAGGGTGACGTCATGGCCCGCCATCAGAAGCTTGGTCGACAGAAGAGAACCGTAAGAGGCCCCGAGGATCAGAATGCGCATGATATGTCTCCGAAGGTGTCATCGCAGACATATAATAGATTGCATGCCACCGGATACCGAAAAACGACCAGCATTCCGGCGACCCGCCACGGACGTTCACCGGCAAATCTTCCGATTTGCCGGTGTGTGTCGCCTATGCGTCTTTGCTAAGCTCGGCCTGGCAGGCCTCGGCCAGGGCCCGGTCTGGTTTTTCCGCACCAAGCGGTGTCGCCCAGCCGGAGTCTTCGACAATGCCGCGACGCTTGAATCTGCTGGCTTCTTTCAGTTCGGCGATAATTTCGACCGACTTCGGATCGTCCATCGCGTTTTGAACGCAATAGGGCGTGAGCGCGGAAGCAACGGCAGCGGAGGAGTCCGACTCTGACATTTCCATTGCCGATCCAGCCGTGACCCATCCGCCCCAACTGAAGCCGACAATCGCCAAGGCAATCGCACCCGCAACCGCGCCCATCAGCACGGGTTTCGTCGTTTCTGGCATCTGCATGTTTTGGACCGATCTATGTAGGGAAATGCGCGCAGGATTGCGCGTTGCGTTCACCGCTAGCACAGAATCCCGGAACCCGCGCATCGTTTATGAGCGGACCGAGCGAATTCGCCAGTAATCCATCACCTGCGACTTTGATGTCGCAGACCTATTCCGCCGCCATCACCTCGGCCCGTTCCACCCGACAGGCGGAAAACTTGAACTCGGGTATCTTGCCGTAGGGATCCAGCGCGGCATTGGTCAGCAGGTTTGCCGCCGCTTCGACAAAGGCAAACGGCAGGAAGACATTGTCTTCTGCCACGGCCCGGTCGGCGCGTGCCATCACCGTGACACTGCCGCGCCGGGTGGTCAGGGTGATCATGCCGCCGGGTTCGACGCCCATCTTGCGCAAGGTCTTGGGGTGCAATGAACAATTCGCCTCGGGCTCCAGCCCGTCCAGAACCGTGGCGCGGCGGGTCATTGACCCGGTGTGCCAATGTTCCAGCTGCCGACCGGTGATCAGCACGAAGGGATAGTCGGCATCCGGCACTTCATCCGGCGGGATGACGTTTGCCGGGGTGAATTTCGCGCGGCATTCGGGGCGCGGGAATCCATCACCAAACACAATCGGCTGGCCGGGGTCTTCGGGCGACAGGCTGGGGTAGGTGACGGCGGCTTTTTCCAACCGCTCCCATGTGATGTTGTCGAGCGATCCCATGTTCTGCTTCATCTCGGCAAAAACTTCACGCGGGTGGGTGTAGGTCCAGTTCAGCCCCAGACGCTTGGCCAGTTCGACCTCGATCCACCAATCCTCTTTCGCCTCACCCGGAGGGGCGACGGCGGGACGACCCATCTGAACCTGGCGGTTGGTGTTGGTGACGGTTCCGGTCTTTTCCGCCCAAGCGCTGGCGGGCAGTATCACGTCGGCATAGTTGGCGGTTTCGGTCAGGAAGATATCCTGCACCACCAGATGCTCCAGCTTGGCCAGCGCATGGCGGGCGTGATCGACATCAGGGTCGGACATCGCCGGGTTTTCGCCCAACACATACATGCCGCGAATGTCGCCCGCGTGAACGGCATCCATGATCTCAACCACGGTGAGGCCCTTCTGGTTCGAGAAATCCTCGGACCCCCAAACCTCGGTAAACGCGCTGCGCACACCGTCATCCATCACCGACTGGTAGTCCGGCAGGAACATCGGGATCAGCCCGGCGTCGGACGCGCCCTGCACGTTGTTCTGACCGCGCAGCGGATGTAGCCCCGCACCAGGGCGGCCGACCTGGCCGGTCATCAACGCCAGCGAAATCAGGCAACGCGAGTTGTCGGTGCCGTGGATGTGCTGGGAAATTCCCATGCCCCAGAAGATCATGCCCGCCTTGGCCCCGGCGAATGTGCGCGCGACATCGCGCAGCACGTCGGCCTCGATCCCGCAGACTTCGGCTATCTTTTCGGGCGGGAAGCCTTTCAGGTGTTCCTTCATCGCGGGCCAGTTTTCGGTATAGGCCTCGATATACTGCTGGTCGAAGAGCTCTTCCTCGACGATCACATGCATGATCGCGTTCAGCATGCTGACATCCGCGCCGGGCTTGAATTGCAACATGTGGCTGGCAAACCGGCGCAGGCCGACGCCGCGCGGGTCCATCACGATCAGCTTGCCGCCGCGTTTGGTGAACTGCTTGAAGAAGGTGGCCGCAACCGGGTGATTCTCGACCGGGTTTGCGCCGATGACGATGGCGACATCGGCGTTTTCGATCTCGTTAAAGGTCGCAGTCACCGCGGCCGAGCCGACATTCTCCATCAGTGCGGCGACCGACGAGGCATGGCACAGTCGCGTACAGTGATCGACGTTGTTATGGCCAAAGCCCTGACGGATCATCTTCTGGAACAGATAGGCTTCTTCGTTCGAACATTTGGCCGACCCAAAGCCCGCAACGCGCGTTCCGGCAACGTCGCGCTGGGCGGCAAGGCCGTTTGCCGCAGCGTCCAACGCCTCGTCCCACGTTGCTTCGCGAAAATGGGTCAGCGGGTTGTTCGGGTCGACGTTCAAACCCTTGGCGGGGGCATCCTCACGCCGGATCAGCGGCTTGGTCAGCCGGTGTTTATGATCGACATAGTCAAAGCCAAAGCGCCCCTTGACGCACAAGCGCCCTTCGTTTGCCGGGCCGTTGATACCTTCGACATATTTGATCTTGTCGTCTTTGATCTTGAAGCTCAGCTGGCAGCCGACACCGCAATAGGGGCAGACGCTGTCAACCTCGCGATCATAATCCATGCTGTCGCCGTGCTGGGCATCATCAACCACGGTTGCGGGCATCAGCGCGCCGGTCGGGCAGGCCTGAACGCATTCGCCGCAAGCCACGCAGGTGCTGTCACCCATCGGGTCGTTTTGGTCAAAGACGATTTCGGCCTCGCGCCCCCGGAACCCCATGCCGATAACGTCATTGACCTGCACTTCACGGCAGGCCCGCACGCACAGGTTACAATGGATGCAGGCGTCCAGATTGACGTTCATCGCCACATGGCTGTTGTCCAGCAGCGGCACCTTGGTGGTTTCAACCTTCGGAAAGCGGCTGGTGATGACGCCCTGTTCGTCGGCCATGTCCCAGAAATGGGACGAGGCATCATGCGCTGCGCTGCGCGGCGGCTGATCGGCGGCCAGCATTTCGATGACCATCTTGCGGGCGGATGTGGCGCGCGCGGAATCGGTGGTGACAACCATGCCGTCAGCAACCGGACGGATGCAGGAAGCGATGAGCGTCCGCTCCCCCTCAACCTCGACCATGCAGGCGCGGCAGTTGCCATCGGGGCGATAGCCGGGATCGGGCTTGTGGCACAGATGCGGGATCGTCAGGCCACGGCCATTGGCGGCCTCCCATATGGTCCAGCCCTCAGGGACGGTAACGTCGTCGCCGTTGAGGGTGAAGGTGACCTGTGCGATCTGGTTTCCGTCAGGCATCACACTTCCTCCGAAAAATGCTTCATCGTCAGGCGGATCGGGTTTGGCGCCGCCTGGCCGAGGCCGCAAATGCTGGCGTCGCCCATGGCCTGGCAGAGTTCCTCCAGCAGCGGTTGATCCCAGTGGTCGGCCTGCATCAGCTTCACGGCCTTTTCACAGCCGACCCGGCAGGGGGTGCATTGGCCGCAGCTTTCATCCTCAAAGAACCTCAACATATTCAGCGCCGCGCCACGCGCCGAGTCCTGATCGGACAGGACGACGACAGCCGCCGATCCGATGAACGACCCATGCGGTTGCAGCGTGTCAAAATCCAGCGGGATGTCGTCCATCGACGCGGGCAGCAGGCCCGAGGATGGGCCGCCGGGCTGATAGGCTTTGAACGCATGGCCATCGAGCATGCCGCCCGATGCCTCGATCACGTCCAGTATGGTTGAACCGGCAGGCAACAGGTGGACGCCGGGGTTTTTCACCCGGCCCGAGACGGAATAGCTGCGCAAGCCAACGCGCCCGTTTTTTTCGGTCGCGTTCAAGCATTCCTGCCCTTCACGGCAAACCTTGGCGACCCAATGCAGGGTTTCAACGTTGTGTACCAATGTGGGCACACCAAAGACGCCGACCTGAGCCACGAACGGTGGGCGGTGACGCGGCAGTCCGCGTTTACCTTCGATGGACTCGATCATCGCGGATTCTTCACCGCAGATATAAGCGCCAGCGCCACGGCGCAGGTCGATGTAGCCCGCCTCGACGATCCCGGCTGCTTCCAGCGCTGCAATCTCTCGCCGCAGGATCTCCAACACGGCGGGGTATTCGTCGCGCATGTAGATAAAGCAGGTTTCCGCCTCGACCGCCCAGGCGGCGATCAGCATGCCCTCAAGAAACAGATGCGGCGTGCGTTCCAGGTAATAGCGGTCCTTGAAGGTGCCCGGCTCCCCCTCGTCCCCGTTCACGGCCAGATAGCGGGGCCCGGGATTGGCGCGCACGAAGCCCCATTTCTTGCCGGACGGGAAGCCCGCACCGCCAAGACCGCGCAGGCCCGAGGTGAGGACCTGTTCCTGCACGTCCTCCCAGTTTCCATCCGTTTTCAGGCGAGTCAGGGCCTGATACCCCCCCTCAGCCTGATAATTGGAGAGGGTTTCATACTCCGGCACATGCGCGTGCGTATCGTCTGCCGCGATGGCAGCGTTCACCAGTTCGGGCGTGGCATGGTCAATGTGGTTGTGCCCAATCTCGAGCACCGGCGCGGTATCGCAACGGCCCATGCAGGGCGCGCGCAGCACGCGAACCTCGGACGCATCAAGTCCGTCTTCCAGTGCATTCTGCAAGGCCTGCGCCCCGGCAAGTTCGCAAGAAAGGCTGTCACAGACCCGGATCGTCAGTGCGGGCGGCGGTGTGTCGCCATCTTTCACCACGTCGAAATGGGCATAGAAGGTCGCAACCTCGAACACCTCGGCCTGCGACATGCGCATTTCAAGCGCCAGCGCGGCGATGTTGTCTGCAGACAGATGGCCGTGTTTGTCCTGTATCAGATGCAGGAATTCGATCAGCAGGTCGCGGCGGCGGGGGCGATCGCCCAGAAGCGACTGAACCTCGGCGAGTGCTTCATCACTGGGTTGGCGGCCCTTGGGCGTGCGCCGCCCCTTGCCCTTGCCGGACTTCCAGACGCCTTTTTGATCGTCGAGCGGTGCCATCAGATCCCTCCCTGCTTACCGGGTGTTCCTGTCATCACTTTTGAATATCGTCAAATAGCAAATTCAACATATGCAATAGGCGTGGATTATCACGGATCTCCGCTCAGATGGCGTCGCAACGCCTCGACAGTGGCAAGCCCCGGCGAACGGTTCGATGATATCAGGCAAATCGACTTGGCCAGCGGCGGATCGGACAGCGGCAGGATGCAGGTGCCCGGAAACGGGCCCAGCGCGTCCAGCAGCACTTCGGGCATGATTGTCGCCGCGCGGCCCGCGCGCGCCAGAATGATCGAGGTGGTAAACGCGTTGGTTTCGGCAATCACGTCCGGGCGCACGCCAGCCTCAGCAAACATCCGGTCCAGAATGCGCCGGTTCTGCATCTGCGGTTCCAGAAGGCTCAGCGGTAGGGAGGCGGCTTCGGCCCAGGTGATGGTTCCTTCCGGGCGCGGCGCCAGTGCGACGGGGGCAAGCAGCACATAGCGTTCGTCATAAAGCGGCCGGATCGTATGCAGATCGGTTGAAACGCCGTCCGCATAGGTAATTCCTGCTGCAAGCGATCCATCCTCGACCCCTTGCTGGATCGCCAGCGAGGTCGCGCTTTCGATTCGCGTGGTGATGTCGGGAAACTCGGCCCGCATGCTCAGCGACAGTCGCGCCGCCCAGGCCAGCGCCGTCGGCACGACGCCCAAAACCAGCAGACCGCTGACAACACCCTGCGCGGCGCGGGCCTCGACCTCCATCGCCTTTGCATCGGCCAGGATGCTGCGGGCACGACGCACCAGTGCCTCGCCCTGTTCGGTGAATCCCTGAAACCGGTTGCCACGCGCGACAATGGTGACGCCCAGCTCGGCCTCAAGCTTGCGGATGCGCACCGAGAACGCTGGCTGAGAAATCCCGACATCCCGCGCCGCACGGGCAAAATGCCGGTGCCGCGCCAGCGCGACCAACAACTGCATGTCGCGCAATTCGATCATGGGGTGAGCGTGACGCGGCGCGCGTCAAACCATGCGAATGACATCTTTGTCGATCGACAGCATATAGCCGCGCCGCGCAATGTTCTTGATCAGCAACTCGCTGACCATCTGGTTGCCCAGCACATCGCGCAGCCGTTTGATCCGCGTCGCACCTGCCGCTTCATCACAATCCGCCGCATTGCGCCCGGATATCATCGCCTCAATCTCGGCCCCTGACAGAACATCCTCGTCCATCCGCGCCTCGGCCAGGATTGCCAGTGTTTCAATCGCGGCCTCGGTCAGCTTGAATTCCATGTTGTTGAGGTAGACGGTGCGCTCTTCCCGGCTGATCAGCAGGGATGACACCTGGATGCCCTGCTTTTCAATCTCGCCCATGCGTTTGAGCAGGCCCACCATGGTCACCAGCAACACGAAAGCTGTGACCAGCAGACCGGTTGCGAAGATTAGCAGCACGAAAATAACCACGCGATAGGATTTCAGCGTGTCCGAAAAGGCCGTGCCGGATTCGGCGAGGATTTCCAGGAATTTGATGTCGGACTGGGTGCTGAGGTCGTCATTTTCGACAAAGATCGCCTCGACCCGGTTGTTGAAGGCATTGGCGTCGGGAAGGTTCAGAAACAGGAAACCCGCCGCCAGCGCAAGAATCAGCACAATTGCCGCGATCCCGGCAACGACAACCCGGTTGCCCTGAATGCGGGCGCTGCGCTCGGCGATGTTCTGTTCGTCGCTGATTGGTGTGCCTTTCCGTCGGGCCCCCTTCTACCAGCGGCGCAGCGTCAGGCTCAAGCCGTGATCGTCGGGCCGGATGCCAAGGTTATCCGATATCACCGCGCCGTTATTGCCTGACCGCCGGGCTTTGGGCGTGATTGAACCCATCGGTCCACTGTTGCGACCCATAGTTAAGAGTTCGCCCGTTACCCAAGGAGATACACATGACCTTCCGCATCGCCCCTCGCCTTATCCGCGCCACGGTTTTCGTCGCCTTCGCCCTTGGCGGCGGACTGGCCGCATCTGTTGCCGCCGCCGAGGCCATTCAATGCCCTTATGCCAAGGTCAAACGCCAGATCGTCACGCCGATTCCCAGCGGTTGGTGGACCACGCCGGTGCAACAGAACCTGCAAACAACCAAGATCGCCGTTGTTGGCGGCAAGAAAACCCTGATCTGCGATTATGGACACGCCGGGTCGATCATGCGTCTGCCGCCTGCGGGTCATAACTGTCAGGCGATCCATACCGGATATGCCCGTGCCGTTGTCTGTGACCGTCACCTCGACCCGCTCTACGTCGACGCTGCCGTTCAGAACAACTTCCGTCGCGCCATGCTGCGCCGCGTTGGCGAACAGATGCCCCAGGATCAGGCGCAGACCATCTGCGGCCAGTGGCACCCATTCCGGCGCGCCATTGTTGCGCAAAATCAGCGCGGGGTACTCAGCACCCAGCGCTTCGGCGACCTGCATCAGAGTGCTGCGCCCGTGGTAGCGCGGCTCTCGTGCGGCGGCGATGCGGCGCAGGGCGTCCAGCTGCACCTGCATTTGATCCGTGGCCCCCATGATTTGGGCGATCAGCTGTCTGTCGGACGCCCCGGGCGGCATGCTGTCTTCTAACAGTTCGGCGGCGGCCCGGATCGCCGAAACCGGGGTCTTCAACTCATGGGTCACATGATCGGTATAACCACGTACAGTTGCGGCGCGGCTTTGCAGGGTTTCGGCCATATCCAGAACCGATTGCCCCATCGCACCCAGCTCTTGCGTGCCATAGTGCCGAGGCGGGGCCGGAGGGTCGCCAACGCCATGGCGCACCTGCCCGGCATAGCGCGCCAGCGAGGCGATCGGACGCATCAACAGCCGTACCAGGATCGCCGTCAGCCCTCCGATGCACAGCGCAAGGAAGATCGCGGCCTGAAGAAACCCCATTTCGGGGCCGAGAAGTCGCAACGCGAAAAGACCGATCAACGACAGCGCCAGCGTCGCTGCCAGCGCCCCGCCCAGCACCATCCAGAGTGCGGGCCGCCATTTGCGCGTCAACCGCAGCACAATCCCAGCCGAATCCCGACACCGTGAAGCGTTTCAACTGCATCTGAACATCCCGCATCGGACAGTTTGCGCCGCAGATTGCGCAGGTGGCTGTCCAATGTGCGATCCGACACCGGCGTGGACCCGCCCCAGATTGCATCGACCATCTGCGGGCGTGCAACGACCCGATCGGGCGCAAGCAGCAGCTTCATAAGAATGGCCATTTCCGTGGCGGTCAAAGGTACCATCGTGCCGGAAACCAGGCAGGCATGGCGATCCGGATCAACAACGACCACCCCGTGACGCAGAACCTGGGACTGCGCCGCTGCGTTTGAACGCTTCAGAATCGCGCGAACCCTGGCCACAAGTTCGCGCGGGCTGAACGGTTTGGTGACATAGTCATCGGCCCCCAGTTCCAGGCCCAGAATGCGATCCACCTCATCATCGCGGGCACTCAGAAACAGAATCGGCACGTCCGAGCGTTGCCTGAGCCGCCGACACACCTCCAGCCCGTCCAACTCGGGCAGGCCGATATCCAGAACGATCAGGTCCGGTTTCTCACGGGCGGCATGAACCAGCGCGGTCTGGCCGTCGGCTGCGGTGATGACGGTGTATCCGGCGCGTTCTAACGCGATGCTCAGAAGATTGCGCAGGCGCGGATCGTCATCAGTTACCAGGATTTTCAAGCGCGGCTCGTTCAGCGTCATAAGCTTCCAGATAGCGGCTGACGCGGTAGGTGCGAAAGCCCCAATCGCGCCAACCCCTGATCGGCTTGGGCCGGATGAATTCGCAATCCGACGTATCGACATCCGCAATAGCCGCCGCCATCGGCCCCAACCCGCAGGCGTATTCGCAATCGGCCGATTGTGTTGAAAAACTCCGTTTTAGGGCCTGAACGATGATTTTTCTTTCCATGCAGCCCGATCCTAAATTTTTGGCGCGGGGGTCGGCCCAAATCGCCTACATGCGCTCACGCGCAGCCATGCGCTGTCTCGTGGTCAAAGCTTTCCGACTATTTCGCTTCATAGGTTTTCGCAAGAAATCCGCGACGCTCTGATTTCGGAGTTTTTCAACACAATCGGCCCAGCCCGCACGCGACAGGTTTGCCGCCGCGATCAGATGGGCAAAATTGACGAAACAGCTGACATAGAGCACCCCGACGGACAGCCCGGCGCTGCGCAGCAACAGCCACAGGTTGCTTCTGGCCCGGAAAATCTGCCAGCCGACCAGCACCAGCCCTATTGCCACCATGGCCATCCAGATCGCCGCGTGCACGCGCAGGTATGTCGGCCCAAACACCTCGATATAAATCGACAGGCGGCGCGCGGCAGAGGCGACCAGAAGCACATTCTGCAACAACCACAGCGCCATCAACGGGCGCGCCGCCAATGCGAAGGCACCGGCCAGAAGCGCCGTGACCAGTAGCGGGTAGGCGCCGCGATGGGCATAGCTGGCCAATGACATCCCCTCGGGCAGGTCAGCGCCACCCCACAGAAAGCCGATGTCGGTCAGCGATTGCAGGCCCAGAACCAGATTGAAGGCAATCAGCGCGTTGGCCACCGAAGCACCGTTGATGCCCAGCCCGGCGCCCAGCGCGAATCGGCGGGCTTTGACGCGCCCGCGTCCGGCGCCAAGCGTCTGCGCTGATCCGGCCAACAGCGGCCAAACCAACAGGGCAACCCCGGACCAGAAGACGGCACGGACGATCCATTCCATCGGATCGAACGACCAATCCGCGATCGCCAGGATCCAGCCCTCAAAAACCGGATTCGCCTCGATCACCAGGGCCATCAAAATCAGCGTGCCGCCAAGCGGAAAGGCCCAGCCGCGAATGAAGCGTATCGGGGGTGACAGGGATCGGCCCGATGCGATGACGCCGGGCGCGGACCACAGAAGATCCCGAACGCCCAGCCAGGGCAGACGTCGCAGCAGAACGCCGGCACCGCGCATCACCTCGGCTATCGTAGCAGCGGGCCCCTGAACCATCCAGCTGATGCTGGTCAGCAGGCCGAACAGAAAAAACAGAACCGATAGTGTCTGGATGTATTCCACCGATGGCAGGCAGGTCACGACCAGCAGGATGGCCGGGCGCAGCACCTCATGGCGATGTGGCAAACTCAATGCGACGATGGTGAAGACAACGGCCGCGAAGGCCGCAAGGGAAAGCCCGGGAACATGGCCGTAAAACAGAATGTCGGCCGTCGCGACCAACGCCAGCATGGCCGCCCCGCGTGGCGGCCGCGCGACCGATTCGCTTGCCACGCCTACCGTGCCGCCTGCCCGTTCGGCCCCGGCCGGTTGCGATAACCACCAGGCGTCCTGACGGATGGCCTGCGGAACCCCGCGCAAGGTCAGATTATGTGCCATGATTCGATCCCTCGTCTTTTGTTTGTGACAAGGGCACTTCTGGCCATCTGCTGTGCATCCGCCGTTCAGCGCATATGCAGAGTTTGTGCAGAATCAAAAAACGCCCGCCTATGTCAGGCGGGCGTTTGTTATCTGTTCAGGACCGGGCCGGGATCAGAACTTCAGAAAGTTCGCCCCGGCTTTGGCCTTGCGCGAGGCCAGTCCCGAATCGTCGAACGTCGACAGTACCTTCAAAAGCTCCCAGCCACGCGCGGCCAGTCGCTGCTTTACAATCGAGGCGGCCCGCCCGTTGTTGGAACAGGCCGCATCGGGAAGTTTCACCACGCCATAGTGCAGGCGCAGCGGGTTTTCCGTCTTTGCCTTGTAGTCAGCAAAACAGCCCGCCGAGGCGGGGGCAGCTGCGACAAGGGAAAGTCCCAGTACGAGGGAGATGATCGTTTTCTTAAACATGTGCTGAATGTGCGCTGTGCGGCCCGGTTATTCAATAACAAGGCGCGCAATCCGGCTGTTATCGAATATCCATCGCATCGATATTCGATAACCCGGCGACGATATTGTCTAACTTCACCACCCGGCGCAAATCTTATCCCATCGAAGGCCAGCGCGTATCGAGTGTTTGTTTCTGCTGGTCGCCCCCGAAGGAGTACCAGTAATGTTTCGCCCCGTTCTTTCCCCCGTTCTTTCCATAGCCCTTGCAGGCGTGCTGGCAGTTACAAGCCTGACTGCCACGGCCAACCCGGCACGTGCCGGTAGCAACAATGACGTCGCCACGGTCATCCTTGGCGCCGCTGCCCTGTATCTTCTGTTTAACGATCACAACAACGGGTCGAAGCAAGTTCACTACAACCACGGGCTGCGCAAAGTTGTCCCCTATAAGTGCCGCTCGGTCATCCGTACCCGCCATGGCAAGCGCCGCGTCTTTGCGCGCCACTGCCTGAAGCACAACATGGCACGCAAAGCGTTCCGCAAGCTGCCCAATGCTTGCAAGACGTCCATTCAAACACGCCACGGCTGGCGCAAGGTTTACAAAGCAAAGTGCCTGCGTCGTCACGGTTGGCGCACGAGCTGAGGTCAGGCCTGTCCCCAAACAACCCCTGACCCAGAACACCGGCGCGGGCTTCCGCACATCTCCACCGCGTCGGAATAGGTGAGGGGGGTTCCCCCAGAAGCCCCCTCACCACCCTTAACGAGTACCGGCCTGTTCCGCCGGATCAGTGCTAACGAGTGCGGCGAATGTTTCGCCAAACCCATCGTAACGAGTACAAGGGCGGGTCTTCGGATCCGCCCTTTCTTTGTTAGCGGGATGGGTGTCCGCGAAAATGCCGTAAGACCAGCCAATCCGCACCGCCATTGCAGCCATCAAGGGAAGCGCCGGTTTCTTGACGCCACCGGACGACAGTGATCCTGTGCCTCGATGCTCACCAAACCCGATTTCCAGTTTGAAGCCACCGCGCAGGGCGGCGGCGCCTTGCGCATTGCCGGTGTCGACGAAGCGGGTCGCGGCCCGCTTGCCGGGCCGGTTGTTGCAGCGGCCGCTGTTCTGGATCTCGCAAACCTGCCCGCAGGGTTGAACGATTCCAAAAAGCTCAGCGCGGCCAAGCGCGATCTGCTGGCACAGATGATACATGAACAGGCGGACGTCGGCGTCGGGATCGCCACGGTTGCCGAGATCGACACACTCAACATCCTGCGCGCCAGCCATCTGGCAATGTGCCGTGCGCTGAACGCGCTTCGGCATCCGGCAGACCACGCCCTGATCGACGGCAACATGATCCCGCGCGATTTGACACTGCCTGCGACGGCAATTGTGAAGGGCGATGCGCTAAGCCTGTCGATTGCCGCTGCTTCGATCGTGGCAAAAGTGCAACGCGACGGGATCATGGTGGATTTGGCGCAACAGTTTCCAGGCTATGGCTGGGAACAGAACAAGGGATACCCGACAAAAGCGCACCGCGACGCCCTTCAAGACCTTGGCGTGACCCCTCACCATAGACGCAGCTTCAAACCTGTCCACAATATCTTGTATCAAGATAAAAACGTAACCTGCTGATTCAAAGAAAGAATTTGACGGCGAATCGCTGATGACTCATTTTTATCCACAGACGCCGGACAACGGTGCATGGGACAGAGGCAGCGATGACAACACGAAAACCGAAGGAGGCGGCGACGCTTCCGCTCAATCAGATTCTGGACGGCGATTGCGTCGAGGCGATGCGGGGCCTGCCCAATGCGTCGGTCGATCTGATCTTTGCCGACCCGCCCTATAACCTTCAGTTGAAGGGTGATTTGCATCGCCCGGACAACAGCCGCGTGGATGCGGTTGATGACGCCTGGGACCAGTTCTCCAGCTTTGCGGTCTATGACGAATTCACCCGCGCCTGGTTGGCCGAGGCGAAACGCATCCTGAAGCCCGATGGCGCGATCTGGGTGATCGGCAGCTATCACAACATCTTCCGCGTCGGTACGGCCATTCAGGACGCCGGGTTCTGGGTGCTAAATGACGTGATCTGGCGCAAGTCGAACCCGATGCCGAATTTCCGCGGCAAACGCTTCACCAATGCGCATGAGACACTGATCTGGGCCTCGCGCAGTGAAGAGGCGCGCCCGACCTTCAACTACGAAGCGCTGAAGGCCCTGAACGAGGGGATACAGATGCGCAGCGACTGGATGCTGCCGATCTGCACCGGGCATGAACGTCTGAAGGACGCCAATGGTGACAAGGCGCATCCGACGCAGAAGCCTGAATCGCTGCTGCATCGCATTCTACTGGGCACCACCAACCCCGGCGACGTCGTGCTGGACCCGTTTTTCGGCACTGGCACCACGGGTGCCGTCGCCAAAATGCTGGGCCGCGATTTCATCGGGATCGAGCGTGAGGCCGCTTATCGCAAGGTCGCCGAACGCCGCCTGTCCAAGATCCGCAAATTCGACAAGACCGCGCTGGAAGTCAGCGTCAGCAAGCGCGCCGAGCCGCGTGTTCCCTTTGGGCAACTGGTCGAGCGTGGCATGCTGCGCCCCGGCGAGGTTTTGACAAGCCCGCGTGGAAACACGGCTCGGGTGCGGGCTGATGGGTCTTTGATCTCGGGCGAGGCCAAGGGCTCAATCCACCAAGTGGGGGCGGCGCTGGAAGGCGCGCCCTCCTGCAACGGCTGGACCTATTGGAGCTTCAAGCGCGACGGCAAGGCGATCCCCATCGACCTGCTGCGCCAGCAGATCCGCGCCGAACTCAGCTAAACGATCTACCGCCTGTGCCTGTGGCCCGACCACAGCACAACCTTGGGTCCTGTCCACCTGTGGGCAGGACCCCTTTTTTTCTCAGGTTGCGCAACTGCTACACCAGCCGTGCACCGAAGTGCGAAGCTTCGTAAACCGGTTCAGTCAATATCGCATGTGTTCGGCACGTCATTTACCCCCGCGCAGGCATCGGGTTGGTGCCCGTGTTGTAAGCACTCCATTCGCTGATCTGCGGGTAATGCTGTCGCCGCCAATTTCGGACGCGCGGATTCATGAAGCGCCGCCAAAGCGGTGGGATCATCGCCAGCGCCGTCATCACTGGATAGCCGTAGGGCAGGGTCGGAACATCATCTTCGGAGTATGTCTGCAACAGCGGATAGCGCCGGTCGGGTTTCATATGATGATCGGCGTGGCGTTGCAGGTTGATCAGCAGCCAGTTGGATGCCCGAAAATCCGCGTTCCATGAATGATAGGGTTTCACACGTTCATACCGACCTTCGCCCAGATGCTCGCGCGTCAGACCATAATGTTCGACGTAATTCACCAGCTCTAACTGCCAGACCGCGATGAACGCCTGATAGGCGTAGAGGCCCAGACCGACCCAGCCACCGATGGCAAAGGCCAGCACAAGAAACGCCAGTTGCAGCGCCCAATAGCGCCAGAACGGGTTAGACAGGTGCCAGACCGACCGCCCGCGCCGCGCCTGCATCGCAGCCTCAACCCGCCAGGCGGATTGCGCGCTTTGGCGCAGAACACGCGGGAAAAAGCGATGGAACCCCTCATTATATCGCGCCGTCACCGCATCGCGCGGCGTGCCGACATGGGCGTGGTGCACCAGCAGATGCTCGCTGCGATAGTGACCATACTGCGTCATCGCCATCAGAATATCGCCCAGCCAGCGTTCCAGCCGATTGCGCTGATGCATCAGCTCATGCGCATAGACGATGCCGATGGTGCCGGACCCGACACCGACGCCAAAGAACAGGCCGATCTTTTCCCACCCGCTGAGGTGTGTTGTCTGCGTGACAAAGGCCAGCGTTCCGAAGATCAGCCCGAATTGCAGAACAGGCCAGATCAGGGTGATCAGCCGGTGCCAGAACAACTCTGCTTCCGCCGTTTCCGGGTCGAGGCTGTCGCGGTCGATGCCAATGATCAGGTCAAGGATCGAAAACAGCCACCAGCTTGCCAGTGGCACCAGCAGCAGCGTCCAGCCACCGAAAGTCGCCGCCAGCGCCACCATGGGCAGTATGATCAGCGATGCCCAGAACGGCAGCGCCGCACGCAGGCTGGATGTGGCCGCAGGTGAAGGTGTTCGAGTGTCGCTCATTACCCGTCCAGATCGAAACTACCGACGCTTCTTAGCGCAGGGCAGGATTTGCCTCAATTCGCGCCCAGCACGCCCGACGCCACGGAATGGGCCTTGCGCATCAGCGTGGGCAGGTGGTTCGGGTCGAAGTCATCTGCCTGGATGAAGGCTCCGGGTGCGGATTGCGCGACAGTCGCGGCGAACACCCGCAGGCGCAGGTGGAAATGGGTGAAGGTGTGGCGCACCTCGCCCAATTCCGCCCAGGCGGCCTCAACCGGTGGGGCCGGGGCCGGGTTGTCTGACCAATCCGAACCTGGCCAGCCAAGCGTGCCGCCCAGCAACCCCTTGTCCGGGCGGCGCTCCAGCAGCCATGCGCCATCGGTCCGGCGCGCAACATAGGCAAAGCCATGCCGAACCGGCTTGGGCTTCTTCGGCGTCTTTGCCGGCAAGTCAGCGGCGATACCTGCCGCGCGTGCCTGACAATGGGCGATCACCGGGCAGATGCCGCAGGCCGGGCTGCGCGGCGTGCAGCTCGTCGCGCCCAGATCCATCATTACCTGTGCATGATCGCCCGCGCGTTGATCCGGAGTCAGCGTTTCCGCCAAACGCGTCAACTCAGGCTTCGCAGTCGGAAGGGGTGTTTCGACCCTAAACAGGCGGGAAACGACCCTTTCAACGTTCCCATCAACAACGGTTTCGGGCCGATCAAATGCGATCGAGCCAATGGCTGCCGCCGTGTAGGGGCCGATGCCGGGCAGGCTGCGCAGCGCGGTGGCATTGTCCGGGAACTGCCCGCCATGATCGGCAACAACCGACCGCGCGCAGGCCAGCAAGTTGCGGGCGCGGGCGTAATACCCAAGGCCCGCCCATTCTGCCATGACCACGCCATCGTCCGCCGCCGCCAGCGCTGCGACATCGGGCCAGAGGGTCGTGAACCGCTGATTGTGTTGAAAAACTCCGTTTTAGGGCCTGAACGATGATTTTTCTTTCCATGCAGCCCGATCCTAAATTTTTGGCGCGGGGGTCGGCCCAAATCGCCTACATGCGCTCACGCGCAGCCATGCGCTGTCTCGTGGTCAAAGCTTTCCGACTATTTCGCTTCATAGGTTTTCGCAAGAAATCCGCGACGCTCTGATTTCGGAGTTTTTCAACACAATCCGCTCAAAATACCCCTTCACCGCCGCGACGGTGGTTTGTTGCAACATCACTTCGGACAGCCAGACGCGATAGGGGTCGGGCGAAACGCCCGCCGCGCGGTCCGCCGGGCTGACGCGCCACGGCAATACCCGCGCATGGCTGTCGTACCAGCGCAGCAGATCCCCGCTGATCTCTGCGCCATTGTTGCCCACGTCACGCAATCTTTACGTCCTGCCCGTTGCTTGCAGATGCCCTGCGACCAGATACAGCGTAGAATAGGTCGCAAAGTTGACATAGACAGGGTCGACAGCCGAATGGGAGTCTGAATGCCACCGCCCGCCGCCACATCGCCAAAAAACCGCCGCAAGCGCGGGTTCGAGCGGACCTCGGGCCTGCTGCAGGGCCGCATTCGCCAGGCGGGTGAGGGGCGCGGTTTTGCGGTGACAAGGCTGCTGACCCATTGGGCCGAAGTCGCGGGCGCGGACATCGCCGCCGCAACGCGGCCCGTGAACATCAGCTATGGCCGTGGTGGCCTTGGCGCGACGTTGACGCTGTTGACCACCGGTGCGCAGGCCCCAATGGTCGAAATGGCCAGCGAAAAGCTGAAGGAACGGGTGAATGCCTGCTATGGCTATGCCGCAATCTCTCGTATTCGGATCACCCAGACCGCGCCGCAGGGGTTTGCCGACGGCAAGATCAGCTTTGACCACGCCCCGGCAACCGCCGCCGCACCTGCGCCAGACCCCCGCCTTCAGGCCAAGGCCCAGGCCGTTGCGAAAGGCGTGTCCGATGATACGTTGCGCGCCGCGCTGGAAGCGCTGGGCACCAATGTCCTGACCAGATCAACCCGTTCAAAAAAGGTACCTTCGTAATGAACCGTCTTCTGTCCTTCGTAGTTGTTGCCGCCGTCGCTGCGGCTGGCCTGTGGTATCTGAATTCCAGCCGTTCCGTCGATCCGGCCCAGACGATCCTGGGCGCGCAGGCCCAATCGGCCGAAGATGTGGACACCTCGATCGTTCCCGAAGTCTCGATCGGGAACCCGAATTCGCCTGTAACAGTCACTGAATACGCCAGCTATACCTGCCCGCACTGCCGGTCATTCCACGAAGGCGCGTTCAAGGATCTGAAGGCCGAGTATATCGACACCGGCAAGATCAATTTTATCTATCGCGAGGTGTACTTTGACCGTTTCGGCCTGTGGGCGGCGATGGTTGCACGCTGTGACGGCGCGCAGAAGTACTTTCCGATTGCCCAGATGATCTATGAAAAACAGTCTGAATGGACCCAAGGCGAACCTGCGGATATCGCAGCCAACCTGCGCCGCATTGGCCTGGCCGCCGGGCTGGACGGTGACACGTTGGAGGCGTGCCTGACCGACGCCACGATGGCCCAGGCGATGTTCGCGAAGTTTCAGCAGACCTCCGAAGCTGATGATGTCTCGGGCACGCCGACTTTCCTGATCGACGGCCAGAAGGTCGACAATGCCGAGTTCCAGACAAACTTCCGCAGCATTCTGGATGCGAAAATCGGCGGATGACACCGCTTAATGGCCTGAAGGTCGTTGAACTGGCGCGCATACTGGCCGGCCCCTGGGCCGGTCAGACGCTGGCGGATCTGGGCGCGGATGTCATCAAGGTCGAAGCGCCAAAGGGCGACGATACACGCCAGTGGGGGCCGCCGTTCGTGGACAAGGGCGGTGATCGCTCAGCCAGCTATTTCCACAGTTGCAATCGCGGCAAGCGGTCCATTGCGCTGGATTTCACCACCGAGGAAGGGCGCGACACCCTGATCGCGCTGGTCCGGGACGCCGATATCCTGATCGAGAATTTCAAGGTTGGCGGGCTGGCGAAATACGGGCTGGATTGGGATTCGGTGCGCCAGATCAACCCGCGCCTGATCTATTGTTCGATCACCGGCTTCGGGCAGGATGGCCCCTATGCCCACCGCGCCGGGTACGATTACATCATCCAAGGCATGTCCGGCCTGATGTCGATCACTGGCGCGCCCGAGGGGCAGCCGCAGAAAGTTGGCGTGGCGGTCACCGACATATTCACCGGCATGTATGCAACGACGGCAATCCTCGCCGCGCTTCGCATGCGCGATCAGACCGGTGCTGGGCAGCACGTCGATCTGGGCCTGCTGGATGTCGCCGTGGCAGTCACCGCTAATCAGGCGATGAACTATCTGACCACCGGGCAGGCGCCGCAGCGAATTGGCAACGCGCATCAGAATCTGACCCCCTATCAGGTTTTCGACTGCGCCGATGGCTGGATCATCATCGCCACCGGCAATGACGCGCAGTACCAGCGGCTGTGCGTGCTGCTGGGTGACGCAGAAATGGCCACCGACCCCGATTATCTGACCAACGCAGACCGGATTGCCCATCGCGAGGCGATGACCGCGCGGCTGACCCGGGCGACGCTGACGTTTTCCAAATCTGACCTGCTGGCGGCTTGCGAAAACGCCGGTGTTCCCGCCGGACCGATCAATGACTTCGCCGAGGTTTTCGCCGACCCGCAAGTGGCCGCGCGCGGGATGCATCAGCTGGCCGAAGGCATCCCGACAGTGCGCCCGCCGTTTCGGTTTTCGGATGCCGAATTGGCGACAGGTCGCGCGGCGCCGAAACTGGATGAACACGGGGCGGAGATCAAAGCCGGGTTACGGTCTGACTAACAGTGTTTAACCACCGAGTTCGGCAAAACCCCACCTGCGCCCGGTTCCGACACTACGCCGTTATTCGGATTATCCTTTTGCGCGTCCGAATTTCTCATGCAATTTTTGCATCGTGCGAACAAAACACGCATTCATGTTGCCATCCAGAGAATTTTTAAATCGGTTGAGGTTGGGAATCTTTCTGGCAATATCCGCCTCGATCCGAGAACTCTGCCAATATTGTTCATTCGGAATTAATGCTTCGATCGGACTTCGCATTGGAAATGGTCCGGCCTGCCACAAAAGGCTCGCGCCGGTAACTGTGCAATTATTCACGGTTTCGGCGCAGGATTTTTCGCAAAGGTTTCTGATCGGGCGCCAGCTTGTGATATTCTCGGCATTGTCAATGGCAGCCTGATACCATTCTGAGCCGTCAATAACTTGCCCGGGTGACGGCGCCTCCCAGGCGAGTTCGCTTGTTGCGTACTGCAAATCAGCAAATTGGAGCGTCCCAATTCTTGCAGAGCCTGCGTAACTGCCCTGTGTACTGTCGGCAGATTGATTTCGCGCCCATGCCAGAATGACCTCGGCTTCGGCGGATTGTGTTGAAAAACTCCGTTTTAGGGCCTGAACGATGATTTTTCTTTCCATGCAGCCCGATCCTAAATTTTTGGCGCGGGGGTCGGCCCAAATCGCCTACATGCGCTCACGCGCAGCCATGCGCTGTCTCGTGGTCAAAGCTTTCCGACTATTTCGCTTCATAGGTTTTCGCAAGAAATCCGCGACGCTCTGATTTCGGAGTTTTTCAACACAATCGGCGGGAAGGCGATCTTCAAGCCCCTGTAGCGCCGCGATCAAAGTATTTGCCTCACCCTGATACAGCATTGATTGCGCCGCGATTAATGCCGTCTGCACTTCGCCAAATTCAATCAGTGTGCGAATTGCAGGTGCTTTTGATCCGATTTCCCTGGCCTGCAATAGCGCAGTCGCCAACGGCTCGGACTGCTCAGCCGCAGTCAGCCAGGATTTGCCGGACAGACCTTCGGGAATGCGAAGCAATGCAATCCGTTCATTTCGGGAAAGCTTGGACGTCACTTGCGCGTGCAGATTTCCATTCACGGCAATACTGGCAAGAAGGATTTGCGCGGCGCGATTGTCCTGTCGCGCAAGCTCGGCCAGCGAAATCAGCGCGGATTTATCTTCCCCGTCCAGCCACTGGGAAACTGCTTTGGTGTATTCAGGCGCATCACTTCCGGCAATTGTTCGATCTTCGGAATTTGCGGAAACGCCGGAAACCATGAAAATGCACGTCAGAACAATTGGCAGAATTTTCTTCACGTTTGCATCTTTCCGATTTGGCGATCCAGAAAACTAATCCGCGACAACACCTGTTGCATTAAATAATAGATGGACATACCGATTGGGTTTCTAATTCTTCCATTATTGACACCGACGACCATCACCGCAACCACACTTCGACACGCCGGTTGATCTTGCGGCCCCAATCCACTTCGTCACAGGCCAATGGCATGGCCTCTCCAAAGCCATCTGCCAACAGTTTCAGGCTGGCCATCGCCTCTTCGGTTGTTGCCGCGCGCACCGCATCGCGCACCTTGCGGGCCCGATCCAGCGACAATTCGCGGTTGTCCGCCGCCGGGCCGGTGCCGTCGGAAAACCCCGAAAACAGCAGCGTGCGTCCGGTAAACTCACCCCGGTTCAAAGCGCCTGCCAACAGGCCGATATTGGATTGCGAGATTGCGTCAAGATCGGTCGAACCATCTTCGAAACGGAATGTTAGCGTCAGACGCGCGGCACCTTCGATACGTTCGACCGCACGGCGCAGATCTGCCTGCGCGCCGGGTTCCTTGGCAGCCTCGATCGCGTGGGCCAGACGCTCTCCCTGGGCTTCGATTGGGACCGTGCCCAGGTACTGATCGACGAATCCCGCCTGTTGAACGGCCAGGCGCGCCTCGGGGCTTCGGGTGAAGGCCAGGAATTCGCGCGCAACCTTGGGCAATCGGCGCGCGGGCGGATACAGGAACAGCGGCAGCGTCAGTGGGTAATCGACAGTGCGCAGCGCATCCGCGGTCGCAACCGAGGCAAACGCGCAAGGCCCGGCGACCACCAATGGCACTGCCGCACCGATATCCGAATATGTCGTAACGCCCAGCGCATTCGGGTCGCGCGCAACCGCGTCGGTCAACTGACCAGTCTCTCGATGGCGGGTCACCGGCATGCCAAGCACTTGCCCTTCGGGGATCAGGACACGCCGTCGCAGTTCCCGCATCAGGCCGGATTGCTGCACCGGAACATGCAGGCGCAGGGGTTTTTCACCTTCCCACAGATCCGCGCTGGTCAGTTTTCGGCCAAATGCCTGCGCCAGTCGGGCACGTGTAATCGCGGTCAGGGGGTTTTCAGCCGCAACCACCGGGACAATTGCGTCCAATCCAAGAACACGCCCGATGCCGGATCGCGCCTGGCTGCGTTCCGATTGCGGCGGACGCAATGCCAGAACGATATCGGCGCGATCAGCAATCAGATCTTCAAACCCTTCGCCGGATGTTGAAGCGGCAAAGGAAAACTGCGCCACCAGTCGCGCCGGCGATGCCTCGCGCAGGTCATAGCGAAAGCGCCGGTCGCTTTGGACGACTTTCAGCGTCGAGTATCCCCGGGCACGGCCAAAAGCCTCGATAAGGGCGGGCATCAGGCGGCGCACCACCATCGCGTCGCCCGAGAATGAGACACCGGCAATGAACGGCCCGTCATCCGGGCAGGCGCGTCCGTGGCAGATCATCTTCGAACCGTCCACGGTCACGCGTCCAAAGTTGCCCTCCAACTGGAAGAATTCGCCATCGAAATTCAGCAGCCGTCCGCTGAGTTCAAGCGAGCCGTCGCGTGCCGTCAGTGTGACGGTCTGGGCCAGCGCGATTGCCGGGGCACAAAGGAAAAGCGCGGCGAAGGCCGCCGCGCGTATCATGGTCATGGATCAGTCCGGCTTGGGCGGTATCAGTTCGCCGCAATCTTTATGGTTCCGATGGTTTTTTTCAACACCTGAGTGCCCTCATCCGCCCCACAAGCCGGCATTTCCAGGCTGAGGTCGGTGATAACCGGCACGCCGTCAGTCTGTGTCTGTATCGCCTGACCGGCCAGTGTCGTTCCGCAGGTCTGATCCGTGGCTGCCGCCTCTACAAATACATCGACAACGCCATTGGGCATCGCGTCAGAAACCGGAAAACTATAGACCTCGGCCATTGCAAGTTCGGGGTCGCCCAGCCGCAGCAAAGTGCCGCCCTTGGTCCACGGACTTCCCGGAGACTGGTTCCAGACATGCCCCGCCTCGCCAGGGCGCGCCCCGAATTCAAGGGCGTGAAGCGTCAGGCCCGCATCGCCCTGCCATTGCACGCCGACGCGCCGCATGGTGCCCGCATCTGGCGCGGCAATGGTGATTTCTGCTGTCGCGTCGCCCACGGCGGCCTGAAAGGTTGCCAGAATTGTCAGCGCCGGAACCGCCGTGCTGTAGCGACCATAGGCATCGGTGCGTCCTGAAAACGCCAGGGCACCGTGCCGAATATCGACCCGGGCACCGGGGTCGCATGGTGCATCAAGCGCCAGCAGGATAAGCCCTTCACCGCCAAGCACGGCATCAAGCTGAGGGGTGCAGGTGCGGCCCGCGTTGTCTGTGTCGCCATCAATCGACGGGCTTGGCGTGGCCGAGGCCGGAATCTGCCGCGTCATTAGTGGCCGGTTCACCGGTTGAAGCGGCGGGCGCATGTCCATCGGTGGTCTAAACACGGCATCAACCGTGCCAATTTCTCCGGCGGTGAATGTGGCGTGACGCAGCCGGGCGCCATTGTCGGGGGCCTGATACCCCAGAACCGACGCAACCGCCGGTGTGTCGTGAAATGCGTAACCTGCCCCCAGGATGGCCGATGCAATCAGCCCGATGGTTACAGCGGTTTTTTTACTGCTCATCGCTGCCTCCGTCGTTAACGTGCAATATGTTCGATAATGGAAACATTACCGAATTATTGGGCCGATCCTAAGGCCAAAAATCAAATTCTGCATCATGCAAATCGAACGCAGATTTCGTGGCAGTTGCGGCACCGACCGCTAGGTCTAGCCCTCAGCGCAAGGCCGACACAATTCTGCCCCATTTCCGCCCAAATTCTGACCCTATGCCAGACGCCCGTGGCAATGTTTGAATTTCTTCCCTGAACCACAGGGGCAGGCATCGTTGCGGGCCGGGTTGCCCCAGGTGGTCGGATCGCCTTCAACAAACCCCGGCGCGGCGTCTTCGGGCCGTGGTTCCGGCGCGGCCTCGTCGACCTGCGCCTGTTGCTGCCCCTGTTGCTGTGCAGTCATCTGGCGCAGCATCTCGGCCTGTTCTTCCGCGCTGAGCGGACGTATCTGACCCAGCTTCTGGGTTACATCGGCGCGCAAGCTGTCCAGCATGGATTCGAACAGCTGAAAGCTTTCGTTCTTGTATTCGTTCAGCGGGTCGCGCTGGGCATAGCCACGGAATCCGACGACCGAGCGCAGGTGTTCCAGCGTCAGCAGATGTTCGCGCCACTTCGCATCAATCGTCTGCAACAGGATCTGCTTTTCGATCGAGCGCATATTCTCGGGCCCGAACTGCGCCGCCTTGGCGGCCATCATCTCGTCACTGGCTTTGTAAAGGCGTTCGCGAATTTCTTCGTCGTCGACACCGTCTTCATCCATCCAGGTCGCCACATCCGTGTCGATATTGACCCGCTCGACCATAGCGGCGTGAAGTCCCGCTCCGTCCCACTGGTCGGCGTAAGTCTTCGCCGGAATGAACTCATCGACCGCATCGTCGATCACCTGGTGGCGCATATCCTCGGCAATCTCGGCAATCTCTTCGGCTTCCATGATGTCGCGGCGCTGGGTGAAGATCACTTTGCGCTGTTCGTTCATCACATCGTCGAACTTCAGCAGCTGCTTGCGGATGTCGAAGTTGCGCCCTTCGACCTTGGCCTGCGCCTTCTCAAGGCTTTTATTCACCCAAGGGTGCACAATCGCCTCACCCTCTTTCATGCCGAGCGTGCTGAGCACTTTGTCGAGGCGTTCTGATCCGAAAATCCGCATCAGATCGTCTTCCAGGCTCAGGAAGAACGAGGATTTGCCCGGGTCACCCTGACGGCCAGACCGGCCGCGCAACTGGTTGTCGATCCGCCGGCTTTCGTGGCGTTCCGAGGCGAGCACAAACAGACCGCCCGCCGCCAGAACCTTGGCCTTTTCGTCGGCATGCTCTGCCTCGATCCGGGTGCGCACAGCTTCCGGGTCAGCCTCTGGGTCGGCGGTCAGCGCTTCCAGCACCTTCATCTCGACGTTGCCACCCAGCTGAATGTCGGTTCCGCGCCCGGCCATATTGGTCGCGATAGTCACCGCGCCGAACTTGCCCGCATCGGCAATGATCTGCGCTTCCTGTTCGTGCTGGCGCGCGTTCAGGACGTTGTGCGTAATCCCTTCCTTGGACAGGATCTGGCTGATCTCTTCAGATTTCTCGATCGAGGTGGTGCCGACCAGCACCGGCTGACCCTTTTCGTGGGCCTTCTTGGTTTCCTCGATAATCGCGGCGTATTTCTCGACCGCCGTGCGATAGACTGCGTCGTGTTCATCAACCCGCGCGACATCCTGGTTGGTCGGAATTTCCACCACACCCAATCCGTAAATTTCGTTGAATTCTTCGGCCTCGGTCGCCGCCGTACCGGTCATCCCGGCCAGCTTGTCGTAAAGCCGGAAGTAATTCTGGAACGTCACGCTGGCCAATGTCACGTTTTCGGGCTGAATCGAGACATCTTCCTTGGCCTCGATCGCCTGGTGCAGACCATCCGACAAGCGGCGGCCAGACATCATCCGCCCGGTGAATTCGTCGATCAGAACAACTTCGCCATCGCGAACGATGTAATCCTTGTCCTTGGTAAAAAGTTTATGCGCGCGAAGCCCCTGGTTGATGTGGTGCACGATGGTCGTGCTTTCCGGGTCATACAGCGTCTGCCCTTCTGGCAGGATGCCCGAGGCTGTCAGGTGTTCTTCCAGAAACTCGTTGCCCTCGTCCGTGAAAGTCACGTTTCGGGTTTTTTCGTCCAGGCTGAAATGTTCTTCCGTCAGCTCGGGGATCACCTTGTCGATGGTAATGTACAGCTCACTGCGGTCCTGCGCGGGGCCAGAGATGATCAGCGGCGTGCGGGCCTCATCAATCAGGATGCTGTCCACTTCGTCCACAATCGCGAAATTGTGGAAGCGTTGGTGCATCTCTTTCAGTTCGGATTTCATGTTGTCGCGCAGATAATCGAAGCCAAGTTCGTTATTGGTCGCGTAAGTGACATCGGCGGCATAGGCCTGCGCCTTCTCGGCCTCGGGCTGTTGCGGATAGACGGCGCCGGTGGTCAGACCCAGCGCCGCGAACACCTTGCCCATCCATTCCGCATCACGACGCACCAGATAGTCGTTGACCGTAACGATATGCACGCCCTTGCCGGACAGGGCGTTCAGATAGGCCGGGAAGGTCGCAACCAGCGTCTTGCCCTCACCCGTCTTCATCTCGGCGATGTTACCGCGATGCAGGAAGATGCCACCCATCAGCTGCACATCGAAGGCCCTCAGGCCCAGCGCGCGGCGCGCGGCTTCGCGGCAGTTTGCGAAGGCTTCGACCAGCAGATCGTCCAGATCGGCCCCGCCCATGGCCTTCTTGGCCAGGTCTTCGGTCTTGGCCTTGATCTGATCGTCGCTGAATGCCTCATACTCGGCCTCTAGCGCGTTGATCTGGTCGATGATCGGGCGCACCGATTTGATCAATCGGTCATTCGGCGTGCCAAATACCTTTTTGGCAATCGTTCCAATACCCAGCATGTTCTCTCCGACGATTCTGCGCGCTTGACAGGAAGTTGTTGGGGATGCGCTTGCCCGCAATCCGGGCGCGCCATAAGTAGTGACGCAAGGGCGGCCCCTTAACCGGCCTCGGGCCGATGTAAGGTTCCGCAAGTTACGTGTCAACGCCACCCGCCACCGGCGGGCCCCGTGGAAGGAAATATGCCATGACGTTTCACCGTTTTGCCGGCCCAGCGCTGGCAGTTCTGATTGCTGCTGCAACACCTGGGTTTGCCCAGACGGATGAGGTTGCCGACCCGATGAGCGCCGAGACCGTCGTCGCCACGGTCAATGGCACCCCAATCACGCTGGGGCACATGATCGTGCTGCGCGCGCGCCTGCCCGAGCAATACGCCAATGCCCCGACCGAGGTGTTGTTTGACGGCATCCTTGATCAGCTGGTCCAGCAACAGGCGCTTGCAGCGCAGGCAAGTGACCTGTCGCGAACCTCGGAACTGGTGATGGACAACGAACGCCGGGCGCTTCTTGCCAATGAAGCGTTGCTGAGTGCGGGGCGCGATTCGGTCACAGAGGACGCGGTTCAGGATCTCTACAACGACACCATCGCCAACGCTGAACCCCTTCCGGAATTCAACGCATCCCACATTCTGGTCGAAACCGAAGAAGAAGCGCAGGCGATTGTCGAAATGCTGGAAGGCGGCGCGGATTTTGCAGAAACCGCCAAGGAAAAATCCACCGGTCCAAGCGGTCCGAATGGTGGACAGCTGGGCTGGTTCGGGCTGGGCGCAATGGTGCCGGAGTTTGAGAAGGCAGTGACCGAACTTGAAGACGGCGCAATCTCGGGCCCGGTTCAGACCCAATTCGGCTGGCACGTGCTGAAACGCAACGACAGCCGCGACAAGCCCAAGCCCGCGCTGGAAGACGTGCGCGGATCACTGACCGAAGACCTGCGCGGACTGGCCATCGAGGCTGCAGTCGAAGCTGCCGTGGAATCCGCAGATGTTGTTTTGACAGACAAGTCCACGCTGGACCCTGCCGCGCTGGTCGATACAACTCTTCTGGAGTGATACTTCGGGGCGGTTGACCGGCATGGGCAAGAAAAAGGCAAAACTGAAGGCGAAGATTCGGCGTCTGAAGGCCGAACTGGCTGCGGCGCAGACCCATACGGGCGGCGTATCGCCGCTCGCTCCGGCAGGATTTCCGGACTTGCCGGTCATCGACGGCGTGCGGTTCGCAAGTGCGGCGGCGGGTGTCAAATACACCGGGCGTGACGACGTCATGCTGGCTGAACTGGCCCCCGGTACGACGATTGCCGGGGTGTTCACGCAATCGGCCACACGCTCGACCCCGGTGATGGATTGCCAGGCGAAGATCGGCGCCGATTCGGGTGATGGCGCGGCGATCATTGTGAACTCTGGCAATGCGAACGCCTTCACCGGGCGCAACGGGGTCGACGCGACGGCGGCCGTGACCGGTGCGGTTGCAAAGACCCTATCCTTGCCGGAATCACGCGTGTTTTCAGCATCTACCGGAGTGATCGGTGAACCCCTGCCATATGGCCGCATGACCGCGAAAATAGCCGAGTTGCACAGCGCACTGGACGCCGGTGGGATCGCCGGGGCAGCGCGTGCGATCATGACAACAGATACATTTCCCAAGGGCGCCGGGGCTGCTGTTTCGGTCGACGGCAAGACGGTCCGTATCGCCGGCTTCGCCAAGGGATCGGGCATGATCGCGCCGGATATGGCAACGATGCTGTCCTATGTCTTCACTGACGCCGTTCTGGATCAGGCAGAATTGCAAGCGATGTTGGAATCCCTTGCGGACACGACATTCAACGCCATCACGGTCGACAGCGACACGTCGACGTCTGACACGCTGATGGCGGCCGCCACCGGGGCTTCTGGCGTTAATGCGGCGGGCTCCGAAGCGTTTCGCGACGCGATGCATACCGTGTTGCAGGATCTGGCCCATCAGGTCGTTCGCGACGGAGAGGGTGCGACGAAATTCGTTGCCGTGCATGTCACCGGAGCGACCGATCACATGGACGCAAAGCGCGCAGCCCGCGCAATCGCCGATTCGCCATTGGTGAAAACCGCCGTTGCAGGCGAAGATCCTAACTGGGGGCGCGTTGTCATGGCGTTGGGAAAATCCGGTGCCGCGGCGGATCGGGACCGCGTGGCGATCCGGTTTGGGCCGCATCCCGTGGCCGAAAACGGCTGGGTTTCGCCCGACTATTCCGAAGACGCCGCCGCCGCCTATATGAAAAACGCCGAGTTAGAGATCACTGTCGATCTGGGCCTTGGGACTGGCGCTGCGACAGTCTGGACCTGCGATCTGACCCACGGATACATCCAGATCAACGCCGACTATCGTTCGTGAAAACGCTGCTGGTGTCTGCCGTTGCGTTGATCGACGTGGATGGGCGCGTTTTGTTGGCCCAGCGACCAGCGGGCAAATCCATGGCGGGCCTGTGGGAGTTTCCGGGCGGCAAGGTCGAACCCGGTGAAACGCCCGAGGTTGCCCTGATCCGCGAGTTGCACGAAGAACTTGGCATCGACACCTGGGAAAGCTGCCTTGCACCGCTGACCTTCGCCAGCCACAACTACGACGATTTCCACCTTCTGATGCCCCTGTTCGCCTGCCGCAAATGGCAGGGACAACCCGTGGCGCAAGAAGGGCAAACCCTTGCCTGGGTACGCCCGAAGGATATGCGAAGCTACCCGATGCCACCCGCCGATCTTCCGCTGATCCCGATCCTCAGGGATTGGCTGTAGCGATCAATCCTCGGCGATGCCCGTGGCAAAGCCATCAATGGTTTCGGCATTTCTGCGCTGCCAATAGTCCCTGACGCCCTCTGGACCCATTTTGGCGAAAACTGGTGTCAGTTCTTCTTCAAGACGGTCGCTTTCGAAGGTCATGACCGGAACGCCGAAGCCGCAGGATGTCTGCACCCCGTCAATCGTCAAGTTGAACACCTGACGTGAACCGGCAAGCTTCGGGAAAGCGGAAATTGCATCGGCCCAGCCGTTATCGCGCGGGTGAATAACCGTCGCCTGCCCATAGAGCCGCAGAATTAACGCATCGCCCGTGAAGGCGCAAAACATCAGCGTCATCCGATTGCAGGCCCGTATATGGCCAGCCGTTTCGTTCCCGCTGCCAGAAAGATTCAACCACATGATCCGGTTGTCATCGATAATCCTGAGCGTATCCGCACCCTTGGGCGACACGTTCACGCGACCCGTTTCGGCAGCGGTCGAGACGAAAAAAACAGGCTGGTTTTCGATGAACGCCCGCAGCGTTCCGTTCAGTTTCTTGCCAAGCGGCATGAGGCCCCCTAAAATGGAAGTATCCTGAGAATGCGGAGCGACACTGTCAAGCTGACGCAAGCGACACCTCAATCGCCACGCAGCGCATCCGCCGGTCCCTGAACCGAGCCGCGCTGGCCGCGGATGAACAGATCGGTGGCGTTCTTCGGATTGTGGATATCCTTGATGAAGTTGCCCAGCTTGTTGCCCTTCACACATGTCTTGTAGCCATTGGCCCTGATCTTGTTGAACCGCTTACCAGCCTTCATGCCGCGCGGGCACAGCCCGCCCATGCGCATCACCCGGCACTCGGCCCCGGGGTGTTCTGCAACAAATCGTTCGCACCAGGCTTCTGCCTTGGCGCGGTTTTCGGCAGAGCGTTCCGCGCGGCCCGCGGCGGCGGGGCTGGCAAAGGATGCCGTGATCATGGCAACGGTCAACGTGGCGGTTATAAAGCGGGTCATACAGCGTCCTTTCCTGATGGTATCTCTGGTGTAGGTCGCTGGAACGCCGCCGAAGGTTCAGATTTTCGACGAAGGGACAAAAAAAGCCGCCCAACGGGCGGCCTTTCATGTGACTTGTTTTCGGTGCGGTTACGATAGCGTGCGTTCAACCTCTTCACGTTCGAAGATCTCGATCACATCGCCTTCGCGGATGTCTTCGTAATTCTCGAACGCCATGCCGCATTCCTGGCCTGACTGCACTTCGGCAACTTCGTCCTTGAAGCGTTTCAGGGTCTTCAGCGTGCCATCGTGGATCACCACGTCGTCACGCAGCAAGCGCACACCGGCAGATCTGCGGGCGACGCCTTCGGTCACAAGACAGCCGGCGACCCGGCCAACGTTCGAGACCTTGAAGACCTCTTTGATCGAAGCATAGCCGATGAACTTTTCGCGCACTTCGGCGCTCAGCAGGCCGCTGGCGGCGGCTTTCACGTCGTCCACAAGATCGTAAATCACCGAATAATACCGGATCTCGACGCCCTTCTGGTTCGCCGTGTTGCGCGCGCTGGCGTTGGCGCGAACATTAAAGCCCATAACCGGCGCGCCCGAGGCTTCGGCAAGCCCGATGTCACTTTCAGTGATCGCACCGACGCCCGAATGTAGAACCCGCACCCGCACTTCGTCGTTGCCGATTTTTTCCATCGCCTGGACGATCGCCTCGGCAGAACCCTGCACATCGGCTTTCACCAGGATAGGCAGTTCGGACACGTCCTCATCCGCCTTGGCGTTGGCCATCAGCTGTTCCAGGCTGGTCGCGGCACCGGCAGCGGCGCGTTTGTCCTTGGCCGCTTTTTTGCGGTATTCGGCAATCTCACGCGCCTGCGCTTCGGTATCGACCACGTTCAGCACGTCACCCGCTTCGGGTGTGCCGTTCAGGCCAAGAACCTCGACCGGAACACTTGGCCCGGCCTCTTTCACGCGGTCGCCCTTGTCATCGATCAACGCGCGGACCTTGCCCCACTGTTCGCCCACAACGAAGATATCCCCGGTGCGCAGCGTTCCGTTTTGCACCAGAACCGTCGCCACAGGGCCACGGCCCACATCCAGCTGCGCCTCGATCACGGCGCCAGTGGCGGCCCGTTCGGGGTTCGCCTTCAGTTCCAGCAATTCCGACTGCAACGAGATCGCTTCCAGCAACTGTTCCAGCCCGTCGCCTTTCAGCGCCGAAACCTCAACGTCCTGCACTTCGCCCGACATCTTCTCGACGATGACTTCGTATTGCAAAAGATCGGTGCGCACCTTGTCCGGGTTCGCCTCGGGGTGGTCCATCTTGTTGATCGCGATGATCATCGGAACTTCCACCGCCTGCGCATGGCGGATGGCTTCAATCGTCTGCGGCATGACCGCATCATCCGCGGCGACAACCAGCACCACGATATCCGTCACCTGCGCCCCACGGGCCCGCATCGAGGTAAATGCCGCATGGCCCGGCGTGTCCAGGAAGGTCATTTTCACGCCGTCCTGATCGACCTGATAGGCACCGATATGCTGGGTGATGCCGCCCGCCTCGCCCGAGACGACCTTGGCGTTGCGGATCGCATCCAGAAGCGAGGTTTTACCGTGGTCGACGTGACCCATCACGGTGATCACCGGCGGGCGCGATTGCAGATCTTTGTCGTCATCCTCGACCGGCTGAATCACATCCTCGACGTCGGCGTCCGAGACGCGCACAACCTTGTGGCCGAATTCTTCAATGATCAGTTCGGCTGTATCGGCGTCGACGGTCTGGTTCTGGGTGGCCATGATGCCGTTGGTCATCAGGGATTTCACCACATCGGCAACCTTTTCGGACATCCGGTTGGCCAGTTCCGACACCATGATTGCTTCGGGCAGCTGAACCTCGCGCACGACCTTTTCGCGTTCGACCGGGCCGCCCATTGCCTTCTGGCGCGCACGCTCTTGCTTGCGCTTCATCGCGGCCATCGAACGTTGCCGCCCGCCTTCGCCGCCACGCAGCGCCTGATTCAGCGTCAGCTTGCCGGTGCGGCGCGCATCATCGCGCCCGCCTGCGGTTTTGCGCTTGTCGCGATCTTCACGCTCGCGTTCCTTGCGCGTTGGGGCCGCCTTGGGCGCCCCGCCCCGCGGTGCGGGCGCTGCGGTAGGATCAGTCGGGGCCGCGGGGGCTGCGTTCACCTTGGCAACCTCGGCCTCGCGCTTCTTGCGCTCATCCTCTTCGGCCTTGGCGCGGGCACGCTCTTCGCGTTCCTGGTCTTCGCGTTCCTTGGCCTCAATCTCGGCCTTGCGCTTTTCCCGATCTTCGGCGCGGGCTTTTTCTTCGGCTTCGCGGGCCTCGGTCTCCTCGGCCTCGCGCGCTTTGGCGCTGGCCAGGGCCTTCATCCGGCGCTCCAGTTCGGCATCCGAAATGCCCGCAGGACGTTTGGACGGATCGGCCTTGGGCGTGGCCGCCACAGCAGCAGCGCCCGCCGTCGAACCAGCAGCCGCCTTTGGCATCACCACGCGCTTGCGCTTGGTTTCGACCACGACATTCTTGGTCCGCCCGTGGCTGAAGCTTTGCTTCACTTGCCCCGAACGCGGCCCGCCACGCAGGCCCAATGTCTTTTTGCCGTCAGAATCGCTCATATATTCTTCGTACCCTTTCCGGTGGACGCTCCACCGAGATCTTCGCGCAGGCCAGATAGTCGCGCGGCGTCCTCAACAATAGACTTTGTGAGTCCCCCCGGCGCGAGCGCCGCATGTATCACATGTTCTCGCCCGAATGCCAAACCCAATTCTGAGGCGGTCAAAACACCGATAAACGCGCCTTTTCCGGGCGGTGAGCTTAGCTTGTTTTTGCCGCGTCCCGACCCGTCACTGGCTTGAACCAGCACCTGCGCATCCTCATTGACCAGCCAGTTCTTGACCTTTTCGAACCCGGCCACCGCCTTGCCCGCCTTGCGCGCCAACCCGATCAACGAGGCGACGCGCGCCGCCAGCTGCGCCTCGACATCCTGCGTCAGCGTTTCGGGAACCTTTACGGGCCGTTTCGCCGCGCGGCTGAACAGGTTCTTTTTGACCGCCATATCCAGATGCTTGCGGTTGGCCGCGACATACATTCCGCGCCCCGGCAATTTGCCAGCAATATCGGGAACGACCTGATCGTCAGGGCCGACAACAAAGCGGATCAGCCCTGATTTAGGGCCGGATTCGCGCGAAACAAGACACGTCCGTTCCGGCGCGCCCCGTTCCTTGTTATGACCCCCACGAGTCACGATGCGACGCCCCCGAGGCCTGAGATCAGGCCCCGGTCTCCTCGGTCGCTTCTGTGGCTGCTTCGCCCTCTTCGCCTTCGGCCACGTCGTCTTCGCTGGCAAGATCAGCCGGATCGACCCAACCAAGCTGAATGCGCGCGGTCATCACCATGGCCTGCGCTTCTTCCAGCCCGACATCGAATTTTTCCAGCACCCCGTCATCCTTGTGGCGTTCGCCATCAACCGTGGTCCAGCCACCGGCAATTTCCCAGTCGGCGAGCGTCGCAAAATCTTCAAGCGATTTCACATCGTCTTCCGCCAGTGCCTGAATCATCTGCGGCGTCAGCCCCTCAAAGGCAACAAGGCTGTCCTGCACGCCCAACTCGCGCGCTTTTTCCAGCGCCGCGCGATTCTGCGCCTCAAGATGGTCGCGCGCACGGGCCTGCAATTCGCCGGCGGTGTCTTCATCTACCCCGTCGATGACCAGCAGTTCCTCGGCCTCGACATAAGCGACTTCTTCCAGGCTGGTGAACCCTTCCGAGACCAGAAGCTGGGCGAAGAATTCGTCCAGATCCAGCGTATCCATGAACAGCTTGGTGCGAAGTTCGAATTCGGCCTGACGACGCTGGCTTTCCTCCTCCTCGGTCATGATGTCGATGTCCAGATGCGTCAGCTGGCTGGCCAGACGCACGTTCTGGCCACGACGGCCGATGGCCAGGCTCAGCTGTTCTTCGGGCACGACGACTTCGATCCGCTCGGCGTCTTCGTCCAGAACCACCTTCGAGACTTCGGCAGGCTGAAGCGCGTTCACCAGGAAAGTCGGGATATCCTCATTCCATGGGATGATGTCGATCTTTTCGCCCTGAAGCTCGTTCACGACGGCCTGCACTCGTGATCCGCGCATGCCGACGCAGGCCCCCACGGGGTCAATCGAGCCGTCATAGCTGATCACGGCGATCTTGGCGCGGCTACCCGGATCACGGGCCACGGCCTTGATCTCGATGATGCCGTCGTAAATCTCGGGCACTTCCATCTTGAACAGCTCGACCATGAATTCCGGTGCGGTGCGCGACAGGAAGATCTGCGGCCCCCGGACTTCGCGGCGCACGTCTTTGATGTAGCAGCGGATGCGGTCGTTCGGGCGATAGCTTTCGCGCCCGATCTTGTCGTTGCGGCGCAGGATACCTTCGCCGGTGCCCACATCGACGATGACGTTGCCGTATTCTTCGCGCTTGACGACGCCGTTGATGATCTGACCGGCGCGATCCTTGAATTCTTCGTACTGACGATCCCGTTCCGCTTCGCGCACCTTTTGCAGGATCACCTGCTTGGCGCTCTGCGCGGCGATCCGGCCCATTTCGACCGGCGGAACCTCTTCGATCAGCTGCTGCCCAACTTCCGGCGCGTCCATATACTGCTTGGCCTGCTCTACCGTGAATTCGGCCTGGTAGTTCTCAAGCTCTTCATCCTCGACCACCGTACGAACCCGTGTGAAGGTCGCCTTGCCGGTCTTGCGGTCAATCGCCACGCGGATGTCCATTTCCGCGCCAAAGCGGGACTTCGCCGCCCGGGCGAGGCTTTCTTCCATCGCTTCGATGACCAGCACCGGGTCGATCATTTTCTCGCGCGCGACCGCTTCGGCGGTTTGCAGCAGTTCCAGCTGGTTTGCGGATGTAATGGCCATGGTTCAGGGTTCCTCGTCGCCGTCTATGATGGTTTCGATCTGGTCGAATTGGGTTTCGTCAATCTCGCCCGCGTCCTTGCGGGCACGCAGCACATCGCGGATCAGATCGTCCGTCAGCACCAGTTTCGCGTCCGACAGCCAATCGAATTGCAGGCCAATGGTGCCTTCTTCAATCTCGATCAGCACCTCGTCGCCCTCGGTACCAGCCAGCGCGCCCTTGAAGCGGCGGCGGCCGTCGATCATCTCGGTCGTTTCAATCTTTGCTTCATACCCCGACCAGGCGTCAAAATCCTTCAGCCGGGTCAAAGGCCGGTCAACACCCGGGCTGGAAACTTCCAGCCGATAGGCGTCTTCGATCGGATCTTCCACGTCCAGCGTCGCCGACACTGCGGTCGAGATCTTGGCGCAATCATCCACTTCGATCCCGCCGTCCGGCTTATCAGCCATGATCTGCAGGCTGGCGGATTTGCCGCTCATCAACCGCAGGCGCACCAGTTCATAGCCCATACCTTCAATCACCGGCGTGACAATGTCAGCAATCCGGCGATCCATCGCGGTTTTGGCGATCAGGTCGGACATCAGGGGCCTTTCGTGGGTTGGCGTTTGGACACAAAAAAACGGGCGCGCGGCCCGTTCGTGAGTTCGGTGGAGTTTCAGGGGTGGAAGCCGAAACGCCGCTGTTGAGAGGGGATATAGAGGGGGGGACGGGTGGGTGCAAGGGGAGTCTGCGCCCACCGAGCCCCGTTAGTCGCCGACCCACCCCTTATCCCGATGCGACCCATCACAATACGGCTTGTTCCCGGACAGTCCGCACCGGCACAGGACGAATTTTGTTTGTGACGCGCCTTCGGCCTGATCTTCGGTCGGGGCGGTGATGCCTGTAACCCAATAGGGTCCGTTCTTTTCGATCTGCACATCGGCCCGGTCGGCGACCAGATGTTCGGGGCCATCCGCATTGCCCAGTGCCAGCGCGCCAGAGGGGCAGGCGGCGACGACGGCGCGGACTTCGTCCTCTGTTCCGTTATCGGGTTGGATCCAGGGTTTCTGGTCCGGGTTGAAGACATGGCTGGCCAGACGGCCGCATTCGGCGGCGTGGCTGCACAGGCGCGGGTTGTAGGTGACGGTTAGCTCGGCACCCTCATAGGCGATGATCCTGTCGCGGCCTGCGGGTGTGCCGCCGCTGCTTTCGAATCCGTTTGAATTGTGACTGCCGTCGCAGAACGGTTTGTTGGCCGAGCCGCCGCAGCGGCAAAGTGCCATCACCGGCTTTACCGCAATGTCTTCCCCGTCCGCGCCGACCATGCGCCGGGCGTTCTTGATGATCAGCGGACCATCCTCGCGGGTTTCGATTGTTGGTGTCTCTGTCATGTCATGCCCCTGATCCCAAACCGATGTCTTTCGTCAGCGAACACCATCAGCCCGCAGCGCGGCAACCCCAATCCGTGCACAATCATATCAGCAAAGATGCTCAAGGGCTTGCAATCAGGTCTTCACTTGATTTCTCAATACAGAATGTGCATATTTCTTTCATCAGAAAGGCAATGCCCATGCAGCTTCAAACCAAATCCCTCTCTTCGCCCGATCCGCATTTCGTTCTGGCAAAGGCGGTTTTGCGCAGCGGTGACCTTCTGGGCCTGTCCCAGCAGGATCTGGCGCAGGTGATCGGCGTCAGCCCGGCAAGCATTTCGCGCATGAAGGCAGGCACGATGCCGCTGACCGGCAAACCTTATGAGCTGGCCGCCCATCTGGTCCGTGTATTCCGGTCATTGGATGCGATCGTCGGCGGTGATGAAGCCGCGATGCGCGGCTGGATGCAGGCCGAGAATCTGGCCCTGGGCGGGGTGCCTGCGGTGCTGATCCGGACGGTCGGCGGGTTGATTGATGTTGTGAATTACCTTGATGCCCGCCGCGCGCCAATCTGACCTTCCCTGCAGACCCTATCGCGGGCAGGTCTGGCGCCTGGTCGAGGCTCAGCATGTCGTTTCGACGACGCGGCTGGTCGATAATCTGGATGAACAGCGGGTGCTGGAAAATATCCTGGAACAGACCAAGCCCCCGGTGCCCGCAGATTGCGCCCATCTGGATTATCTTCTGGCGGCGCCATTCCGATATGGCTGCTATCCGACAGACAGTCGGTTTCGCCGCAAAGGGCGCACGCCTGGTGTCTATTACGCCTCGGAACGGCCAGAAACGGCCGTGGCCGAGGTTGTCTGGTATCGCCTGCGGTTTTACCGCGAATCGCCGGACACGCCGCTTCCCGTGACCGCGGCGGATTACACGGCGATTGCCTGTCGTGTGGCAACAGATCAGGCGATTGATCTGACGGAACCGCCGCTGGCGGCGCGCAGCGACTGGCGCGATCCCGACGATTATTCCGCCTGTCTGGATCTGGCCGATCAGGCCCGCGATGCAGGGGTGGCGGTTATCCGATACGCCTCGGCCCGGCACCCGGAGGGCTGGCCCAATGTCGCGTTGCTGACCTGCGCCGCATTTGCAGACGCCCACCCAAGGCTGCGCCGGTCCATCCGTATTCACCTGCGCCGGGATTCGGCGCAGATCTTCGTCGACGCGCCGCGCGCAAGATACGAGTTTCTGTTGGGAAAGACGCAGTTGCTGCGCAATCCGGCAGATTGATACCGCCAGAACGAAAATGCCCCGCTGAACCAGCGGGGCATTTCCAGTGTCAGTTGCCGTCAGGCTGCCTGAATCAGGCCATCCACCAGCGTTCGGCAATCCGGCCGTTGTCCACTTTGTAGACGTTACCGATGGTGCCAGAGTTGGCGACCTTGTTGGTCTTCGCGCCGACAAAGTTGGCAAACATTGGCAGAATGACGCCACCTTCATCATGCAGGATCAGCTGCATTTCATTATAGATCTCGCGCCGCTTTTCGGCATCGAACTCGGCCCGGCCAATCAGCAACAGTTCCTGGAACCGCGGGTGATCCCAGTTGGTGTCATTCCATGGTGCGCTCGCTTCATAGGCGGTCGAGAACATCAGATCTTCGGTCGCGCGACCCGACCAATAGCTGACAGCCCACGGCTTCTTGAGCCAGACATTTGACCAATATCCATCGGCGGCTTCCTGGATAAGGTTGATGGTGATCCCGGCCTCACGCGCCGAAGCCTGCATCAGCTGTGCCGCATCAGTCGCGCCTGTGAAGGCCGCATTGGAAACTGACAGATCGACGGTCAGCCCTTCCATGCCCGCCTCTTTCAGATGGAACTTCGCCTGATCGGGATCAAACTCAGTCTGCGGCATGTCGGCGTTGAAATAGGTGTTCGCCGGGCCGATCGGGCTGTCATTGCCGACCCGTCCATGTCCTTGCAGGATCTTGTCCACCATTTCTTGCCGCTTGATCGAGAACTTGAGCGCCTTGCGCACATTGTTGTCCGAGAAGGGCGCCGTATCGGTGTGCATCGGGAAGGTGAACTGCTGGTTGCCCGTCACCTCGAATACCGACGTCGCAGGATTGGCATCCAGCAGCGATTCGGTCTTGAAGTCGATGTCATTGATGACGTCGACCTGACCGGTCAGCAGGGCGTTCATCCGCGCGTTGATGTCGTTGACGGCGACATATTCGATCTCGTCGAACCAGCCGGCCTCACCATCCTTGTAGTGGCTGTCGACGCGCTTGCCGACGAAACGCACGCCGGGCTCAAAGCTTTCGACCTTGTAAAGGCCGGTGCCGATGCCATTGGCGATGGCTTCTTCAATCTGGCCCGCCGGATACATCAGCAGGTGATAATCGGCCAGCAGGAACGGCAGGTCTGCGTTGCCCGTCGCCAGGGTAAACTGAACCTGATGATCCGACATCTTCTTCATTTCGGAGATCGCCGAAACGATCGGCTCGGCCGCCGATTTCGATCCTTCCGCGACATGCAGCTGCAACGACGCAATCACGTCATCGGCGCCGAATTCTTTGCCGTTGTGGAACGTCACGCCCTTGCGCAGGTTGAATGTCCAGATCTTGGCGTCTGCGCTGACCTCCCAATCTGTGGCCAGCTCACCCTTAAGCTCTCCATCAGCGGCCACTTCGGTCAGTGAATCAAACACAGCACCCTGTGCCGAGCTGATCATGAAGATATCGGAATGGGTGCGGCTGTCCCAATTGTCCGAAGTGTTGGCCCCGTTCAGGCCCATCCGCAACCGACCGCCACGTTTGGCCTGTGCGGCCACTGGCAAGCCGGTGGCTGCAAGCACACCCAATGCGGCGCCCGATTTGAGCAATCCACGTCTGCTGAAATTCGACATTACGTTCTCCCGTTGTCGTTTGAAACGCCGGGTTGGCCCGCGGCGCAGTTGATATGCATTACTAGGTGATTCGGTTACATCTTATCAACTGCGGCGTCACCGATGTTATCAACACCGCGTGCTTCCAGCAGTTTGGTCAGCCATTCGGGGTCCATCTCGGGGACCGACGACAGTAGCAAATCCGTATAGGCATGATGTGGCGGGGTGAACATTTCGGCCTTGGGCCCCTGTTCAACAACGCGGCCATCTTTCATCACCACGACCTCGTCCGCAATCGCGCGCACGGTGGCCAGATCATGTGTAATGAACATGTAAGAAAGACCCAGCTCATCCTGCAATCGTGCAAGAAGCCGCAAAATCCCCTCGGCCACCAGCTGATCCAGCGCGCTGGTCACTTCATCGCAGATGATGAAACGCGGCTCGGCGGCCAACGCCCGTGCAATCCCGATCCGCTGCTTCTGACCGCCCGACAATTCCGAGGGCAGCCGGTCAATGTATTGCGATGGCTCCAACTCGATCTCATGAAGCAATTCTTCAACCCGCGCGCGTTTCTTCTGGCCTTTCAGCCCACCATAGAACTCCACCGGGCGGCCAATGATCTCACCAATCGACTTGCGTGGATTTAGCGCCGTATCGGCCATCTGATAGATCATCTGAGCCTGACGCAGCTGATCCTTGGACCGCTTGCGATAGTCGAGCGGCATTTCAACGCCATCAAATTCAATCACGCCCTTCGTCGGCGGCAACAACCCCGTGATGCACCGCGCCGCCGTTGATTTGCCCGAACCACTTTCCCCGACAACAGCCACGGTTCGCCCGGCATGAATATCGAAGCTGACATCAAACAAAACCGGGATTGGACCATAGGCGGCGCTGACGTTTTTCACCCGCACAATCGGCACCGCATCCGCCGCCGGGGCCGGTTTTTCAGGCCGCTCGAACGACCGAACCGCCCAGAGGGATTTGGTATAATCTTCTTGCGGCGCGCTGAGCATGGTGGCGGTGTCCGCCTCTTCAACTTCATCGCCCTTCAGCAACACTTTGATCCGGTCTGCCATCTGCGACACGACGGCCAGATCATGCGTGATGTAAATTGCTGCGGTATCAAACTGTTCGACGATGTCGCGGATCGCGGCCAGAACCTCGATCTGGGTGGTCACGTCCAGCGCCGTTGTGGGTTCGTCAAAGATGATCAGGTCTGGCCGGCAAGACATGGCCATCGCCGTCATCGCCCGCTGCAACTGCCCGCCCGACACCTGGTGCGGATAGCGGAACCCGATCTCTTCCGGGTTCGGCAGACGCAACCGGGCATAAAGCGCCATCGCGTCTTCTTCGCTGTCCTTCCTGGCCATCAAACCATGTTGAATCGGCGCCTCGGTATGCTGGTCGATGATCTTATGCGCCGGGTTGAAACTGGCCGCCGCCGATTGCGCGACATAGGCGATCCGGCTTCCCAGCAAGGCGCGTTTTTCCGCAGCCGATGCCTTCAGCAGGTTGATCCCGTCAAATTCGACCGATCCGCCCGAAATGCGCACGCCGTCACGGGTAAACCCCATCGCGGCAAGGCCAATCGTTGACTTCCCGGCCCCCGATTCACCGATAAGGCCCAGAACCTCACCCTTGTGCAGATCGAAACCGGCCCCGTTGATGATCGGGTTCCAAGTTTCATCGCTGCGACCTTCAATCTCAAGATCGCGGATTTTCAGCAGAAGGGGTTTGTCATCGCTCATGTGATCGGCCCCTCATTCTTTCAGGCCAGATGATCTGTGCAGCATCCAGTCGACCACGAAGTTCACCGCCACCGTCAACAAGGCAATCGCCCCTGCGGCCAGCAGCGGCGCGGCCGCGACATTCGGGGCAAATTGGGCAAAATTGATGAACTGGGACAAGTCTTTCACCATCGTCCCCCAGTCGGCCAGCGGTGGCTGGATGCCAAGACCCAGGAACGAAAGCGATGCGATGGTCAGGAAGACAAAGCAGAAGCGCAGACCGAATTCAGCCAGCAGCGGCGCGGTGGCGTTTGGCAGGATCTCGCGGAAGATCAGATAGGGCAGGCCTTCGCCGCGCAGTTTCGCCGCCTCAATATAATCCATCACCACGATCTGGGTGCCGACCGCGCGGGCCAGACGGAACACCCGGGTGCTGTCGATCACTGCGATGATGATCACCATGAAGAAGGTCAGCGGGATCCCAAGGCGCGGCGCCCAGACACTGGCGATGGTCATCAGCAACAACGCAAAGATCAGTGCCGGGATCGCCATCAGAACGTCCACCGCGCGGCTGAGAACCTGATCCAGCCATCCGCCCAGCGTTGCGGCAAGGAACCCGAACGTGCCGCCGAGGAAGAACGCCAGACAAGTGGTTGCAAAAGCAATGCCGACCGTGTTCTGCGCCCCATAGATCAGACGGCTCAGGATATCGCGACCAATCTGATCAGTGCCCAGCGGGAACGCCGGGTCGCCGTTCATCGCCGGATCGCCACCCGGCGTGATATTCGCGATGGGGAAGACCTCTTCCTGGCCGTGCGGCGCAAGCGGGCCAATGAAATACATGAGGATGAACAGCGCCACGGTCAGCAGCGCAATCATGACGACAACCTGATGCGTGTCATTGGTGCTGGACCGGCGCGATAGCTCCACCACCACGACAGCGGCGATACCCAATCCGGCAATAAACACGACCGAGATCGGACCGGCGAAAATCGACAAGATCGCATAGATGATGATGACCAGGATACCGAAGGACGCGGTCAGGGGCATCTGCCGGAACAGCTTGCGACTGGCCGGCGGGCCGACGGTCTGGCCCAGAAGGCGAAACAGATAGGCAGCGACGGCAAAACCGATCAGCCCCTGCACCGCCCAGCGGAAGAAGACGGCGCCGTCCTGAGTGTACAGCCAGACACTCCCAATCAGCGCCGCAGCCGCCAGTACATATCCAAAGGCGACACCATAGGGCATGTCGCGAAAAAACGGTGCGTTGCCCGTGGCCGCCTGCCCTACCGCGCGGAATGCCCAGCCAAGCGCGCCGATGACGACCAGCGCCAGAAGCAGGAATTGCCAAACGCTCATTTCGGATGCCTCAGACGCGGGTTCGACAGGATCGACAGAATATCTGCCGTCAAGTTCAACAGGATATAGGCCGCTGCAAAGATCAGGCAGCAGGCCTGTACGACCGGAATGTCACGGATCTTGACCGCATCCACGAACAGCTGGCCGATGCCGGGATAAACAAAGACCACCTCGACAACGACGACGCCGGTGATCAGATACGCCAGGTTCAGCGCCACAACATTGATGATCGGGGCCAGCGCGTTGGGCAATGCGTGGCGCACGATGACCCGCATCGGACCGATGCCTTTCAGGCGCGCCATCTCGATATACGGACTGGCAAGCAGGTTGATGATCGCCGCCCGCGTCATCCGCATCATATGTGCCATGACGATCAGCGTCAGGGTCAGGGCCGGCAACACCGTGCGCTCAAGCCGTTCGGAGAAGCTCATCCCCTCGAAGATATTGGACAGGGACGGCAAGATCGGATTCAGCACCGCCAGGAACAGGATCAGGATATAGGCCAGGAAGAATTCCGGGCTGGAGATCGAGCTGAGCGTGAAGATGTTGGTTGCCCGGTCAAACGCCGAATTTCGGTAGAGCGCCGCCAGAATGCCAAGGATCAGCGAAATCGGTACCGCAATCGCCGCCGTCACCGTCGCCAGGAACATCGTGTTGGCAAACCGCGGCGCGATCTGCGCGGCGACCGAGTTCATGCCCGATCCCGCTTCCGTTCCGACGAAAGAGGCAAAATTCGCCTGCGCAAAACTATTGCCCAGATCCCCGGTCACGGCCCCACCAAGCCATTGAAAATACCGTGTGACCGGCGACTGGTCGAGGCCCAGGTCCTTGCGGATCGACGCCACGGCTTCGGGCGTGGCGCCTTGACCCAGGATCGCCTCGGCAAAGTCGCCAGGTAGCATGTTCACAGCCGCAAAAATGACGATCGAGACCACGAATAATGTCAGCAAGCCCAATGCAAGGCGCTGAAGGATAATCCCTCCGACAGAACTCATGTCAGCAGTCTCCGCATCGCCGAACAGGTTAGCGACACCTGACAGCAAGTAAACCCTGCAGCGCCCTTCCCTAGCGATAAGCTTGGAATCTATTGCACCAGTACATCGGTTGCGCGGACAAGTTCCGCGCTTATGCCGGGTTCCGACAGGGCGTGTCCCGCGCGCGGGACAATGTGCAGCGCCGACGCTTGCCATACGTTATGCAGACGCTTTGCCGACACCGGCGGGCAGATCATGTCATAGCGTCCCTGAACAATGACACCGGGGATATGGGCGATCTTGTCCATGTTGCGAATGATGTGGTTATCACCGGGCAGGAAGCCGCGATTGACGAAATAATGGTTCTCCAGCCGTGCAAACGCGCGGGCATATTCCGCCGGGCTGTCGCCGCCCGGCCCGGTATTGGCCATCGAGGCCAGCGTGTTTTCCCATTTCGCCCACATCCGGGCAAAGCGCACCTCGGTCGCATGGTCGCCCGAAAACAGCCTTCTGGAATAGGCCGCGATCAGGTCGTCACGCTCGTCTTTCGGAACAAGATCGGTGAATTGTTCCCAGAGGTCTGGCCAGAAATTGCCGGCGCCACCGCCATAGAACCAATCCAACTCACCCTGCGTCATCAGGAACACGCCGCGCAGGATCAGATTGGTGACGCGGTCAGGATGGCTTTGGGCATAGAGCAACGACAGCGTCGCCCCCCAGCTGCCGCCAAACACCGCCCAGCTGTCAATCCCAAGGGTCTGACGGATAAGCTCGATATCCCGGATCAGATGCCAGGTCGTGTTGTTATCCACGCTTGCGTGCGGACGCGAACGGCCACAGCCGCGCTGATCGAACAGCACCACGCGCCATTTGTCCGGGTCGAAATACCGCCGCATCGCAGGGCTGCATCCGCCACCCGGCCCGCCATGCAGAACCACCACCGGGCGACCATCGGGATTGCCGCATTGTTCGACATACACCTTGTGATCATCGCCCACCGCAAGCATCTGATGCGCGAAGGGTTCCAGATGCGGATAGAGGTGTTGTGCCGCAGTGTGTGCATGTGTCGACTTGTCCATAACGGCCTATATAACCGATCAGCCGCGGCTCGCACGGGGTCACGCAGATATTTTTGCCGGAGGGTCCGATGAACAGCACAGTTGATGACGCCGAAATTGCAAAGTTTCAGGCGATGGCGGCTGAGTGGTGGGACGCCGAGGGCAAGTTCAAGCCTTTGCATATGATGAACCCGGTGCGGCTGGACTATATCACCAGCCAGATCGCTGCCGAGTTCGACCGTGATCTGACCACAGATATGCCCTTCGCGGGGCTGCGCATTCTCGACATCGGATGCGGCGGTGGTTTGCTGAGCGAGCCGATGGCCCGGCTGGGTGCCGACGTGGTCGGCGCTGACGCCGCCGAGCGCAACATCCCTGTCGCTGAAATCCACGCCAGGCAGTCCGGTCTGACCATCGACTATCGCCACACCACGGCCGAGGCGCTCGCCAGCGCGGGCGAGCAGTTCGACGCGGTGCTGAACATGGAGGTTGTCGAGCATGTCGCAAACCCGCTGGCCTATCTGACGGCCTGCCGGGGTCTGCTGAAACCCGGTGGGCTGATGATTTGTTCAACCATCAACCGCAACGCCAAAAGCTTCGGCGTCGCAATCATCGGTGCGGAATGGGTCATGCGCTGGCTGCCCAAGGGCACCCATGACTGGGCGAAATTCATTACGCCGGATGAGTTGTATGATCTGCTAAGCAACGCCGGGCTGCTGCCCGTGGACAAACGCGGTTTCGTGTTCAACCCGGTTACATGGTCATGGCGGATATCTGATCGCGATCTGTCGGTGAATTATGTCACAACCAGCCTGAGCCCGGCCTGAGGGTGGGGGCCTCGGGATGTAAAATCCCTCGGGTCTTGGCCGCGGGCGATGGCTGGATGGGCCAGCCCCTCCAGACCTCCCCGGGATATTTTTGGGTCAATGATGGGCAAGATCAGTCGTTTTTATCGAGGTCTTCGCGCAGGTCCCGCAGGACAGGCAGGGCGGCGCGCACGCGGTCCATGCCGACGCGATTTGCAACATCGCGAATCAATGGAACGACCGCTGCGATGGCGGCATCCCGGGCGGCGCGGCCTGCCGGGCTGATCGCAACACGCTTTTTGCGCGCGTCGTTCCAATCGGGGCGGATATGCACGAAACCTGCGCGTTCCAGTTTGGCCAACGTATTGGTCATCGCGCCTTTGGTGACATGGAAAGCGCGCGCAAGCTGTGCGGGTGTGCGTTCCTCGCCCGCGTGGGACAGGTGATTCAGGGTCGAAAACTGGCTAAGCTCCATGCCCTTGGGCAGGGCGCGCCCGATCCGGGTTCGGGCCAGTTGCTCGGTCATCAGAATCTCGCTGAACAGGGCAACGGCAAGGGTGTCGTCAGCATCGCTCATGGGGCACCATAGGGTCGATCGTTGGTCAGGGATGGGATACGCGCGCGCGCCGCTTTGACTGCAGCCAGATCGAGCGTCACAATCGTCACGCCCGGTTCGGTTCCGCCATCTGCCAAAACCTGTCCCCAGGGATCGACAGCCAATGAATGCCCGTAGGTCTGGCGCGGCTTGCCCTTTGTCGCGGCATGGGTCCCGCATTGGGCCGGGGCCAGAACGTAACATCCGGTTTCGATGGCGCGGGCGCGCAGCAAAACCTCCCAATGGGCGGCGCCGGTGACCGGGGAAAATGCCGACGGGCAGCCAAGGATATCTGCGCCAGCTTTGGCCAGATCACGGAACTGACCCGGAAAACGCATGTCATAGCAGATTGTCATCCCGAGTTTGCCCCAGGTAGTTTCGGCCAGCACCGCGTCATCGCCCGGCGCATAGCCATCGGATTCGCGGAACGTCTCACTCGGGGTGACGGCGACATCGAACATATGGATCTTGTCATAGCGCGCCCTGATCCCGCCGTCGCCTGCAATCAGGAACGACCGGTTGACGAACCGTCCATCGGCCCCACCCTTCAGCGCCAATGATCCAAGAAGCAGCCAGACCCGTCGTTCCCGGGCGAACGCACGGCAGGCGGCGAGCGTCATGTCGTCAGCCTCGGCCTGAAGCACGTCACGCTGATGCGCCCGGCTGAGTGACACGCAGTTCGTCACCTCGGGCGTGGCGATCAGTTCCGCCCCAGCCTCAGCGGCCTGTTCCAGCAGGCCAAGCGTTTCGGACAGATTGCGCACCGGATCGTCGCTGGAATTCAGCTGAACCAGTGCAACCCGCATCAGGCGGCCAGCAGCGGGTCCAGCTTCCCGGACCGGTCCAGCGCGTTGATATCGTCAAATCCGCCGACATGTCTGCCGTCGATGAAGATCTGCGGCACGGTCCTGCGACCACTGGCGCGCTGCATCATCTCGGCCCGCTTGTCGGGCGCGGCAGAGACATCTGTTTCGGCAAAACTCTGACCCTTGGCCTGCAACAGGCGCTTGGCGGCGTGGCAATAGCCGCAGAAGGGAGTCGTATAAATCTCGATCATGGCCATTATGGTGGGGTCCGGATTTGTTCGCGTCACGCCTATCTAGGCGTCCTTGACCACCCGCGCCAGTGTCAGAACAGACACGGATGCGGCATCAGCGGCGCGGCAAGCCTCGGTCGCGGCCGCAAGGGTCGCGCCCGAGGTCATGACGTCATCAATCAGGACCACCTTTTGCCCGGCAAGTTGCGCGCCGCGCCTGGGGTGCGGGCGGATGGCATCCTGCATATTCGCGAACCGCGCCGGAACGCTCATCCCGTCCTGCACCTTGGTTTGACGGGTCCGGATCAGCGCATCGGGCAGATATGTCGCCCCGCACGCACGGGACAGAGTCTGTGCCAGCAGGGCTGCCTGATTGTAACGCCGCTTCAACAGCCGCAGCCAGTGGACCGGGATTGGCACGATGACGGCATCCGGCGACAGGACATCTGCGGCCGCGCGCCGCATCCAACGCGCACCGGCGCGGGCAAGTTCGGTCCGGTCACCGTGTTTCAGCGCCAGAACCAGTTTGCGACCGGTATCGGCATAAATCAGCGCCGTTCGTCCGGTGTCCCAAGGCCTGGCCATGTTGATGCAATCGTCACACAGAACCTCTGCGGTATCTTCACCTGGCAGCGGCGCACCGCAGGCATCGCAGACCAGGCCGGAAACGAACCGCGTTGTGGCCCAGCACGCGCCGCACAAGGCATCCCGATCTGCAACCATCGTGGCACAGGCGATGCATTGATGCGGGTATAGCAGGGTCAACGCGGCTTGCATTTCGGTGTCACCTCGGACATCTCGGCGTTCATGACAACGCCCCGCCCAACCTTGGCCGATCGGGTCGCGCTTGACCACCACCGTCGTCGGGCCCGTGATGAGGCGTTGTTTCTGCATCGGGCCGCGCGCGCCGATATCGAAGATCGCCTGGGCGAAATTACGCGCCGGTTCGATGACGTTGCGATCATTTCCCCATTTGCGCACATCTGGGACGGTTTCGGCGCCAGGATCGTGGATGAGGCAGAGGTTCTGGATCTTGAGCCCTGCCAGCACGATCTGGTCATCCATGCGCTTTGCCTGCATTGGGCAGACGATCCGGTTGGCCAACTGGTGCAATGCCGCCGCGCGCTAAGGCCTGACGGTCTTTTTATCGGAACCCTGCTGGGCGGGCAGACGCTGAACGAATTGCGCAGCGCCTTGGCTGAAGCCGAGGTGGCCGCCACAGGCGGGTTGTCGCCGCGGGTTCTGCCGATGGGCGAGATCCGTGATCTGGGGGCGCTGCTGGGGCGCGCGGGCTTTGCGTTGCCTGTTGCAGATGCATCGACCACGACCGTCAGCTATACGGATGCCACGGCCCTGATGCATGATCTGCGCGCCATGGGCGAGGCGAACGCCCTTGCCGACAGAAACAGATCAACACCGGCGCGCGATATATTTTCGCGCCTGAACCGAGACTATGCCGTGAATTTTGCCCAGGCGGATGGGCGCATTCCGGCGACGTTTGAAGCCATCACTCTGACCGGATGGGCACCTTCTGCCGACCAACCCCAACCGCTGCGTCCCGGAAGTGCGCAAACGCGCCTGGCGCAGGCCTTGGGAACCGAAGAATTCGGCCCCGGGCATTGACCAGACCGCAACGCCCGTTAGATGGCGCTGCAGACGCGCAAGGAGGGCCCGATGGCCAACAGACCTGACCACGCTCCAGCCGATCACCCGGCGGTTGCACCCGAAAAAATCGGTGTGCTGATTGCCAACCTCGGGACTCCCGACGGTACGGACTATTGGTCGATGCGCCGCTATTTGAACGAGTTCCTGTCCGACAAGCGCGTCATCGACTATCCGGCGTGGAAGTGGCAGCCGATCCTGCAAACGGTGATCCTGGGCAAACGGCCATTTACCTCGGGCGCGGCCTATCGGTCGATCTGGAACACTGAGGCGGATGAAAGCCCGCTGATGACAATCACCAAGGCGCAGACAAGCGCATTGCGTGACCGGCTGATGGCGGACTTTGGCGACGGCGTTCAGGTGGAATTCTGCATGCGCTATGGCAACCCGTCCACGCCCTCGGTCGTGCGTCAAATGGTTGAGGATGGCTGCCGCAAGATCCTGTTCTTCCCGCTCTACCCACATTACGCCGGGGCCACGACGGCGACTGCGAACGATCAGTTCTTTCGTGCCCTGATGGCCGAAACCTGGCAACCACCGGCGCGCACGGTGCCTGCGTATTTTGAGCATCCCGCCTATATTGATGCGCTTGCGCAATCCGTGGAAACCGCCTGGTCCGCCGCGGCCACCAAGCCAGACGTGTTGGTGGCGTCCTATCACGGGATGCCGCTGCGCTATCTGACGCAGGGTGACCCGTATCATTGCCAGTGCCAGAAAACGACGCGCCTGCTGCGGGAACGGCTGGGCTGGGATGTGGATCAGATCATCACGACCTTCCAGTCCAAATTCGGCCCAGAGGAATGGCTGCAACCCTACACCGTCGAGGAAGTCGCTCGCTTGGCCAAAGCCGGAAAGACAAACATCGCCGTGATCGCCCCAGCGTTTTCAGCCGATTGCATCGAGACGCTGGAAGAGATTAACGAGGAGATCCGCGAAAGTTTCGAGCACGCCGGCGGTCAGGGCTTCACCTATATCCCCTGCCTGAACGACACCCCCGCGCATATCGACGCGCTGGCGCAGATTGTGGCGGAAAACCTGGGCGGCTGGATCGAAAAAGGGCGGTAGGTTTCCCCACCGCCCCGTCAAAATCGGCTTCGTCTCGCCTCAGATCAACAAAACCTGAGTCTTGACCTTGGTCAGCTGATACAGCTCGGCAATGTGCTCGTTATAAAGGCCAATGCAGCCGTTCGACGACCGCCGACCGATCTTGCGTGTGTCCTGCGTTCCGTGGATGCGATAGAACTTCCAGCTGAGGTACAGCGCGTGCGTTCCCAGCGGATTATCCGGCCCGGCAGGCAGGAAATCGGGCCACTCAGGGTTGCGGATTTTCATGGCCGGTGTCGGGGACCATGTCGGGCCATCAACCTTGCGGGTGATCTCGGTCCGGCCACGGCGCGTCAGGTCGTCTGTCATCGGCACGGATGTCGGATACAGGCGGTATTCTTCCCGCTCGTTCCAGAAGTGCAGCGCACGGCTGTTGATGTCGACCAGGATCGCCCCATTGGCGAGGTTTTCGAAATAGGGCCGCCAGTCCAGCATCCGAAAGCTGGAGGCGTTTCGTTTCACCCGGCCAGAAATCTGATTGCGAAATTCAGTCGTCGGGCCATGCGTCGTCTGGGCCAGCGCCGGTGCGCCGATCAGGCCGCTTGCGGCGGCCCCGGCAAGGAACATGCGGCGCGATTGGGTCGCGTTCTTCGCTTGGGTCATATCTGTCACTCCGTCCTCAACAGGTGTTTTGCGACTGCTCATAATGTGGTTATTCATGTCGGGCAAATCAAACCCCCGTCAGAACGCCACAGATATGCTGAAATCCGCCGGTAGGGTTTGTCGGGGCCGGATTTACCCTGTAAGCACGGCGCCGAGGCGAAAATAACAGGATTCAGCGAATGAACCGCGCGACCCTTACCTTGTTTGCAGGCATATTAGCCCTGGCCGCCTGCGCCATTCCGGTTGAACGCGTCGGAACCGGCACGCCGGGAACGACGCAAGTGTACCGGATCGACCAGATGGATCCGGCTGCGGTGCAGTTCCGGATGGTGGATTCGATGAACGCCCTGCGCCGCCGTCAGGCGGCCCCGCCGGTGAAGTTGAACGCACAGTTGAATGCCGCCGCCGAAACTCATTCGCGCGACATGCTGCGCCAGAACCGGCCCTGGCACTTCGGCTCGGACGGGTCATCGCCGCTGGAGCGGATCAAACGTGCCGGATACACCGGCGCGCTTCTGGGCGAGAATATCTCGGAAAGTTTCGAGACCGAGTTGCAGACCTTGAACGCCTGGATGGAAGCGGCCGAAACCCGTGATGTCATCCTGGATCGTGCCGCGCGCGATGTCGGCTTTGCCTGGGCGCAGGACACCAATGGCAAGATCTGGTGGACGCTGATCACCGGCACCACCGCCGCGCCGCGACAGGTTGTGGCGCAAGTGGCCACAGTGACGACCGTGCCGGAGACCCAGACCGGTGACGGCATTCCCGAAGGTGGATTTTCGGCCGAACAATTCCTGAATCAGTAACCCCTAGGGGTTGATCGTCACTGGAACGCCGTTGCGCGGAACCATTTTCCAGATCTCTTCGATCTCGTGATTTTCGACACTGATACAGCCCGCCGTCCAGTCCGGTCCGATCGGACTGGTCTTGCGGCGCGCGCCGTGGATGAAGATGTCTCCGCCAGGGCTGACACCAAGGGCGCGTGCCTCTGCGCGGTCCCGCGCATTGGGATAATTGATGCCCAGTGACAGGTGGAAGATGCTGCGGTTGTTGCGCCGGTTGATGAAGTATTCGCCCTCGGGCGTGCGGCCATCACCCTGGCGCACCTTGTCACCCGATGGATTGAAACCAAGCTCCACATCATAGGATTTCAGCGTGCGGCGGTCATGCATCAGGTACATTTTCCGCGCGCTCTTGTCGACGACGATGCGTGTCACTTCGGGTCCGGTATAGACCGGGCCGGTAACCTCGACCTCGGGCACCGTGCAGCCGAACAGCAATACCGCCGCGCCAATCAGAGTGAGAAGTGTTTTAACCATTCGCCTGTCAATCCTGCCACGCCCTGCAAGGGGCGATTCGTTCATAACCGATCGTAGGCGTTGCGGGAATCCGTTTTCATCACGGATCTGTCACGCCTGCGCGAGGGGGGGGCGGCGCGCACGGCTCAATCCCGCCGCAACGCCGCGACCAGTTCGACATGGGTCGACCAGCGGAACTGATCAACCACGTCGATCCAGTCAATGCGATACCCGCCCTCTGCCAGAATTGCCGAATCACGCGCAAAACTGGCCGGATCGCAACTGACCATCGCCAGGCGTTTGGGACCATGACCGGCCAGCACCTGTGACTGCGCCTGCGCACCCGCACGCGGCGGATCGATGACCACGCCGTCAAACCGGGCCAGTTCATCCGCCAACAGCGGGCGGCGGAACAGATCGCGCACCTCGGTCGATTGTGTTGAAAAACTCCGAAATCAGAGCGTCGCGGATTTCTTGCGAAAACCTATGAAGCGAAATAGTCGGAAAGCTTTGACCACGAGACAGCGCATGGCTGCGCGTGAGCGCATGTAGGCGATTTGGGCCGACCCCCGCGCCAAAAATTTAGGATCGGGCTGCATGGAAAGAAAAATCATCGTTCAGGCCCTAAAACGGAGTTTTTCAACACAATCGGTCGAAACCGGCTTTACACCTGTCGCACTGCGCCACCCGGCGGAGAGGGCCTCCAGCATCGCGGCGTCACCCTCAACCGCGTGAAAAGAGGCGGTCGCGGCCAGCGGCAGAGTGAAAGTGCCGCAGCCCGCGAACAGATCGACGACATGTTTCGCGCCGACCAGCGCTTCACTCACACCGGCAACCAGCGCCGCCTCACCCATCTCGGTTGCCTGAAGGAAGGCGCCGGGTGGCGGGGCAACCATCGCTGGCCCGAACGCCTGACGGGGTGGCCGATCCAGAAACACAAGGTCATCCCCCCAGGACAGCCGCGCAATACCGGCGCTGGCAGTCAGGGATGTCAGAACCGAGATCAGGCTCTGATCCAGCGGTTTTCCCCCTGAAACGGCAACATCCAACCCTTCGGTCGACTGCGTCACGGCCAGTGTCAGCGTTCCCTTTCTGCTGGCCGTGGCGACCACCAGATCCCGCAATACCGGCAAGGACGCCATGATCTGCGGATCCAGAATGTGACAATCCAGAACATCAACCAGAACTTCCGAAGCGCGCCCGTGAAACCCCACAATCGCCCCGGTCTTGGTGCGCCGCCCGGTGAACACGGCGCGGCGTCGTGACCGCGCGGACGAGGTTTTGACATCGCGGATCGGGCCCTCCAACCCCTGCGCCGAAAGCGCGCGACGCACCTGTTCTGCCTTCCAGCCCGCCACAAAACCGTCGCTGGCGTGCTGAACGGCACAGCCGCCGCAGGTTTTGTAATGTCGGCACGCCGCCGCCACCCGATCTGACGAGGGCGACAGAATCTTCTGTTGCACGATCCTGTCGCCGGTCAGCACGCCGGTCACCACTTCGCCCGGCAGGGTACGCGCCGCATAGATCGCGCGACCTTCAAGCGTTCCGATCCCATCCCCCTGACGGCCCAGGCGGTCGATGGAGATTTCCAGCTCAGACATGGGTCAGAAACTCCGCTACTTTGGCCCGATTGTGCAGATGGTGACAGGTCAGATGCGGCGGCGGATCGGTCAAGATCGCCATATGGCGCCGCCGCAGCTTTCTGCTGGTCCGAATGATGAACCAATAAAACGCAAGGTTCAGCTGTTCAGGGCAGTTTTCCGGCAGATCAGGCCGCGACTGGCCCCGATACTGCGCCCAGCGCTTCAAAACGCGCCACAATCGCAAAGCCAGCGGAAGGTCCAGCCAGATCAGTGTATCGGCCCGGGCAATCCGTTGAGGATAGGTCGCGGAATGGCCGCCTTCGAAGATCCAGAGATCCCTGGCATGAACCTACTCGGTCATGTGCGATTTCGTGTCATGGGGTCGTTCCACCCATCCAGGTAGCCAATGGATCAGATCCATGTGAAACACCGGCAGGCCGGTCCGGGCACCCAGCGCCCGGGCAAAGGTCGATTTGCCCGACCCCGGCCCGCCAACCACCATGACCCGCTTCATTCGGCTGCTTCGGTACGGATGAAGCCGCCCGATTGGCGCGCCCAGAACCGGGCATAAAGCCCGTTCCGGGCAAGCAGGTCACTATGTGTGCCTTCTTCGACAATGCGACCCTGATCCAGCACGATCAGGCGATCCATATGCGACAGGGTCGACAGGCGGTGTGCGATGGCCAGCACCGTTTTGCCATCCATCACACGTTCAAGCGCTGTTTGGATCGCCGCCTCAATCTCACTGTCCAGCACGCTGGTCGCTTCGTCCAGAACCAGCACTGGCGCGTCCTTCAGGATGGCGCGCGCCAGCGCGATCCGCTGACGCTGACCGCCGGACAGTTTCACGCCCCGCTCCCCCAGATGCGCGTCATAGCCGCGGCGCCCCGCGAAATCCTTCAGGTCCAGGATAAACTCATGCGCTTCGGCCCGTTTTGCGGCGTTGATCATATCCGCCTCGGACGCGTCAGGGCGCCCGTAGAGGATATTCTCGCGGGCCGAGCGGTTGAACATCGCCGTATCCTGCGTGACCATCGCGATCTGTCGGCGCAGGCTTTCCTGCGTCACTCCGCGAATATCCCGGCCACCGACGCGGATTTCCCCGTCTTCGGGATCATATAGCCGCAGCAATAACGCCACGAGGGTCGATTTCCCCGCCCCTGACGCCCCGACAATGCCCAGTTTCTCACCCTCTCGGATTGTCAGGTCAAGGCTGTCGACGCCACCGATTGAACGCCCATAAGCAAAGGAAACGCCGTCAAATTGACCCCTCCGGCATGTTTCAGCGTGCCGGCATCCGGCGCATCGACCAGCGTATGCGGCGGGGTCAGGGTGTTGATGCCATCCTCGATCTCTCCGATGTTGGAATAGATCCCCATCAGCGTGAAGCTGACCCAGCCGGTCATCTGCGAGATGCGGATCGCGATGGTCCCTGCTGCTGCAATATCGCCCGCACTGGCGGCACCACGGCTCCATAGGTACAGCGTTGCGCCGACCAGAAGCACCGGCAACGTCCCGGCCAGTGTCATCAGGGTGACCCGAAAAACGGCCGCAAGCACACCGAAATCCAATGCCCGTTCGCGGAACGTGCTGATCGCCCCGATGGCCGCACGATCTTCGTGTTCGGCATGGGCGAACAGTTTGACGGTGTTGACGTTGGTGATCGTGTCGACGATCTGGCCGGTGACCATCGCGCGCGCGGCAGCCCGGTTCTTGGACCGGCTGCGCACCATCGGCATGAACAACCGGATCAGCAGAAAATAGGCGACCAGCCAGGCGGCCAGAGCGATGGCAACACTGCCGTTGATTGTGGTCAACAGGAACACCGCGCCGATCAGGGTCGCCAGCGCGAAAAACACAACGTTGATAACTTCGGTCGCAACATCCGTGATCGCGCGCGCCGTCTGCATCTGTTTTTGCGCGATGCGTCCGGCGAAATCATCATCAAAGAAGGTCACCGCCTGCCCAAGGGTCCAGCGGTGCAGACGTGTCAGAACCAGCGGATTGATGTTCGGTCCCTCGATGATCGCATTGCTGCCCGCGGATAAACCGAAGGTAACCGGGCGCACGATCAGAAAGAATGCGGCAACCAGCAGAAGCTGGGTCATATTTTCAGCCCAGAACACCTCCAACTCGCTGCTCAGTGCTGCGTCGATGACACGCCCCAGCATGAAGGCCGAAACGACCTCCATCGCGCCTGCGATGGCCGAGAATATTCCCGCCATCCACAGCCATTTCCACGAGCCCGCCAGTGCCCAGCGCATAAAGGGCATCAGCGCGCGCGGCGGCGGGCCGCTGGCGTGTTGGAACGCGTCGATCAGGGCTGCGAAACGCCTCATTCCGCGGCCTCTTCGACACCGATGAAGCCGCCTGACTGGCGATCCCAGAACCGCGAATACAGCCCTTTCTGGGCCAAAAGCTGAGAATGAGTGCCGTTTTCCACGATCCGCCCGTCGTTGATAACCACGATCCGATCCAACCGCGCGATGGTGGACAGCCGGTGCGCGATGGCGATCACCGTCTTACCTTCCATCATACCGTACAGCGTGTCCTGAATCGCCGCCTCAACCTCGCTATCCAATGCGCTTGTCGCTTCGTCCAGCACCAGGATTGGCGCGTCCTTCAGGATAACCCGGGCAAGCGCGATGCGCTGGCGTTGACCTCCCGAAAGTTTCACGCCGCGTTCCCCGACGCGGGCGTCAAAACCGGTGTTGCCTTCGGGGTCAGACAGATCGGCAATAAATTCCAACGCCTCTGCCCGGCGGGCAGCAGCGATCATCTGCACGTCGCTGGCATCGGCGTTGCCATAAAGGATATTTGCCCTGACCGAGCGATGAAGCAGGCTGCTTTCCTGCTGTACCATTCCAATCGCGCGGCGCAGGCTGTCCTGCGTCACCGCGCGGATGTCCTGCCCATCGATCCGGATCACCCCGCCCTCTGCGTCGTAAAACCGCAACAACAGTTTCACCAGGGTCGACTTGCCCGCGCCCGAGCGTCCGACGATCCCGACCTTCTCACCCGGGGCGATATTCAGATCTATACGCTCAAGCCCGCCAGACTGGCGGCCATAGTGATGCGTCAGGGCCTGTATTTCGATCCGCCCGTCCGTCACGCGCAACGGCTGCGCATCCGGCGCATCGACCAGCGTGATTGGCTGGGCAATCGTCTCCATCCCTTCAGAAACGACGCCAAGTTCCCGAAAGAAACTTGTCAGCGCCCACATGATCCAGCCGGTCATCGCGCTGAGGCGTAGCACAAGGGCCGTTGCAGCTGCGATCACCCCGGCGGTCGCGGACCCGCCCAGCATCAGGTAGATGGCCCAACCGACGACGCCGACGATCAACACGCCGTTCAGCGTCACCAGCGTGACATCCATGACCGTGAAGATCCGCATCTCACGCGCGAAGGTCTGGCGCGTATTCTCGATTACGCTTTTAGCGCCCTGAAGCTCCTCGGCCGATTGGGCGAACAGTTTCACCGAATGAATGTTGGTATAGGCATCCACAATATTGCCGGTGACCGCGCTGCGCGCGCCCGACGCCGCCTTGGAGGCTGGTCCGACCCGGCGCACCGTCCAGCGGATCAGCAGCGCATAAAGCCCCAGCCAGATCAGCAGCGGGATCGTCAGGCGAATGTCCGCATCGGCCAGCAGCACGAAGGCCCCGACCGCATAGGCCAGCGAAAAGGTGATCGCGTCGAAAATCTGAAACACAGCCTCGCCCGCCGCAGGTGGGGTTTGCGTCACGCGGTTGGCGATGCGTCCGGCGAAATCATCCTCGAACCAGCCGACAGACTGTCGCAACACATGGCCATGCGCGCGCCAACGGATGAGCGTGCCGAAGTTCGGCAGGATCGTATTGTTCAGCAGTGCCACATCGAGGCCTTGGACGATCGGGCGCACCAACAGGATGAACAGCGCAACTAAGATCAGTTCAACTTTGTTGTCCTGCCAGACGGTGGCAGGTTCGCCACCCGACAGCAGGTCGATCACCCGCCCCAGATACCACAGCAATCCCACCTCGATCGTCGCCGTAATCACCGACATCATCGCCGAGATGGCGAAGATTTTCTTGAATGGCTGGGCATAGTTCCACAGGAACGGCCAAAGCCGATTGGGCGGACGATCCGTCGCCTCGTGGTCGACATAGGGGTCGACGAGGGATTCGAAGAAGCGGAACAACGATGAAACCTGATGTATGGATGCGTCGTATAACGCAGGAATTCTCAGATGAAAACGAGGGCTGCTGACAAGGCCAGCAAAGCGGCAAGGATTCGAACAAAATTCGCCCATACGGTGGCTGACGACAAAAGCTTTCCCAGGACATTCCCGGCGGCGGTCCAGAAGGTGCAGACGCAGATGTTGATGCCCATGAACACCAGCGCCAGACGCAACACCTCTGCGGTGAGTGTGCCACCCCCCGGATATCCCGCAGCCGCCGCCAATGCGACGGCCCAAACCTTGGGGTTGGCGGCCTGAAAAATCACCGCCTCAGCAAAGGTGAACGGGCGGCCAGCGTCTTCTGCCTGTGGTCTTGCAGCGGTTTGCAGCAACCGCCAGGCCAGCCAGAGTATCCAGACCGCAGCGGCACATTTCAGAGCGAATTCAAGCGTCGGCCGCGCCGCCAGTGCGGCGGCGATGCCCAGCGCGGTAAGCGCGGCAACCGACCCGACACTCAGTGAGATTCCGGCCAGATGCGGGATCGTACGGCGAAAGCCAAAGCGCGCGCCTGACGCCGTCAAAAGGACGATATTCGGTCCCGGCGAAAACAACCCCACGAAAACGAAGGCGATCAGCGCGCCCATCTCAGCCCAGAAACAACAGGATGACCGTCAGCACGATCAACCCGGCCATCGCCCGGTTGAACCAGGTCAGCCGCCCCGGCGCCTCGGCCCAACGCATCAGCGTCTGTCCCGCCAAAGCCCAGGCCGATGCACTGGTCAGCCCCGCCACGAAGAAAACGCCCGCAATGACCAGCGCGCTGCGAAACGGATCGGCAGGCAGAATGAACTGGCTGGAGATCGCGATACCCATCGCCCAGCCCTTTGGGTTGATCCACTGAAACGCAGCCGATTCGAAGAACGTGAATGGGCGGGATTTGCCCTGTTTCGACCCTATGCTGCCGGTATTCGCCAGTTTCCACGCCATCCATAGCAGGATCAGCGCCCCGCCCCAACGCAGTGTTTCGCGCAGCATGGAGCTTTGCTGAAAAAGCTCACCCAAAAACACTCCGACCAGAAACATCATCAGTGGAAAGCCCAGCGCAATTCCCAGAACATGGGGGAGCGTTCGCATATACCCAAAAGTCGCACCCGAACTGGCCACCAGCGCGTTGTTTGGCCCCGGCGTCCACGCCCCGGCGAACGCCAGGGCGACCAGCCCAAGAAAAATATCGAGTGTCATGCGGTATGTCCGATGTTCGTGATCGGCGCGACCCTGCGCGCCGGGGCAATCCGGGTCAACCCAGCAGCGCCGCCTTGTCCAGCGCGAAACCCGAAGCGATCCAACGCGCCTCCACCTCGGCCAGCTTTGCGCCCAACGCGGGGCCCGAAAACGCAGGCATCAGGTCTTTCGCTGTCACCGGACATGTCGCGGTGGCCCCGGCAGCGATTTGTGCTTCATGATCGGGCGCGATGTCGCCACCCAGCATCGCCACGCGCAGCAATGCAACGTCCCGCGCCGTACCCTCGCCATGCCGCCAGGCGGTTTCGGCCAATCCGGCGCTGTCCGCAATCAGCGTGCGCAGCAATTCCAGCTGCTTCGCCTCGGCCCGTGACAGGCGAAGGGCGGTCACAGGCTCTGCCCCACCCAATGCCGCAAGACGCCGCAACGGGTCTGGCTCTGCGCCGACTGCTCTCTCATGATGCACCAATACCGCAAGGGGCGCGCCGTCTGCCCCCGGCAACACACGCATCAGAACGCCGGACATCTGCATGGACGCAGCTGCCGGTGCCGGATCAGCCGCACCCAACAGTTTCTTCATCTCGGCCCCGATGCGTTCGCGCGACACAGCCTCCAGCCCCTCGGCCCCTGCCGCGCAAGCCGCAAGTCCGTCCGCGTCGATCCCGTTTGCCGGATCACCATAGAGCGCCGTGAACCGAAAAAACCGCAGGATACGCAGATAGTCTTCGAGCACCCGCGCATCGGCGTCGCCGACAAACCGCACCCTGCGCGCCCGAAGGTCGGGCAACCCATGGACGGGATCAAGCACTGCACCGGTGCGATCCGCATAAAGGGCGTTCATCGTGAAATCCCGTCGTTTCGCGTCCTCTTCCAAGGACGCGCCGAACGCGACGGTGGCGCGCCGCCCATGAGTGTCCACATCGCTGCGGAATGTCGTCACCTCATAGGGTGTGCCCGCAGATACCAGGGTCATCGTGCCGTGGTCGATCCCGGTGGGAATGGCTTTCACACCGGCAACCTCGGCCAGCGCGGTGACCTGATCGGGCATGGCATTCGTTGCCAGATCAATGTCGCGCACTGGTACGCCCAGAAGGTCATCACGCACACAGCCGCCCACAGCCCAAATTTGGTGGCCGCCGCTTTCAATCGCCTCGAAGACCGCTTGTGTCGCAGGCCGGGTCAACCAGTTTCCGCGTAGCTTCATGTCGCGACCCTGTCAACCAGCGCCCGCAAGATCCGCGCCGTTGCGCCCCATATGTAATAGGGACCATAGGGCACCGCATAATAATATCGCCGCTGGCCGCGCCAGCGCCGGGATTCGACCCTGAAACTGCGCGGATCGGTCAAATGAGACAGGGGTGCACGGAACACTTCGGCCACTTCACCGGCTTCGGGAACCGGCTGAAACCCCGTGTCGACCCAACCCAGAACCGGTGTCACGGTAAAGCTGGTCACGGTCTCATGGGTTGGCATCACGCCCAGAACTTCGACCGCGTCCGGGCGCAGGCCGATCTCCTCCTCCGCCTCGCGCAATGCGGCGTCTTGCGCGGTCTCGCCCGGTTCCATCTTGCCGCCAGGAAAGGCGATCTGACCCGGATGGTGTTTCAGCGCCGACGACCGAACCGTCAGGATAACTTCGGCCTCGGGCGTAAGCCCGACCAGCACCGCCGCCCCGCGCAGTTTTCGTTCAGGCGGCAGGGTGACATCGCTGTTCAGATCATAATCCGACGATGGCGGCCCCACGGCCGCCAAAGCCTTGCGCAGTCGTTCAGGCGTCACCTGTGGCCCCGGTCGCCTCGAATCCCAGGGTTGCGGGGTCGAATTCATAATGCGCCCCGCAAAACTGGCAATCGGCGGTTACAATACCCGCGTCGGTCGTCATATGGGCGATGTCCTTTGCGGAATAGATCGACAGGCTCTGGCGTACCTTATCGTCAGAACAGGTACAGCCAAAACTGACCGGCTGGCTGTCATAGACGCGCGGCGCTTCTTCATGGAACAACCGCACCAACAGGTCGGTCGGCTGGACCTTTGGCCCGATCAGCTCGATCTCCTCAACCGTATCCAGCAGCGTGTTTGCCCGGTTCCAGGCATCTGCATCGTCGTCATGCAGCACGTCACCGGCGGCCAACAAACCCCCTTCGCCCGAGCCACCGCCCTGCATCAAGGGCGAGGCTTTGGGCATATGCTGCAACATGATGCCGCCACCGCGCCAATGTTCCGGCTGACCCGGCAGCCGCGACCGTCCCATCGACAGGGAAAATCGCGTCGGCAATTGCTCGGACTGCGCAAAGTAAGTCTCGACACAGGCCGCCAGCGTCCCGCCGGCAATTGGCGTGATCCCCTGATAGGGGGTCGTCCCGTCGCCCTGATCAATCAGCACCGCGAAATAACCCTTGCCGATCTGACCAAACGCAGGTGCATCCGAATCCAACCGTTCGCCGTCATAACTGGCATAGCCACGCATCCGCGCCGGACCGCCGGGTTCCGCCGGGGCCAGAAAATCGGTCGCAATCAGCCGTGCCGGGCCGTCACCGCGAATTTGCAGCGACAGCTTCCAGCGCAGGTCAATCGTCTGCCCGATCATCGCGGTCAGCATCACAGCCTCGGCCACCAGTGCCTCGATCGGGGCCGGATAGTCGTGCTGTTCCAACACCTGGTTCAACACGCCGTCCAGACGCGCCACGCGGCCCCGAATGTCGGACCGGTCAAGTTGAAATGGCAGGACGGTGTCGTCCCAGGCAATCTGCGCGCCCAGGGGGATATCGCGGGTCATTTGGGGGGTGTGCCTTTCATTGGTAGGCTGACTATATAGGCGGCAGGCATCGGCGTCCAAGGGGTCTGACACATGCTGAAACGAGTGGGTGAGCCGCCCCGCGCCGACGTGCGCTATCGCCTGCGCCCTGGCGTCTATGCGTTACTGCCGCTGGCGGGTGAGCTGCTTTTGACCCATCAGCAGGAACCCGATCACGATTTCCAACTGCCCGGCGGCGGGATCGACCCCGGCGAGCACCCGATTGCCGCGCTCCACCGTGAGGTGTTTGAGGAAACCGGCTGGCGCATCGGCGCCCCGCGCCGCTTTGGCGCGTTCCGCCGCTTCACATGGATGCCCGAATATGACTTCTGGGCCGAGAAGATCTGCACCGTCTATATCGCCACCCCGGCCCGACCCCATGGGCCCCCGTCCGAAGAAGGCCACACACCGCTGTTCCTGCCACCGGACGACGTAATCGAGGTTCTGGCGAACCCCGGCGATCGCATGATGGTGCGCGACTGGCTGACCCGCCGCTGACGCCCTTGCCCACGCGCTGAAAACCCAATACGAGGCAGCGGCTTATTCAAACATCGGAGCGCGCCCCATGTCTGCCCCCAAGAAAGTCGTCCTGGCCTATTCCGGCGGGCTGGATACCTCGATCATCCTGAAATGGCTGAAGACCGTGTATGGGTGCGAGGTTGTGACCTTCACCGCCGATCTGGGGCAGGGCGAAGAATTGGAACCGGCCCGCAAAAAGGCCGAGATGATGGGCGCGGCGGCGATCTATGTCGAAGATCTGCGCGAGGAATTCGTCCGCGATTTCGTCTTCCCGATGTTCCGTGCCAATGCGGTTTATGAGGGGTTGTATCTGCTGGGAACCTCGATCGCGCGGCCGCTGATCTCCAAACGCCTGGTCGAGATTGCAGCGGCCGAAGGCGCCGACGCCATTGCCCATGGGGCCACTGGCAAGGGCAACGATCAGGTCCGGTTCGAACTGGCCGCCTATGCGCTGAACCCGGAAATTCAGGTGATTGCACCCTGGCGCGAATGGGATCTGTCCAGCCGCACCAAGCTTATCGAATTTGCCGAGGCGCATCAGATTCCGATCGCCAAGGACAAACGTGGCGAGGCCCCGTTTTCGGTCGATGCGAACCTGTTGCACACATCCTCAGAAGGCAAGGCGCTGGAAGACCCGGCGGTGGACGCGCCGGAACATGTGTATCAGCGCACCGTTTCACCCCAAGACGCCCCGGACACCCCTGAGGTGATCGAAGTTGGATTTGAAAAGGGCGACGCGGTGTCGATCAACGGCGAGGCGCTGTCCCCCGCCACTCTGCTGACCCGCCTGAATGAGATTGGCGGGCGCAACGGCGTCGGACGGCTCGACCTGGTTGAGGGCCGCTTTGTCGGAATGAAATCACGCGGCATCTATGAAACCCCGGGCGGCACCGTCCTGTTGGAGGCACATCGCGGGATCGAGCAAATCACACTGGATCGCGGTGCGGCGCATCTGAAGGACGAACTGATGCCGCGCTATGCCGAGCTGATCTACAACGGCTTCTGGTTCAGCCCCGAGCGTGAAATGTTGCAGGCCGCCATCGACGCAAGCCAGGACCATGTCACCGGAACCGTCCGCCTGAAGCTTTATAAAGGGTCGGTTCGGACAATTGGCCGCTGGTCAGATCACTCGCTGTATTCCGAAGCGCATGTGACATTTGAAGATGACGCCGGCGCTTATGACCAGAAAGACGCCGCCGGGTTCATCAAGCTGAACGCGCTGCGCCTGAAACTGATCGCGACGCGGAACCGGCGGGTCGGCAAATAAAACCCCGGCACGCTTTCGCGCACCGGGGCCGGGCAAACACGCACCCGGGCGGGGCATAAAGGACGCGCCCCGCCGAACCTGTTCTGATGCTACTGGGCGGTGATGACGGTCATCACCAGATTGCCGTCGACCTTGATCGGGCCGTCTTCCTTGGCGCCAAGGGTGTATTCGAACTGACCCTTTGCCATGCCACCGTCTTCGCCATGGACCATCAGCATCAGCATCAGCATCTCGCCCGGCTTGACCTCATCGGTCAGGATCGCGGCAACGTCCGTATTCTCACCCATGCGCAGCGGGGCGTGGGCGACGACGACGCCAGGTTTCATATCAGCATCGGTGCGGTGCACCACCAGCCAGCCATTCTGCGGCGCCACAACCATCGAGGCGGCCACGGTCCCTGCCGAGACATCCTGGTCAGACCCCTCAATTGCAGGGGCTGGGGCGTGGGCGGCGGCGAAGGCGGTGCCAGCACTCAAACAAAAGGCGGCGGCGATTGTCAGAAAACGTGTCATACTTGTTTCTCCACTCAGAACCGGGGCAACATTGCGTCCGGCGATGGTCAAGTCACGCAGACCGGATCGGCAAAGTTTCACGGCATTCAGATTCTTTTTCGATTGTCACGCCTTCGTGAGATCACGGGCGCTTTATTCGACCGCGCAGTTTCGGGCCGTCATCCTGCCGCCAACAAAGGAGACATCCCCATGACCCACGCGTTACTGAAACCGATTCTGTTCGCGCTTGCCTTGCTTGCAGGCCCAATCCTTGCCACACCCGCCGAGGCCGCCGAACGGCGCAGCATCGTCCTTGCCGGCGGTTGCTTCTGGTGTATCGAGGCTGATTTTGAGAAAGTGCGCGGCGTCAAAGGCGTCGTATCGGGCTATTCCGGCGGCGGCGTCGCAAACCCGACCTACAAACAAGTCGTGCGCGGCGGAACCGGCCACCGAGAGGTCGTGCGCGTGACTTATGACCCGGATCAGGTCAGCCTGGAACGGCTGTTGCACATGTTCTTCCGCAGCGTCGATCCGACCGATGCCGGGGGTCAGTTCTGTGACCGGGGCAAAAGCTATTCCACAGCGATATATGTCGCCAACGGCGCGGAAAAGGCGATTGCGCAGGCAGCCAAAGCACAGGCCGCGAAAGACCTGGGCCGCAAGATCGTTACCCCGATTATTGGCGCAAAGCCGTTTTATCCGGCCGAGGAATACCACCAGAATTATTACCGCGGCAAAGGTATCGTCGTGACGCGCCGTGGCCCGAAATCAAAAGCCAACGCCTATAAGTTCTATCGCAAGGCCTGTGGTCGCGATGCACGCGTCAGGCAGCTTTGGGGCAGCGCCGCGCCCTTCGCATCGTGATGGAATGACGCAATATCATTGGGTCGGGCGCTGCGAAAACATGCGCCCGTTCCAGACCAGCCCGATGTTCTTGGCGATGCGGTCAAATCGGCGATGCGTGCGCAACCGGTTTACAGATGGAACCCAAGCGCGCAACGGAATGACGCGATCCCCCAGACCGTCGACCTGAATAATCTCGTAACCATCCGCCTCGGTCCGGATTGCCAGGTTCTTGAGCGTGATATCACCGCAGACGATGCCAAGGGTCAGCATCTTTTCAACATAGGTGTTCAGGGCGGCAAGAATGGCAGGCTCCAGCTTGCCCGCATGCCGGTATTGTTCGCAGGTTTGGGCCAGATTGCCGACGCCGTCATTAATCCGCTCGACCACATATCCCGGTCCAAGATCGGTTTCGACCCGACCCCGGTAGAGCGCGACGGGAACCCGGCCACTGATCAGGTTCTGGCGATCCAGCGCGCGCTGCGCGGTCACCCGATGGCGCCGTTCATAGAATCGGAACTTGAGTGTTGAAATGATCGGCTGCGGCAGTTTGATCAGCCCATCTGGGTCATCCGGATGTTCAAAAACAAAATGCGACGACCCGGCGCCGATGGGCGGCGTGTCCGATAGATGAATGATCTGGTCTGCTGTCATGGCGATGGCGTATAGTTGCGCGCCCTATGGTATGCAATTCCACCTTTTCGCCGCTGTGGCGCAGGCCTAATGTCCCCGCATGACCCAAACCGCCCAAGCCACGACGCCGATGATGGCGCAATACCTGACCATCAAGGCGGATCACGCCGATGCGCTGCTGTTTTATCGCATGGGCGACTTTTACGAGATGTTCTTTGACGATGCCGTGGCGGCAGCAGGCGCATTGGACATTGCCCTGACCAAACGCGGCAAACATGGTGGCGAAGACATTCCGATGTGCGGCGTGCCGCACCACGCCGCCGAGGGCTATTTCCTGACCCTGATCCGCAAGGGATTTCGCGTCGCGGTGTGCGAACAGATGGAAGATCCGGCCGAGGCCAAGAAACGTGGTTCCAAATCCGTTGTGCGCCGCGAAGTCGTGCGATTGGTTACACCGGGAACACTCACCGAAGACTCCCTGTTGGACGCCCGAAGCGCCAATCTGCTGGCCGCCTGGACCGAGGTGCGCGGATCGGCGGCCCTGGCCTGGTGCGATATGTCCACCGGAGAGCTTTCCGTCTGCCCCTGCCCGCAGGTCCGCCTGGGGGCTGATCTGGCAAGGCTTCGTCCGCGCGAATTGCTAACCTCGGACGCGCAATATCCCGATCTGGCCGAAGTGGCAGAAGAACAGGGGGTGGCACTGACCCCGCTGGCACGGGCGAGTTTTGACAGCACCGGGGCCAGGGACCGGCTGCAGGATCTCTACAGCGTCGATACACTCGACGCATTCGGCGCATTTGAACGGGCCGAGGTCGCGGCAATGGGCGCGATTGCCGAATATCTTCTGCTGACCCAGAAAGGCAAACATCCCCGCCTGCTACCCCCAAAGCGCGAGGCCGCAGATAGCGCCGTTCAGATTGATGCGGCCACCCGCGCAAATCTGGAACTGACCCGAAGCCTGTCGGGCGGGCGCGACGGTTCACTGGTCGCCGCCATCGACCGGACAGTAACGGCAGGAGGCGCACGGCTGCTGGATAGGCGTCTGTCTGGCCCATCGCGCGATCTTGACGTGATCCGGGCCAGACATGATGCCATCGCATGTTGGGTTGAAAACCCGGCCCTTTCGGCAAATCTGCGCAGCGCATTGAAACAGGTTTCAGACCTTGATCGGTCGCTGTCACGCCTGGCCCTGGACAGGGGCGGACCACGCGATCTGGCTGCGGTGCGCGATACCGCGCGGGTCGCCTCGGAAATTGCTGTGCTGATTGGAGATATCGCACTGCCGGACCTGTTGGACCGGGCGCGCGCCGCCTTGATCGGGCATGACGAATTGCAGGATCTCCTCGACATTGCGCTGATTGCGGAACCGCCTTTGCTCGCGCGCGACGGCGGCTTTGTCGCCGCAGGGTATGGCGGAGAATTGGACGAGGCGCGCAAACTGCGTGACGAAGGGCGCGGTGTGATTGCCGGGATGCAATCGGATTATGCCGCCGAAACCGGCGTTGCCTCGCTGAAGATCAAGCACAACAACGTGCTGGGATATTTTATCGAAACCACCGCCACCCATGCCGAAAAGATGCTCACCCCGCCACTGAGCGACCGGTTCATTCATCGCCAGACCACCGCCAATGCGGTGCGGTTCACGACGCTGGACCTGTCGGAACTGGAAACCCGGATCCTTAACGCCGGGGGCCGCGCCCTGGAGATTGAAAAGCGTATTTACGTAATGTTGGCGGCATCGGTTCTGGAGCACTCGGAAGTGCTGGGCGATCTGTCTGCCGCGCTTGCCGAATTTGACGTGGCCACTGCCCTTGGCGATCTGGCGATTGCGGAAAACTGGTGCCGCCCGGTGGTGGACGACAGCCGCGCGTTCGAAATCACGGCAGGGCGGCACCCGGTTGTGGAACGCGCCCTGCGCCGCCAATCAGGGGCGGCTTTCATCGCCAATGATTGTGACCTGACCGCCGATGGCGGTGCAGCGATCCGTCTGCTGACCGGTCCGAATATGGCGGGCAAGTCGACGTGGCTGCGCCAGAACGCGCTGATCGCCCTGCTGGCGCAGGCCGGGTGTTATGTGCCCGCGTCGTCGGCCCATATCGGACTGGTCAGCCAGATTTTCAGCCGGGTCGGGGCCTCGGACGATCTGGCGCGGGGCCGTTCGACCTTTATGGTCGAGATGGTGGAAACCGCAGCGATCCTGAACCAGGCCGATGAACGCGCGCTGGTGATCCTTGACGAGATTGGGCGCGGCACCGCTACCTATGACGGGCTGTCGATTGCCTGGGCAACGCTTGAGCATCTGCACGAGGTGAACCGCTGCCGCGCGCTGTTTGCCACGCATTATCACGAAATGACCGCCCTGGCGGATCGGCTGACGGGTGTTGAAAACGCCACTGTCGCGGTCCGCGAATGGGAGGGCGAGGTCATCTTCCTGCACGAGGTCAGAAAAGGCGCGGCTGACCGATCCTATGGTGTTCAGGTTGCAAAACTCGCCGGATTGCCGGACGCCGTGGTCAGCCGCGCGCGCGAGGTTCTGACCGCGCTGGAAGCCGGCGAACGTGAGGGCGCCGCAAAGCCAAAAGCGCTGATCGACGACCTGCCGCTGTTCGCCGCAACACCGGCACCCGCAGTGGCATCGACGGCACCGAATGCACTAAATGATCGGTTGGACGACATTCTGCCCGATGAATTGAGCCCAAAAGAAGCACTTGATTTGATCTATGAATTGAAAATGCTGTCAAATTCCAAGGGCTAAAACAGCAACACCTTGTCCAGCGCACAACGCCAAGAACAACTTTCTTTCCCCCTCTTCTTGTTGAAAATATCCCGGGGGCCTGGGGGCTGGCCCCCAGGTGTCTCGTGTCTGGGGGCTGGCCCCCGGCCTTTGCCCTAGCCCCGGCGCCCCATCGCAGGCCGGGTTCCCGGTCACACGGCACCGGGCAAGCAGATGTTAGCTTTTCGGTGTCGAGCTAACGCCGACCTGCGCCGGGCGCAGCAGGCGATCATGCAGCATGAAGCCGTCGGCCATGACCTGGATGATCTCTCCGGCTTTCGTTCCCGGCACCGGGGCCTCGAACATGGCCTGATGAATTTGCGGGTCAAACTTGCCGCCAACATCGGGCGAGACGGGGCGCACGCCATGCTTGCCGAAAACCGACAGCAGTTCGCGCATCGTCAGTTCAACCCCTTCGATCAGGGCCTTTGTGTCGCCCTCGGGCTTTTCACCTGCTGCGTCGCGTGCCGCATCCAGCGCTCTTTTCAGATTGTCATGGACCGGCAGCATATCGCGCGACAGTTTGGAGCCGCCGTATTGTTCCGCCTCGCGGCGATCCCGCTCACCCCGTTTGCGGGCGTTTTCAGCATCAGCCAGGGCACGCATGAAGCGGTCGCGCATGTCGTCGCGTTCATTGCGCAGCGTCTCGATCTCTTCCGCGATTTCAGCAGCATCGGCGGCGGCTTCTTCGGGGTCGTCAGATGCATCAGCTGGATCAGGTGCCAGTGATACGGTCTTGTCTTCGGATGCGGCGACCTCTGACTCCGCCTCGTCATCTGAGGGTGCATCATTCGCTGCCTCAGCCTCGATCGCTTCGGCCAGCATCTCATCCAGCGACATCACCTCGGGCGCCGCATCTTCGATCCTGGTTTCGGATTTACTGTCCGCCGACTTTTTCTTTGCCTTCGCCATTCTTCGCCTTCTTATCCGCGATCGCTCAGCATCCGACCGATCAGCTGAGCGGTATAGTCCACGATGGGCACAATGCGCCCGTAATTCAGTCTGGTCGGTCCAATAACGCCGACCGCACCAATGATTCTACGATCAGCGTTCATATAGGGAGACACCACCAAAGAGGAACCCGAAAGTGAGAATAACTTGTTCTCGGAGCCGATAAAAATGCGCACACCATCGCCGCGATCCGTCAGGTCCAGAAAGCTGGCGATATCGCGTTTGCGTTCCAGATCGTCGAACAGGCTGCGGATGCGTTCCAGATCGGGGCCGTCGGTTTCATCATCCAGAAGATTTGCGCGGCCGCGAACGATCAGACGCTCATGATCTTCGCCCTCGTTGATCCACTGGGCCAGGCCGTTTTCAACCAGATCACGGGCCAGAACGTCGAGTTCCCGGCGCCGGGCTGTAACTTCGTGGGCGACGACCTGTTGCAGTTCGGACAGGGTGCGCCCTTCGGCCAGGGCATTCAGGAAATTCGCAGCCTCGCGCATGGATGACGGGGTCTGGCCCGGCGGCGGTGTGAAGACGCAGTTTTCCACATGGCCATCCGCGAAGACAAGCACCACAAGCGCACGGGCGCTTCATGTTTCGGGGTCAACACCAGACTGGCCCCGTGGGTCAGACCCGACAGCGCCGATCCAACGCGGGTCATCAGATCGCTGACATCCGATTGATTGCTGGACATCGTCGCATCGATCGCCTGGCGATCATCCGCGTCGAGGTCCTGCACCTCCAGCAAGCCATCCACGAACATTCTGAGGCCAGTTTCCGTCGGAATGCGACCGGCCGAGACATGGGGGCTGTTCAACAAGCCAAGATGCTCAAGATCCTGCATCACATTCCGGATCGTCGCGGCCGAAACCTGTTCGGACATTGCGCGGGTCAGGGTGCGTGAACCGACAGGCTCTCCCGAACTTAGATAGCTTTCGACGACGCGGCGAAACACTTCGCGCGAACGGTCGTTCATTTCGTCGATCAGGCCGGGGCGGTCAGACATGGGGTTCCGATTGCAATGGGGCGCAGATCATTAAGCCAGCCGCGGCGCTGGCGTCAATCAGACTTGCAATGCGCGCAGGCGTGGGCCTATCACGCCCCGACCGAAATCTGAGGAGATACCCCATGCGCCCATCGGGACGTGAAACTAATGTCATGCGCGATGTGTCGATCGACACCGATGTGACCCGCCACGCCGAAGGGTCATGCCTGATCCGTATGGGCGACACCCATGTGCTGTGCACTGCCAGCGTGGACGAACGGGTGCCATCGTTCCTGAAGAATTCCGGATTGGGGTGGGTGACTGCAGAATACGGGATGTTGCCGCGCGCAACGCACACCCGGATGCGGCGCGAAGCGAAGAATGGGCAATCCGGAAGAACGCAGGATATTCAACGGCTTATCGGGCGATCGCTGCGCGCAGGACTGGACCGTGTGGCGCTGGGCGAGCGGCAGATTGTTGTCGATTGCGATGTCATTCAGGCCGATGGTGGAACGCGATGCGCCGCAATCACCGGGGGTTGGGTGGCGCTGCGGCTGGCGGTGAACCGGCTTATGAAGGCGGGCGATGTGATCAGCGACCCACTACTCGACAATGTCGCGGCCGTAAGCTGTGGGATCTATGCCGGGCAGGCGGTTCTGGATCTGGACTACCCCGAAGACAGCGAGGCCGGGGTGGATGGCAATTTCGTGCTGACCGGCAAAAAGCGGCTGATCGAGGTGCAGATGTCCGCAGAAGGTTCAACCTTCAGCCGGGACCAGATGAGCGAATTGCTCGATCTTGCCGAATTGGGCGTCGATCAGCTTGCCGCGGCGCAGAACGCAGCCGTCGCCTGATGCCGGATTTGCGCAGTGAGCGGCTGGTCGTTGCGACGCATAACGATGGTAAACTGCGCGAGATTTCGGCGCTGCTGTCGCCCTATGGCGTCGATGTAACATCGGCCGGGGCGCTGGGCCTGGATGAGCCGGAGGAAACGGAGGACAGTTTCGAAGGCAACGCCCGGATCAAGGCGCATGCGGCGGCAAAGGCCAGCGGGTTGATTGCCCTGTCCGATGACAGCGGCTTGATGGTGGATGCATTGGACGGCGCGCCGGGGGTTTACACGGCGGATTGGGCCGAAACGCCCGATGGGCGGGACTTTATGATCGCGATGACCAAGGTGCAGAATCGGCTGGCGCATCTTGATGCTGCGCAGCCATGGTCGGCCCGGTTTTGCTGTACGCTCTGCCTGGCCTGGCCGGACGGGTCGGATCAGATTTTCGCGGGTGAGGTTGCCGGGCAGTTGGTCTGGCCGGTGCGCGGCAGCCAGGGCTTTGGCTTCGATCCGATGTTCATGCCCGATGGCCACAGCAAAACCTTTGGTGAAATGACACCCGCGCAGAAAGCGCCCCTGACGCATCGGACGGACGCATTTGGAACGATGGTTCGTGCCTGTTTCACCTGAAAACTGGCAAACGAATGGTTTCGGCCTCTATCTGCATTGGCCGTTTTGTCAGGCGAAATGCCCCTACTGCGATTTCAACAGTCATGTAACCGCCAGGATCGACCACGACCGCTGGCGCAGCGCATATCTGGCGGAATTGGATCGGGTTGCGGTGGAAACTCCGGACCGAGTTCTGAGCACCGTATTTCTTGGCGGTGGCACGCCAAGCCTGATGCCGGCATCACTGGTTGACGCGATATTGGAGCGTGTGCATCGAAACTGGCGCTGTGCGAATGATTTGGAAGTCACAATCGAAGCGAACCCGACCTCGTCCGAAGCGGAGCGTTTTGCCGGATATGCCACGGCCGGTGTAAACCGCCTGTCGCTGGGTGTTCAGGCGCTGAATGATGCGGATCTGAAGGCGCTGGGCCGATTGCATTCGGTTGATGAGGCGCTGCGCGCGCTGGATCTGGCGCGCACCAGCTTCGAACGTGTCAGTTTCGATCTGATCTATGCGCGCCAGGATCAATCCCTGTCGGACTGGCGCCAGGAACTGGGGCGCGCGCTGTCGATGAAGCCGTCACTTCTGTCGCTGTATCAATTGACGATCGAGGACGGCACCGCGTTCGGGGATCGGTATGCGCGGGGACGGCTGCGCGGATTGCCGGACGAAGATCTGGGCGCCGATTTGTGGGAGGTGACCCAGAGCATGACGGATGCAGCAGGGCTGCCGGGATACGAGATTTCGAACCACGCCGCGCCTGGTGCTGAGGCGCGACACAACCTGATGTATTGGCGGTCTGGCGACTGGTTCGGGATCGGGCCGGGTGCCCATGGGCGGCTGACGCTGGATGGCGCGCGTTGGTCGACGGAAGCTCCGCGTGCTCCGGGGGCGTGGCTTGCGGCGGTTGAAGCCGATGAAGCTATTGTTGAGCAACGTCAGGAATTGACCGCACATCAAGCGCAGGATGAGCGTTTGTTGATGGGTTTGCGGTTACGGGATGGCATTCCCTGGAATGGCAACAAATATGTTTTGTCTAATAATATCAGTGCGTTATCATCGGAAGGATTGCTCTCCACTGCAAATGAAACCCTGAAACTGACCGCGAAGGGACGCCCATTGCTGATTGTGTTGAAAAACTCCGTTTTAGGGCCTGAACGATGATTTTTCTTTCCATGCAGCCCGATCCTAAATTTTTGGCGCGGGGGTCGGCCCAAATCGCCTACATGCGCTCACGCGCAGCCATGCGCTGTCTCGTGGTCAAAGCTTTCCGACTATTTCGCTTCATAGGTTTTCGCAAGAAATCCGCGACGCTCTGATTTCGGAGTTTTTCAACACAATCTGCTGAATGCGGTTCTTCGACAGCTATTGGCCGACTGACCCAGACGACAGCATACGGCAGATCGCGTCCAACCCCTCCAGATCCGCATAGCTGACCGTAAGCGAGCCGGCACCGCCGCGTTTGTGATTGATGGTCACGTTCATGCCGATGGCGGCTGCAAGATCCGATTCGAGTGCGCGGGTATCGGCGTCCTTGGTGATCCGCTTGGTTGCCGCTTTCGGGCTGGGTGGTGCTTTGCGCGCCAGCTCTTCTGTCTGGCGCACTGACAGGCCTTGGGCGACGACACGCCGGGCAAGATCCGAGGCATGTTCCAGCGGCACCAGCACACGGGCGTGCCCGGCAGACAGGCGGCCATCCTGCAACATTTCGATAACATCGGCGGGCAGCGACAGAAGGCGTGTTTGGTTGGCGATGTGGCTGCGGCTTTTCCCCAATACCTCGGACAGCTGTTCCTGCGTGTGTCCGAACTTCTTCATCAGGTGGTCAAAAGCCTGCGCTTCGTCCACCGGGTTCAGGTCGGCGCGCTGAATGTTTTCAATGATCGCCACTTCCAGCGTTTCGGTATCGTCAAAATTCCGCACCACGGCGGGAACCTGATGCAGGCGCGCAATCTGCGCCGCCCGCCAGCGGCGTTCGCCGGCGACAATCTCGTACTCGCCCGTGCGACTGGGGTGCGGGCGCAGGATCAGCGGCTGGATCACGCCTTTTTCACGGATCGAGGTGGCGAGTTCTCCCATTTCGTGTTTGGGAAAGCTGCGGCGAGGCTGATCCGGGTTGGGGTGGATCTGATCAATGTCGATCTGCAACAGATCATTGGCAGAGCCTTCGGGAACATCTGCCATCAGCGCGGACAGGCCGCGGCCAAGTCCGGTTCGAATTTTCTTATCTGTCATGACGGGGTTGCGCCCTCTGTTGTGTCTCCGGTCAGTTCGGCGGCCAATGCGCGATAGGCCTGGCTGCCTTTGGACCCGGAATCATATGTCAGAACGGGTTGACCGAAGGACGGTGCCTCGCTGACCCGAACATTGCGTGGGACGATTGTGTGAAAAACAAGTTCACCAAGCGTTTCGCGTGCGTCCGCTTCAACTTGCTGCGCCAGGTTGTTGCGACCATCAAACATGGTCAGCACAACGCCTTCGATACGCAGGCCCGGATTGGCGGCGCTGCGGATTTGTCGAACAGTCAGAAGGAGTTGCGATAACCCTTCGAGTGCAAAGAACTCAGATTGCAGCGGCACCAGAACCGACGTTGCGGCCACCATTGCATTGACAGTCAGCAGCGACAGCGACGGCGGGCAGTCAATCAGAACCACATCAAAATCATCAGAAACGCCGCCCTGGGTTAGCGCATTGCGTAGCAGGAAACTCCGGCTTTCATTGGCCATCATTTCCATGTCTGCCGAGCTGAGGTCAGTGGTGGCCGGCGCAATGGCCAGATTTTCAATCGCTGTGGTCTGAACAATCTCAGCCAGCGGCGCGCCTTCCAGCAGCAGATCATAGGTCGTCTTGCTGCGATCTTCGATCGCCAGACCGGTTGAGGCATTGCCTTGCGGATCAAGATCGACAATCAGCACCCGGCGCCCGGATTCCGCCAGCGCGGCACCCAGGTTGATCGTCGTTGTGGTCTTTCCAACGCCGCCCTTCTGATTGACGATGGCAATTATGCGTGGCTGCGTCCACCTAGGCTGGCTCAAGGTAGGTGATCTCCAGAATTGCGGCCTCGGGGTCGGTGCGACTTTGCCAGACCTTGTAGTCGAAGGTCCACCGTTGTTGTGCATTTGACAGCTCGGATTTCCAGGAACGCCCCTTTGGCAGCAATGCTTTGCCGTCACTGGCAAGGTGGCGCGCAACATACCCGAGGAGTTTCGGCAGCGGTGCCAGGGCGCGGGCGGAAACAACCTGAGTGTTCAGTGGTTCAAGGGATTCGATTCGGTCGATTGCCACGCGCGCCTTTAGATCCAGCTGTTGTATGACCTGGCGCAGAAATGCGGCTTTGCGCTGATCGCTTTCGATAAGAACCATGTCTGGCCCACCCAGTTCGACCGCCTGAATCGCCACCACAAGGCCGGGCAGCCCGCCGCCGCTGCCAAGATCTGCCCATTTTTGCGCGGTTTTCGCCATCGGATACAGCTGTAGCGCGTCGCGGATATGCCGGTTCCAGATATCTTCGGTCGTCGCAGGCGCGATGAGATTGATCCGGCAGTTCCATTTCTCCAACAGTGCGACGTATGTGGTCAGGCGCGCCATTGTTTCACGTGAAACATTTTCCAGATCAGGCACTGCGAACAGATTTCTCATCTTGCCGCAGACGCGCCAGCAGCAGCGTCAGAGCGGCCGGAGTCATCCCTTCGATACGGGCGGCCTGTGCCAGGTTGGCAGGGCGGATCGCGGCAAGCTTTTCACGCAGCTCTCCGGACAGGCCATCAAGGGAAACATAGGAAAAATCGCCTGGAATCAGCGTCATGGAGTCCCGTGTCAGCTCGGCCACATCCGCCATCTGGCGTTTCACATAGGGTGCATATGTCGCGTCACGATGCAGTTGGCGGGCGATTTCGGGATCCATCGCCGCCAGATCCGGGACGGCCTGAGCCAAAGCCGCCACCGACGCACCGGGAATGGACAGAGCGTCGAACAAAGATCGCTTTGGACCGTCTGAATTAACATTGATTCCAGTGGTTTTCAGGTCCGGTGCACTGATCATCTGCGATTCAAGCAACGCACGCGCACTGTCCAGCGCGGACTGCTTGGCCTCAAAAAACCTGGCGCGGGTATCGCTAACGCAGCCCAACTGCTGGCCCAGTGGTGTCAGCCTCTGGTCCGCATTGTCAGCCCGCAAGGACAAGCGGAATTCGGCGCGGGATGTGAACATGCGATATGGCTCACTGACACCTCGGGTCGTCAGATCGTCCAGCATCACGCCCGTATAGGATGTCGTTCGGTCCAGTATCGCAAGATCACGGCCATAGGCCCGCGCCGCAGCGTTCAGCCCGGCGACAAGCCCCTGCGCGCCCGCCTCTTCATATCCAGTGGTGCCGTTGATCTGCCCAGCAAGAAACAGGTTCTCAGCCGCCGGAAGTTCCAGCGAAGGTGCCAGATTGCGCGGATCGACATAATCATATTCGATGGCATAACCGGGCTGCAAAATCTCTGCAGATTCAAGACCTTTGATCGAGCGGACATAATCCACCTGCACATCCTGCGGCAATGATGTCGAGATTCCGTTGGGATAAACGCTCGGCACGTCCAGGCCTTCGGGTTCCAGAAACACCTGATGCGCGTCCCGGTCGGCGAAACGCACAACTTTGTCTTCGATTGATGGGCAATAGCGTGGGCCGACCCCATCAATTTCGCCACCATACATGGCAGACCTGGCCAGATTATCGCGAATAATCTGATGCGTTCGCTCATTGGTATGGGTGATGCCACATGATATCTGTCGCGCCGAAGGCGCGTCTGACAAGAACGATAGCATCTCGGGCTGATAGTCGCCCGCCTGCATATCAAGAACCGTCCAGTCAATACTTGCACTATCCAGCCGCGGCGGCGTGCCGGTTTTCAGGCGGCCCAAAGATACACCGAAGTCAGCAAAACGGGCTGACAAGCGGCCGGCACTGTCTTCGCCCATACGCCCACCCGATCGGCGTTCGGTCCCGATATGGATCGTACCACGCAGAAATGTACCCGTCGTCAGAACGGTTGCGCTTGCAGTCAGGCGGTCGCCACTTGCCAGCAGCACGCCGCCAACGCGGTGTCCCTGAAGCACAAAATCCACAACCTCGCCCTCGATCACGGTGATCCATGGGTGATCCGAAATCATCGACTGAATGGCCGCGCGATACAGGCCACGGTCCATTTGCGCCCTCGGGCCCTGCACCGCCGGCCCTTTCGAGCGATTGAGCAACCGGAACTGGATACCAGCCCGATCCGCCGCTTTGCCCATAAGACCGTCAAGCGCATCAATTTCCCGAACCAGATGGCCCTTACCCAGCCCGCCAATCGCCGGATTGCAGGACATGACACCAATCGCGCTGGCTTTCAGCGTGACCAGCGCCACGCGCGCGCCGCGCCGCGCGGCCGCATGGGCCGCCTCGGTCCCGGCATGCCCGCCGCCAACCACCAAAACGTCAAAATGTTTCACGTGAAACATTCCTCATTTTCCAATGCAGAACGAAGAAAAAATCTCGTCCAGCAGCGATTCCACATCCACGCGCCCGATCACCTGGTCGATTGCCGCCGTTGCCATCCGCAGCTCAGCCGCCGCCAGGTCGAGCCCGATCGGGCCATTCGCCAATTTCACGCGCGCCGCGTCCAGATAGGCCAGCGCATCCTGAAACGCAACGCGGTGCCGATCGCGGGTCGCCACAGAAGCTTGTTGCGCCCGCCCGGACAGGATTTCGACAATCCGCTCAATCAAGCAGTTCACGCCCGCCCCGGTCAGGCCTGACACCGCGCCCTCCGACATCGCAGCCCGTTGATCTGCCTTGGAGCGTAGCACAATATCATCCGGCCGAACCAACGCCGCCTCGGGCATTTCATCCGCATCGGTCAGAAAAACGCGCAGGTCGGCGGCTTCTGCACGGTCACGCGCCCGCGCGACGCCCAATTGTTCGACCGTATCTTCGGAGTCGCGCAACCCAGCTGTATCCAGAATGGTGACCGGCAGACCTTGCAGATCCATCTGAACCTCAATCACGTCCCGCGTCGTCCCCGCCACATCTGAAGTGATCGCTGCCTCACGCCCCGCCAACCGGTTGAGCAATGTCGACTTGCCCACATTTGGCGCACCAACAATCGCAACTTCGAACCCATCCCGGATCCGCTCTGCCGCGTAAGACCCGGCAACCAGCTGGCGCATACATTCCTCTGCCCGGCCCAGCAATGCGGTGACTTCGGGTACGACATCTTCCGGCACGTCTTCATCGGCGAAATCAATCGACGCTTCCAGCAACGCCGCTGCGCGAATCAGATCCCTGCGCAGGTCTTCCGCAGCCTCTCTTAATGCCCCGGCCATCACGGTCTGCGCCTGTTTCCGCTGCGCTGCGGTTTCGGCGTCAATAAGATCGCCCAGGCCATCGATCTCGGTCAGATCCAGACGCCCGTTTACCAGCGCCCTGCGTGTGAACTCTCCCGGCTCAGCGGGGCGAAGTCCGGGCATCTGCCCAAGCGCCGCCAGGGTCGCCGCCACGACGGCCCGACTGCCATGCAGATGCAGTTCTGCCACCGCTTCACCAGTAAAGCTGGCCCCGGCGTCAAACGTCAGTACCAGCGCCTCATCCAGAATGTCCGTATCGGCACGCAAAACCCGCAGGCGTGCTTGCCGAGCTGGCGGCAAATCCCCGGCTAACGCCTGAACCGCCACATGCGCACCTGGCCCAGACAGCCGCACCACAGCCACACCCGCTTTGCCGCGCGCTGTCGCCTCTGCAAAGATCGTGTCAGACATATTTAACACATTGTTTTAGAACAATAAGTTACGCATTCATGGAATCGAATAACTCGGAATTCGTCTTGGTCTGTTTCAGTTTCGAGATCAGGAATTCAATCGCATCCGTGGTGCCCATCGGATTCAGGATGCGCCGCAAGACATAGGTCTTCTGAAGGTTCGCCTTGTCGGTCAGCAGCTCTTCTTTGCGTGTCCCGGACTTCAGCACATCCATCGCCGGATACACCCGTTTGTCCGCAACCTTACGATCCAGCACGATTTCCGAGTTACCCGTGCCTTTGAATTCTTCAAAGATCACCTCGTCCATGCGGCTGCCGGTATCGATCAGGGCCGTCGCGATGATCGTCAGGCTGCCACCTTCTTCGATATTCCGCGCCGCGCCAAAAAACCGCTTGGGCCGCTGCAGGGCGTTGGCGTCCACACCGCCGGTCAGAACCTTGCCCGAGCTTGGCACAACCGTGTTGAACGCCCGGCCCAGCCGTGTGATCGAATCGAGCAGGATGACAACATTCCGTTTATGTTCCACCAACCGCTTGGCTTTCTCGATCACCATTTCCGAAACCGCCACGTGCCGTGTCGCCGGCTCGTCAAAAGTCGACGATACAACCTCTCCCTTCACGGACCGCTGCATGTCGGTCACTTCTTCGGGGCGCTCGTCGATCAGAAGGACGATCAGATAGCATTCCGGATGGTTCTGCTCGATCGAATGGGCGATGTTCTGCAACAGCACCGTCTTACCAGTCCGCGGGGGCGCAACAATCAGGCTCCGCTGGCCCTTTCCGATCGGCGCCACCAGATCAATAATCCGGGCCGAACGGTCTTTGATTGTCGGATCCTCGATCTCCATCTGCATCCGCTCATCCGGATAAAGCGGTGTCAGGTTTTCGAACGCCACCTTGTGACGCGCCTTTTCCGGGTCATCGAAGTTGATCTTCTCGACACTGGCCAGCGCGAAATACCGCTCAGTCTCGTTGGGCGCATTGATCACCCCTTCGACCGTATCCCCGGTCCTGAGTGAGAATTTGCGGATAACTTCAGGCGACACATAGATATCATCCGGACCCGGCAGATAGTTCGCCTCGGGCGAACGCAGGAAGCCGAATCCGTCCTGCAATACTTCCAACACCCCATCGCCCGAGATCTCCCATCCATCCTCGGCCTGCTCTTTCAGGATCGCGAACATCATGTCGCCCTTGCGCATGGTCGAGGCATTCTCGATCTCAAGTTCTTCAGCGTAGGACAGCAGGTCTTTGGGGCTTTGGGCTTTCAACTCGGAAAGCGTCAGTCGATCTTGGCTCATTTTGAAATATCACCTGAACCGGGCCATTTGGGCCGCGCGGTTCTGTTTGGGTTGGGAAATCACCACGGCACCAGAACGGGCCGCTTGACCAAGGCAGATAAGGCCGTCACCGCGACCTGTCAACAAAAGCTGTTCAGAACGGGCGAACGATGACCGAGATGACGATGACCACAACCAGCACGGTCGGCACCTCATTCATCAACCGATAGTGCTTTCCGGTCCGCGTGTTCTTCCCCGCCACAAATTCGTGCTGCCGCGCCAGACACCAATGATGAAACCAGGTCATCGCCAGTACTGCCGCCGCCTTGGACCAGGGCCACCAGGAGGCCCAATCGACGATGCCGGGCGTGAACACCAGGGTCAGCCCGAACACCCAAGCCGCAACCATCGCCGGACGCATGATCACCTTCAGCAGCTTGCCCTGCATCATGGTCAGAAGTGCTGCATGCCCCTTTTCCCCCTGCTCGGCATTGTGAACAAACAGTCGAGGCAGATAGAACAGCCCTGCCATCCATGCGATGACCGAGATTACATGAGCCGCCTTGACCCAGGGATAAATCGCGAAAAGAACCTCGGTCATTCAGACATCCTTCTTCGGCCTTCCTTCTAATAATAATATAAGAAGAAAGAAAAGATGATGATGATGTAGGGGTTGTGCAGAACCGGGATACTTTGCTGATCCACAAGGATGTCAACACTTCCGGCCTTGGGGATACGCCAGCACGCAGTTATCCCAAAAAATACATAACTATCTGTTATAAAACGGGAATATAAGATATACCCTTGTGCATTGTTTTCTTTGAACGCACTAACAACAGTCTTCCCCACAAACCGCATCACCGCATGAACGACGTTTTTTCACCGTGGATAGTTCTGGGCATCTGATCCCCGTGTCCGGCCCGTCGACCCAAATATGGCGGGGCACTGGACGTCTGCGCGCTTTTGGGTCCCTATGCACCCGACTTGTCCACATGGTTACACAAAGATCATGCCGTTGATCCTCGCCTCATCCTCTGCCATCCGGCGCAGTCTGTTGGAAAACGCAGGCGTTCCCGTCACGGTCAATCCGGCCCGCATTGATGAGGATGCTCTGCGCGCCAGTCTTGCGGCAGATGACACCAACCCGCATGATATGGCCGACGCTCTGGCGGATATGAAAGCCCGAAAAGTGGCGCGCAGCCACCCGGAGGCAACGGTTCTCGGGTGCGATCAGATCCTGTCGCTGAAAGGTCAGGTGTTCGCCAAACCGGAAACGCCTGAACAAGCTGTCGAACAACTCACTATGCTGTCCGGCCAGACCCATCAATTGCATTCCGCTGTCGTGGCGGTCGGTGCGCAGGGCCCGCTCTGGCGGCATGTCGGGCAGGTGCGCCTGACAATGCGGACCGCTTCAGAGGGGTATATATCCGATTACGTCGCGCGAAACTGGGAATCGATTCGCCACTCGGTCGGAGCCTATAAACTGGAAGAAGAAGGCGCACGCCTGTTCACCCGGATCGAAGGCGACTATTTCACCGTTCTGGGCCTGCCGCTGTTGGAATTGCTCGGCTGGCTCACCACGCGCGGAGATATTGCCAGATGATACATCGTATTCCCCTGGCCGCTGTCCTTGGCCATCCGGTTGCGCATTCCCGTTCGCCCGCGTTGCAAGGTCACTGGTTGGCCCGCTATGACATCCCCGGACACTACATCCCGATCGACGTGGGGCCAGATGACCTAGGCCAGGCCCTGCGCCAGTTACCGAGCCTCGGCTTCGTCGGCGCAAACGTCACGATTCCGCATAAAGAGGCTGCATTGGCCCTGGCAACCACGGCGACAGACCGGGCGAAAGCCATCGGCGCGGCAAACACCCTGACCTTCGGTGAAGATGGCGCGATTCACGCCGATAACACCGACGGTTACGGTTTCCTTGCGAATCTGACCGCAGGTGCGCCAAATTGGCGGCCCGAATCCGGGACAGCGCTGGTGCTTGGCGCAGGTGGCGCGGCGCGGGGCATTCTGCATGCCTTGGTGGAAGCGGGTCACAGCGACATCCTGCTTGCCAATCGAACGCGCGAAAAATCGCAGCGTCTGGCCGATGATCTTGGTTCTTCGGTTCAGGTCATCGATTGGGACACTGTGGAGGCCGCGCTGCCCGATACCACCCTTTTGGTGAACACCACGGCGCTGGGCATGGATGGGCAGGCACCGTTAACCCTTGACCTGTCCGACCTACCGACATCCTGCACCGTGACCGATATCGTCTATGCGCCGCTTGAAACACCGCTTCTGAAATCGGCGCGCGCGCATGGCTGCGCGGTCGTCGATGGCCTTGGAATGTTGCTCCATCAGGCGGCGCCAGGGTTCGAGGCCTGGTTCGGTCGCGCCCCCGAAGTTGATGACGAATTGCGCCGCGCCGTCTTGCGCGCATGAACCGCCAGACCGGACATCCGCCCTTCCTTATCGGCCTGACCGGCTCCATCGGCATGGGAAAAACCACGACCGCGGCCATGTTTGCGGACCACGGTGTTGCGGTCTGGGATGCGGATGCAGCTGTTCATCGCCTTTATGGCCCGGGCGGCGCGGCTGTCGCCCCGCTTGAAAGGCTCTGCCCTGAGGCGGCGAAAAACGAAACGGTGGATCGCGCCGCGCTCAGCAATTGGATCTCGGGTGATCCGGCGCGGTTGAAGCGCCTCGAACTGATCGTGCACCCGTTGGTTGCCGAAGACCGGGCGCAGTTCATTGCAACATCAGATGCCCCGGTTATCCTGCTCGACATACCACTGTTGTTTGAAACCGGCGCGGACGCTGACGTGAACCTGACCGTCGTGGTCTCGGCGCCCGAAGCGGTACAGCGCGCCCGCGTCCTTGCCCGCCCCGGGATGACGCCCGAAAAGCTTGCAACGATCCTTGCCCGTCAGATGCCGGACGCCGAAAAACGCGCCCGCGCTGATCACATTATCGACACCAGCAGCCTTGAAGCCGCGCGTGCGTGCGTTCAGAACGTCATGGACAAAATCCACCAAAGGCAGCCCGATGCGTGAGATTGTTCTGGACACCGAAACCACAGGATTTGACCCCGGCACCGGCGACCGGATTGTCGAAATCGGCGCGGTAGAGCTGAATGGCCACATCCCGACGGGGCGGACCTATCACCAATATATCAACCCCGAACGCGCCATGCCGGATGAGGCGTTTCAGGTTCACGGGCTTGGCGACGACTTCCTGCGCGACAAACCGAAGTTCGCCGCAATCGGACAGGCATTTCTGGACTTCATTGGTGATGCGAAACTGGTGATCCATAATGCCGCCTTCGACATCAAGTTCCTGAATGCGGAACTAGGCTGGATGAAACTGCCGCCGATCCCCTGGGATCAGGCAATTGATACGCTGGAAATAGCACGCCGGAAGTTTCCGGGCTCTCCGGCGTCGCTTGACGCGCTTTGCCGTCGGTTCAACATCGACAACAGTTCACGCACCCTGCACGGCGCGCTACTCGACAGCGAAATATTGGCAGAGGTCTATCTGGAGCTGATTGGCGGGCGGCAGCCGGATTTTGCGCTCGCCTCGAACCAGACGACGACGGTTGCGGGAATCTCGGACGACTGGCGGCCCACGCCCCGGCCAAGCCCGCTGCCGACCCGGCTGAGTGCGGCCGAAAAAAAAGCCCATGCCGCCTTTGTGGACGGCATGGGCGATGATGCGCTGTGGCGCAAATTCAACTAGGGCGCGGTTCCTCGGCGCTGCCTTCCGCCTTGGCGCGCTGGGCCAGCGAGTTCCGATAGACCTGCATAAAGTCGATGTTGTCCAGATTAAGCGGCGGGAAGCCACCTTCGCGGGTGATGTCGGCGACCAGACGACGGATATAGGGAAACAGCATCCGCGGGCATTCGATCGACAGGAACGGGTGCAATTGTTCCTCTGGCACGCCTTCGATCTGGAAGATTCCGCCGTACTGCAATTCCAGCAGAAACAGAGTGTCCTCGGTGCCTTTATTTTTTGAGGTGACGTTGAATCGCGTCACAACCTCATACTGGCCCTCGGCGGCACGTTTTTTCGGTTCCAGCGAAACCTGCACCTGAATATCGGGGTTCACTTCACCCTGAATGCCCTTCTGGGCGACGATGTTTTCGAAGCTCAGGTCACGGATGAACTGTGCCATCACGTTCATTTTAACTTGCGGCTTGGTCTCGGGCGCTGGGGTTGCGGCACCGTTGTCGGTTTCGGCCATCAATCTCTCCTGGCGATGGGAATGAATGTTGGCGCGTCCTTATCAGGGGTGCGCGCGGGCCTCAATGCCGGGTCCAGCCTGATGGCGGACCCTGGGGTGCCCCGGGCAGCGGTTTGCCATCCGAAGGTGTTACATCGCTGAAGTCACCGTCAATGATATCGTCGCGCATGGGGCGCTGCGGTTGCTGGTCGCCATAGGAAAACTGCTGCACTGTAACCTTGCTGCGTAGCCAGCGATAAGCCGCGGCGCGGAACGCAGGGATCAACAGGGCAAAGCCAACGGCGTCGGTGAAGAACCCTGGCGTCAGCAACAATGCGCCAGAGATCAGGATCATCGCGCCATGGGCCAGCGGTTCGGTTGGATCGCGAAGCTCGTTGATCGACCCGCGCAGCTGCGCGATGGCCAGCGCCCCCTGCTGACGGACCAGCCAAGTGCCCAGAATCGCCGTCAGAACAACGATTCCCAGTGTTGGCCACAGGCCGATTGCCCCGCCCACCTGAATGAACAGCGCAATTTCGATCAGCGGAACGGCCAGAAAGGCCAAAAACAAGTACATGTGATCCTCCGAACCCAGGGGGCGACGGTGGACAGGTCCACCCGCGCACCATACATAGTGATCGGGGCGCGGGATTTCCAAGCCCATTGGTCAAGATTGAGGTCACATGTCGTCTGCTGTCATCCAGCTTCTGGTGCTCGCCGGGGTCGCGGTATTCCTGGTCGTGAAACTGAAAAACGTCCTCGGCACGCGCGAAGGATTTGAAAAACCGCCCGCACCGCTGCCCGGTCGCAGCGATGGCGCAAAAAGCGGCCGTCCCGATCTTGAGGTCATCGATGGTGGCCCGGACCGCGACATCACCGATCACGTAGATGAAGATTCGACCGCCGCCAAAGCGCTGGCGGCGATGAAAACCGCCGAACCGGGTTTTAATTTCACGGAATTCCTCGGCGGGGCCAAAGGCGCTTATGAGATGATCTTGATGGCCTTTGAGGGTGGCGACATCGACAGTATCCGCGCGTTCCTGTCCGAAGATGTGGCCGAAGCCTTCGATCAGGTGATCGCGAACCGCAAGAAAGAAGGCCTGACAGTCGACGCCAATTTCGTCGGCCTGCGCGAGGTTGCCCTGCAAGACGCCCGCTTCACCAAGAAATCGTCCGAGGGTGAACTGGTGGTCAAATTCGTCGGCGAACTGACCTCGGTCGTGCGCGACAACGCCGGTGACATCGTTGAAGGCAACCCGACCGAGATCAAGCGCCAGCGCGATATCTGGACCTTTGCGCGCAAAATGGGCTCGGACGATCCGAACTGGCAACTGGTCGCTACTGGCGAGTGATGGTTCGCCTGCTGGCAATCTGGGCGGCAGCACTGGCGCTGTTCTGGGGGGCTGACATGGCCGAGGCCCGTTACACAATTCTCGATTTCGATGAATTGGATGGCTGGGAAAGCGACGATCACCGCGCCGCGCTGGACGTCTTTCTGTCGACCTGTACCGATATGGACGATGCCGATTGGGATCCGGTCTGTATTCTGGCACGCCGGCAATCCAACGCACGCACATTCTTCGAAGCGTTCTTCCGTCCGGTCCTGATCGAAGACGGCAATCCCGGCCTCTACACCGGCTATTTCGAGCCCGAGCTTCTGGGCAGCCGCCGCCCGACCGAACGCTTCCGCTATCCGCTGTATCGCAAACCCAGCACGATCCCGCCCGGCACCGCCTGGTACACCCGCGGCGAGATTGAAGAACAGAACCTGATGGACGGGCGCAATCTGGAAATTGCCTGGGTCGAAAGCCCGGTTGATGTGTTCTTTCTTCAGGTGCAAGGCTCCGGGCGCGTGCGTCTGGCCGATGGTGGGGTGATCCGCGTCGGTTACGGCGGCAACAACGGGCACCCCTATCGCTCGGTCGGGGCCGAGATGGTGCGCCGCGGGCTGTTGCCGGCCCATAAGGTTTCGGCGCAGGTGATCCGCAACTGGGTCAAGAAGTTCCCCGATGAAGGGGCCCGGTTGCTGCGCCACAATCCCAGCTTCGTCTTCTTTCGCGAGGTGAATCGCGTGGCCGCCGACAAGGGACCGCTTGGTGCGATGAACCGGTCGATCACGCCAAACCGCACTGTTGCGGTGGACCCCGATTATGTGCCGCTGGGTGCGCCTGTCTGGCTGGAAAAACACGGAAAATCCCCGATTCGCCGCCTGATGATTGCGCAGGATACCGGTTCGGCGATCAAGGGTGCGCAAAGGGCCGACATATTCTATGGCACGGGATCCGAGGCCGGGCGCGAGGCTGGCCGGATCAAGGATCCGGGCCGGATCGTGGTGCTGATGCCGATCCAGCGCGCCTTTGCGCTGGTGCCCGAAGGCTAGGGCGACGTGGCGCGCAAACGGCGGCCTTTGTCGCCCGAAGACGAAGACCTGTGGCGGCGGGTTGCCAAAACCACAACCCCTCTGCGGCCGGATGTCCGGCAACCTTTGATTCAGCCGCCACCCGCCGCAGTCAAGAAACCGCCAAAACCTGTCAAACCCGCCTTTGCCCCTGCCCCGTTTCGATTGGGCAGCCAGGCATCCGAAGCGCCGCGACACGATCTGGCACCAAGCGTGGCCGAGCAATTGGACGCCGTCCCGTTGCGCATGGACAAGAAGACCTTCGCGCGGTTGAAGCGCGGCAAATCCCGGCCCGAAGCGCGACTTGACCTGCATGGGATGACCCTGGACCAGGCTCAGGGCGCGCTGTTCGGTTTCATCCCTTCGACCCGCGCACGCGGTTGCCGCCTTGTGCTGGTCATCACTGGTAAAGGGCGCAACCGCGACGGTGGCGGCCCGATTCCCGAACGCATGGGTGTGTTGCGTCATCAAGTGCCGCGCTGGTTGAATGGGCCTGCGCTGGCTGCGATGGTCCAGCAAGTCACGCCAGCGCATCCGCGCCATGGAGGCTCAGGTGCGTTGTATGTCTACCTCAGGCGCTGATGGCAACAATTTCCGCGCCGGCAGCAATCCCAGCGTGATGATGACTCCGGCCACCGCGAAATAGACCGCATAGCCCCACATCTGCTGTGGAAAACTAAGGCCCCAGTCGATCAGGACACCGCTGATGCCCGGGCCAATGGCGGAGCCGAAGACCATCAGCGCCGCGGACAGCGCCTTGATGGATCCCAGATGTCTGGTGCCAAAGAATTCGGCCCAGAGGGCTGCTGGCACGGTCGCCTGGATGCCTGAACCAAGGGCAAATACCACCAGGCTGATCGCTGCGCCGAACAGGGTTTCGGCGGCGGCCATGATAACGAAGGACACAACATAAGGGACCATATAGGCCATCGCCAGCACCGCAGACCCGAAGCGGTCAATCAATGCTCCGGCGACAAGTGTTGCGCCCAGAGCGGCAGCGGTGAACAGCGGCATCAGGGCCACATAGTCAACCAGCGCCCAGCCTTTCACCTCGGTCAGATGCACCTGTTGAAAGAACAGCGCCGTGCCCCAGGCAGGCGGGCCCAGCAGCACCGGCACCATCATCCAGAACAGCCAATGATGCAGAACATCGCGGCGGGTCCAGTGACGACCCTGCATCCCAACGGACTGGGTTTGCCTGGCGATGGATTGCGGTGTGCGTTCCGCACGCGGCAACCGCGCCAGAACCGGCATGGTCAAAAGCACCATCACAGCGGCAAGCAGCCAAAGCCAACGCCAGTCAAACCGGACCAGAAGTGCGACGAACAGAATCGGCAGTATCGCCTGCCCGAACGAAAACCCCATAGCTGCAATCGATAGTGCCCGCCCCCGCGTGGCGACAAACCAACGGGCCATGGCAACGACGCTGAGGTGGCTCATCATGCCCTGCCCCGCAAAGCGCAGAAGAAACACCGCCAGGATCAACATCGCGCCATTCTGCGCCCCGGCCATCAGCAGGCAGGCCAGCGCCAGAACAACCGCGACAATCGCCCCAAGATGGCGGACGCGAAAACGGTCGGTCAGCACCCCGGCCCAGATCATGACCACCGCCGATATCATCGTTCCAACCGTATAGATCCCGCCCCAGGCGCCGTGGCTCAGCCCGAACGCGCCCCGAATTTCACCTGCAAAGAGCGAGATGAAATATGTCTGCCCATAGCTTGACGTAAACGCCAGAAGCGCCCCTGCACCAAGGAATGGCGCGTTTGCGCGCAGAAATGTCAGGAAACCCATGGGCAACATCTGTGCCGCTTTGGCCGAAAAGGGAAGTGAATAGATTTGCTTGCAGGGTGCAGAGAAAGATTATTCCGTAATCTCAGCAACTTGGCGATGGCTGGAGGGGCCAGCCCCTCCAGACCTCCCCGGAGTATTTTTGGCGAAAAGACGGGTGCGGGCAGGGCAGACTTTCGCGTTGTGGGCGAATGGCCGGTCTTTCAGATTACAGCACGTAACGGCCCAGGTCGGCGGATTTCATCAACTCGCCCAGATGCTCTTCAACAAAAGCGGCATTGACCGTGACGCTGTCTCCACCGCGATCGGGGGCGTTGAAGGACAGATCTTCGAATACCCGCTCCATCACCGTGTAGAGGCGGCGCGCGCCGATGTTTTCCACTGATTGGTTCACCTCGGACGCGATATGGGCCAGGGCCTTGATGCCGTCTTCGGTGAAATCAACGGTGACCTGTTCGGTCCCCATCAGCGCGGTGTATTGCAGGGTCAGCGCGTTGTCGGTTTCGGTCAGTATCCGCACGAAGTCCTGTTCAGTCAGGGCGCGCAACTCGACCCGGATCGGCAGGCGGCCCTGAAGTTCGGGCAGTAGATCCGAGGGTTTGGCGATGTGGAACGCACCCGAGGCAATGAACAGGATATGGTCGGTTTTGACTGGTCCGTGTTTGGTCGAAACGGTTGTGCCTTCGATTAGCGGCAGCAGATCGCGCTGCACGCCTTCGCGGCTGACGTCCGCGCCCCGCGCATCGGCGCGGGCGCAGACCTTGTCAATCTCGTCCAGGAAAACGATGCCGTTCTGCTCGACCGCGTCCAGTGCGGTTTTCGTCACCGTTTCATCATCCAGCAGCTTGTCAGCCTCTTCCCCGATCAGCGCGTCATAAGACTGCGAGACTGTCATGGTTTTCGTCACTGTTCTGCCCGGAAACGCCTTTCCGAACAGATCGCTGATATTCATCATGCCCATCTGGCCGCCCTGCCCGCCAAGGTCAATATTTCCCATCGGGTTCGAGGTATCGGCCAGTTCCAGCGTGATCTCGGTCTCGTCCAGCTCTCCGCGTTTCAGCTTTTCGCGGAACATTTCGCGGGTGCGGTCGCGCGCCCCTTCCCCGGTCAGCGCGTCGATCACCCGGTCTTCGGCAGCCTGGCGCGCGCGGTCACGTCTTCGCGCATCCGGTCGCGGGTCATGGTGATTGCTGCTTCGACCAGATCGCGCACGATCTGTTCGACATCGCGCCCGACATAGCCAACTTCGGTAAACTTTGTTGCTTCGATCTTCAGGAATGGCGCATGCGCTAGCTTTGCCAAACGGCGCGAGATTTCGGTTTTGCCGACGCCGGTCGGGCCGATCATCAGGATGTTCTTTGGATAAACCTCATCACGAAGATCATCGGCGAGCTGTTTGCGACGCCAGCGATTGCGCAAGGCAACGGCCACGGCGCGTTTTGCATCCTTCTGGCCGATGATGAACCGGTCAAGTTCGCTGACGATTTCGCGCGGGGTCAGGTCGGTCATTGATCAATCACCTCAACAGTCAGCGATCCGTTTGTGTAGACGCAGATATCCGATGCAATCGCCATCGCCTTGCGGGCCACGGTTTCAGCGTCAAGATCACCATCCATCAGCGCCCGTGCCGCGGCCAGCGCATAGTTGCCGCCAGACCCGATCGCGGCCACGTCATGTTCGGGTTCAAGAACGTCCCCGGCGCCTGTGATCACATAAAGAGCGGACCCGTCGGTGACGATCAGCATCGCCTCAAGCTTTTGCAGGTATTTGTCGGTGCGCCAGTCTTTCGCCAATTCGACCGCGGCGCGCTGAAGCTGGCCGGGGGTTGCCTCCAGCTTGGTTTCCAGTCGTTCCAGCAGGGTAAACGCATCTGCCGTCGACCCGGCAAATCCGGCGACTACGTCCTGACCGCCGGGCGACAGGCGCCGCACCTTGCGCGCCGTGCCCTTGATGACGGTCTGGCCCAGGCTGACCTGGCCGTCGCCGGCAACAACCGCTTTGCCACCCTTGCGTACACCGATGATGGTCGTTCCGTGCCAGCCGGGAAAACTATCGTCCTGCATCTCGCCCCCTTTGTTCCTGGGCTATATGAGTGGCAGAGTCCGGGGTTGCAACCCCGCCTGAAAGGCAGAAGGCCAAAGACGAATGCGCGACAAATGGATCAGTCAGCTGCTTGACGACTGGGTGCCGCTTGCGCTGCGGGCGGGGCTGACGCCTGATGCCTTTCAACCCAATGACAGCTGGCATCGCAGGGACGCCCGGCGTGCGCATCTTGTGCTGCGGCTGGACGGCCCGCAACGCTCGGTCATTGTGAAACGCATATTCGCACCGGTTGATCAGGACAGGTTTCGCGCCGCAACGTCTGCCCAGCGCCGGGCCGAGGCGGCGTTGCGCGGACACCCGACAGCCAATGCGCCGCGCATTCTGGCAACGGATCCGGAGGCCTGTATCTGTCTTATGGACTGCGCGCCGGGCGAAACGGTTGACGCACTCTGTGCGGATACATCCGATCCGATGCCGGCATTGCGCCGGGCGGGTGCCTGGTTGGCCGCATTTCACAAAAGTGCTGCGCAGGAACAGCGTCGATTCCAGCCCGGATACATGGTTGATCACATCGCAGATCTGGGTCGACAGGTCGGGGATGGCACCTTGAAAATTCGCGCCCCGGCGGTGTTCCTGTCGCATGCGCGGCATGTGCCCGGTTGGGCGCGGTCTTTTGATCAGGGCCCTACAGTCAGCGCCGTCAAACATGGCGACATGAACATGCGAAACATCCTGCTGGATGATCACGGCTGTGCGACCGGCATAGATTTTTCGGGGCAGGGTCCGACACCTGTGGGCTTTGATATCGCAAGGTTCCTGCTGAACCATGCCGAGGTTTATGGTGACCTCGATCATCTGAAAACGGGAAGCGCCGTTGCACCGGCCGCGCTGGCAGCATTCTTTGAAGGCTATGACATTGTTGGCCCGGCCGACGCATCGGTGGCCTTCATGTTGAAACTTCAATTGTTGATTGACTGGGTGCGGGTGCCGCCAGAAGACAAGGGGTCGTCAATGCTTCACCACATCCGGTTTCAGCGGATCCGCAAACTGGCCGAGGTTGCCTTCGGATGAAAAAAGGCGCCCGCGGGGCGCCTTGATTCTTACCGGACAGACAGCGGATCAGACGACTTCGTCGATCCAGCTTTGCAGCGCCGCCTTTGGCGCGGCGCCGACCTTGTTGGATACAACCTCGCCGCCCTTGAACATGAACAGCGCGGGAATGCCGCGAACGCCAAGCTGACCGGGCGAATTCGGATTCTCGTCAACGTTGACTTTGACGATCTTCACCTTGCCGTCGTATTCGTCCGACAGTTCTTCCAGGGCCGGGCCGATCTGCTTGCAGGGGCCGCACCATTCAGCCCAGAAATCGACGACGACCGGCACGTCGGACTGGCGCACTTCGGCATCAAAAGTATCATCGGTTACGGCAACGGTGGCCATGGCGGAATCTCCTGCAAGGTGTGAATTCGTGTCAGGGATCGAACCTAGGAATGCAGCACGCCCGGGTCAAGGGAGTGTGGTGCGGCGCAGTGCCATCCTCACGATGTCGTGCGGAAGTGGCATCAGAACCGGCCCGCCGGTCCACAGAATCGCGGTGTCGTTCCGGCGATCCGGATAGATCTGCGCCAACGCGGCGGCATATGCGCCCATCTGACGCAACAGCCCGTCGGGCACCGCATCAGGGTTCGCAGGAATAATCCGGTTCGATTTGTAGTCGATGGCCAGAACGCGGTCGTCTGACACGATCAGCCGGTCGATTGTGCCGTGAATGCGTTGCCCGCCCAGTTCCTCAAGCGTCGCCGTCACCCCAACCTCGGCCAGCGCGCCGGGCAAAAGTGCATCGGCCATTGCTGGGCTGTCCAATGCGGCAATGGCATGGGCCAGACATTCAGCAATTTCATCGGCGTCGGGCCGGTCGGGGCTTTGCCGCAGGATCGCGGCCCCATCGGTTTCCCACGCCAACCTCGCCAGTTCTGGCAGATGCTCCAGCGCCAGATGGATCAGACGACCGCGCCGCAGGCTGGCCGCTTCATCTGCTTCACCGGAATGCTCCCCAGCCAGCGCCTTGGCACCGCCGAGGTCCGAGGGCGACAGCGTCGGCAGCGAACTATCCGGCCTGGGTGCCGGTTCACCGATCCATGTCGGCAATCCGGCAGGATCTGACGCCGGTTCATCACCCATCTCGGCAATCGGATCGGCCCAGAGGCCCGTCTCAAACCGTTGGCCAGCGCCTGCCGGGGTTCCGAGTTCAGCGGGTGCGACCGCCGTCATTCCGGTTTCGACCAGATCGTACCAGCTTGTCGACCCTGCCGGGCGTTGGCCTGCGCCACAGACGATCAGCCAGTTTTCCGCGCGGGTCATCGCAACATAAAGCAACCGGCGGCGTTCAGCTGCGTCCGCCGCCGTCTGCGCATCCACCGCACGAGCAAGTATGGGGGGCCTTTCGTCCCTTGGCTGCTTCCACAGGGGGGCTTCTCCCGGCGGAACCAACAGCTCATCCGCGCCGGCGCGCTGATCCCGCAGGGTGTCCGGCAAAATGACAACCGGCGCTTCCAGCCCCTTCGCGCCATGAACCGTCATCACCCGAATGGCACGCCCTTTTCCCGCCAGTTCGCGTTTCACCTCGACATCGCCGCTGTCAAGCCAGGCCAGGAATCCCGTCAGGCTGGGCACTTCCAGCCGCTCATACGCCAGCGCCTGATTGAGCAACTCGTCGATCCCGTCTTCCGCTTCGACGCCAAGCCGCCCCAGCAGGCGGGCCCGGCCATGATGGCGGGTCAGAATACGCTCGATCAGCTCATAGGGGCGCAGGAAATCTGCATCCCGGCGCAACAGATCGAGTGTTTGACGTGCCTCGCTGGTCTGATCACGATCCCGCATGGCTTGCCACAGGAACGCCCCATCACGCCCCTGTGCCAGATTGTACAGCGCATCTTCCGACCAGCCGAACAAGGGGGATCGCAGGGCGGTGGCCAGGGACAGGTTGTCTTCGGGCGTGACCAGAAACGACAACAAAGCGGTGATATCGCGCACGGCCAGTTCGTCATTCAGCTTCAGCCTGTCAACACCGGCAACAGCAAGCCCTTCGGCCTTGCAGCACCGGATAATCTGATGAAACATCTGCGACCGGCGTTGCAGCAGGATCAGGATATCCCCGGCGCTGATCCGGCGCGTCTTGCCCTCTTGATCAGTCAAGGTGACCCCGGCATCAATCAGGCGTTTGACCTCCTGCGCAATCGCGCTGGCCAGCTGACTTTTGGCATCCTGTTTGCCCGGCAGATCCACGGGATCAAACCAGTCTTTGTCCGGTTGTTTTTCCGGGTTGTCGATGATCGGCCACAGGTCGACACGCCCGGGCATCGTTTCATGAAAGGCTTCGTGCAACGTGCTCTGCCCCAGCCCCGCGCCCGCGTCACCGGCAAATGTCGCATCGACGACCTGCAATATCGCGCGCGATGATCGGAATGAATGCCGCAACTCCAACCGTTGAACACCGGCGCCAAGGCGGTCTTCGAAGTGGTCGAACATGCGGTCAAACGCATCCGGGTCGGCCCCCTGGAACGAATAGATGGATTGCTTGCGATCGCCCACGACGAACAGGGTGCGGTGCGTGTCGGCCCGCGCGCCGTGCCCGGCGGCGAATTCACGGGCCAGAAGCTCGATCACCTGCCATTGCACCGGGTTTGTGTCCTGCGCTTCGTCCACAAGGATATGATCGGTGCCGCCATCAAGGCGGAACAGGACCCAGTCTGCCACCGAAGGCTCGCTAAGCAATCTGCGGGTTTTCAGGATCAGATCGTCAAAGTCGAGCCATCCGCGCCGCAGTTTTTCGCGGCTATACCGTGGCAGGAAGCCGGCGGCAAAACCGTGCAGCGCTGCGGTTTTCTCAGCGCCAAGAAGGGCCAGCCGCACCGGTCGGGCATCGGCAACACGTTCCATCAACGCGTCGAGCGCTGTCGGCTCCGCCACTTTCAAGCGGCTGTCTTTCGTTGGAAATGCACCGACTTTCGCCGCGAAAGGTGCCTTGGCGCCGCTGCCGGTCAAAAAGACACTCTCAAAAGCGACAAGATCCCCGATATCTGGTGCATCAGGGTCAAATCCGGCCAGCTCTGTCGCGGCTTTCTGATCGTTGGACTTACCCGTTCGAAGGATGGGCATCAGATCGCTGATCACGCCCCTCGACGGTGGTTCAAGAACACGGTCCAACAGATCCTGCCCGGTCAGTCCCGATTCGAGTCCGAACCGTTTCCAGACCTCATCCCGGGACATGGGGTCTTCAAACTCTGCCCGGTGGCGGGCCATTTCGGCGGCAAGCCGGGCGATGTCTTCGCCTGTGTAGTGCAACGCCAGCGCGTCGACCAAAGGGCCGGCTTGGGGGTCATCGGCCATCGCTTCCAGCACATCGCCGATCAGTATTTTCTGGGCCCGCTCGTCAATTTCGACAAACTGCGGTGACACGCCCGCTTCCAGGGGAAAGCGGCGCAGGACCGCGCTGCAAAAGGCATGGATCGTCTGGATTTTCAGCCCGCCGGGCGCTTCGATGGCGCGGGCGAACAGGGTGCGGGCGCGGGGCAGATCCGCAATGTGATCGACGCCAAGGTCAGAAAGTGCTTCGCGCAGCACATCTTCGGGCAGCATGGCCCATTCCCCAAGGCGCTTGAACAGGCGATTCTGCATCTCGGACGCGGCGGCCTTGGTATAGGTCAGGCACAGAATGTTCTGCGGTGGCACACCTTGCAGCAGCAGACGCGCAACCCGGTCGGTCAGCACCCGCGTCTTGCCCGAGCCTGCGTTGGCCGACAGCCAGGTGGATCCGGCCGGATCCGCGGCCTGATGCTGGCGTATCGTGGCTTCGTTCAGGGCGCTCATTCACCGCTCCCTTCGCCAAGTGACCATTCGCCGAAACGTGCCAGATGATTGTAATCCCCGGTATAGCTGACATCTTCCATCGCGCGCAGCGCCAGGTAGCCCTTGCCGGGGTCACAATACGCCGCAATCAGGGTCTTCAGGTCCGCAAGCCCTTGCGCCAATTCACCCTCTTCAGGTGAAACAGAGACTGTTTTTTGCGTTGCACCCAGGCCGATATAGCTGGCAAGCGACACCGTTGCCGGTGCGATACCCTTGAACGCGCCCCAACGAACAATCAGGCATTCCAGCAGTAACTGCTTGTCAAAGGCACTGATCTGCCGGGCGCTGGGTGGGCTGGATTTATAGTCATAGATGGCCAACGTTCCGTCGCGCAGCCGGTCAATGCGGTCCGCCTTGGCCACCAGATGAAATTCGGGATCTGCAAGATCCAGATGCCCCGTAACCTCGGTCGTCGAGTCCAGTATGTCGGACTGACGCGCAAGTTCTGTTTCGATGAACCAACCGGCGGCCCGCGCGATCCGTGCCAGCCAAAGGCTGCGTGCCACCGGCCAGGGAACTTCGTCCGCCAGGACCGTGCGCGCAGCGATCATCAAGGCGTCGCGCGCTGTTGCCGGATCAGTCGGGACGCCCTGGTCGATGAACCGTTCGAACACCTTGTGAAGAACCGATCCCCGAAACCGTGCATCGGGGCTGGGACGCAGCGGATTGAGCGGCTTCAGATCAAGAATGTGCCGGGCATAGATCGCGTATGGGTCACGGATCAACGTTTGAATTTGCGTGGCTGACAATTGCCTCGGGCGGTGTTCGACGGGGGGTTTCGGGGAAGGCCGATGCGCCAGGCGTTGCGTTTCAAGATCTGCGTCCAGCGCTGCGGCCATGTCGCACCAATGATTGCCGCGCATGCGCATTGACGCCAGCGCCTCTGACCCGCCGGATTCGGCCAGCCCGTCCAAAAGGCTTGTCAATCGCGCGACCCAGCGCGCCGGAACCGCTTCTGCATCGGTGGTGCGCCTCGCGCGCGACAGAACGACGGATGGCGCGGCGATGGCCTGCTGAAAATCATGCGCCGACAGGCCAATGCGCCGTTCGGGCAACAGCAAACCGGCTTCGGCGCGCATGGCACGGTTCAGCCAGGGGTCGGGCGCGGGCGTCGACGGCCAGGTGCCTTCGTTGAGCCCGCCGAGGATCACCAGATCGGCCCCCTGCACGCGCGCCTCCAGCGTGCCCCAGATCATCACACCGGAATGGGACCGCACCGGGTCACGCACATCAATCGCGGCCAGAACCGCGCCGAGAATATCGGCAAAGTCCTGACCCGAGATTGGCCCGGCGGCATCGGATTCTGCCAGCAAATCGGTCAAGGCCTGCCGTGCGGCCTTGCCAGCCTCGGCCCCCCACAGATCGCCGGAACCCACCGCATCTGCGCCCCGCGCCAGGGTTTCCGCACAGTGGATCAGATGGGTAAGGTGATCTGCCAGAGGCGCCTCTGCATCAGCGACCTCGTCCAGCGCGACGGAAATCCGATCTGCCCAGGCCTGACGTTCGGGCCGGTCTATTGCCCATCTGTCCAGGCTGGCCTTGTCCGGAAAGGCCGGGCCCCGATTGCGCAGCGAAAGTTCCAGATCGCGGGTCATGCGCAAATGGTCGCCACGATCCGCGCCCGATGCGCAAAGCGGATGTTTGAGCAGCGCAATCAAACCTTCGACGGTGGTTTTCTGCTGTGTCAGAGCCATAATTTGCCGCAGGAACCGCCCCGGCGGTGACAGGTCCAGCGGTCGCCCGGCGCTGTCGTCGGGTTCGATGCCCCAGCGATCCAGGGCGGCGGCCACCCGGCGTGTCAGGGTCCTGTCGGGCGATATCAACGCGGCCACGACGCCGTCTTCGACCGCCTGACGCAGTCGCAGCGCAATGGACAGCGCTTCGGTGCGCGGCGTGGGCGCTTCAAGCAGATCAACCCCGGCCATTGCGTCGGTCAGATCGCCCAAACTAGGCCCGTCGCGCAGCCAGTGATGGGTGAACGGCGCTGGCCGCAGCGCAAGCGAAACGACCCGATTGCGCGCGTCGCGCCTGTCAGCCTGCCAGGCCACGACCTGTGCGGGCGGCAGATTTACCTGATCCAGGAAACGGGCAAAACGATACTGCGGATGATCCTCGGCACCTGTTGCATGCAAAAGATCACCCCAGTGGTCCCCCGACATGGTGAAATCGAACCCCGGCAACACCACCGCGCCCTGGGGCAGCTTTGCCACAGCCGCCATGAACAGCGCCGTCGCCCCGCGAGAGCCTGTCGAACCGGCCACGATCACCGGATGTGTCGGCGGAGCTTCTTCCCAGTTTTTCGCGATCTGTTCGACCGCGCGGCGCTGACGGGCTTCGGTATCCGGGGCGGCGGCATTGTCGAAATAGCGCTGCACGATATTGATGAAATCCAGGCTGCGCTGCCAATGGCCTGATGCGTCGACGATGTTCAATGCGGCCAGCGCGTCCGGGGCCAGACCTTCGCCCTGCATTTCGTCCAGCAGCGCAATCAGACTGTCGGCAAGATCAAAGGCGGCGCGCCGCGGGGCAAGGGTTGGATCCGCCTCGATCAATCCGCGGATCAGACGGCCAAGTTCCAGTTTGCGCCGCAGCGGCGAAACGGCAGCCGCCGCATCGGGCAGCGGGGTCGCAGGGCCAAGTTCGGTGACCAGCCTCAGCCGTGGGACCAGCCGGGCAGGGCCCGCGTCAAACAGATCGCGCAGCCGACGCCGCATGCGTTGGGTATTCACGAAAATCTCGGTGCGACCCAGCAGCGTGGGATCCCCGCAGGCGCGTTCAACCAGCCCGTCAATCAGGGCCTGGGGGAAATCTGCGCCCGGTGGCAGGCCAAAGATGCGCGCGCCCGGCGTGCTGGCAAAAAGCTCAGTCATGCGCGAACTGGTCCTGTGCAAGCATGTCTTCGGCCAGCGGAATCGCCTCCGGATAGCCGACATCGCACCAGCCGCCCCGGTGCAGCGTGCCGAATAACCCGCCATCCGCAATCTGGCGATCCCACAGCCGGTTCAGCGAAAAGGCCTTGCCCGGCATCTGCGCCAGCACGTCGGTGTTGGTGATCTGAGCGCCTGAATAGACAAGATCGCCTCCACGGGTCAGTCGGCCGTGGGCATCCATCGAAAAATCTCCGCCGCCCTGGCGACCGATTGCCAGATCGGCGGGGATCAACAGCAACAGGGCCTGCATCCTGTGCGCCTGCCAGGTGACGCATAGTTCTTGCAGCGGGTTCGGACCGGTCCAGACCACATCGGGATTGAGCGTATAAACCGCACCAGACCCAAGCGTCGGCAGCGCCGCCTTCAACCCGCCACCGGTGTCGAGGATTTCCGGCGTTTCAATGCACACCGATACGTCACTGCCGTGCAGATGCGCGGCAATCTGATTGGCACAGTGGTGGGCGTTCACTGCGATGCGATCCACCTTGTTCCGGGCAAGGTCCAGGGCGCGATCCAGCAGTGGCTGCCCGGCAACCGGAATCAACGGTTTGGGGCGGTTCCGGGTCAAGGCGCCCATGCGCGTCCCGAAGCCTGCGGCAAATATCATTGCAGCGTCTGGCGCGTTTTGTTCAGTCACGGAACACCCCGGACAACGCTTTGATGCGGGGGTGCCAGCCAGCGCCATGGGCCACGACGTTCAGGCTGCGCTGCCCATCCTCTGGCAGGGTTGTGAATTCCAGCTCCAGGCGGTGATCCGGCAAGTTTCCATCCAGCCGGTCGGGCCATTCCACCAGGGTCAGGGCGGTTTCAAAGGCATCGCTCAGACCAAGCTCATCGACATCGGCCAACCCGCCAAGACGGTAGAGGTCCGCGTGCCAGATCTCCAGTTCGCCAGCATGATAGGTCTGGACCAGCGTGAAAGTGGGCGAGGGGACATCTTCGCTCAGGCCGACGGCGCGCAGCCGTGCTTGAATCAGGGCGCGGGCGAAATGGGTCTTTCCGGCCCCGATCGACCCCGACAGAAGCAGCGCATCACCGGCACCCACCAGCGGCGCCAGACGTTCCGCCAGATCCGCAGTCGCCCTGGCCGAGGGCAGCAGCCGGGTCCAGCAGGCAGGTTCGGCGTCCGGAGGTGATTGGGCGACATGCATGGCACAAACCTAGCGCAGGTCCGCCGGTGACTGAATCACAAACCGCAGACCTGTCCGATTTTCCTGGTGGCGCGGGGCAAGCCCTAACCCGATGCACCCGCCGCGCGCCTGTCAAGCCGGGTCACACCGGCAACTTTGGGTGCACGCACGGTACCGATCCTGAACCCAACCAGCGTCGCACCGCCCGCCAGTGGTGCCGCGCGCATCGACAAGGCCCGCCCGTCCACCATGCGCAGCGTGTCGGTCCAGGGCGCGCGATCTTCCCTTGCATGCGCAAATGTCCTGAGCTGTTTCCAGGCCGGCGTCGCTGCGGTCCTGGCATTCCAGCGCTGCATCGCGTCGGAAAGGGTCATATCGCCCAGCGAGGATCGCGGATCGACCCCCCACATGGCTGCATAGGCCGCATTTGACAGCGTCAGCACCCCGGCGTTGTCGAAAATCACCAAAGCCTCATCAAGCGAATCAAGAACCGCCTGGCTGAGGTCCAGTTCGGCGCGGAACTGGCGTGTCAGGGCAATCTCGTGCGTGATGTCCTTGAAAATCAGGGCGAAGGCGCCATTCCCATGAGGCCGACCCTTCACATCCAGAACCTGCCCGTCCGCCAATGTCCAGGTGGCCGCATACCCGTTCCCACTGGCCCCGCCCTCAAGCTCGGTCAGGTTCTCGCGCCACTCTTTATAGTTGCGCGGTTCGGGCATGCGTCGATCTTCGCGCAACCGGTCGAGGAAGGTGAACAGCGACGGCTTTGTGATCACGAATTCGACAGGTAGGGACAGAATCTCGGCCAGGGCAGGGTTGAACAATGTCAGCGCCCGGTCCTGGTCGAAGATCGCCAATCCGCTGTCGAGGCTGGCAAAGGTCTGGGTCAGCGTTTGCCGGAACGCGCCGAGTGCCGCATCCGCCGAAATCTCACGCGCGGCACTGACGGCGGTGTAAATGACACCGTCAGCAAGGGCCTGGGCAGAGACTGTGTACCAATCTGTCGGGGCCCTTGCGGATCCCAGCAAGGCCAGGCGACGTGGTTCGCCAAAGCCATCACGCCCTGCATCGGTGTCGAAAATATGCGGCGGCGGCCATGTTTCCGTTTGCCCATTGATCGCTGCGACACAGTCAAGATACGCGCTGTTGGCCCAGTTGATCTGCCCCTTCCCACTGGGCTGATTGTGTTGAAAAACTCCGAAATCAGAGCGTCGCGGATTTCTTGCGAAAACCTATGAAGCGAAATAGTCGGAAAGCTTTGACCACGAGACAGCGCATGGCTGCGCGTGAGCGCATGTAGGCGATTTGGGCCGACCCCCGCGCCAAAAATTTAGGATCGGGCTGCATGGAAAGAAAAATCATCGTTCAGGCCCTAAAACGGAGTTTTTCAACACAATCGGCTGCAAACGGTCTTCGCGCCATACCAGCCAGGGCACCCCTTCCGAGATTGCGCGCAACGTCTCCATCTCTTGCTGCGCGGCGGCAAGGCTCAGCCGGTCGACCTGCAGCGTCGCCTCGCTGGTTTCGACATGGGCGAGCGAGACTCGCAGGACATCATCGCGGACGCTCAGGACGACGCGGGTTGTGCCATCGGTTGACAGCAATGTCGTGCGCCCGCCGGACAGGGCGCGATCCCGTGCCTGCGCAAGATCAGGCAGGCGGGGGGTCAGCAGCTGTAACAGGCGCGACCAGTCGGATCCTTCGTTCGGCGTGGCAGACAGGATCTGCCGCGCCTGTGGGGTGGCATCCAGAACTTGATCATCCGCGAACAGGAAAACCGCCCCTTCATCGGACGCTGCCAGCGGCCCGGCACCACGGCGGGAACGGGCGCTTAGCACAGTTGTCAGTCCAAGACCGCCAAGCGCTGCCAGAAATGCGCTTCCCACAATACCGAGAACCAGAAGGACATCTGCCCCTGCCATAGCAAACTCACAAACCGTTACCCCGCGCTCATAATCCGTTCAGGAAGATTAACAGCGGGTTAACGCAACGTGGCGTTGCAGATCATGACGTGGCGTCCGGCGCTCTACGACATTGCACGGCGCGGCAATGAGGCGGCCCTAGACCTCGAACCTCTGGTTGGGGCCAAGCGGCATCCGGTCGGCGGCAAGGACATCCATCGGCCAGGTCACCACAACCCGTGCGCCGCATTGTTCGTTGGCCTCCGAAAGATTGCTGAAGACCAGGTTTGCCCCGCTGCGTTCCAACAGGGTTTTTGCAATGAACAGACCCAGGCCCATACCGTCATAGCCGGGTCGTGAGGTATCCGGGTGACGCACAAACGGGTCGCCGATGCGCCCAAGGATCTGCGGCGGAAATCCCGGCCCGTCATCGGTGATCGTGATGGAGATATGGTTCTGCGTCCATCGAAGCCTGATCTGAACCTGCCGGGTGGCGAAATCGACCGCATTCTGGGTCAGGTTGCGCAGGCCGTGAATGACTTCGGGCCGCCGCTGAATGGACGGTTCCGCGTCGGACCCGCCGTCACCGGGGCCGATATCATAGACAATGCTGCGCCCGCGCTGCGCATGGGGTTCGGCGGCGTCCTGTACAACCTGGCTGAGCGGGGCAATCCTGAGGTGCAGATCATCCTTGCCGCTTCGCCCCATCGAGCGCAGGATATCACGGCAGCGGTCTGCCTGTTCGCGGATCAAAGCTGCGTCTGCGGCCAGTTCGGGTTTGTCGCCAAGCTCATCCGCCAATTCGCTGCTGGCCAGTTTGATGGTTGCCAGCGGCGTGCCAAGTTCATGCGCCGCAGCAGCGACAACGCCGCCCAGGTCGGTGAGCTTTTGTTCCCGCGCTAGTGCCATCTGGGTTGCGGCCAGGGCGTCAGACATGGCGTGCACCTCGGCCGTGACGCGGCGCGCGTATACGGCAAGGAACATCACGCCGATCACGATGGCCACCCAGAATCCCCAGACAAACAGACGGGGCATCTGCAACAGATCGCCATCCACCGTGCGCAGTGGCGCGTGCCAGATCGCCACCAGCGAGATCATCAGAATTGTCGCGCCGCCCAGCAGAACGGTCGATCGCGGCCTGAGTGCTGTGGCCGAAATCGTCACCGGCACCAGCAGCAGCAAAGCAAACGGATTGTTGAGGCCCCCAGCCAGCGCCAGAAGCGCCGACAGTTGCGCCGCATCGAACAACAACATGCCCTGCAATTCCCGCTCGGACAGGCGGGTGTTGCGCGGATAGACCAGAATCGCGACCAGATTGGCCGTGACCGAGGCACCCACCACCACCAGGATCAGGGCCAGGTTCAGCTCCAGCTTGAAGATGACGCCGGCCACGACAATCGTTGCCAACTGACCGGCCACAGCGATCCAACGCAGCACCGTCAGCGTTCTAAGGCGGACCCAGTCGCCTCGCACGCGAGGCAGCAGTATCGCAGTATCCTGATCAGGCATCCTGTTTCACGACCTGTTCAAATCCAAATGTCTGGCGTAGCTTAGCGGCGATATGCCGCCCGGCCCAGCCGTTGCGGGCACCATAGGGCGGTTTGAACGCAAGGATCAGGCATGACAGACAACACCCTCAAGATCGGTCCCGACGCCTCCTTGCTGTTGGTTGATGATGACGAAGCATTCCTGCGGCGGCTTGGCCGCGCCATGGAAAAACGCGGGTTCGACGTTACCATGTCGGAAACTGTGGCCGAAGGCGTGAAGCTGGCGCGCGATGCTCCGCCCGCCTATGCGGTGGTCGACCTGCGGCTGAATGACGGCAACGGTCTGGATGTGGTCGAGGCGCTGCACGCGGCGCGGCCGGATTGCCGCGTGATCGTCCTGACGGGTTATGGCGCGATTGCCACTGCGGTTGCGGCGGTCAAGATCGGGGCGGTGGACTATCTGTCCAAACCGGCAGATGCCAATGACGTCACCGCCGCCTTGCTTGCGTCCGAAGATTCGCTGCCACCGCCACCCGAAAACCCGATGAGCGCGGATCGCGTCCGTTGGGAGCATATTCAACGCGTGTACGAGCAATGCGACCGCAACGTCAGCGAAACCGCGCGGCGATTGAACATGCACCGGCGGACGTTGCAAAGGATACTGGCGAAACGGTCGCCGCGATAAATCTGCGCAACAAAACTGTCCTCATCATAGTGCCGACCGACGTCTGGCGCGGCGATTAATCAACCGCCAGGCGTCCCGACTTCTCACAGATCAAAACGCTTGCTGATCTTATCCACGACCATCCCGTTTTCCAGGGTCACCCCGTGGTCGTGGTGCCAGTCACGAAACCCGCGGCTTTGATAATAGATCAGCCCGCCGTCGTTGTCGGCGCGGATAGTGGCGTTGATCCAGACATAGCCCAGTGATTTGGCAGCGCTCGCGGATGCCACGAACAGCGCGGAGCCGATGCCCAGACCGGTGCGCCCGATCTGAACAAATGTGGCGATGTCGCAAGCTTCGGGCGGCAGGTTGTCATGTGGCCCGATCCACTGAAAGCCGACGATGTCATCATCCGCCTCGGCCACATGCCAGGCGGAGGCGTTCGGCTGGTCGGACATCCAGCTGGCCAGATCGGATCCAATCACCGGTTTCGTTAACGCGGTGGTGCCGCCGCGCGTGATGATCGCGTTCAGCAGGCGCGCCATGTCAGGCGTATCAAGGGTTGAGGCACGGCGAACACTGATCATGCCATCTTTTCCAGAAGCAGATCGTGCCGTGCGGTGAAGGCGGCGCGTACCTCGACCGGCGGGCGCAGCACAATATCCAGCCCCGCCATGAGGTCAGGATTGGGGCGCAAAAACAACTTGTTCGCCTCAGCCTCGGAAAAACCGGCGATCTGGGTCGCCTCCAGCCAGGCCGACATCCGGTCGGCGCGCTTGATCTTTTGCTTGATGGTTTTCGGGATTGTCGCCGGCAGACCAAAGCGCAGATGCACTGCCGCCATCAACCGATCATCCAATGCGCCATAGCCCGGCCCAACAGCGGCCTTCACCGGAGAGATCATATCGCCGATGACATATTCTGGCGCATCGTGCAGCAATGCTGCCAGGCACCATTTGGCCGGTAAGTTCGGCGCAATGCGGCGGAACAGAGCCTCGACCAGCAGCGAATGTTCGGCCACGGAATAGGGCCAGTCGCCATGTGTCTGCCCGTTCCAGCGCGCCACAAAGGCCAGCCCATGGGCGATGTCGCCAATCTCGACATCCATCGGGGTCGGGTCCAGCAGGTCCAGACGGCGACCCGAAAGCATGCGTTGCCAGGCGCGTGCGGGTTTCACCGGGCGATATCGCTTCGGCCGGGAAAACGCGCCATGTAGCGATGCATCTTGCGGACATTCATCAGCCCGCGGAAGAACATCGAAACTGTTTTGGGCAGGTTTGACAAAGGCGACGCACTCGGTGGATCGAACGGCAGATCGGGAAAATGCTGTTTTAGAAATGGTATCATGCGATCGGCAAACCGAGGCGGCAGAATCGATTTTGGATCTTTCCATGGCTTAATGCGGCCGATGAAATGTGCGATATTGGCGTTGACCAGAACTTCGAACAACATCGACTTGCGCGTCAGTTGCCAATTCCAGATTGGCGAAAGCTCCAACCAGTCACCGCGCAGAGTGCAGTTCAGCAAGTTCTGATCATGGCCACTCAGCCGAGCAATCTCTCGGTGACCAATTTCGGTCGCCTGCACCGTTATATCTTGTGACAGCCATGCCTGTGTGTCGATGAGCATGACACCACTGTTGAAATAGCGCTCGCTGGGCCAGCCGAAGGTTCGAAACTGCGTCGGGCGACGCTTGGGGTTGCGCCATTGCGCGGCATCGCGAACGGCGGCAATGGCGTGGTTCTGCAGGTCCATGGCCATGAGCGATGCAAAATCGCCACCTTGAATGAAGATATCACAGTCCAGATAAAGCAGCCTGTCGTAGTCATCAGCAAAGGCGCCCGGCAGCGCGAGCCTGAGATAGACGCTTTCGGTTCGGCGATCGTCCAAATTCAATCCGGTGAAAGCACCGCCTGTTGTGATCTTGCAAATCCGAATGTCCAGATGACCAAGGCTCTCTGGAATGTCGAGGTCATCCATAGTGGCGATGACAATGTCGAATTCCCGGTTCGGATGTGAATCGATAATCTGAGACGTGGCAAATAATGCGAAAGGCAGATACCCCTGGTCGGTACAAAACACGACTGCGTGCCGAAACCGGGCCGGAATTTCTGAGCTGGATGAGTAATTCATTAATGTGTCTTTCCTCTACAGCGTTGAGGCAGCCCGGATGTGCCGGATTTGCTATTCGATTTCCGTTGCATTGCCCAGATCGAATACCGGTGCTATCTGCCGCCAAGAAATGCCGCCCGACGCTGAAGGAGCCTGACTGCCATGCCCGATTATATCGTAAAAGACATCGCCCTTGCCGGGTACGGCCGCAAAGAGCTGGACATAGCGGAAACCGAAATGCCGGGTCTGATGGCCCTGCGCGAGGAATTCGGGACCGAGAAACCGCTGAAAGGTGCGCGAATCGTCGGATCGCTCCACATGACGATCCAGACGGCGGTGCTGATCGAAACGCTGGTGGCGCTGGGCGCTGATGTGCGCTGGGCGTCCTGCAACATATTCTCGACCCAGGATCATGCGGCAGCGGCGATTGCCGAAGCGGGCGTGCCGGTCTTCGCGATCAAGGGGCAATCGCTGGAAGAACATTGGGATTACCTGGATAAATCCTTCGCATTCCCCGATGGCGCGAACCTGATCCTGGACGATGGCGGCGACGCGACGCTTTACGTGCTGCTGGGTGCGCGGATTGAAGGCGGGGAGGAGTTCGGCGTTCCGGGGTCCGAGGAAGAAGAGGTCATTCAGGCGCAGATCAAGAAGCGCATGGCGGCAAGCCCCGGCTGGTTCACCAAGACGCGCGACGCGATTAAAGGTGTTTCCGAAGAAACCACCACTGGCGTGCACCGTCTGTATGAGTTGCAGCGTGATGGCCGCCTGCCGTTCCCGGCGATTAACGTCAATGACTCGGTCACCAAATCGAAGTTCGACAACAAGTATGGCTGCAAGGAATCGCTGGTCGACGGTATCCGCCGCGCCACCGACACGATGATGGCCGGTAAGGTCGCCGTGGTCTGTGGCTATGGAGATGTCGGCAAGGGCAGTGCGGCCAGCCTGCGCGGGGCCGGGGCGCGTGTCAAAGTTACCGAAGTCGATCCGATTTGCGCCCTGCAGGCGGCGATGGACGGGTTTCAGGTTGTCACGCTGGAAGACGCCATCGACGCCGATATCTTCATCACCACGACCGGCAATAAGGACGTGATCCGCATCGAGCACATGCGTGAGATGAAGGACATGGCGATTGTCGGCAACATCGGCCATTTCGACAATGAAATTCAGATCGCCAACCTGAAAAACCACAAGTGGACCAACATCAAGGACCAGGTGGATATGATCGAAATGCCCTCAGGCAACCGGATCATCCTGCTGTCCGAGGGGCGTCTGCTGAACCTGGGCAATGCCACCGGCCACCCCAGTTTCGTGATGTCAGCCAGCTTTACCAACCAGGTCCTGGCGCAGATGGAACTGTGGAACCGCGGCGATGCCTATAAGAACGAGGTTTACGTTTTGCCCAAGCATCTGGACGAGAAAGTCGCGCGGCTGCATCTGGCCAAGGTCGGCGCCAAGCTGACCGAACTTGCGCCCGAACAGGCGGTCTATATCGGCGTGACGCCGGAAGGGCCGTTCAAGCCCGAACACTATCGGTACTAAGAACGCGGATCAAAAAACGCCCGCTAAAGCGTTTCGACATTAACCTGAGACATATCCGGCGGCCTTAAAGTAGTTCCAGCATTCTACTGGGTCGTAGAGATCGCAGATTGCTCCGATTGCTTCGAAGACCTGGGTAAAGGACCTGGCCCCGATCCGTCGCAAATGGGCTTTCAGTTTAGAGAAGGCCTGCTCGATGGGATTCAGGTCGGGCGAGTACGGTGGCAGGTAAAGGAACCAGCAGCCGTGATTGCGTAAAGCCTGCGTCGCCTCCTTATTCCGGTGGGTTGCCAGGTTGTCGAGAATGACGACAGTGCCGGGGTTGATCTCGGGGACCAGCACTTCGCGGATGTAGGCCGCGAAGGCGGGGCCATCTATCGCTCCCTTGATGACCCAAGGTGCGATCAGCGCGCCTTGGGTCAGGCCCGCGATCAAGGTTTGGGTTCCCCAGCTTCCGAAGGGCGCATCCATCGTCAGGCGCTTACCGCGCTTGGCTCTGCCGCGTAGGCGCGTGAGGTTTGTCTTCACTGCGGTTTCGTCAATAAAGACAACGCGCTCAGGAAAGGTCGCAATGGCTGGCGAGCGGTATCTGAACCAGTCGGCCCGTTGCTGCCTTACCTTGGCGCGGCGGCGCTCGGTTGCGACCAGCGACTTTTTTTGTACGTGAAGCCGAGCCGGGACAGAAGGTTGGCGATGGAGGAGTGATGCACCCGCACACCCTCTGCATCGGCCAGCGCATTACGCAACTCAAAGAGCGTGATGTCAGGGTCTTGTGCGATCAACTCCTCAAAGAATTCCCGATGCGGAGCCAGCTTTCCCTTGCCGCGCGGCGGTCCCTGCCGGGCAGGTTCCGCATGACCCTTCATCCTCACCTGACGCGCCCACCGCGCGCCTGTGGCAGGCGACAGCTTCAACCGCAACGCCGCCGCGCGCCCGCTCAACCCTTCTTCAATGTATCTCTGAAACCGTATCCGAAGCGCAGATGGCAAAGGTGCTGACATGATCCATCCTCCCAAACAGGATGAATCACAGATCAGGTCTCAAGGGAATCCCTCGCGATTCAGGTTCAAGCCGAAACGCTTTAGTGCGTCCAGCGAGCGTTTTCGTACCTGTTGCGGCGAAACTCAGGCCTGAGAGCCGGGAATCCGCAGCATCTGACCGGGATAAATCTTGTCCGAGTCGCTCAGCATCGGGCGGTTCGCCTCAAATACATCGGTGTATTTCGCACCGTTGCCCAGATGCGCCTCGGCGTTCTTGACAAAATTCCACAGTCCCATGGGTCTTCCTTTCCCTGGTTCATCGGACCATCGTGCCGCCGCAGGGATCCAAAGGTCAACTGGAACAGGTGCAATCGTGCGGGCCGACCCACCGTTAACTGCGCAGGCAGCTGCGGGCCGATTGTGTTGAAAAACTCCGAAATCAGAGCGTCGCGGATTTCTTGCGAAAACCTATGAAGCGAAATAGTCGGAAAGCTTTGACCACGAGACAGCGCATGGCTGCGCGTGAGCGCATGTAGGCGATTTGGGCCGACCCCCGCGCCAAAAATTTAGGATCGGGCTGCATGGAAAGAAAAATCATCGTTCAGGCCCTAAAACGGAGTTTTTCAACACAATCGGCCGGATGCGGCCTCCGGGCAAGTTTTTGCTTTCTGTGTGCAGCCTTGGCGGCTAGTTTGGCGCCAAGCCGCCAATGATCGGCGCGCTCGATAAAGACACACAGGGACATTAAAGGGAGTATTCACATGGGTAAGAGAGACGATCTGATCGCACAATATGCCGACGATCTGCGCAGCAAATGCAACATGCAGCCGGACATGGATCTGCTGACCAAGGTCACAATCGGCTGCGGTCCGGCGATTTACAACGCCGATGCAAGCACGGTGGCTGGTACCGACGCGTCCGAGCTTGAGACGGTTAAAGAGAATTTTCTGATGAAGAAACTGGGCCTGCCCGATGGTCCGAACCTTATGGCGGCGATCAATTCCGTCATCGACACCTATGGCCGGTCCGAGCGTAACAAGTATCGCGCCGTGGTCTATTACATGCTGACCAAGCATTTCGGCAAAGAAAGCGTTTACCGCTAAGCACCTGCCGAAGCAGAGGAAACGCCCGCCTGATCTGGCGGGCGTTATCGTTTCAGAACAGCGTCAGCACCAATCCGATCAGGCCACAGCCGACAACCGTATAGGTGCAGTCCATCCAGATCAGTGACCTGGGCCGCATCGAAAACATGATGTTGGTCACCATCCATGGCGAGGCGACGAACAGCCCCAGGCCAAGCCCGGTCATCACGCCCTTGCCGATTGTGTCGATGCCCGATCCGGCCAGAATGTGGCGCGTCATACCGGCAACAACCACGGCCATGACAAAACTGACGATATAGGGCGCAGGATCTTTTCGGTTCACCGATTCTTCGGTCAGGCCGCTGGCGGCCATCCATTGCTTACCGATGACCCCGTACCAGATTGCGCCGAAAATCCACGCCGCGGCACCTGCCAAAATTACGCTGAGATATCCCATTTGTCCCTCCGAACTTGATTTCTGCGTGCAAGTCTGACCGAATTCGCATGAACTGGCCATATCGGCCAATCAGCGGGGGTGTGCGATGAAACGGTTTTTGATAATTGCGGTGCCGGTGTTCATCATCGGCTTCGGGGCAGGGGCGGCGTTCTGGTATCTTGCCTCGCCCTTGTGGATTGATCGCGAGGTGAGCGAAGCACTGCCCGCCGATTTCATGGTGACCGAGGTGGCGACCGGGCAGTTCCAGGATGCGGATCGTGCCCACAAAGGCAGCGGAACCGCGCGTGTGCTGCAATCCGGCGGCGGGTCGCTACTGGTCCGGCTGGAGGATTTCCAGGTCACCAATGGTCCGGATCTTGAGGTTTGGCTGGTGAAAGAGGCGAATGTGACCGCATCCGCAGACGTCAAAAACAGCGAATGGATCGGGCTGGGTCAGCTGAAAGGCAATATCGGGGATCAGACCTATACAGTGCCAGATGGAACTGTGATCACAGACTATGGTTCGGTCGTGATATGGTGCGAACAATTCGGAGTCCTGTTCTCGCCCGCGATGCTGACACATACACCGGCAAGCTGAGGCGCTCCCGCACCATCTTCTTTTCTCAAATACTCCCGCCGGAGGCACGGGCCGTCAGGCCCGTCTATTCACCGGCGAGTTCCAGGATCACATCCCATTCGGCATCGCTGACCGGCTGCACGGAAAGCCGGGTGTTGTTGACGAGTACCATGTCGGCCAGACGCTCATCTGCTTTGCAGTCGGATAGCGTGACGTGTGTGGGAAGGGATCGCACCGCCTTGATGTCCACGCATTCCCAACGCTCATCGTCGGTGGTGCTGTCGGGGTGGGCTTCGGCGATCACCTCGACCACGCCGACGATCTTCTTGTCGGCCTGCGACAGATAGAAGAACCCCTGATCGCCCACCTTCATTTCACGCATGACGTTGCGCGCCTGGTAATTGCGCACACCGTCCCATTCTTCGCCGTCTTCGCCCTTTGCGACCTGCTGTTCCCAGCTCCAGGTCGAGGCTTCGGATTTGAACAGGTATTTTGCCATCAGCCCACCACCTTCTTCCATTCGATCAACGTCACGGTTTCAAACAACCCGGCCCGTGCATAGGGATCGCCATCGGCCCAATTCTGCGCCGTTGCAAGGTCACGCGTGTCCAGAATAATCAGGGAGCCGCACATCTTGCCCTCATCATCCAGAAGCGGACCGGCCTGCTGGACGACCCCGGTTTCGGCGATTTAGGCCAGATGCGCTGCGCGGTTGTCCAGCCGGATTTGCGGGGCGTCGGATTTATCTTTGGCAATCAGGGCGACAAGCATGGGTTACTCTCGTTTCAAGGGGCGGCGCAGCAGTGCCTCGGTGACATCGGCGACACTGCGCTGGCCATCAAACACCGCCGCCACGGCCGAGGCAATCGGCATATCAAGATCGCGTGCCCGGGCCAGCCGGACGACGGCCTTCGCTGTTGCGATACCTTCGGTCGTGGCGGCGGGCAGTGGATTGCCCTGACCAACCGTCAGACCGGCCAGATAATTACGGGATTTCTCCGAAGTTGCCGTCAGGATCAGATCTCCGAATCCCGACAGACCTGCCAGGGTTTCAGGCCGCGCAGCGGTGGTGCGGGCAAATCGCTGCATTTCGGCGAACCCCCGGGTGATCAGCGCGGCGCGCGCGCTTTCGCCGTGGCCAGCCCCGATGGACAGCCCGGCGGCAAGTGCGATGACATTTTTCAGTGCTCCACCCAGTTCGGCCCCGGCGGTGTCATCGCTGAGGTACAGGCGGAGTTCCGGCGTCGACAGCGTCGACTGCAGATGCGCCCCGGTTTCCGCATCGGCAGAAGCCAATGTAAGTGCTGTTGGCAAGCCGATGGCAATATCGGCGGCAAAAGACGGGCCCGTCAGGATCGCGGTTTTGGCGGCAGGGCACAGCGTGTCGAGCAGGCTGACAGGACCAAGGCCACGTATCAGGTCAATACCCTTGCAGCAGGAAATAAGCGTTTTGCGGTGAATCAGAGCCGCATTGCCTTCAACAAACGTGGCAAGCTTCTGCATTGGCACGGCCAGAAGTAGCGTTTCGGCCTGCGCCGCTGTTTCCAGCGTGGCGGTGGCGCTCAGACTGTCCGGCAAAACAACACCCGGCAGGCGTTTTGCGTTTTCCCGCGTTGCATTCATCTGCGCGGCCCCATCGCGGGCGTATAAGGTCACCTCGGCCCCGTTGCGCGACAGGGCGACAGCCAGTGCAGTGCCGAAGGCGCCCGCGCCGAGGACAGCAACACTCATGCCTTGGCCCCTTTCTTTCCCGATCCCAGCATGGCGGGTTGGCGGGTGTCCAGCGGCCAGCGTGGGCGCGCCGACAGGGTCATATCGTCCCGGTGTCCGGCGCGAAAACTTTCGATCCCGGCCCAAGCGATCATGGCCGCGTTGTCGGTGCACAGGGCCAGTGGCGGGGCCAGAAACCGAGTGTTGGTTTCGCGGCACAGGTCCTGCAGGCCGGTGCGAAGCAAGGCGTTTGCCGCGACCCCACCGGCGACCGCGAAACCTGTGACCGGGCCGCAGGCGCTCAATGCGCGGCGCGATTTCGCGATCAGAACCTCCGCGACAGCGGCCTGAAAACCTGCGGCCAGATCAGCGCGGTCCTGTTTTGTGATCACATCATCGCTGATCTGCTGATCCCGCGTCCGCATCAGCGCGGTCTTGAGGCCCGAAAATGACAGGTCGCAGCCGGGCCGGTCCAGCAGTGGGCGCGGAAAGGCGAATCGCTTTGGATCGCCCTCGACCGCCTCGGCCTCGACCGCGGGACCGCCGGGTTGTCCCAGCCCCAGCAGGCGCGCTGCCTTGTCGAAAGCCTCACCCGGGGCGTCGTCGATGGTGCCGCCCAACCGGGTGAACGCCTGTGGGCCGCTGACTTTCAGAAACTGGCAATGACCGCCAGAGACCAGCAGCATCAGATAGGGAAACCCAAGCCCATCCGTCAGGCGCGGCGTCAGGGCGTGTCCGGCCAGATGGTTGACACCGATCAGCGGCAGGCCGGTCGCCGCCGACAGGCCCTTGGCGCACATGACACCCGACAGCACCCCCCCGATCAGCCCCGGACCAGCGGTGACGGCGATGGCATCAAGATCCGCAAACCCGCACTGCGCCTTGCTCAGCGCCTGTTCCACCACAAGGTCCAGTTTCTCTGCATGGGCGCGGGCCGCAATCTCGGGTACGACACCGCCAAAATCGGCGTGCAGATCGCCTTGCCCCGCGACGACCGAGGACAGGATCTCGGCCGGTTCGCCGGGGTGGTCGCGTACCACGGCGGCGGCGGTGTCGTCGCAGCTGCTCTCGATCCCAAGCAGGGTCACCGGATGATCCGGGTCTGGTTTGATTGCCTTGGTCATGGCGCGCAGGTAACACCACAGGCGGCGACCCCACAATGCCGGAGCTTGCGTGCCCCCCGTGACCAAACCGCAGTACCCATGCCCGCTACACTGCTGATCACCCGGCCACGCGGGCGCGCCGAGCGCTTTGCCAGGGATTGCCGTAGATTGATCGGTCACGAGATTCCGTTTCTGATTGCGCCGGTGGTCAGGACCATTGCGCAGCCGGTCGCCGCGGATCTCACGGCATATCGCGGGCTTATTGTCACGTCGGAGGCTGGTTTGAATGCGATAGACTGGCCAGCGGCGGCGCCGCGCCCGGTGGTCTATGCCGTTGGCAGTCACACCGCCAAACTTGCGCGTGCCGCAGAGTTTGATGCGATCGACGGTGGCGGCGATGCGGATGCGCTGGTGGCGACGATCATTGCGGCGTCCCCAAAGGGGCCCCTGCTGCATCTGCATGGGTCAGAAACGCGCGGCGATATCCGGGCGCGCCTGACGGATGCCGGGCTTCATGTTGAGGCTTGCGTGGCCTATCGACAGCAGGATGTGGAACTGGACGGGGCGACCATCGCGCTTTTGCGGGGGTCCGCGCCGGTTGTTTTGCCGGTCTTTTCGGTCCGCTCGGCCCTTAGGTTATTGAAATACCAGCCCGCGCCCACACATCACATCGTGGCGATCAGCGATGCAGTCGCCCGCGCCTGGCCGCGCGACACCAATCCGATACATGTGGCAGAATGTCCGACCGCGATTTCCATGGCCCAGTCCGTCGCGGCCTTGTATGAAGAAGACTGACCAGAGTCCGAGTTTTAGGGAAAAGGGCGACCACGTGGCGAAAACCCCCGGCAAGACACCGCGCAAAACACCGCGCAAAACAGCGGCGAAACCGGTGACGGATCTGCCTGCTGATCCGGCGAATACAGAGGCAAAAGCCGCGAAAGGCCCTGCTAAGGCATCGCCGGTGAAACCACAGACGCCAAAGACGCAGGCGGCACCGACGGATGCGCCAAAATCCGCGCCGGGGTCAAAGCCGGGGCCGAAGGCGTCTGCCACATCCGCGGCAGACAAAAATGCCGGTCAAACTGTTACTTCGGCAGCGCCGAAAACGGGTGATGCGCCGCGGCGTGGCGGAATAATGATGCCGCTTCTGGGCGGTGTACTGGCCGCGGCAATCGGGGCCGCGGCTGTGCTGTATCTGCAGCCGCAGGGTTGGAACGGCAACTCGGACGCGGTTGCGGCTCAATCAGACCGGATAACCGCGCTCCAGGGTGGGCTTGATGCGTTGCGCGCCGAAATCGCCGGTGATCGCGCCGCCACGATTGCGGCGCTGCAGGATGAGGTTGCGGCGCTGGCCACCTCGGTCGCGCAGCTGGATGCCCGCGTCGCGACAGCAGGCGGCGAATTGGACGATACGGTTGGCACGCTGCGCGACAAACTGGCGCTTGTGCAGGAGACGCAAGACACGCTGACCGGACGTGTCGGAGCGCTGGAGGCACGCCCCGTCGATCAGGCCCCGGATATCGCAGCACTTCAGGCTGACGTGCGCGCCCTGACCGCACGTCTTGAAACCGCAGCGCAGGACGCGCGCGACCAGATTTTGGCGGCAAATGAGCGCGCGGCAGAAGTGGAAAAACTTGCCGTGGACAGTGTCGCCAATCAGGCAACGCAGTCGACTTTGACAGCACTTGGCGATGCCCTTGCGTCCGGGCGCGCCTATGACAACGCACTCGGCGCATTTCAGGCCGCAGCGCCCGATGCAGTGATCGACCCGGCGCTTGCCGACAATGCCGCCAACGGGGTCGCCAGTTTGCGCGCGTTAAGGGCCGATTTTCCTGACGCGGCGCGCGCCGTTCTTGCCGATGTCGCGACCGCCGCTGCCGAAAACGCGACAATGACGGATCGAATGTTTGCGTTCTTTCGCGCCCAAACCGGCGCGCGATCCCTCAGCCCGCGTGAGGGCGACGATGCCGACGCTGTCTTGTCGCGCGCCGAAGCAGCGCTTGGCGATGGCGATCTGGCCGAAGCCGTTCGTGAGCTGCGGGCCCTCCCGCCCGAGGTGGCCGACCCGATGCAGGGCTGGCTTCTGCGTGCCCAAACCCGTCTGGACGTCATGTCGGCGCTGAACGATCTGTCCGCCCCGAAAACCTCCAACTAAGAACGCGCCGATGTTTTGGTCGTTACTGAAATTTATCATCTTCATTGCCCTGATCGCCGCCCTGACATTCGGGGCTGGCTGGCTGATGGAGGCGGAAGGGGGCTTGCGGATCAGCGTTGCGGATCGCGAATACACCTTACAGCCGTTGCAGGCCGCAATCGCCGCGATTCTGCTTCTGATCACCGTCTGGATAGTGCTGAAATTGGTTGGATTTCTGTCCGCTCTGGTGCGGTTTCTGAACGGCGATGAAACGGCTGTGTCGCGCTGGTTTGATCGCAACCGCGAACGGCGCGGGTTTGACGCGATGGCCGATGCAATGATGGCGCTGGCTGCGGGCGAAGGCCGCGTCGCCATGGCCAAGGCCGCGCGCGCCGAACGGTTTCTGAACCGGCCCGAGCTGACCAACCTGCTAAGCGCCCAGGCCGCCGAGATGACCGGTGACGCCCGCAAGGCCGAAGAGATCTACAAACGCCTGCTGAGCGATGATCGCACCCGCTTCGTTGCGGTGCGCGGGTTGATGAAACAGCGTCTGGACGCGGGCGAAACGGATGTTGCGCTGAAGCTGGCGCAGAAGGCGTTCGCGCTTAAGCCCAAGCACATGGAAACCGGCGATACCCTGTTGCGTTTGCAGACCGACAAGGGCGATTGGGAAGGCGCGCGCGACACGCTGGGCAAGAAGCTGAAGGCGGGTGCCGTACCGCGCGACGTCCACCGCCGCCGCGACGCCGTACTGGCGCTGAGCGAGGCCGAAGACGTCTTTGCCGACGGCAAGACCATCGAAGCGCGCGAACAGGCGATCGAGGCCAACCGCCTGTCGCCCGATCTGATCCCCGCTGCTGTCATGGCGGCGCAAAGTTACTTGGCCCAAGGGCAGCCGAAATACGCCGACCGGGTGCTGCGCAAGGCCTGGGCGGCGCAACCGCATCCTGATCTGGCCTCGGCCTTTGCGTCGATTGCACCGGATGAAACGCCCGTGGCGCGGCTGAAGCGATTTCAGCGCCTGGTCAAGGAAGCGCCCGACAACCCGGAAACCGCGCTGACGCTGGCCGAACTGAACCTGTCGGCCGAGGATTTTCCCGCCGCCCGCAAGGCGCTGGGCGATCTTGCGGACACGGCCCCGACCGCGCGGTCGCTTAGCATCATGGCGGCTGTGACCCGGGGTGAGGGGGCCGACGACGCCGTGGTGCGCGGCTGGCTGACCCGTGCGCTGGGCGCGCCGCGCGGACCTCAGTGGATTTGCGATAATTGCCAGAGCATTCAGGGCGAATGGGCCCCGGTTTGCGATAATTGCGCCGGATTCGACACGCTGACCTGGCGCGACGCCCCGGGTGAGACTGGCGTGGCGTCAACCGGATTGGACATGGTGCCGCTGTTGGCCGGACGCGACGCCGACAACAGCAAAACGACCGATGATTCAACTGATGCGGCACCCGCACAACTGGACGTGGTCGACCTGCCCAAGACCGAACCCCTGATCATGGAGTCCGCCGCGGAGACAGACACCAGGACCGGCGCGAAGGATCCGCCGACCTGACACGTTCCGGCGGGTCCACAGTCCATGATCAATTACAGCCGACGCGGTCACTTGCGCGGGTGAAAGCAGTTTGCTATGCGCCACGAAGCGCCGCTGTAGCTCAGATGGTAGAGCACGTCATTCGTAATGATTGGGTCGTAGGTTCGAGTCCTATCAGCGGCACCAAAGTCGCTTTTCGAAGAAAAGCGACTTTAACCTTCAGATTTTGGCGTTAAGCGGCAGGCGTTTCGCAGAAACGACGAGACCTTGGGGCGGTTCTGGCTTTGTCCATTCGGCTGCACCAAACCAGACCTGTTGATCTGTAAACCTGTCTAAAGCTCTGAATGGGTGATCAAACTGACTGGCTGATTGTGTTGAAAAACTCCGTTTTAGGGCCTGAACGATGATTTTTCTTTCCATGCAGCCCGATCCTAAATTTTTGGCGCGGGGGTCGGCCCAAATCGCCTACATGCGCTCACGCGCAGCCATGCGCTGTCTCGTGGTCAAAGCTTTCCGACTATTTCGCTTCATAGGTTTTCGCAAGAAATCCGCGACGCTCTGATTTCGGAGTTTTTCAACACAATCGGCTAAATACGGATGTCGGGGATAGGGCGATCCGAGACTGTGGATATTTCACATCTCGCTAGAAAGGATCCCTCAATGCAAGCTATGAAGCGCGTTGATGTTGTAAAGTGGGTGGCAACCGTAGTTCAGCTTGTTGGCTATGGACTAACCGGTCTCAACATCGTGCCGTGGAATGTGTTTGCTTTCATCGTCGGCATTGCCTTGTGGTTTCTCGTCGGAGTGATGTGGAAAGACAGGGCCATCATGGTTGTTCACGTTGGTGCCTTCGTCGCCATATTGGCAGGCTATCTCAACTCATAGCTAAGACATGCCGAACAACAACTTGCCCGAACAAAGTCGGGTATTTGACCGCATCTCTTTGCCACGTGCTCACCTAAAAGTGGTTACTTCGTGCAAGCGGTTCTTGAGCAACGATGGTTAGGGTCGGAAATTGGTGAAGAGCTATTGGGAGCATAGGCCGGGTAACTTGGCGCAGGAGCCGGATTAAAATACGGATCGTCACTAAGGCTTTCGTTCCCCGTATCCGCAATCATCTTCCATGTCTCTGCGTCGCAGCTCGCCAAAACAAAGGTGCAACCAATCGCCAAGATGATCCGGCCTGTTGCCCTGTTTTCGCAGATATTGGGAAGCTTCATGTTTGAGTCCTAGCCTGAGTTCAATTTGCCGGTGTCGGCTAACGTTCCCTATCGGCTGCCATACATTTTGTCACACATTTGTCCGAGAAAAATTATTTCGGCGGGTGGTAGTCGTCCCGACTTAAATAAAAGGCAATTGCTATCTCTGTGCGTCGCGAACAAGGGCGGCCAGACGGTAAAAACCGTGGGCCATTTTTGTATAGGGGGTGAGCAGGAAGAATGTGAGGACCGCGCCAAGGTGCAGCGCAAGAAGCACCGGCATCAATTCGGTTGACCCAAGTGCATAAAGCGCCAACCCGCTGAAGGCGACAAAGCCAAGCAGCGCGATGAAGGCCACTTCACCACCCCAGGCGGAGGCCGCGCCAAGGTGCGGATCGGCGCGGCGTTTCAGGGCGAACAGCCAGGCCGCGCCAAATGTCAGCATGATGCCGCCCGGCACGCCTAGAAGTTTGGGTGGCGACCAGAACCCGTATGGCGCATGCAGGCCGAAGACATAGTGCATGATCGTTCCGGCGCTGGTGCTGGCAAAGCACAAGAGAAACCCGAAAAGCACCAGCTGATGCGCGGCGCGACGTGCTTGGGTGAACCGGTCTTCGTCTTCGAAATTACATCCGTCACCGTGGCCCCCGGCGAGGTTGCGCATGTCACCGGCAGACCGCAGTGCTGCCTTGATATGCGCCAATGTCACCGGGCCGCCATCGACCGCGTGCCAGTATCGCCTTAGACTGATCGCAAGGCTGACAAGCGGCAAAAGGAAGGCCGGCGCGAAGATCGCGACCATCAGGCCGTGTGACATGACCACATAGAAACCCGGGCCGTCGCCTGAACCGCCCAGCCACTTTGCCAAAATGAAAATCAGTGCGAAGGCGAGGACCGACGCGATGGCAATCAACATTCCGTTCTTCTGAAAGGCCTTGGCGAAGGACTGCGGAGTGGCGAAACTTTCCCAGCTGTCGTGACGGACCTCGGCCAGTGCTGCGGGCAGGTTCAGGTCGAATTCGTGCGGGGCGGTGTACTGGCAGGCATAAAAGCATCCCCGGCAGTTGTGGCAGAGGTTGGCAAGCTGGGTGATATCTCCGTCCGAAAATGCGCGGTTTGCCTGCAACGCGGGAAAGACCGCGCAGTAGCCTTCGCAATACCGGCAGGCATTGCAAATCTCGGCCTGACGGCGCGCTTCCTGGATCAACTCAATTTGCATGATTTGCCGCTTCCCGTCCTGCGATGCGGCCAAAGACCGTGCCGATGGTCATGCCGAACCCGGCCAGATACCCTTGCCCCAGGATCGAGCCCGCCATTGTTTCACCCGCCGCCCAAAGGTTGGTGACGGGGCGGTTGCCGATGCTGCATTGGGCCCGGGCATCGACCTTCAAACCAAGGTAGGTGAAGGTGACTCCGGTGCGCAGCGAATAGCCATAGAAAGGAGGCTTCGTGATCGGCCGCGCCCAGTTCGTCTTGGGCGGCGTCAGCCCGGTGGTTGCCACGCCGTCCAGCTCGGTCGGGTGAAAGGCGGACGTGTCACCGCAGGCCGCGTTATACGCGTCCACAGTCTGGCGCAGTTTGTTGGGCGGCAAGCCCATTTTGCCCGCTAATTCATCCAGCGTATCCGCCTTGATCGGCGGGAACACCGACGGCATGAACAGGTCCAGGGATCTGGCGTCGATAATCGCATAGCCCACTTGGTCCGGCTGATCCGCGACCAGCCGCCCCCAGATCGCATAGCGCTTGGGCCAGACGTCTTCGCCCTCGTCATAGAACCGCTGGGCATCGCGGTTCACGACAATCGAAAACGGCACACAGTCCAGCCGCGTGACAATTCCGCCGTCGAACTTCGGGGCGCGCCCGTCAATGGCCACCGCGTGGCATTGGGTCGGGTCGCCGACTTGCTCGACGCCCTGATCCAGCAGATCGGCCAGCACCAGACCACGATTGTAGGGTGTCCCCCGGATCAGGAAATTCTTCGCCGCAGGCCCCCAGGCGCGGGCCAGCCAATCGGTATCGGCCTGAAACCCGCCCGAGGCCACAACGACCGATTTCGGGGAAACGCGATGCGTGGCGCCTTCGTGCGTGTAGTCGAGGAATGAGATCCGGTCGCCGTCGACCTCAAGATGCGTGACTTTGGCGTCGTATTTCACTTCGACGCCCAGCCCTTCGGCGGTGCGATAATAGGCGTTCACCAGACTTTTTCCGCCACCGCGAAAGAACGCGTTGGTGCGCGCCAGCGACAGTGTGCCGGACAAGGACGGCTGGAACCGCACGCCGTGGTCGATCATCCAGGGCAGGCATTCCTCGGACCCGCGGATCACCATTCGCGCCAGTCCCTCGTCGGTCTTGCCTTTGGTGACTTTCAACAGGTCCTCGAAATACTCGTCCTCTGCGTAATCCTCGACCAAGGGGCCAAGGGGGCCAGTATGCATACAGCGAAAATTCCGTGTGTGCCGGGAGTTGCCACCGCGATAGGGTTTCGGCGCGGCCTCAAGTATCAGCACCCGCGCCCCTGCCTCAGCCGCCGTCATGGCCGCACAAAGGGCCGCATTGCCGCCGCCGATCACAACAATGTCGGGATGGCTCACGCAAGAACCTCGGGGTTGATCATGTGGATCGGCGCGCCATCTGCATAGGCGTTGATCTGTTCGAAGATATCCCTGAATTGCAGATCGAATTCGTCTTCGGTCACATAGCCGATGTGCGGTGTGGCCAGCACGTTCGGATGGGTGGCCAGGATGTTTTCGGTGTCGCGCATCGGTTCAGGATCAAACACGTCGATGGCGGCATGGATGCGCCCACGCGCAACCTCTGCCTCAAGCGCGCCGGTTTCGATCAGGCCCGACCGCGACGTGTTCACCAACAAGGCGCGGGGCTGCATGGCGGCCAGATCACCGGCGGTGACTATCCCTTTGGTGGCGGGTTTCAGGCGGACATGCAGGCTGACAATGTCGCTGGTTGCAAAGAAGGCCGCGCGACTGTCCGGCACCATTTTCCCATCCGCCCGCGCCCGCGCCCGCCCATAGCCATAAAGACCCAGGGTCCGCCCGCGCAACGTCCGCCCAACCCCCATCTGCCAATTGCCCGCTTTGAGTGAGGCCGCCTGTTCAGGGATCTGACGATAGCTTGCCAGCATCAGCGCCAGCGTCATCTCGGCCGCCGCATAGGATGGCGTGTCGGAATGCATGTGGGAGCACAAAAGCACGTTGTTCGCGCTGCACGCCGCGACATCCACATGAGGATAAACACTGCGTTGCGAGATCAGCTTCAGCCGCGGCAATCGTTCCAGAAGCGCGGCGCTGATCTTTGTACGCTCACGAAACAAAACAATGGCCTCGGCCTCTTGCAGCCGCGTGGCCAGTTTGGTCGGATCCGGTTCATGATCGGTCCAGACTGTAACGTCATGCCCGTCAAGCAACCGGAAACACGGCAAGCCGCGCAGCGTGTCGAACCAGTCGTCGAGGATATGAACCTTCATCGGCTTTCGATACGTGTCTCAGGCGTGGGCGCGCGTGGTGTCGGAACAAAGACAAAATCTTCCAGCGATCGGATTGCCGCCAGCACCTTCTGCCGCTCGCCCAGCATGTGGTTGAATTGCGCGTCACACCCGGAAATCGGCGACGGGTAGGATGAAATTTCAGTTTGCAGAATCTGACGCGCCTCCGCCAATTCGGCCCGCGCGGCAAGGATACAGTCCTCAAAGGTTTCCGACATGATACCTCTCCCTGATGATTGTATACAACGGCATACCAAAACCCGCGAAGAAGTCAATTCCCCTTCCAGACCGAGCGCGGAACAAACACCGTGCCAGAGGCAAGTTTGCGCGCCGTTCGGATCAACCCCGCCGATTTGATCACCGTCCCGCCCGCTGTCGCCGCATAGTCCACGACCACGTCGATAGTCCCCGTTGGATGCTCCAGAACGATCTTTGCCGGGGTTTCATTCGGCAATCGCGACATGCCGTCCGCCACGCTGCCGGGCGTCAGAACGCAGGAGGCAAGGCACTGCGCACCGGTGACGGCCATCGTCGGGTGGGTATTCCACGGCATAAAATATCGGGTTGCGATCGTGCCGGACCCTTGTGCCCGCGCCAGCAGGCCAAACTTGGGCACGACCGAGGTGGACACATCACCCAGCCCCATCAACACACCCGCCTTCAGCCGCACAGCCTCCATCTGCGCAAAGAACGCCCGGTTTTCGTCCAGCACGGCGGCACTTTCATAGCCCGTCAGCCCAAAGCTTTCCGCCCTGGCGATCACCATGGGCATGGCGACATCCATGCAGGTGACGGCGATCCCGTCGATCTGATCAACCAGATTTCCCGTTGGAAGGAACGCCCCGGTCGCGCCGCCAACGGTTTCCATGAACTGCAGGGCTATGGGCGCTGCTGTCCCCGGCACACCGTCAATTTCCGCCGCGCCGTCATACAGAACCTCGCCACCCGGCGTCTGAACCACCGCCGCCACTTTCGCGCCGGTGTTCACCGCCCGAATTCTGACCGGTGTTTCGCCGTCCAGCGCCGGGATCAACCCCATCTCGATCGCTGCTGGGCCAACACCGGTCAGGATGTTTCCGCACGTCGGTTTGAAGTCGACCAGCCGATCCTCGACACTGACCTGGGCAAAGAAGTAATCCACGTCTGCCCAAGGGTCCTGCGACGCCGACAACATCGCGACCTTGGTGGTCACCGCCACACCGCCGCCGATCCCGTCGATGTTCAAAGGATGGCCCGAGCCGACAATTGCAATCAGCACCTCGGCCAGCTGATCCAGATCCTCGGGCAGATCCGCCCGGTTCAGATACGGCCCGCGCGAGGTGCCGCCGCGCATGAAAAGAAATGGTATCGCGGTTTGGGTCATGACAGTGGCCACGGCAGATCAGCGTAATCCTGAAGCAGCCCCGGCGGGAAATCCCGGTTCAATAGTCCAGCCATGACACACATGAACGCAATCCCAACCGCTGTGTAAACCGCCGCAAATGTGGTGCCCAGACCGGCGCGGATCTTCAGGAACGCAAACAGGAACAGCGCAAGTGCAAGGATGAATCCCAGAAGCGAGGTCAGGATCAGCAGTGCTGCAAACCACCCAATGGTTGGCCACAGGCTGTGGGTCGCCTCGGCGTCCTCTCCGTCGACCTCACGGTCGGCGAAGATCGTATCAGTCTCGGGCTTCAGCATCATGCGGATGATCAGGATGGCGCAACCAACCAGGCAAACCCCGGCGACAAACATCGGGAAGGTCCGGTCGCGGCTGAAGCTTGGGATCGCGGCTGCGTCATAGAACGCATAGGCTATGTACCCGGTCACCACGGCCAGGAAGATGAACGGCGCGCGCTTGGTGCCGGACTGCACGTTGCCTTCGGCCATGATGTTCTTGGCCTGCCGCAGCCCGACCACGACCGAGACAACCGTGATGATCAGCAAGACGATGACGATTGGCGAAAAGATATAATCCAGCCCCTCGCCCAGCCCTTTGCGAAACCGCGATTGCGCGATCTGCAGTGCCTGGTTGGCATAGGTTTCCGCCGGGTTCGACAAAACGAAGCCGATCAGAAAGGCGGGACGCGACCAGTCGAAGCGGCGCATCATGATCCCCAGGAACCCGATGGCAAACAGCGCCACAAGGTCCATTAGGTTCTGGCCCGACTGAAAAGCGGCAAAGCTGATGATCATGAACAGGAACGGCGCCAGCAGGGCGAAGCGGATCGTCGTCAACTTTGCAATCCCGCCCGAGGCGGCGATGCAGATCACCGTGCCGACCACATTGGCCAGGGCCAGCAGCCAGACGATGGAATAGGTGATATCCAGGTTGTTCTTCAGCATCGCCGGGCCAACCTCGATCTGCCCGGATCCCAGCAGGGCAATCGCCCCAATGAATATCGCCATCGACCCAGAGCCGGGAATGCCGAACAGCAGGGTCGGCACCAGCCCGCCGCCCTCCTTGGCGTTGTTGGAACTTTCCGGCCCGATGATGCCGCGAACCTCTCCTTTGCCGAAATTCTCTTTGTTTTTGGTGGTCTGCACCGCATGGCCATAGGCGATCCAGTCCACGACCGAGCCACCAAGGCCCGGGATGACGCCGACCACGACACCGATGATCGAACAGCGCACCGACAACCAGATATTGGCGAACCAGTCCCGCACGCCGTCCAGCCAACCGCCGCCCAGAGCCTGCTCCTTGGCGATGGCGCGGTCCTGGCGCAGAAGCGAGATGATCTCGGGGATGGCGAAGATGCCAAGACCAACGATGACCAGCTTCAGCCCGTCGGTCAGATAGGGAAAATCATAGGACGACATCCGCAGATCGCCCGACGACGCGCCCTCGCCGATCGTGCCGATCAGCATGCCCAGACCCGCCGCGACGATCCCCTTGATCGCAACGCGCCCCGCCAGAATGCCCACCATGGACAGACCAAAGACCGTGATCATCAACAGCTCGGGCGTGCGGAATTCCAGCACGATGGGGCGTGCAACAAGAATAAAGACAGTCAGGAAGCTTGCGCCCACCAGCCCGCCGAACAGGGATGAGGCAAAAGCCGCCGACAGGGCCCGCGCCGCCTGGCCTTTCTTGGCCATGGGAAACCCGTCCAGCACAGTGGCTTGCGACGCCGATGACCCCGGTATCCCCATCAGAACCGATGCGAATGTGTCAGACGTGGGCACCACCGCGACCATGCCCACCATCAAGGCAAGACCAAGGATCGGGTCCATCCCGAACATGAACGGCAACAACAGCGACAGACCGGCGATACCGCCGAGGCCCGGAAAGACACCGACGCACAGGCCCATGACGACGCCCAGAACGAGGTAGCCCAGCACGACCGGTTGCAGGATCAGCGCCCAGGCGTCGCCCAAGGCAGGCAATGCGGTTGCGATAATATCCATGAGTGTCCGCCCGCTGTCTTTGCTTGGTAAAACGCCCCGCCGATACGGGCGGGGCGTTCCAAAAGCAAAGTTACTTAAGCGTCACGCCGTAACGCTCTTCCAGCCAACCAACGACAAACGCCTTGGCCGATGCGGGAACCTGCGTGCCGCTTGTCAACGCGCCTTTGGCCGCGTCGCCCGTCATCTGCGGGTATACACCCAGACGACCGGCCGAGATTTCGGCGAAATCTGCGCGGGCTTTCACCTCTTCAAACGCTTTGGTGTAGGTCACGATTGCATCGTTTGACGCGCCATTGGGCAGGAACACCATCTTCTGTGCCGGGAAACCTGCAATGAAAAAGGCCTTCCAGGCATCCCACTTTTCGCCCGAAGTTTCACAAGCAGGCGTGGCTTCGCAGGCTTCCTTGAACGTCGGCATATCGGGGAACGTCGGGTCGCGCACGATGTTGCCATCGGCGTCCAGCGCACCCCAGCTCATCATCGGGACGGCTGTGCCAGCCTCGACCAGAGGCGTGACACCTTTCAGGTAGGACGAGGATGTCTGATAGTCGATGTTGGCCTCGCCACGTTCGAACATCAGGCGGCCGTCGCCGCGGCCCTTGATGCCCATCACGCTTTCGACGTTCAGACCCAGCATTTCCCAGGCCAGTGTCGGCACAAGGTCCAGACGCGTGGCGCCCTGGTTGCCATAGATGAAGTCTTCACCCTGAAGGCCCGTTGCGTCCAGTCCGTCCATCTTGGCGGCCATGTCAGGCGGAAGATAAGCGACACCGCCGGTGCCCGAGGCCAGAACAACATTCCAGTCGGCATAGTCGTACTTGACGCGCGGATCACCCAACAGGAACGGGAACTGCGTGGACCCGGACGAACCGAAGATCGTCGTACCATCTTCGTAGGATTGCTCCTGGAACCAATTCGCGCCTTTGGTCGATCCGGCACCCGGCATGAATTTCACAACAACAGTCGGCTGACCGGGCAGCGCTTCGGACAGAAGCGGCGCATAGAAGTTGGCCCATTTGGCCGATCCGCCAGTTTCCGAAAACGGAATGATCCATTCAACGGTCTTGCCGGTCAGGTTGATGCCGTGACCGCCTGCCTGCGCTTGAAACGAAAACGTCGCTGCGGCGGCGGCCACAAGGCTGGAAGCCACACGACGTGTGGTTTTGATAAAGGACATAGGTTCCTCCCTAGGATACGATCGCCCCTTGTTAGGCGCGACCTGAAAAACAGAATCACCGGGACGTCCCTGCCCGGTTGATGTCCAAACCCTGACCTGCGAACCTTGCATGAAACTTTCAGGCCCGAAAAAATGCGCATCACGGTTGTCGAGGATAACATCAGCCTGGCCAAAGGCATTGCCTATAGCCTGGAAGACGCAGGCCACGCCGTCGACCTTTTGCACGACGGGTCCGAGGCCGAGGCATTCCTGGCCTCCGATACCTCTGACCTGGTGATCCTGGATATCAATCTTCCCGGCACCGACGGTTTGACCTTGCTGAAAACGCTGCGCCTTCGCGATGATCCGCGCCCGGTCATCCTTCTGACCGCGCGTGCCGAGATCGAAGACCGGATCACCGGGCTGGATGCGGGTGCCGATGATTACCTGATCAAACCCTTTGAGATGGCCGAGTTGAATGCCCGCGTCCGGGCATTGTCGCGCCGCCGCACGGTGCCGCACCGCCAGTTGCAGACCATCGGTCAGCTTTCATTCGACGCCACCGCGCGTCAGCTTTTTGTTGAGGACGAACCCGTCGAAATGCCCCGCCGCGAACTGGCCGTGTTCGAGTGTCTGTTGTCCGCCGGTGGCCGATTGGTCAGCAAAACGGCGCTTCTGGATTATGCCTATGGCGTGGGCGCGGATGTCGAGGAAAAGGTGGTCGAGGTCTACGTCTCGCGGATCCGGGGCCGGCTGAGGCCCTATGGCATCACCATCAAGGCACAGCGCGGCCTTGGCTATCAGCTTCTGGCGGACGCCTGATGGCGCAATCCCTGCGGACCCGACTGATCGTCATCATCCTGACCCCGCTGTTGCTGGTCTCGGTCGCGGCAGCTGCCTGGCAATTCCGGAATACCTCGCACCGGGCCGAGGAAATCTTCGACCGGGGTCTGTTTTCCGCCGCACTCGCGATTTCCCGTGACGTGGCACTGTCGGACGGCGATGCCCTCAGCCCTGCGACACGCCAGTTGATCAATGACACCTCGGGCGGGGATCTGTTTTATCACGTTTATGCCCCTGACGGCGTTTTCGTAACAGGTTACGCAACGCCCCCCACACCACCATCTATCGGGCAAGAGGATCTGGCCGAACCGCTGTACTATAACGCGATCTATCAAGGCCGCGACGTCCGTGTACTGCGCTATCAGGATGCCACAACTGTCGATCGCGTCACCGGGCTGTTCACCATCTCGGTCTGGCAGGACATGGATATCCGTGCCTCCTTCGTCCGTGACGTCGTTACCCGCGCGATTGCCGTCATCGGTCTGCTTTTGCTGTCCGTCGCCCTGATCGTCTGGTTCGGCGTCGGCCTTGGGCTGCGACCGCTTCTGGATCTGAAAGACGCGATCGCAAAACGCACCGCAAGCGAGTTGCAACCGATCCGCCGCAATGTCCCCGTCGAAGCGCAACCCATCGTCGAAACCCTGAACACCCTGCTGGATCGCGTTTCGCGCCGGATCAGTTCGAAGGACGAGTTCATTTCCAACGCCGCCCACCAGTTGCGCAACCCGATTGCGGGGGTCCTTGCCATGGCCGAGGCAGTCGAAAACGCACCCACGCCCGAAGCCGCAAAAGCCCGGAGTACCGAACTGGTGGCCGCCGCCAGAAATGCCACGCATCTGACCAATCAGCTTTTGTCATTCGAACGTGCAAGGGGTGCGGATCTTGCGACAAGTGGGGAACTGATCGAGCTTGGGGCCATTGTCAGGGGTGCAATCGAAAGATTCGAAGCCGAACACGGCGACCGCGACATCAAACTCACCAGCAGCGTACCTGCACACCCCGTGTCGATGCTTGGTGATCCATTGATGCTCAGCGAGGCGGTGTTGAACGTCCTCAGCAACGCGGTGACCCATGGCGGTCGCAATGTGTCGAAGATCGACGTAACCCTGACCGCCAATTCTGAAATGGCCAGGCTGAGCATCCGGGACGATGGTATCGGAATTGCGCCCGCAGATCACGCGCTGGCCGTCAGTCGGTTCAGTCAGGCCAATAATGGTCCGGGCAGCGGGTTGGGCTTGCCGATTGCGGCGCGCGTGGCGGAAAATCACAACGGGCATCTGACGATTGACGCGTCGGACGTCGGCGCGTCTGTGTCGCTTGAATTCCCGTTCATTCCGGAACCTTAAAGCAGTCTCCGAAACGCCAACCTTACGTCCTTCCTTGTCGAGGATGGCAAGCAGTCCGAGTGGCAATGAAGGGTGGTCGATTGGGGATAGCCCGAGGCGGCGAAACAAATTACTTTTTGGCCGCATGGACAATCTTCGGCCCTTTTTGCTTCAGATCAACGGCGAAGCGACGCATGTGGACGCCACGTCCGAAACCCCATTGCTTTATGTCCTGCGCGATCAACTCGGTCTGATGGGGACACGCTTTGGATGCGGGCAGGGTACCTGCGGCGCATGCATGGTCATTGTCGATGGCAAAGCCGTCACCGCCTGTGACCTGACGGTTGATGCGCTTGAAGGGGCCCGGATCGAAACCATCGAATCCCTGGGCCGCGATGGCGCTGCGCTTCACCCATTGGCGCAGGCGGTCCTGGACGAACAGGCCGCGCAATGCGGTTATTGCCTGCCGGGTATCCTGATCAGTGCCAAGTCGCTGCTGGATGCCAATCCCACACCCAACGACGCAGAGATCCGCGCGGCGCTGGACGGCAACCTGTGCCGCTGTGGGGCGCATCTGCGAATTCTGCGCGCGATTTCTGCGGTTGTCGCAAAGGCGTCGACATGAACGGTCAGGCTGGATCGGGCCATCTGATCTCGGACTGGGTACGGTTTGAGGATAATGGCCGCGTAACCGTTTTTACCGGGCGCGTCGAATTGGGGCAGGGCAATCAGACCGCGTTGCTGCAAATGGCCGCGGATGAACTGTGCCTTGATCCGTCTGACATCTCGCTTGTCCCTGCCGATACCGCGCAAACACCGGACGAAGGCTATACGGCGGGCAGCATGTCAATCTCGGTCGGCGGGATCAGCTTGCGGCGCGCGACCTCGGCAGCGCGCGTTCTGGTCCTGGCCGAGGCTGCGCGGCGGTTGAATACGGCGGTGGCTGACCTGTCGGTGCGGGGCGGGGCGATCCTGCACTTAGGTGTTCCCAGCACAGAAGATCTGCACGCCATCGGCCGGGCCCTTGATCTGGATGTGCCCGTGGCGGACCACGCTGATCCGCTGCCGCGTGCAGACCGCATCTATTCCGGGACATCGACGCCGCGCATAGATCTGTCAGCGCGGGTGCTGGGCGCGCCGTTTGTCCACGACCTGCGCCCCGAAGGAATGCTGCACGGTCGCATGGTGCGCCTGCCCGCCGTCGGGGCGTATTTGACCTCGGTCGATCTGGAGGCGTTGCGCGCACGTCCCGGCGTCGTCGCGGTTGTGCGCGACGGGTCCTTTCTGGGGCTGCTTGCGCAGACAAGCTGGCAGGCCGTTCGCGCGCAGGACTGGGCGCTGCGCAATACGCAGTGGGACACGCCCGCCGGGCCCGAGGGGACGGTGTCGCAAATCGTCCATTGCGCTGATGGTCCCGCCGATGTGGTCCGCGCAGCCGGGGATCGCGCCGCCGCGCACCAGAGTTTCGGACTGACCGCGACGCGTCCGTTCCTGTCGCATGGTTCGATCGGGCCGTCAGCGGCACTGGCCTTGTGGGATAAGGATCGTCTGACGGTACAGTCACACTCGCAAGGTGTGTTCCCATTGCGCGGCGCAATGGCCCGCGTGTTGGGGCTGGACGCCGGGCAAATCACGGTCATGCACACGCCCGGTGCCGGGTGTTATGGTCACAACGGCGCAGATGACGCGGCGATGGATGCGGCCATTCTGGCGCGCCATGTTCCCGGGCGGCCCGTGCTGGTCGTCTGGAGCCGCGCTGAGGAGTTTCGCAACGCGCCGCTTGGTCCTGCAATGGCGACGACTGCGCAGGCAGAGGTGGATGAAACCGGGCGCATTCAGGCATTCGATGTGCAGGTGAACAGCGTCCCCCATGCCAACCGGCCCGGCACCCAAGGCGCGCCAAACCTGCTGGCGGGAACGCAGCTGGCTAAGTCGATTCCCTTCCCGATCTCGAAAGATCTGGGGCCCGAACGGGGCGGCGGGGCGGATCGCAACGGCATACCCTATTACGCCATTCCATCGGTCGGGGTGACCAAACGGCTGGTCCACGATCTGCCCTATCGCAGTTCGTCCCTGCGCGGGCTTGGTGCGACGGTCAATGTGCTGGCGATCGAGGCGCTGATCGACCGCATCGCCTGCGACACCGGTCAGGACCCCGCCGCACTGCGCATCACCCATCTGGAGGATCCGCGCGCGCAGGCGGTGATCCGCACGGTGATGGAGATGTCCGGGACCCACCGCGTTACCGATGACGGCACCGGCTGGGGCCTGGCCTTCGCGCGTTACAAGAACAGCGCCGCCTATGCCGCAATCGTGGCCAGCGTGGCGGTGGATGACGACGTGCGCGTCAGCAAGGTCTCGGCCGCGATCGACATGGGCGAGGTTATCAATCCCGACGGCGCGATCAATCAGATCGAAGGCGGGATTATCCAGTCGATCAGCTGGGGGCTGAAGGAACAGCTGCGCTTTGATGGCGCGGGCGTGGCGACCGAAACCTGGCTTGATTATCCGATCCTGACATTCTCGGAAGTGCCAGAGATTGCGGTACGCCTGATCGACCGCTCCGATGACCCGCCGCTTGGCTGCGCCGAGGCGGTGCAGGGCCCGGTGGTGGCGGCGATATCCTCGGCAATCCACAATGCGGTCGGTGCGCGGGTGACGGATATGCCCTTCAACCGCGACCGGATCATCACGGCGATGATGTAGACCCTCAGCCGATGGTGACGGCGCGCACGTCTTCGTCGATATGATGCAGGTATTGTTCGAAATTGGCCGAAAACATCCCGACCAGCTTGTCCGCCGCCGCGTCATAGGCTTGCGGATCGGCCCATGTGCCGCGCGGGTCCAGAAGCGAATCGTCAACGCCCGGAACCGTCGTCGGCACCTCGAACCCGAAGTTGGGATCGTGGCGGAAACTGCACCCTTCCAATGACCCGTCGAGGGCCGCGGCCAGCAGCGCCCGCGTCGCCTTGATCGGCATCCGCTCACCCGTGCCATAGGCGCCACCCGTCCAGCCGGTATTCACCAGCCAGCAGGTCGCGCCGTGCTCGGCGATCTTGGCTTGCAGCAACTGGCCGTAAACCTCAGGGCGGCGCGGCAGGAAGGGGGCACCGAAACAGGTGGAAAACGTCGGCTCGGGCTCGGTCACGCCGCGTTCGGTCCCGGCCACTTTCGAGGTGAAGCCAGACAGGAAATGATACATCGCCTGCGCCGGGGTCAGCCGGGCAATCGGGGGCAGAACGCCGAAGGCATCGCAGGTCAGCATGATGACATTCTTGGGATGCCCGGCCAGGCCGGTATCCGACGAATTGGCGATGTAATGCATCGGATACGCGGCGCGCATGTTCGCCGTCAGGCTGTCGTCGGTGTAATCGAGCTGCTTGGTTTCTTCGTCATAGACCATATTCTCGATCACGGTCGAAAACATGGTTGTGGTGGCGAAAATCTCGGGCTCAGCCTCGGGCGAGAGGTTGATGGTCTTGGCATAGCAGCCGCCTTCGAAGTTGAAGGTGCCGCGATCCGACCAGCCGTGTTCGTCGTCGCCGATCAGGATGCGCTCGGGGTCCGCAGACAGCGTGGTCTTGCCGGTGCCCGAAAGCCCGAAGAAAATCGCGGTGTCGACCGGATTGCCTGCCGCATGATTGGCCGAACAATGCATCGGCATCACGCCTTTTTCGGGCAACAGATAGTTGAGCAGCGTAAAGACCGATTTCTTATTCTCACCGGCATATTCCGTGCCGCCGATCAGGATCATCTTTTCGTCGATATTGATCGCGACAACGGTTTCGGACCGGCAGCCATGGCGTTCGGGATCGGCGAAGAAGCTGGGACAGTTCACAATCGTAAAGTCGGCAGTGAAGTCATCCAGATTGTCCCGCTGCGGGCGGATCAGCATGTGACGGATGAACAGGTTGTGCCAGGCAAGCTCGGACACGACGCGCACACCGATGCGATGCAGCGGATCGGCCCCACCATATAGGTCCTGAACGTAATAGTCCTTGCCCGCCATATGCGCGAACATATCATCGCGCAGCTGACCGAATGCCTCTGGGTCCACGCGCGCATTGGCATCCCACCAGATCACATCTTCCGTGGTGGGCGACACAACGACATGTTTGTCCTTCGGGGAGCGCCCCGTAAACTTGCCGGTGTTGACCAGCATTGTGCCGCCAATCCCAAGTTCACCCTCGCCCCGTTTCACCGCGTGCGAGACGAGGTCAGGTTCAGTCAGGTTGTAATAAACCGCCCCAAGGCCCGAGATGCCCTGATCCTCGAGTTTGAATTCCGGATTTACACGCCCATGATTCATAATTGACAGCCCCAGGTTCCCAGTATCCGGGACAAGTCATAGCGGCAAAAATCGCATTGGGAACCCAAGCGTTCCTTGTTAGCGCAACCAAGGACTCTTTGACGCAACTTAAGGATACCGGGGGCGGTTTGTCGCCTGCCGGACGTTGATCCTGCACCGGATCTCGCAAGGAATCCGCCTGATTTCGGGGGCGGGGATTCGGGGGGTTTCACGGTCAGCCTGCTGCAAAGACGGGCCATCCTCAGCCAACAGACATCCCGCGATGCCGGTCAGGGCATCGGTATTTCTGCGGTGAATTTCGGAACCTGATATCCCTTCTGAACAGCGGGCCGTTCGGCAATGCGCGAATACCAGTCGCGCACATTCGGGACATCGTTCAGATCAACGTCCTGCCATTCGAAACGCGATACCCAGGGCCAACAGGCCATATCGGCAATGGTGTAGTCACCCCGCCCATTGCCAGCCAGATAGTCGCGATCGGCAAGCCGTGTGTTCAGGACCTTGTAAAGACGCTGTGCCTCGGCCGCGAACCGCTGTTCGGCATAGGTGGATTTGCCTTTGTTGTATTTGACGAAGTGATGTGTCTGACCCAGCATCGGGCCAAGGCCCCCCATTTGCCACATCAGCCATTCAAGCATGCGCCAGTATTGCGACCCGGTGCAGATGAACTCCTGATATTTGTCAGCCAGATACAACATGATGGCCCCTGATTCCATCAGCACCTGCCCGGTCTCGGAATCCACAATTGCCGGGATCCGATTGTTCGGCGCGATCTTCAGGAAATCCGGCGCGAATTGTTCGTCTTTGGAAATGTCGATTGCATGGGCGGTATAGGGCACGCCCAGTTCTTCCAGCAAGATCGAAACTTTCCGCCCGTTCGGCGTTGTCCATGTGTAAAGTTCAATCATACACGGCATCCTTCAGGTCAGACGGGTTACGTTCTGGTGTACGGGAACGCGCAGGCTTGGCAAGGCATCAAGTTGGGCCTTTTCAAATGCGGGTGCATCTGGTCAGAGTTTTCATGCGCATCAAGCGGGGGGCAAAACGGCATGGCGGCTGCCAATCGCCTGGGAGTGGACATCGGCGGCACCTTTACGGATGTGGTGCTAGAGGCCGGGACCGGGTTCTTTTCGACCAAGGTGCTGACCACGCACCACGCGCCCGAAGCCGCCATTCTGGATGGGCTGGATCAGGTCTGTTCCAAGGCCGGCCTTCCGCCTGGAAAGATCGGGCAGATCATCCATGGGACCACGCTGGCGACCAATGCGCTGATCGAACGTCGTGGCGCGAATACGGCGCTGATTACGACGCAAGGGTTCCGCGATGTGATCGAGATGCGCACCGAATCCCGGTTTGAACAATACGACCTGAACCTGACCCTGCCCGAACCGCTGCTGGCGCGTCAGCACCGCTTCACGCTGCGCGAAAGGATCGGAGCGACGGGCGACGTATTGATTCCGCTTGAGCGGGCCGAAGTTGACGCATTGGTCGAACAGATCGCAGCGGCGGGTTATGACAGTGTCGCGGTCGGATTGCTGCATTCCTACCTCAACGATACCCACGAACGGATGGTGGCCGAGGTTCTGACAAAGCGGCTTCCCGGCGTATCAGTGTCGCTGTCCTGCGAAGTTCCGCCCCAGATGCGAGAGTATGAGCGCTTCAACACCACAGTCGCCAACGCCTATATCAAGCCATTGATGGCCAGCTATCTGGGCCGCCTGCGCGGACGGCTGGCGGATGTCGGGGCCACATGCCCGGTGTTCCTGATGCACTCGGGCGGCGGCATCATCTCGGTCGAAAGTGCCGCCGAATTCCCCGTGCGTCTGGTCGAAAGCGGCCCCGCCGGGGGCGCGATGTTCGCCGCGACTCTGGCCAAGCGCCATGGGCTGGACCGGGTGCTGAGCTTTGACATGGGCGGCACCACCGCCAAGATCTGCCTGATCCGCGATATGTCCCCCAAGACCGCGCGGGTGTTCGAGGTTGCGCGCAGCTATCGGTTCAAAAAAGGGTCGGGGATGCCGATCTCGATCCCGGTGATCGACATGGTCAAGATTGGGGCCGGCGGCGGATCGCTGGCCCATGTGGATGCGCTGAACCAGATCCGTGTCGGCCCACAAAGTGCGGGTTCGGATCCCGGCCCGGCGTGCTACGGCAGGGGCGGAACCCGCGCCGCCGTCACCGATGCGGACCTACAGCTTGGGCGGCTGGACCCGGATGGGTTTGCAGGCGGAACCATCCCCCTCGACTCCGGCAACGCCGCTGCGGCGCTGAGCGCGGATATCGGCGACACCCTGTCGATGAATGCGACCGAAGCCGCATTCGGCCTGTCCGAGGTTGTGAACGAAAACATGGCCAACGCGGCGCGGGTGCATGCGGTCGAAAACGGCGAAGATCTGGCAGGGTATACGATGATCGCATTCGGGGGTGCGGCACCGCTCCATGCAGGGCGGCTGGCGCAGAAACTGGGGATCGACCGGATTCTGGTTCCGGCCGGGGCAGGCGTCGGATCTGCCATCGGCTTCCTGCGCGCGCCGTTCAGCTTTGAATCGTCGCGCAGCACATATATGCGATTGTCCGATTTCGACCCTGAAGCGGCACAAACCGTCCTGAATGACCTCACGGCCGAGGCGACAGCCCTTGTCCGCACCTGCGATGCCGATGCCCGCATCAGCGCGACTGCGCGTGCCTTCATGCGCTACTGCGGTCAGGGGTGGGAGATTCCCGTGCCCCTAACCACTGACCAGGCCGCGCGCCCGGACGCGGTCACCTTCCAGAGGTTGTTTGAGGCCGAATATGCCGCGCTGTTTCCCGGCCCCACCACAGCCGTACCCCGCAGTGACATGCCCCCCGACACCCGCCTTGCCGGTCCGGCCGTCATCACCGAAGATGAAACCACCATCATTGTTCCGACCGGATTTACCGCCGTAACCCAATCAGACGGCAGCATTGATATCAGCCGCGGGGGGACACCCGGATGAGTCAGTCTGACGTTGCCAATCAGGTCATGTGGAATCGTCTGATCTCGGTGGTCGAAGAACAGGCCCAGGCGCTGATCCGCACCGCCTTTTCAACCTCGGTTCGTGAAGCGGGCGACCTGTCCGCCGGGGTCTATGACGATCAGGGCCAGATGCTGGCACAGGCGGTGACGGGCACGCCCGGTCACGTCAATGCCATGGCCGAGGCTGTGGCCCATTTCATCCGGCGTATCGGCCGTGACACCATGGCCGAAGGCGACGTCTATATCACCAACGATCCCTGGGAAGGCACCGGTCATCTGCATGACATCACCGTCGTCACCCCGTCGTTTTTCCAGGGCGCGCTGATCGGTTTTTTCGCCTGTACCGCCCATATCGTCGACATCGGCGGGCGCGGCTTCGGGGCGGATGCCAACAGCCTGTATGAAGAGGGGCTGCAAATCCCCATCATGCGGTTTGCAGATCAAGGTCAGGTGAATCAGAGCCTGATTGCCATTGTACGCGCCAATGTCCGCGAACCCGATCAGGTGGTCGGTGACATCCACGCGCTTGCCACTTGTAATGAGGTTGGGCACCGCCGCCTACAGACGATGATGGTCGAATTTTCGCTGACCGATCTGACCGGAATTGCCGCGTTCATCTTTCGCAATTCCAAACGCGCAACTTTGCAAAGGATCGCGGATCTGCCGCGCGCCCGGCATTTGACGGGCTGAACGCCACGGCGTTCCCCTCGGGCGTTATGACTATGCCGGTCGAGGCGACCGAGCATACAGGACCGGTGATCATCTGGCGGAAGGAACTGCGCCCCGACAGTGGTGGGGCCGGGAAACAGCGCGGCGGATTGGGGCAATTCATGGAAGTTGGTGCCGCTGAAGGTCACGAGTTCGACTTTTCAGCGATGTTCGACCGCGCCGCCCATCCGGCGTTGGGCCGCCACGGCGGTGCGCCCGGCGCACCGACCGAAATTTCGCGCAGTGACGGCGCAGCGATGCGCAGCAAAGGCAAGCAATTCGTGCCGCATGGTGAACGTGTCACGCTCGCCTTTCCTGGTGGCGGCGGATACGGTGATCCGGAAACCCGCAATCGCGCGCTTGTCCGGCGGGATCTGGAACGCGGGTATATTTCCGAAACCACCGCACGTGAGGTTTACGGATTTGACCCCACTGACGAGGGTGCGGAATGATAAAATTGGACTCTCCGGCTTTTGAAACATACGACGTCGTTATTATCGGCGGCGCAATGCTTGGGTCATCGGTCGCGCATTTCCTGTCAGGTAATTCGGACTTCGACGGTCGAATTCTGGTTGTGGAAATGGACCCGAGTTACGAAAATTCTTCAACCGCACACACCAACAGTTGCATGCGTCAGCAATTCAGCAGCGAAATAAACATCCGCATTTCGCAATTCGCCGCCGATTACGTGAAAAACTTTCGCGCCTATATGGATGATGATCCGCGTGTTCCGGAGGTTCCGTTCCAGAGTTACGGTTATATGTATCTGGCCGACAATCCGGAATTTGCCGAAGGATTGCGCAGCGCCAATTTTGTTGAAAAACTCCTGCTTGATCGAGGGCTATGGCGCTGATTCAATCCTCTCAACAAGCGGGAGGATCAGCCATGATGGGACCGAGGCAGGAAGCACAGGCGGCGCTGTTCTATGAGTTCTCGCTGGAAGACCATGTCCCGCAAGATCACCTGCTGCGATCGATTGATCGTTTCGTCGATCTGAGCAGCATCCGCGCCCATCTTGCCGATTTCTACAGCCACACCGGTCGTCCTTCGATCGATCCTGAACTGCTGATCCGGATGCTGATCGTCGGTTACTGCTTCGGCATCCGGTCCGAGCGGCGGCTCTGTGAAGAGGTACACTTGAACCTCGCGTACAGGTGGTTTTGTCGGCTCGACCTGGCCGATCGGGTGCCGGATCACTCGACCTTTTCAAAGAACCGGCATGGTCGGTTCCGCGAGAGTGAGCTGCTGCGCCATCTCTTCGAGACCACGGTCGCGCGATGCATCGCCGAAGGTCTCGTCAGCGGTCAGCGCCTGGCCGTCGATGCCAGCTTGATCGAGGCGGATGCCAACAAGCAGTACTCTGCGCCAAAGGAAGAATGGGACATTGCGCGGATCGATGCAGACGCTGCACCCCGCGCGGTCCGCGAGTATCTCGACACTCTGGATGAGGCCGCATTCGGAGCAGCGACACCGGTCGAGCCAAAGTTCACGTCCTATTCCGACCCAGCCAGCCAGTGGACGGCGGCGCGTAAGGGTCCCGCATTTTTTGCCTACTCCGACAACTATCTCATCGATACCGATCATGGTGTCATCGTCGACGTGGAAGCGACACGGTCGATCCGTCAAGCCGAGGTGGGGTCAACCAAGACGATGCTGAAGCGGGCCAAAGAGCGCTTCGATCTTCATCCCGAACGGCTGATCGCCGACACCGCCTACGGATCGGGACCCATGCTCGGATGGCTGGTGGGTGAAAAGATCGCACCGCACATCCCGGTCTTCGACAAAGCCGGGCGCACCGATGGCACCTGGTCCCGAGCTGACTTCGAATGGGATGCCGAGAACAATCAATACATCTGCCCGGAAGGCGAGGCTCTGAAGCAGTTCCGCCGAAACTACTCCGACCCCAATCGCGGCCCAACCGGCAAGGGCGTGGCCAAGTACCAAGCGCTGAAGCACACCTGCCAATCCTGTCCTTCCAAGCCGAAGTGCTGCCCGAATGCCGACGCCCGTAAGATCACCCGTGAGGAACATGAGGACGCTCGCGACATCGCCCGCGCAATCGCCAAAACGCCGCAATACAAGATCTCGGTGAAGCTCCGGAAGAAGGTCGAAATGCTCTTTGCCCACCTCAAGCGCATTCTCGGCCTGGGACGGCTCCGATTACGTGGACCATGCGGCGCAAATGACGAATTCCTGCTCGCCGCCACTGCCCAAAACCTTCGCAAACTGGCAAAGATCTTTCCTGCACCGCAGCAAACGCGCAAAGCCTGATCAGAAAGGCGCTCGCGCTATGTTCAAATCGCTACTTTCTGCGCCCGCAACACGTTGTTTTTCCACAGAATCCGCCCAAAAAGTGCAGTCGGCGCTGGGTGCCGGAACCAGATACATGACGCCGGACGACATCGCGCGGGAATATCCGTTTTATAATCTTCAGGGTATTCTTGGGGCCAACCACAATCTGATTGACGAAGGGTATTTCGACGGGAATACGCTGTTTGATTGGTGGAAACGCAAAGCGCGCGAAAACGGCGTCGAATATATCACGAATGAAGTTGTCGGTATTACAAAAAACAAAGTCGGAGATCGCGTCGATTCGGTCACGCTGAAATCCGGAAACCGCATTTCCTGCGACACGCTGGTTAACGCATCCGGACTGCGCGCCGCAATCACGGCGCGAATGGCCGGAATTGAAATTCCTGTGGAACCGCGTAAACGCTACACTTTCATATTCGACGCGGAAAACCCGCTTGACCGGGATTTGCCGCTGACAATTGATCCCTCCGGGGTGCACACAAGAAGCGATGGTCGGTTCTATCTGGCCGGATGCCCGCCGGATGAAGACCCGCCCGTCGAACCCGATGATTTCGAACAGGATTTTAATATCTGGGAGGATAAAGCCTGGCCCGCAATCGCCAACCGAATTCCACAGTTCGAGGCTATAAAACTCGTCAACTCCTGGGCGGGCCATTACGCATTCAACGTATTCGACCAAAACGCGATTCTGGGTCCGCATACTGAGGTTACGAATTTCATGTTCGTCAATGGTTTCTCAGGGCATGGGTTTCAGCAATCCCCTGCGATGGGTCGCGGCATGGCCGAACTTGTAATTCACGGCGAATTCCGAACCCTCGATCTGACACCATTCGGATATGACCGTATCGCCCAGAACAAACCCTTCATTGAAAAGGCTGTGATATGAAAAAAATCGTTCTGACCGGGGCCGCAGGCCGATTGGGATCTTACCTGCGCGAACCGCTGCTGACGATGGCAGATGAATTGGTATCGACGGATATCGCGGATGATATTGGAAAACTTTATCCAGGTGAATCCTACGTCCAGGCCGACCTCGCCGATTTCACGGCGATGAATAATATCCTGAAAGATGCGGATATGGTCGCCCATTTTGGCGCGTTTGTCGACGAGGGTCCGTTTGATAAGCTCCTGGGGCCGAATTTCATTGGCGCCTATAATATCTGGGAGGCTGCATATCAGAACAATGTGCGCCGCGTTATCTATGCCAGCTCCATTCACGCGGTCGGAATGCACCTGAAATCAGAGGCTATCGGAATTGATGCGCCACACAGGCCCGATACATTTTATGGGCTTGCCAAATGTTTCGCCGAAGATTTGGGCCGTATGTATTGGGATAAACGCGGTCTGGAATCCGTTTGCCTGCGCATTCTGTCCTGCGCCCAGGTCACCAGCGCGCGGGCGCTTGGATCGTGGCTGTCCTATGACGATTTGATTCAGCTGGTCACCCGCGCGATTGATACGCCGACGACCGGGTTTTCCATCGTCTACGGTGTGTCCAACAATGACCGGTCGCCGGTGGATAATTCCGGCGCGGCCTTCCTTGGCTATCGCCCCAAGGATAACGCCGAACAATTCGCGCCCGAAATCCTTGCCGCCGAACCGCCCGCCGATCCGCAGGATCCCGGCCAGATGTATCACGGAGGACCGTTCGCCAAGGTCGATATCGGTGAAAGCGGGCTGGCGCAGATGACGATAGTTGACGACGCGAAAAAGACCTGAGCACGTCTTGAGGAACCCGGCCAGCACCCCACATCACAGACATCAACAGGAGGATTCCACCATGAAATCTGCACAGGACTATCTGCAATCGGCAAATGCCGACGTTCCCAAAATCACACCTCAACAAGGGATCGAGCGGCACCAGGCTGGCGACACCGTATTCGTCGATGTGCGCGACAGCGCCGACATTGCGAAATCCGGCACCATCCAGGGCGCCCAACGCATTCCGCGTGGCTTCATCGAATTCGCCGCCGATCCGGCGATGGAAAAATTCCACAACCCCGCCATGCAGAAGGATGCGCAGATCTGCCTGGTTTGCGGTGCCGGCGGACAGGCCGCCCTGGCCGGGCAGACGCTTCAGCAGATGGGCTATCAGAACGTGTTCAACGTCGGTGCCATTGGCAGCTGGAAAGAGGCCGGCGGCCCAATGGAAGACGGCTAAATCAGTCCTCGAAAACGCCATCGGCGGCGCATTTGATCGTCAGGTCAGCGGAATCACCAGCCCGACGCCGATCAACAACCAGCCTGCGATGACATTCAGCCGCCTGAGGGCGCTGGGTGTCGTCAACAGGCGGCGCGCGCGGTCGATAAACAGCGCCATGATGACATTGCCCAGCAGCGGCACCACAATGGACAGCGCGACAATGGCGGCGATATCGGGCCAGGTGATTGTCGTCAGATCGAAGAAGCCCGGCAACACGCCCATGTAGAACAGGATCGCCTTAGGGTTGCCCAGGATGACGAGGATTCCGGCGATGAAACCGGCCCACATGCCGGGACGGGTCAGGCGGCTGTCACGGGCGATGGATTTCCCGGCGTTGCGGATCAGCAGGATGCCCATGACCAGAAAAATCGCAGATGCCCCCCAGCGCAGCACCGTCATGAAGCCGTCGAACTGATCGACAATCCAGGTGACGCCGATAATCGCAAGCAGGGGCCACAGCGCATCGCCAATAACCACGCCCAGCGCCAGCGGCCAGGCGGCGTGGAACCCACCCGAAAGACCCCGCGCGATCAGCGCCACCCAGACCGGCCCCGGCGTCAGGAACAGGATCAGCAGCGCACCCGCATAAAGCAGAAAATCGACTGGTGTTGCGGTCATGACAGCCCTTGCGCCAGATCTCGGATCGCCATCACACTGCGCCAATTGCGCGCCGTCGTCGGAACACACAGCAGCCGATCCATCCGCGGCGCGATTTTCGACGCCGACATCCCCGCAGGCGTGTGCAGATAGACCACGCCGGTGCCGATCTGCGCACGCTCATCCGGGGCGGCGACTTGGTTCAGGGCATCCTGCGTCGTGTCGAATGCCCCATGCGCAACAAACAGGTGGAGCGCTTTGGGATCATCCGTCGGAAACGGGCAGGCACGGATCGCACCAGTCCAGAACGCACGGCTGCGGATCATCACATTGGGCCGGAATCCATATTCATCTTCAATGGCTTGCGACACAGCCGCCTCGGACAGATCGCCGCGCCAGACAGCGTTTCCGCTTTGGATATAGGTCTTGCAATCCTGCGCCCCCAGCCCCGCCAGCAGGGTGCGAAATCCGGCCATGGGCAGGGTGTTGTGCCCCCCGACGTTGATACCGCGCAGCAGGGCGATTTGGATACTCATGCCTGTGCCACCTGCGATGTTCCGTCTGCATCGCTGACCGCCAGCCGCGTTGCGCGGTCGCCCAGATCATCGAATAATTCCGCCCCGGTGCCGGTCATCCAGGCCTGTGCGCCCAGCGCGACAATCTCATCATAAAGCGCGGCACGCCGGTCGGCATCCAGATGGGCTGCGACCTCGTCCAGCAGCAACAGCGGCGGCGCGCCAACCTCTTCCGTCAGGGCGCGGGCATTGGCAAGGATCAGCGAGATCAGCAGCGCCTTCTGCTCTCCGGTCGAACACTGCGCCGCCGCGACGCCCTTGTCGGCATAGATCGCGCCCAGATCGGCTCGGTGCGGACCCGTCAGCGTGCGCCCGGCGGTCATGTCGCGCGCACGGCCCCCGCGCAGCGTTTCGGCAAGCGCTTCCGCCTCAAACGGGTCGGCGGCACCATCGGGGCCGAGCATGGTCAGCGTCGCCACCGGAAAACTGCCGCCGCCCTCGGCGGCTGCCACCCGGGCCAGCGCATCCCGCCGCGACATGTCGATACGTGCACCGGCGTCGGCCATCCGTGCCTCCAGCGCGTCGTACCATCGGGCGTCGTTGACGTGATCTTTCAAAAGGCGATTGCGATCCCGCATCGCCTTTTCGTAATCCAGCACAGCCTCACCATGGCGCGGATCAAAGCTCAGCGTCATGCGGTCCAGAAACCGCCGCCGCCCCTCGGCCCCTTCGATCCACAGCCGATCCATTGCAGGCACCAGCCACAGCACCCGCGCGATCCGGCCCAGCGCGGTTTGCGTGGCCGCTTTGCCGTCGATGCGCACGCCGCGTGGCCCGCCTTCGGAAACCGTTTCAACCTCGTGCATCTGCCCCAACGAGGTTACCAGGGCGGTCACCTTCCAGCCAATCCCGCCCGGCTGACGCGCCAGATCGCCCACCGCCGCCCGGCGCAATCCGCGCCCCGGCGACAGCATCGACACCGCTTCCAGGATGTTGGTTTTGCCCGCACCGTTAGGCCCGAATATCGCCACCGGGCGCGCATCAACAGCCAGCTCGGTGCGGCTATGCGACCGGAACTGCGACAGGGTCAGAGAGGTCAGCGCAGCCAATCCTTGCCCTTCTTCTTTTCAGAAATACTCCCGCCGGAGGCATCCGTCGCCGCGAAGCGGCCTCAGACCCGCATCGGCATCACAACATAGACCGCCGACTGATCGTTGCCTTCGCGCATCAGCGTCGGATCGCCTGCGGTATTGAACATGAAGACCGCATTCTCACGATCCACCTGACTGGCGATTTCCAGCAGGTATTTGGCGTTAAATCCAATCTCCAGCTTTTCATCGCCGTAAGCCACGGCCAGTTCTTCTTCCGCCGCCCCTGCATCCGGCGCGTTCACCGACAGGATCAGGCGATCTTCGTCCAGCTGCATCTTGACCGCGCGCGAACGTTCGCTGCTGACCGTCGCGACACGATCTACTGCGCGGGCGAAATCAGCCGCGTCGACTTCCATCCGCCGGGTATTGGCGGTCGGGATGACGCGGCCATAGTCGGGGAAGGTGCCGTCGATGACTTTTGAGGTCAGCGTGATCTCGGGCGTGGCGAACCGCACTTTGGTTTCGCTGACGGAAACGGCGATCGAGGCATCATCGTCATCCAGCAGCTTGCGCAATTCATTGACGGTCTTGCGCGGCACGATCACGCCGGCCATGCCCTCGGCCCCGGCAGGCAGATCGGCGTCGATGCGCGCAAGGCGGTGACCATCCGTCGCCACACAGCGCAGCACCTGCCCGCCGTCGCCATCGGCGACATGCATATAGACGCCGTTCAGGTAATACCGCGTTTCTTCGGTCGAGATCGCGAATTTCGACTTGTCGAACAGGCGCCGCAGCACCGGCGCCGGGGCCGAGAAGTTCGAGGCATACTCGGACGAGGCCATTTGCGGAAAGTCTTCTTTCGGCAGCGTTGCCAGCGCAAAGTTCGACCGGCCCGCCTCGACAGTCAGGCGACCCGCCGCGCCATCGTCGGCAAGGCTGACCAGTGCGCCGTCGGGCAGCTTCCTGACAATCTCGTGCAGGGTGACGGCGTTCACGGTGGTAGACCCGGCGCGTTCGACCTGCGCGTTCACCTTATCGACCACCTCGATGTCCAGATCGGTGGCGCGGAAGCTGACGCTGTCGCCCTCAGCCTCGATCAGCACATTGGCCAGAATCGGGATTGTATTGCGGCGTTCGACAACCGACTGGGCCTGGCTGACGGCCCTGAGCAGGGTTGCACGTTCGATCGAGATTTTCATGGTCCAGGCTCCATCCCCATTGCCACATCCCCAATTGCCGTCAGGCCAGTTCCACCTGGCCGGGCGGGCACCCTAACCGACAGGCCGGGGCGCGCAAGGTTTTTTGGACTGTGAGTCAGCGACTGCGGGGCGTCAACCCTCGAGGCTGCGGCGCAGCATTTCCAGATCATCCGCGATCTGACTGTCGGTTTCCTTCAACTGCTCGATCCGTTTGACGCCGTGCATCACCGTGGTGTGGTCCCGGCCACCAAACCGACGCCCGATTTCGGGCAAAGAGCGTGAGGTCAGCTGCTTGGCCAGATACATCGCCATCTGGCGCGGACGGGCGTAAACCCGCATCCGTTTCGGGCCGATCATATCCGACAAGCGGATGTTGTAATGGTCGGACACCTTGCGCTGGATTTCCTCGACCGTGATTTTGCGGTCCGAAGCGCGCAGAATATCGGCCAGGCAATCCTGGGTCATTTCCAGTGTGATTTCGCGGCCCACAAGCTCTCCGAAGGCGAACAGACGCATCAGCGCGCCTTCCAGCACGCGCACGTTGGTCGATATCCTGTGGGCGAGGAATTCCAGAACCCCGTCTGCGATGCCGATTTTGCCGAACTGGCTGCTGAACTGTTCGACTTTGGATTGCAGGATGCCCAGGCGCAATTCGTAATTGGTGGGGTGCAGATCGACGACCAAACCCGATTGCAGGCGCGATTTGATGCGATCCTCGATGCCCTCCATCTCTCCGGGGGCGCGGTCGCCCGAGATGATGATCTGCCGGTTCTGATCGACCAGGGCGTTGAAAGTATGGAAGAATTCCTCCTGCGTGGATTCCTTGCCGGTGATGAACTGGACGTCGTCGATCATTAGAATATCGACCGAGCGGAACAGTTGCTTGAATTCCATCATGGCGCGGTCACGCAGGGCCTGCACGAAGCGATACATGAACTGCTCGGCAGACAGATAGACGACGCGCGCCTCGGGGTTGCGGCGCGCCAATTCCCAGGCGATGGCATGCATCAGGTGGGTTTTTCCAAGGCCGACACCACCGTAAAGGAACAGCGGGTTGAAGCTGACCGGCGCGCCCTCGGCCACGCGGCGCGCGGCGGCGTGGGCCAGTTCATTCGGTTTGCCGACGACAAAACTGTCGAAGGTGTGGCGCGCATCCAGCGTCGCCCCGGTGACGAAATCTTCGGGCAGTTTGGCAACGGCGGGCTTTTCGGCGGCATTCGGGCGGATCACCCGCGCGGCCCTGGCCGAAACCTGGAACACCACGCGGCTGACAACCTCTCCGGCGGCGACCAGCGCTTGCAGGATCATATCCGAGAAATTGCGCGAGACCCAGTCGCCGATGAATTGCGTCGGCACGTGGAAGGTCGCAACGCCATCCGTCAGCCCCGCAAATTCCAGCGGTTCGATCCAGTTCGTGTAGTTGTTCTTTCCGACCGACTTTTGCAGCTTCTGCCGGATCTGTCCCCAAGTGTCTTCCGTCATGGTTCCTCGACGTTTCTGTTCTTGTCAGGTCTGGCGCCAGGCCAGCCCGCGGGCTTTCCACCCGTTTATGTTACCCCGATGCCCGTTTTCGTCCATATCGCCTTCAAAACCTTCGGCGATATTCAGGCATTCCACTTCGTCGCCGAACTGGCGAAAATACCGCATCACTGCTTCAGCCGCCATTTTTGAGCGTTGCCCCGAACGGCACAGAAACAGCAGCGTCGTGGCATTGCGCCCGTCCAGCTGTTTCTTCGCGGCCGAGGCGAAATGCGGGTTAACCGCCATGTCGGGAAAGCGTGCCCATTCGACCATGACTGGCGTGCTGCCCAAAGACCGCAAATCCGGCATGCCGACGAACCCCCATTCGGCGCGCGTCCGGACATCAACCAGAAGCGCGTTTGGGTCATCCTCAAGCATTCGCCACGCATCATCGGGATTCACATCCCCGACCCGCGTGCCAAAACCTGAACTCATCCGCTGTCCCCCCAGACAAAGTGAATCGTTTTTCTTCGTTACCCGGTCTTCGTATCAATGCCGCACGGGCGCTCGCAACAGAACTTCGCGCTTGACTCGGGCCTTGGTTGAAAGAATCCCCCTGGCCCGCCGAAAAAATTCCAATCGTGTTCGATTTGGTCAACAAAAAAAGGCGCGCCCAGTGGGGTGCGCCTTTGGGTCCGGCGGCCATTGCAGGCCAACCGGCAGGTAATCCGCAAAGATCAGCCGATGGCTTTGACCCGGGCGCTCAGGCGCGACATTTTGCGCGCTACGGTGTTCTTGTGGAAGATGCCCTTGGTGACACCGCGCATCAGCTCGGGCTGGGCGGCGCGCAACGCGGCGGTTGCGGCATCCTTGTCGCCAGATGCGATCGCTTCTTCGACTTTGCGCAGCTGCGTGCGCACGCGCGAACGGCGGGCTTTGTTGATTGCAAAACGACGCTCGTTCTGGCGGGCGCGTTTCTTGGACTGGGGTGAATTGGCCATGGTCGTGTCCTTCGGTATTCGGATCCAAATCTTTGCTGCACGAAGGACCCACGACCGGTCAGTTGACCGGCAGACACATAGCCTTAAGCGGGCTCCACGCGCATGTACCGGGGCGGCATATGGGATTCGGCGCCGCTTGGAAAGACTTTATTTGTCGCGGAACTGCGCCTCGCGCTTTTCAACGAACGCGGCCATGCCTTCGCTTTGATCTTCGGTTGCGAACAGCGCCTGGAACATGCGGCGCTCAAACAGCAACCCCTCGGTCAGGTTGGTTTCATAGGCGCGGTTCACCGCCTCTTTCACCGCCATCGTGGCCAGCGCTGATTTCTCGACAATCTTTTCGGCCGCGGCCATCGCTTCATCCATCAGCTTCTTGGCCGGAACCACGCGACTGACAAGACCGGCGCGTTCGGCTTCCTCGGCACCCATGAAGCGGCCGGTCAGATGCATCTCCATCGACTTCGACTTGCCCACAAAATGGGTCAGCCGCTGGGTGCCGCCAATCCCGGCGATGACGCCCAGGTTGATCTCGGGCTGGCCGAATTTGGCCGTGTCCGCGGCGATGATGAAATCGCACATCATCGCCAGTTCACAGCCGCCGCCCAGCGCATAACCTGCGACGGCAGCGATAATCGGCTTGCGAGGTTTGGAGATTCGCGCGACCTCATCCGCGAACATGTCGGACTTATAGACATCGACGAAGGATTTCTCGGCCATTTCGGTGATGTCGGCCCCGGCGGCAAAGGCTTTTTCGGACCCGGTCAGTATGATGCAGCGGACCTTCTTGTCGGCTTCGGCCTCGTCCAAGGCCTGCGCCAGCTCGCCCAGCAACTTGGCGTTCAGTGCATTCAGGGCATCGGGGCGGTTCAGGCGGATCACCGCGACATGTTCGGTGACGTCGGAAATAATCGTGGTGAAGGCCATTCGGAAGCTCCGGTTGGGGCGATCAGGTCTATCTTGGTAGCACTCCGCGCGCGGTGATCAAGTCATCTCTGACACCGCGGGCAATAGAAAGACGACCGCCCCGACTGTGTGATCCGGGCGATGGCGCCGGTGCAATCCGGGGTCGGGCAGGGCTGATCTTCGCGGTCATAGACCCTGAAATTATGCTGGAAATACCCCAATTCCCCGTCCGCCCGGCGGTGATCCCGCAAGGAGGAGCCGCCCGCCTCAATCGCCTCACCCAATACATCGCGGATCAGCGGCACCAGGGATGCAACGCGTGATTTGCCAAGTTGCCCGGTCAACCGCTTGGGAGAGATTCGTGCCCGATAAAGCACCTCGCAGACATAGATATTGCCCAGCCCCGCAACGATCCGCTGGTCCAGAAGCGCCGATTTGACCGGGGTGCGGCGGCCCTTGAACGCGCTGATCAGATGATCGGCGTGAAACGCATTGCCCAGCGGTTCCGGGCCCAGCTTGTCCAGCAGCCAATGCGAGTCGACCGCCCCGGTCGCGATCAGATCCATCGCCCCAAAGCGGCGGGCGTCGTTGAAGGTGACGCGCGCGCCGCCCTCTATATGCAGCACAACATGGTCGTGTTTTGCAGGCGCGGGGTGGTCGTAGTGGAAATCGCCGATTGTTAGGCCAGAGACCTGCATTCGCCCCGACATCCCCAGATGCACGATCAGCGTCTCGCCCGTGTCCAGATCAACCAGCAGGTATTTCGACCGCCGCCCAAGCCGCACCACCCGCGCCCCGCTCAGCCGATCCGCCATGCCCGGCGGGAACGGCCAGCGTAGATCGGGGCGGTTCACCTGAGCCCGCGCAATCACGGCCCCTTCCATCGCAGGGATCAGGCCACGGCGGACGGTTTCAACCTCGGGCAGTTCAGGCATGGCGACTCCGGTCAGGACGCCGCATTGCAGCGCGGCGGTTGCACCCTATAAGAAGGGTGAGTTTTCAAGGGATCACAAGGGCGATCAGTAGGGCGATGAGCGACGACAAGACGACTCATTTCGGCGCAAAGACCGTGGCCGAAGGCGACAAGGCCGGGCTGGTCCACGGGGTCTTTACCAATGTTGCGTCGAAATATGACGTGATGAACGACGTGATGAGCCTGGGCATCCATCGGCTGTGGAAAGACGCGATGATGGACTGGCTGGCGCCGCGCGCGGGTCAGCGGCTGCTGGATGTTGCGGGCGGCACCGGCGACATCGCCTTCCGGTTCCTCAAACGCGCCGGCATGGCCGAGGCGGTCGTGCTGGACATGACCGAGAGCATGCTGATCGAAGGGCGCAAACGGGCCGAGGCCGAAGCCCTGGCCGACCGTCTGGACTGGATCGTCGGCGATGCCATGGCCCTGCCGTTCGAGGATGCCAGCTTCGACCGCTATACAATCAGCTTCGGCATCCGCAACGTCACCCGGATCGGCGATGCGCTGGCCGAGGCATTCCGCGTCCTGCGCCCCGGTGGGCGGCTGGTCGTTCTGGAATTCTCTCAACTGCCAGTGCCGGGCCTGCAAAAGGCCTATGACGCCTATTCCTACAACGTCATCCCCCGGATGGGGCAGCTGGTGGCGGGGGATCGCGACAGCTATCAGTATCTGGTCGAAAGCATCCGCAAATTCCCGGATCAGGAGGCGTTCACCGCAATGATCCGCGACGCGGGGTTTGACAACGTCAGCTATCGCAACCTGTCCATGGGCATCGCAGCGCTGCATTCGGGCTGGAAAATCTGACATGCGCGGGCCCCACAACATCTGGCGGCTGATCCGCACCGGGGCGACCTTCCAGCGCACCGGGGCGATGGGCGTCGTGCTGGACGCGATGGAGGCTCCGGCCCCGATCCGGATGGCGGCACGGGTGCTGGGGCTGCCATTTGCCTGGCTGGGGCTGAAAGGCGATCCGTCGCTGCCGCCGGTGACGCGCGCACTGACCGCGCTGGGCCCGGCCTATATCAAGTTCGGTCAGATCCTGTCGACACGTCCCGATGTGGTCGGCGACGATCTGGCCCTGCAATTGCAGGTGCTGCAGGACAAGTTGGCCCCGTTTTCGACCGCCGAAGCCCGGGCCGAGGTGGAACGCGAATTGGGCGAACCGGTCGAGGCGCTGTTCTCTGACTTTTCCGATTCCGTCGCCGCAGCCTCCATCGCGCAGGTCCACCGGGCGCATCGCGCTGATACGGGCGCGCGGGTTGCCGTCAAAGTTCTGCGCCCCGGCATCGAAAAGGCGTTCCGCAAGGATATCAACGCCTTCTATTTCGTTGCTCGCGTGGTCGAGGTTCTGTCGCCCTCGTCCCGCCGCCTGCACCCCACGGACGTGATCGCCCATTTCGAAGGCGTCGTGATGGGAGAGCTGGACCTCAGGCTGGAAAGCGCCAGCGCCTCGGAATTCGCCGACAATACCGAAGGCGATGATCATTTCGTCGTGCCGCGCGTTATCTGGGGTCTGTCGGCGCGCCGGGTGATGACCCTGGACTGGGCCGAGGGGATCGCGGCCAATGATCTGGCCGCCATCGACGCGGCCGGTCATGATCGCGCGGCCCTGGCCGAGCGTATCCTGCGGATGTTCCTGCAACACGCCCTGCGCGACGGGTTCTTCCACGCCGACATGCATCAGGGGAACCTGAAGGTTGCCGAAAACGGCGACGTGATCGCGCTGGACTTTGGGATCATGGGGCGGATCGACGATTATACCCGCCGGGTCTATGCCGAGATCCTGTTCGGCTTCATCCGCCGCGATTACCGCCGCGTCGCCGAGGTGCATTTTGAGGCTGGCTATGTCCCCGCAGACCGCGACATCGACGAATTCGCGCGCGCACTCAGGGCAGTGGGAGAGCCGATTTTCGGCATGGATGCCACCCGGATCTCGATGGTGCATCTTTTGACCTATCTCTTTGAAGTCACGGAACGTTTCGGCATGGAAACCCGGACCGAGCTGATTTTGCTGCAGCGCACCATGGTGGTTGTCGAAGGGGTGGCACGCTCGCTGGATCCGCATATCAACATCTGGGATGTCGCCCGGCCCGTGGTTGAAGGCTATATCGCTGACAACATCGGCCCCAAGGCGGCGATCCGCGATCTGGGGCGGACCCTGCAGGTGCTGGGCCGGTTCGGGCCAAGGCTGCCGCAGGTGGTGGAAGCCGCCCTGATCCGGCAGACGAAAGAACCGCCCGAACCGGCGCGCCCATCACCCTGGCGCGCTGTGGGCTGGGCCGCGCTGGGCGGGGCGATCGCGCTGGGCGCGGTCTGGATCGCAACCGCGCTCTGATAATCCAGGGAACCCGGGCGCGCGCCTTGTTGGCCTGAACCCGATGGGCCACAAAATATAGTGTCCATCGCGTGACAATCCCCTGCAAAAACGGTAGAAATCGCGCGTGAAACAGGAAAGTTTACCGCATGGCTGACGCCCCCAAGACACCGGAAGACTACGGTGCTGATTCTATCAAAGTCCTCAAAGGGTTAGAGGCTGTTCGCAAGCGTCCCGGTATGTATATCGGCGACACGGACGATGGATCCGGCCTGCATCACATGGTGTATGAGGTCGTGGACAACGGCATTGATGAGGCTTTGGCCGGTCACGCCGACGCGGTGAACGTGACCATCCACGCCGATCATTCGGTTTCGGTCAGTGATAACGGCCGCGGGATTCCGGTCGGAATTCACGAAGAAGAAGGCGTTTCCGCGGCCGAGGTCATCATGACCCAGTTGCACGCAGGCGGCAAATTTGACCAGAACTCCTACAAGGTGTCGGGCGGTCTGCACGGGGTTGGTGTGTCGGTCGTCAACGCGCTGTCCGACTGGCTGGAACTGCGGATCTGGCGCGACGGCAAGGAACATGTCGCGCGCTTCGAGGGGGGCTTCACCACCGAACCCCTGAAGGTTGTCGGGGACGCGAATGGCAAGAAGGGGACCGAGGTTCGCTTCATGGCCTCGACCGACACATTCTCGAACCGCGACTACAGCTTCAAGACGCTGGAAAACCGTTTGCGCGAATTGGCGTTCCTGAACTCGGGCGTGCGCATCCTGCTGACCGACGAACGGGTCAATCCGGTTCTGACCAGTGATCTGCATTACGAAGGCGGCGTGCGCGAATTCGTGCGCTATCTGGATCGCTCCAAATCCGCGCTTCTGACCGAACCGATCTTCATTTCCGGTGAAAAAGACGGCATCGCGGTCGAGGTCGCGATGTGGTGGAACGACAGCTATCACGAAACCGTCCTGCCGTTCACCAACAACATCCCGCAGCGCGACGGCGGCACCCATCTGGCAGGGTTTCGCGGCGCGCTGACCCGCACCATGAACCTTTATGCCGGGTCCAGCGGCATCGCCAAGAAGGAAAAAGTCAGCTTCACGGGTGACGATGCGCGCGAAGGGCTGACCTGCGTGCTGTCAGTTAAGGTGCCGGACCCGAAGTTCAGCTCTCAGACCAAAGACAAGCTGGTCAGTTCCGAAGTGCGCCCCGCCGTCGAAGGCCTGATGAACGAAAAACTGGCCGAGTGGTTTGAGGAAAACCCCGCCGAAGCCCGCATGATCGTCACCAAGATCGTCGAGGCGGCGCTGGCCCGCGAAGCCGCCCGAAAGGCGCGTGAGATGACGCGCAAGAAATCCTCGCTTGATGTTGCGTCGCTGCCGGGAAAACTCGCCGATTGTCAGGTCAAAGACCCCGCCCAGCGCGAGATCTTTCTGGTCGAGGGTGACAGCGCAGGCGGGTCCGCCAAACAGGGCCGCGCGCGGGCCAATCAGGCGGTGCTGCCGCTACGTGGCAAGATCCTCAACGTGGAACGGGCCCGGTTTGACCGGATGCTTGGCAGTCAGGAAATTGGCACCCTGATCACCGCATTGGGCACCGGCATTGGGCGCGATGAATTCGACATAGAAAAGCTGCGCTATCACAAGGTCATCATCATGACCGACGCCGATGTTGACGGCGCGCATATCCGCACCCTGCTGCTGACATTCTTCTTCCGCCAGATGCCGGAATTGATCGACGGCGGCTACCTCTACATTGCGCAGCCACCTTTGTTCAAAGTCGCCCGCGGCAAGTCCGAGGTGTACCTGAAGGATCAGATGGCGCTGGACGATTACCTGATCGCGCAAGGGATCGAAGGCGCGGTCCTGCGCCTTGGCTCGGGCGAGGAAATCGTCGGCACCGATCTGGCCCGCGTGGTGGAAGAGGCACGCCAGATCCGCCGCACCCTCAGCGCCTTTGCCACACACTATCCGCGCAATATCCTGGAACAAGCTGCCATCGCCGGGGCCTTCGTTCCCGGCCGGGTCGATGGTGACCTGATCGGTGCTGCGGCAGATGTCGCCAACCGGCTGGACCTTGTGTCCGCCGAATACGAACGCGGCTGGCAGGGCCGTCAGACGCAGGACAAGGGCATCCGCCTGACCCGCGCGGTGCGCGGCGTGGAAGAGGTGCGCACCCTGGACGGCATCGCCCTACGCTCGCCCGAGGCGCATCGTCTGGGCAGCTTCACCGCCGCCCTGCAAGAGGTATATGGAACCCCCGCCCATCTGGTGCGCAAGGATCGCGACGTCGCCGTGATGGGACCACAAAGCCTGTTGGACGCCATCCTGTCCGAAGGCGAAAAGGGCCTGTCCCTGCAACGTTATAAGGGGCTGGGCGAAATGAACCCCGATCAGCTGTGGGAAACCACGCTGGACCCCGAAGCGCGGACGCTGTTGCAGGTCAAGGTCGAAGACGTGGCCGAAGCCGATGACATTTTCACCAAACTGATGGGCGATGTGGTGGAACCCCGGCGCGAGTTCATTCAGACAAACGCGCTGAGCGTGGCACATCTGGACGTCTGAGGGGGGTCATACCCCTGTCTGGATTATCGCTTTGGCGCATGTCTCGACGGGCGGTTCCACAGCGGCCCGCGATTGGCGAAACGCAGTGGAATAGGGTCTAATTACCGGGATCGCCCCGCATCAGGCAGCGATCTGGCGCGCCTTTTCTACCAGAACCTCGGCCTGACGTATCGACGCATAGTCGATAAGGCGACCGTCCAGCGATACGGCGCCTTTGCCCTCGGCCTCGGCTGCGGCCATGGCCTCCAGAATGCGGTTGGCCTTGGTGACTTCTGCGTCCGAGGGGCTCATCACTTCATTGGCCAGGGCAATCTGGCTGGGGTGAATGGCCCATTTCCCCTCACACCCCAGAACCGCAGCGCGATAGGCGGCGGCCCGGTATCCTTCGGGGTCTGAAAAATCACCGAATGGGCCGTCGATCGGGCGCAGTCCGTTGGCACGCGCCGCGACCACCATATTGGCGATGGCCGAATGCCACATGTCGCCCCAGTGCACCTGCCGTGCGCCGTCTTCGGCGGGGTCAGTCAGGACGGCATAGTTTTCGTTCACCCCGCCGATCACCGTGGTCCGCGCGCGCATGCTGGCGGCATAATCGGCCACGCCGAAATGCAGGCTTTCGTTGCGGGCCGAGGCACCGGCAATCTCACTGACATTCTGCATGCCCAATGCGGTCTCGATGATGTGTTCGAACCCGATCCGTTTGCGCAGGCCCACGGCGTCTTCGATCTGGGTCACCAGCATGTCGACGGCATAGACATCGGCGGCGGTTCCGACCTTGGGGAACATGATCAGATCCAGACGCTCGCCCGCCTGTTCGACGATGTCGACCACGTCGCGGTACATGAAGTGGGTGTCCAATCCGTTGATTCGAATCGACATCGTCTTGGTGTTCCAGTCGACCTGGTTCAACGCCTTGATGATGTTCTTGCGCGCGCCTTCCTTCTCATCCGGTGCAACCGCGTCTTCAAGGTCAAGGAAGATCACGTCGACGTCGGATTGCGCCGCTTTTTCAAACAGTTGCGGCTGGCTTCCCGGAACGGCAAGTTCGCTGCGATTCAGCCGTGCGGGGGCTAGTTGGATGGGATAAAAACTCATGTCTGACCGCTCCTGTGTGTCTGGTCGATTGGCATGGCGCTCAGACAAATGGCGGAAAATCTGATCTGTCAAGAAATTTTATTGCGTACAGTCGCATGCAAACGAAACAAGATTACAGGTCGCTTTGCCCGCCCGGAACCCGGTTCGAATAGTAAAACGCAATCGCCTGCGCACGGTTGCGAACCGACAGTTTCTCGTAAAGATTCGACAGGTGGAATTTCACCGTGTTGGTCGAGATTCCAAGCTCTTTCGCAAGCTCTCGGTTGGTCAGCCCCTTGGACAGCGCTTCAAGCGTCGCGCGTTCCTTGCGCGACAGGCTGTGGATCGGATCGTTCTGCAATTCGCGCACATCGATGAAGGGAAAGACCATCTTGCCGCTGGCCACCTCGGCGCAGCACTTCAGCAGGTCGTCAACCTCATCCCCGCGCGCGGCAAACCCGGCCGCCCCCGCCGTCATGGCCAGCCGGGGCAGATCGCGCGCGTCATCGCCATAGACGACCAGGCGCGGCGCGTTCTCCTGTTCGCGCAACACCTCGATCAGTTTCGCACCGCCCAGAACCGGCAAGTTCCAGTCGATCACGCCGATCTGAACCGGGACGCGCATGACCGTGCCCAGAAACCCCTCGGCCGTGGCCGAGGTGGCCACCAGCGAAAACCGCGGGTCACGCTCAAACAGTTCGGACATGGCCGACAGAACCAGGGGATTGCTGTCCGCCAGCATGACGTCAATCAAGGTGCGTAACTCCTACCATGCTGATAAACAACGGATAATCTCAACTAACTACCTATTCAGGCAGGGTCAATTTCGGTATACAACCGAATACTTACCCATATGGGTGGGATCTTTCCCATCCTATTAGATACCCAAAAGCAGGAGTATCCTACGTTGCGCCATCGCTCAACTGCGGATTTCCTGAACCCAGGACGCAACCGCTGAACCTGACAAGGATGTACGCATGTCGGCTGAAATCTTTCCAAAGCTGGAAATCCCCAACACGATCGCCGCCGGCCCCGGCCCCGGAAACACGGATCCGCGCGTCCTGTCTGCCTTTGCAGGCGCGGGCGTTGCCGACCACATGCAGGGCGACGTTCTGCGCGGGATGGTCGAATGCAAGCATATGCTGCGTCAGATCTGGGGCACCGACAACACCCACACCTTCGGGGTTGCCGGAACCGGGTGGAGCGGTCTGGACATGATGTTCGCGGCAATCCGCCCCGGTGACACCGTGGTTGCATTCGCCAATGGCACGTTCTCGGGCATTGACGCCCTGACCCTGCGGATGAAGGCAGCGACGGGCGAAGAACTGGCCGCCAACAGCCTGAACCCCGATGCGGCCAGCGTCGCGGTGGTCGACGTGCCCAACGGCACCTCTGTCACGGGGGCTGACGTCGACGCGGCCCTTGCCGAACACAAACCGAAATGGGCGTTCATGGCCCATTGGGAAACCGGATCAGGCCGGATCAACGACATCAGGGGCTTTTCAGACGCCTGCGAGCGCCACGGCGTCATGGGTCTGGTCGACGCCGTATCCTCGCTGGGGGTGGAGGATTTCCGCATCGACGATCTGCCCGGCGTCGCAGCCTGGGCATCCTGTCCGCAAAAGGGCATCTGCTGCCTGCCGCTGACATATGCGCCGGTCAGTTTCACCGACGCCTATATCGAGGAACTGCAAGCCTCTGGCACCCGCAGCTTTGTGCACCACCCAATATTGGAAGCTCGTCACTGGGGCATTATTGATGGCCAGAATGTGGAAAAGGGCACTTATCACCGGACGCACTCCCCCTATGCCGTTTCAGCCTTTCACGAAGCCTTGCGGATCACGCTGGAACAGACGATCCCGCAACGTGCCGCTGACTACGCGTTCCACGAAAAGGTTCTGCGCGAAGCGGTGGTTGCCATGGGCTGCAAGGTCACCTCGAACATGACCAGTCTGGTGGTGCTGAACCTGCCGGACGATCTGGCCGGGCAAGAGATGGCGCTGGTACAAACCTGCCGCGCCGCTGGCTTTGGTATCTGGCCGACACTGTCCGCCCCGGTTCAGATCCGCATCGGCATCCTGAATCTTCTGACGCCTGCCGCGATAACCGACATCGTCACGCGCTTTGCCGATGCGATCCGCGCGCAGGGCGGAACCGTCGATCAGGATGCAGTCGACACGGTTCTGAACCACCATTACGCCGCAGCAATCGCAGCAATCGCAGCAGAATAGAGGGGCGCGGCCAATGGATATCCACGAATATCAGGCCAAGGAAATCCTGTCGAACTTCGGCGTCGATGTCCCGGGCGGCGCCCTGGCCTACAGCCCCGAACAAGCCGCCTATCGGGCGCGCGAACTGGGGGGCGATAAATGGATCGTCAAGGCGCAGGTCCACGCCGGCGGGCGTGGCAAAGCCGGTGGCGTCAAGCTGTGTTCCAGTGAAAGCGAAATCCAGGAAGCCTGCGAAGGCATGTTCGGCAAGAAACTGGTGACCCATCAGACCGGCCCCGAAGGCAAGGGAATCTACCGCGTCTATGTCGAAGCCGCCGTGCCGATTGACCGCGAAATCTACCTCGGGTTCGTTCTGGACCGCACCAGCCAGCGGGTGATGATCGTCGCCAGCCGCGAAGGCGGCATGGAGATCGAGGAGATCTCGGCAGAAAAACCCGACAGCATCGTGCGCTCAACCGTTGAACCCGCCGTGGGCCTGCAGGATTTCCAATGCCGCGAGATTGCGTTCAAGCTGGGCCTGGAACCGGCCCTGACCGCGCAGATGGTGCGCACGCTCAAGGGTTGTTACCGGGCCTTCACCGAGCACGACGCCACGATGGTCGAGATTAACCCCCTGGTTGTGACCGGCGACAGTCGCATCCTGGCGCTTGATGCCAAGATGACCTTTGACGACAACGCGCTGTTTCGCCATCCTCAGATTTCGGAACTGCGCGACAAATCCCAGGAAGACCCGCGCGAAAGCCGCGCCGCCGATCGCGGGCTGTCCTATGTCGGGCTGGAAGGCAACATCGGCTGTATCGTCAACGGTGCCGGTCTGGCCATGGCCACAATGGACACCATCAAACTGGCAGGCGGCGAACCGGCCAACTTCCTGGACATCGGCGGCGGCGCCACGCCCGAACGCGTGGCCAAAGCCTTCCGCCTGGTGATGTCCGACAACAATGTCGAGGCGATCCTCGTCAACATATTCGCCGGGATAAACCGCTGCGACTGGGTCGCCGAAGGTGTTGTTCAGGCCCTGAGAGAGGTTCAGGTCGACGTGCCGGTCATCGTGCGCTTGGCGGGCACCAATGTGAAAGAGGGTCAGAAGATCCTCGCCGGGTCCGGCCTGCCCATCATCCGCGCCAACACGCTGATGGAAGCGGCCGAACGGGCCGTCGGCGCCTGGCGCAACGATCTTGATCAAGCCACACGGGTAAGGGCCGTCACATGAGCATCTTTCTTGACCGCGACACCAAGGTAATCGTGCAGGGCATCACGGGACGCATGGCCCGGTTTCACACCAAGGATATGCTCGATTATGGCACAAACCTTGTCGGTGGCGTGGTGCCGGGCAAGGCGGGTGAGCGTGTCGAGGGCGTTCCGGTTTTTGACACGGTCAAGGACGCTGTCGCCAAAACCGGGGCCGAAGCCTCGCTTGTTTTCGTGCCGCCGCCTTTCGCAGCGGATTCGATCATGGAGGCCGCCGACGGCGGTATCCGCTTTTGCGTCTGCATCACCGACGGAATTCCCGCGCAGGACATGATCCGGGTCAAGCGCTATATGAAGCGCTATCCCAAAGATCGCCGCATGGTGCTGACCGGCCCGAACTGCGCCGGCACGATCAGCCCCGGCAAGGCACTTCTGGGCATCATGCCCGGTCATATCTATCTGCCCGGCAATGTCGGCATCATCGGACGCTCGGGCACATTGGGGTACGAGGCTGCCGCCCAGCTGAAGGAACGCGGCATCGGCGTGTCGACCAGCGTGGGCATTGGCGGCGATCCGATCAACGGATCCTCTTTCAAGGATATCCTTGAACGCTTCGAACAGGACGACGACACCCATGTCATCGCGATGATCGGCGAAATCGGTGGCCCGCAGGAAGCCGAAGCGGCCGGGTTCATCCGCAACAGAATCACCAAGCCCGTCGTCGCCTATGTGGCCGGCCTGACCGCACCGAAGGGGCGCACCATGGGGCATGCGGGCGCGATCATCTCGGCCTTTGGGGAAAGCGCTTCGGAAAAGGTCGAGATCCTGTCAGCCGCCGGGGTGACCGTGGCCGAAAACCCCGCCGTCATCGGCGAAACGATTGCGACCGTCATGGGTCAGGCCGCGTGATGGCCAAACCCTCGGTCTTTGTGACACGTCGCTGGCCGATTGTGTTGAAAAACTCCGTTTTAGGGCCTGAACGATGATTTTTCTTTCCATGCAGCCCGATCCTAAATTTTTGGCGCGGGGGTCGGCCCAAATCGCCTACATGCGCTCACGCGCAGCCATGCGCTGTCTCGTGGTCAAAGCTTTCCGACTATTTCGCTTCATAGGTTTTCGCAAGAAATCCGCGACGCTCTGATTTCGGAGTTTTTCAACACAATCGGCCCAAAGCGGTCGAGGCGCAGCTGGCCTGCGAATTCGACACGGTGCTGAACACCGGCGACACACCGCTGAACCCGGCAGAAATGCGCGAAGCGCTGAAATCCTTCGATGCGGTGCTGCCCACGGTCACCGACAGGCTTGGCCCGGAAACGCTTGATGTGCCCAAGGCACGCGCCAGGATTCTGGGCAACTATGGTGTCGGATACAGCCACATCTGCGAACCCTCGGCGCAGCGGCTGGGGGTCACCGTCACCAACACGCCCGATGTTCTGTCAGAATGCACTGCCGACATCGCCATGACGTTGCTGCTGATAGCTGCGCGCCGCGCCGGTGAAGGCGAACGCGAGGTTCGCGCCGGGCGCTGGACGGGTTGGCGGCCAACCCATCTGATCGGAACCCGTGTCAGCGGCAAGACTTTGGGCATCATCGGCTTTGGCCGCATTGGCCGCGAAATGGCCAGACGCGCGCACCATGGGTTCGGCATGAAGATCCTTGTGCAGAACCGCAGTCCGGTTGCGCCCGACCTGTTGGCCTACTGCGACGCCACACAGGTCGATACGGTCGATGACCTGTTGCCCCAATGCGATTTCGTCTCGCTCCACTGCCCCGGCGGCACGGCGAACCGGCATCTGATCGACGCGCGCAGGCTGGATCTGATGCGGCCCGACGCTTTCCTGATCAACACCGCGCGCGGCGAGGTTATCGACGAATGCGCCCTTGCCCAGGCGCTGATGTTCGACACCATCGGCGGTGCGGGGCTGGATGTCTTCGAAGCCGAACCACGCATCGCGCCCGAGCTTTTGCAATGTGACAACCTCGTCCTGTTGCCCCATCTGGGCAGCGCAACACGCGAAGCCCGCGAGGCGATGGGATTTCGCGTGTTGGACAACCTGCGGGATTTCTTCGACGGGCGCGAACCGCGCGATCGCGTGATCTGACGAACCCCGGCAACAGGTCCGCCAAGCGGCCAAATCCGAATGCCGCGGCACCGGCTGGTCTCTGTCCGCAGTTCCCCTATAGTGCGATCAGCCTCCCCAAATCCGTCGGACCCGTTCATGCCCAACCTTTTGCGCCGCCCCACTGCCACAACTGGTCTTGTCCACGATATCACCCCGGCATCGGCCAACTGGTCCTACGTCGGGTTCGCCCTTCACCGCCTGGCGGCGGGCGAAGCCGTCACCGCATCCACCGGCGATACCGAGGTCATCCTGGTTCTTGTCGAAGGACACGCGACGATCAGCGGTGCAGGGCAGGTGTTTGGCACGCTGGGCGACCGGATGGACGTGTTCGAACGCACGCCCCCGCATGCCGTCTATATCCCGAACACTGCTGAATGGTCCGCCACCGCCACGACCGATTGCACGCTGGCCGTTTGTTCCGCACCCGGCAAATCCGGCCACCACGCGCAGATCATCGGCCCCGCCGGGATCGCACTTGAAGACCGCGGCAAAGGGACAAACACGCGCCATATCCACAACATCGCGATGGAAAACCGCGACGTCGCCGACAGCCTGTTGGTGACCGAGGTGTTCACCCCTTCGGGCCATTGGTCGTCCTATCCGCCGCACCGCCATGACGAGGATAACTTCCCCGACATGACCTACCTTGAAGAGACCTATTATCACCGCCTGAATCCCGCGCAGGGCTTTGGCGTCCAGCGGGTGTTTACCGAGGATGGCACGCTTGACGAAACCATGGCCGTCGCCAATCACGACGTTGTGCTGGTCCCACGCGGCCACCACCCCTGCGCCGCCCCCTATGGGTACGAGATGTACTATCTGAACGTCATGGCCGGACCCCTGCGCAAATGGCGCTTCGCCAACCACCCCGATCACGACTGGATCGCGCAGCGGGACGCCTGAAGGCACCATTCAATCGCCACGACATCCAGCGCGGATTGCGCCGGGATCATGCGGGTGGCCCGTTCGGGCCAGTTCCTGCAACCGACCTCACCGCCACCGCACCCGCAAAACTTGACGCAACCCGCGGCCGCGCCTAGCCAAGAGAAGCCAGTCAAGAAGGGCCCATCCAATGCACCCCGACACATCCGCCATCATCGTCATCGACATCCAGAATGATTTCTGCCCCGGCGGCGCCCTTGCTGTGGCGGACGGCGATGCGATCGTCGGTCCGGTCAACGCCTTGGTCCGCGACTTTCCGGTCCGTGTTTTCACGCAAGACTGGCATCCGGCGGGCCATTCCAGTTTCGCCAGCAGCCATGACGGGCAAGACCCGTTCAGCCTTATCGACATGCCCTACGGCCCGCAGGTCCTGTGGCCCGATCATTGCATTATCGGCACCGGCGGGGCCGCCTTTCATGCGGATCTGGACACGGATCCCGCCGACCTGATCATCCGCAAAGGGTTTCGCCGCGCCATCGACAGCTATTCCGCCTTTTTCGAGAATGACCACAAAACCCCGACCGGTCTGGAAGGGTATCTGCGCACACGCGGTGTTACCGATCTGACCCTTGTCGGGCTGGCCACTGATTTCTGTGTAAACTTCTCAGCCGTTGACGCCGCCAATCTTGGCTTCACCGTCACTGTGCGCGAGGATTTGTGCCGCGCCATCGACCTTGACGGTTCACTGGCCACCGCCCGCGACGGCATGCGCGCAGCAGGGGTCACTCTGGGCTGACCCCGATCAGGCCAGCGGCGGGTCGACTTTCAGCAACGCACTGATCAGCGCAACCTGGCTGTTGGTGCCGGTTTTTTCGAACATCCGCTTCAGATGCGTGCGCGCCGTGTTGACGGTAACGCCCAAAACCTCGGCCGCCGCATTCAGATCATGCTGTTGCAACAGCAGTGCTGCCAGTCGCGCCTGCGCCGTGCTCAGCCCGTAAATCTGCCGCGCCGCCGCAAGCCTTCGGTCGACCCGTTCGCCCTCTCCCAATGTCAGGAAAAACTTTCTGTCATCAACCACGATCCAACAGATGCTCAATGCATCCTCAGACTCCAGCACGACCGGCTCTGAAAAGCCGAAACTGGCATTGAAACCCTGAATTGCATGCGTGCTGCGCGCGTTGCGACGCTGGGCCGCGCGTTCGGCAGCATCCCGCAGCTTCTGCGTTTCACGCGCAATGCCCGCGTGCAGCCGTCCGCCGGAAATCTTCAGGACCGATTGATTGGCAAGCGCAAGCTCCGCAGCCTCCGTCATTGACAGAACCCGCAGCCGTTCGTCGATTTCAATCCAGGGATTTGCGACATCCTGCGACCGGGCGCACATGCAGGCGACCGACAGGATTTTCCAGGCACCCGCAATCCGGCGCAACACCCGCATCTGAAATTCGCTTCCCGGAACGTCGAACGAATCGCCGGTGACCGGCGCCGTCTGCATATTGGTCACCCAGGCCATATCCTGACCAACCTCGATGCGAATGTCCTCCAGCGCGACCGCCCCGGCCGAGGCGTTCGGATCGGGTGATTTGATCATGCTGCGGCGCATTTCCTGCGCGATATCGTCCCAGCCAAACAGGCGGAACACACCGCCATCGGGGAACGAGACGCAGCGCACCGCCTGCGGGCTGTGGACCCAGCACGCCGCCCAACCTTCATGATCCTTGCGGAAGTAACAGGCCGTTTCAGCCCGAATGACCGCCAGAATCTCTGCGTGTTCAGGATCGGTTGCCACTGCTTGCCCGCCGTTCGCCCGTTGAATGCGCTGAACATTCATAGGCGACGCCGAGGCATGACGGCAATCGGGCTGCGGATCGACGAAACCCAGCCGATCACGATCCGGACGGCGGCCATCACACGCCTGCGCCTCTGCCCCTGGCGTGCAACGCGGCTGTCCAGCTCGGCCACGATGGCCGTTTTCGCGCCATCCGACTGCCGCCCCTGGCGAAAATGCACCACCGCCAACCCGTTGATATCGATCATGATCCGTTCCTCCTGCCCGCCACAATAGCCTTGGCCAGATGCGCCCCGCGTCACCCAAACGAATGACAAACCTGAAAAAACTGGCCCAGCGGCTGCGATCCGCTGGACTTCCCGGGGGCCAGTTGCTTCAACAGGGAACCATTAATCGGAGCGCTCAGATGGACATCGCCACCCGCGTCTGGAACCACAAGTGGAAGATCGACCCGATCGTCCGGTCCCTGATCGACACCGATTTCTACAAATTGCTGATGTGCCAATCGGTGTTCCGCAACAAACCCGACGTCCGCGTCACATTCAGCCTGATCAACCGCACCAAGACCCTGCCGCTGGCCGATCTGGTGGACGAGGGCGAGTTGCGTGAACAACTCGACCACGTCCGCACGCTGTCGCTGTCACGCGGCGAATCCACCTGGCTGCGCGGCAACACCTTCTACGGCAAACGCGCGATGTTCAGCCCGGAGTTCATGGAGTGGTTCGAAGGACTTCGCCTGCCCCCCTACCACCTGGAACGGGTCGGCGATCAATACGAACTGACCTTCGAAGGCTCCTGGCCCGAAGTTATGATGTGGGAAATCCCCGCGCTGGCGATCATCATGGAGCTCCGCTCCCGCGCCGTCCTCGGCTCCATGGGCAAGTTCGAACTGCAAGTCCTTTATGCCCGCGCCATGACCAAACTGTGGGAAAAGGTCGAGGCCCTGCGCGCTGTCCCCGACCTGCGTATCGCCGATTTCGGCACCCGCCGCCGCCATTCCTTCCTGTGGCAGGACTGGTGCGTGCAGGCCATGCGTGAGGGGGTCGGCGACGCATTCGTCGGCACCTCAAACTGCAAGATCGCCATGGGGCGCGAGTTGGAGGCGATCGGCACCAACGCCCATGAACTGCCCATGGTCTATGCCGCACTCGCCGATAGTGACGCCGCGCTGAAGGCCGCCCCGTATGAGGTTCTGGCCGACTGGCACGAAGAACACGACGGCAACCTGCGCATCATCCTGCCCGACACCTATGGCACGGTCGGCTTCCTGAACGACGCCCCCGACTGGCTGGCGGGGTGGACGGGGATTCGGATTGACTCAGGCGACCCGGCAACCGGGGCCGAGGTGGCGATCAACTGGTGGAAGGACCGGGGTGAGGATCCGGCCGAGAAGCTGGTGATCTTCTCCGACGGGCTGGACGTCGACAAGATCATCGACCTGCACCGCCAATTCGCCGGCCGGGTGCGGGTCAGCTTCGGCTGGGGCACCCTGCTGACCAACGATTTCCGAGGGCTGACCAAAGGCGACGCCCTGTCCCCCTTCAGCCTGGTTTGCAAAGCGGTCGAGGCGGATGGACGCCCAACCGTCAAGCTGAGCGACAATCCCAACAAGGCCATGGGGCCGGAGGCAGAGATTGCCCGGTATAAGAGGGTGTTCGGGGTGGGCGAGCAGGTTGGGGTGGAGGTTGTGGTTTAGGGCGGAAGGCCTTGGGATAAATTCTTGCCGACCTGATAGCAATGTAGCGCACATGGGAAATGACGAATTCGAACACCATCTACTTCAGATGTGCCCTGTTTTGTTTTCGTTATCGCACCGGCTGGGATTCCATGGTCAGACTTTTTAGATAGCTCAATTAAGCCGCGAAGTTCACCCGGTTGATCAACATAGCGATCAGACCACTTCACTTCGTAAGCCCATATTGGGCGGATTGTGTTGAAAAACTCCGAAATCAGAGCGTCGCGGATTTCTTGCGAAAACCTATGAAGCGAAATAGTCGGAAAGCTTTGACCACGAGACAGCGCATGGCTGCGCGTGAGCGCATGTAGGCGATTTGGGCCGACCCCCGCGCCAAAAATTTAGGATCGGGCTGCATGGAAAGAAAAATCATCGTTCAGGCCCTAAAACGGAGTTTTTCAACACAATCGGCGCTCCATCGAACGATCGAGTTTTACTAAGTCGACCTCAAGAAATTCCCGCCCTTTCTTCCACCTAGCATAGTGCAATGTTCGAATTTCATCTGAATGGGACCATTGGCTGATTGTGTTGAAAAACTCCGTTTTAGGGCCTGAACGATGATTTTTCTTTCCATGCAGCCCGATCCTAAATTTTTGGCGCGGGGGTCGGCCCAAATCGCCTACATGCGCTCACGCGCAGCCATGCGCTGTCTCGTGGTCAAAGCTTTCCGACTATTTCGCTTCATAGGTTTTCGCAAGAAATCCGCGACGCTCTGATTTCGGAGTTTTTCAACACAATCGGCTAAAAATAGCAGTTTCCGCCATACTTCCCATCTGTTCGTCATTCTGATCGAGTGGAGCAAATAGCGCGGCACGCATTGAAGGGTTTGTTAAATAAACTTTGAAGTTGCGCTCTCGTTGAAAAGTGCGTCCTGAATCATCAACTCGGCGAACTCGTGATATTAAAAAAGCCGCTTCAAGGTACTCTAAGTACTTCTTAATAGTGTTTTTTGCTATACCAGAACTATTCGATAAGCCTTCGAGGCTTATTTCTTGCCCCGAATGATACGCAATCTTCATGAAAAGCCTGTTTAGCTCAGGAATATCCTGAATCCCATAAAGGCTTGGCAAGTCTCTTAGCAGAACCTTATCAACAATGTCCCGGCCTAAATATCTTGGTGCATTCGCTTGTAACTCACTACTCAGTACAGCCTCTGGATATCCTCCGAAATTTAGGTAATCCAAAAAGTACTTATTGAGAATTTCGATTTGATCTGTTTCGTACCTTTTGGTTGTGCCGTGTGTCACTTCGTTGATGAGTTTTCGCTCCATATCGACAAAATCAAGAAATTCAGAGAATGTTAACGGCGGAAGATAGAATTCCGTAAACCGACCTGCGCCTGACTCTTGGCTTTTCAAGCGGAGAGCGGCGGCGGCTGATCCCGAGGCGATAAACCTAGTATTTGGGTATTTATCTGTGAGGACCTTTAGGTGCACCTCCCAATTTTTCAAATATTGAATCTCATCAAAAATTACAATCCGCCGACCTTTCGGATCATGTTCAGAATTATCCTCGAACAGTGAAACCAATTCATCGAGGCGCATATCGCTGTACAAGGGTGTATCAATTGAACAGAAGAACACAGCGTCACTGGGAAAGCCGTCTTCGACTATCGAGTTGATCAGTTGCTTTAGTAGAACTGTTTTGCCTACTCGCCGTGGGCCCATCAATATGACACTACGATTCACTGCCCAGTTTTCAACCAGTGCACGGAATGGCTGATTGTGTTGAAAAACTCCGAAATCAGAGCGTCGCGGATTTCTTGCGAAAACCTATGAAGCGAAATAGTCGGAAAGCTTTGACCACGAGACAGCGCATGGCTGCGCGTGAGCGCATGTAGGCGATTTGGGCCGACCCCCGCGCCAAAAATTTAGGATCGGGCTGCATGGAAAGAAAAATCATCGTTCAGGCCCTAAAACGGAGTTTTTCAACACAATCGGCTCAAAATAGGCGCGCCTTTTGTTGAATTTTTGTACGCCCGCTGACGCTGCATTTGACCACCAAGGGTTGTCCTGCTGGAGGCTTGCGACGACATGATGATGCGCTACTTCTAAAGTCATGTGTAACTTTTAGATCACGACCGTGACGCTAAGCAAGAAGAAATATGTAAATCATTGTAATATATGATAATAACACCGCCTAGTAGGCAACACCCTCACCCCACCCGTCCCCTCTTAACCTCCCCCCGCACCTTCTTCGCCGATTGTGTTGAAAAACTCCGTTTTAGGGCCTGAACGATGATTTTTCTTTCCATGCAGCCCGATCCTAAATTTTTGGCGCGGGGGTCGGCCCAAATCGCCTACATGCGCTCACGCGCAGCCATGCGCTGTCTCGTGGTCAAAGCTTTCCGACTATTTCGCTTCATAGGTTTTCGCAAGAAATCCGCGACGCTCTGATTTCGGAGTTTTTCAACACAATCCGCCTTCAGCCGCCGTTCCACCGATCCCTTCGTGGGCCGCGTCGGTCTGCGCTTCTTCGGCACCACCGTCGCCCGCTGCACCAGTTCCGCCAGCCGATCACGCGCGATCTCTCGGTTGCGGGCCTGGCTGCGAGTGTCCTGCACGAAGATCACCACCTCCCCGGCCTCCGTCCACTTCTGCCCCGCCAGTCGCCGCAGCCGCTTCTTCACCGGGTCCGGCAGGTTGGGTGAGCCGAGCGCGGAAAACCGCAGCTCCACCGCCGTCGACACCTTGTTGACGTTCTGCCCACCGGGGCCGGAGGCGCGGACGAATTGCTCCGTCAGCTCCCACTCCTCTATCCCGATATTGTCGTTTACCCGCAGAACCATCGCACCCGTCCGTCACATGAATCCTCATATGCTAGTCATATGCCGGTCATACGCAATTCATACGCCAGAATCGGCAACGAAAAGGGCCGCCGGATAACGGCGACCCTTCGAGTTATTGAGAGATGGGCCAGTTAGGGCTGGGCCCAATCAGAAGTGTTTATCCCCGGCTTCTACCCCGGCGAAACGGTCCCTCTGACTGTCCTCACACGCATCTCCAAAGTCACTCTTGACACTGGACCACCTCCTTTCAGTTGTTACCGATAAGCGAAGGTTGTCCCCAGATGTTGCGTTTGTCAAAGATTTTTACGCAACACGTGCGGTCAATATCCCGACAATGATGCGGAACGGTATCAGCGCCGCCAGCGCCAGCGCCAGCTTCACACCCCAGTCCGCCACGGCGAGGCTGACCCAAAGCGGGGCGTCGGGGCCAACGCCCAGCAACGGTAAAACCTCCCCCGCCCAGGACACATCATTGCCCGGTTCAAGGACCGTCAGCGCGGCGGAAAAAGCAATCGTAAAGAAGATCGCGGTATCAAGGGCTGAGCCAATCAGAGTCGACACCAAAGGCGCCCGCCACCACGCACCACCACGTAACCCATTGAAAACAATCACATCGACCAGTTGCGCGGTCAGGAACGCCAAGCCCGAACCCAGTGCGATACGCCAGGTCACCAGCGGCCCGAACTCCCCCGAAATCTGCGTGCCGATCAGGGAACAGATGATCCCCACACCGAACCCCGCCAGCACCACACGGCGTGCATTGGCGGCCCCGTAAACCCGGTTGGTGATGTCTGTCACCAGGAACGCCAACGGATACGTGAACGCTCCCCAGGTCAGCCATTGGCCGAACAGAAACTGGACGAGGATGTTAGAGGCCACAACAACGGCGGCCATGGCAAAAATGCCGGGCAGAAGGCGGGTCATGTCGATGTTCCGTTTTGACAAGGTCGCGGATACTTGGCCCCTTCGGGACGCCGCGTGATAGCCGCCGCAACCGGGTCGATCAACCCCTATTGATCCAACACATACTCGACAAACTCGGTGCGCTGGAACCAGTTGAAATTGTTGTCTGAAACCATGGTTAAGCGGATCGCACCGGCATCGTCCCGCCACACTGCCAGCCCTTCCAGATTGTCATGCGCCCGCACCCGGCTGGTGAAATGCACCCGCTCATCCACCGGCTGCCCGCCCGAGATGTCAAAGCTTCGCACCCGGCTGGCCAGCCCGAAGGGGCTGCGCACTTCGCGCTCCAGCAGATAGAACCGCCCGTCCGGCCCGATGTCGGCCCCCACCGCCAGAAACGCCCCGCGCCGCGGCAGCGAAAACGGCTGATCCCACGTGCCGCTGCGATACCGATAGATCGGAAACGGTCGCCTGAGCCGGCCCGAGCGTTCCGGCAGAGTATAAAGCACCCCGTCGACATCGATTGCCAGCGCTTCCAGCGACGAATTATCCTGCATCCCGGAAAAGTCTTCGTGGCGCGGGATCCAGGCAGCTTCCGAACCCGGCGAAGAATAGGTCCAGACCCGGTGAAACCGTTCAAAAGACACGAAAATCCGACCGTCAGCGCGAATCGCCAGCCCTTCGGCATCCCGGTTGAAAGCGGTGATCGGCCCACCATCCGTGGCCTTCATCTCGCGCCGCTCAACCTCGATCACGCCGGTGATCCGGCCCCCGTCGCGTTCAAACCGGCCGCTGACCATCGTGGCGCGATCCGTCATCGCGGTGAAATTCAGCCCGTCATCGGAAATTTCCAGCCCGGAATACCCGCCATGACTTTCGACATCGCTGGTCCAGGTGAACTGAGACTCCAAACGCGCCTCTTGCGCCCCGGCGAACTGGCCAAGGCAACAGAATACGGCGGCGGCAATCAGTTCTGCAGGACGGATTCGCATTGCCCCGGCAGATCGGCCAGCATCAGTTCTTTGCGGGGCTTGGGAGGTTTGGCATTCGGGTCCGGCGGCGGTGGGTTCAGGATATTGCGCACCCATTCTTCAGCATCCGCACAGCCATCGCCAACGGGCGGCGCGGCCTGATTTTCGCAGTTTTTCGCGCCACGCGGACAGGACAGGCGCACATGGAAATGATAGTGGTGCCCCCACCAGGGGCGGATCTTGCGCAGCCACGACCGGTCGCCTTTTTCATCCTTGCACATCTGCACTTTGGCACCGGGAAAGATGAAAATCCGCGCCACGGCGGGATCACTGGCGGCCGCTTTCAGCAGTGCATGATGCTGAGGTGTCCAGTTGCCGTTCACATAGGCCCCGTTGGAGCGCCGCAGAGAAATCGACGACAGGTTCTCGCGGTCCTGACGGCTCAGCCCCAGGTCATTGGCCGGGCGCAGCCAGATGTCGATGTCCGGCCCGATCTGATGGCTGCGATGCCCGGTCAGCATCGGTCCGCCACGCGGTTGCGACATATCGCCGATATATAGGCCCTTCCACCCTTTCAGGCGGCTGGCCTTGCGGGACAGCTTCTGGATGTATTTCACCGTATTCGGGTGGCCCCAGTTGCGGTTGCGCGACAGGCGCATCGCCTGCCAGGTTGCCCCGGATTCGGGCAGTTGCACAGCCCCGTTGACGCAGCCTTTGGCATAGCTGCCAAAGGGCTGCGCATTTCGTTGTGAGCCATAGGGCATGCCGCCAAACAATTCCTTGGCAAGCGGTTCGGCCGTCACAGGCGCGGCAAGGCCGCAGATCAGGGCCAGCCCAAGCAGGGCGCGGGGAAGGGTTGTCATTCGGTATCTCCCAACGGGTTGACCCAGACTAGCAGGATCAGGCCGATCAGGAAAAGCAGGATCAGCGGCGATACGCCAAGCCTTGCCGATCCGGTGATATAGGTTGCCAGCCCGATCAGCGCGGGCGCCAGGAATGCCGTCGCCTTGCCCGACAGCGCATAAAGGCCAAACGCCTCGGTCGGGCGGGCCGGATCGGCGTGGCGCACCATCATCGAACGTGACGCCGCCTGAAGCGCCCCGCCCGCGCCGCCAATGACCGCGCCGCAGATATAGAACAACGTATCGGGCAGGCCGGATCCGGGCGGCAGCGGGATACCGAACAGCGCCTCTCGGGTCATGCCGACGATGATCGTGCAGACCGCGATCAGCACCAGAATGCAGGTCAGGATCACCGGTTTCGGCCCGAACGCCCGGTCGGCCCGCCCGCCGATCCAGCTGACAATCGCAGCTGTGATCGCCCCGACGATCCCGAATATGCCGATCTGGGTGATGCTCCAATCCAGCACCAGCGTCGCATAGACACCGCCGAACCCGTAAAGCCCGTTCAGCGCATCCCGGTACATCAGGGAAGAGCCGAGGTAGGCAGCCAGGCTCCGGCGCGCCTTCAGTGAAAATAGGGTCTGTTTCAGCCCGAGAAGCGCGCTGCGAATGGTGACCCGCTTGTTCGCGGGGGTCGCAGGTTCCCGCACCCAGGCGAAGAAGAAAGCCATGAACAAGACGAACCAGATCGCGGTGAATGGGCCGACAAAACGCGTGCCCTCGCGCGCAGCAGGGTCCAGCCCGAACAGCGGTGCCAGCCCGATTAGGGTGGTTCCGCTGGCCTGTTCAACGAATAGCAACAGCATGATCACCAATGAAACGACACCACCCGCATAGCCCAGCGCAAAGCCCGAACCGGATATCGCCCCAACCTCATCCCGCGCGCCCAGATCCGGCAGAAGGGCATTGGTGAATATCGTCGTGAACTCCAACCCGATGAACCCGATCCCGAACGCCACTAACATCAGCGTCGCGGTCGACGCATCCGGATAGGTCCACCAAAGCGCGCCCGCGCCAATCACATAAAGCGCCGAGAACGCCCAGATCCACGGCATCCGCCGCCCGGATACGTCGGCAATTGCCCCAAGGAAGGGCGCGGAAAAGGCGACGATCAACCCGGCGATTGTCTGACCCAGCGACCACATCGTCTGGGCGCGGGCGTCGGCGGCCCCCTCGGCCACCCCACCGGCCATCAGGCTGTCGGCAACGATGGCCGCGAAATAGGGGCCGAAGATGAAGGTTAGCAACAGCGTCGCATAGGGCTGACTGGCCCAGTCGAACATCATCCATCCGAAGATGCGTTTTCGCTCGGAAATCTCTGCCACGCGCTGCCCCTTTGCCCCTGACTAACGTTGAACCAACCCGGTCGGCAATCACCGATCCGCTTGTCAGGACGCGCCGGGCTGCTTAGATGGCGGGGGACGTTGATAAGGAAGCCCTGCGTATGCTCTCGATCCTGCAAATCTTGTTGCTGATCCTCGACATTGTCTGGTTCATCATGATTGCCCATATCATCATGAGCTGGCTGATCAGTTTTCAGGTCCTGAACCTGCGCCAGCCGATCGTCGCGCAAATCTGGTACGGGCTGAACCGTTTGCTGGATCCGATCTATGCGCCGATCCGCCGGTTCCTGCCGGATATGGGCGTGCTGGATCTGGCCCCTTTGGTGGCGCTGGTCGCGGTTTATGCGGCGCGGATCATCATCACCAACAATATGGTGGCACTGGCCTTCTGATCTGCGCAACGCCCGCGCAGAATTTCTGACCAAACTCCCCGCATCCGGTTGTCCCCGGAATCCGCATCTGCGATGATTCCGGCAAAACAAGATGCAGGCCCCGTTTGATGCCCTCGCCACAGGCGCTTTTATCCTCCGTTTTCGGCTTTGACGCCTTCCGCCCCGGGCAGGAGGAGATTGTGGAGGCCGTCACCGCAGGTCGCGATGTCCTTGCCATCATGCCGACGGGGGGCGGCAAAAGCCTGTGCTTCCAGCTGCCCGCCCTGCTGCGCGACGGGGTGACGGTCGTGATCTCGCCCCTGATTGCCCTGATGCGCGATCAGGTGTGCGCGCTGACACAAGCCGGGGTGCAGGCCGGGGCGCTGACCTCGGGCAATACCCCGGAAGAGGTTGACGCCGTGTTTGATGCCCTCAACTCCGGGTCGTTGAAGCTGCTTTATATTGCGCCGGAACGTCTGGCCAATGACGGCACGGTGCGGATGCTGAAGCGTGTCGGCGTCAGCCTGATCGCGGTGGATGAGGCGCATTGCGTCTCCCAATGGGGTCATGATTTCCGCCCTGACTATCTGCGCATTGGCCAGTTGCGCGAAACCTTGGGCGTGCCGCTGGCCGCCTTCACCGCGACCGCAGATGCCGAAACCCGCGATGAGATCGTCGCCCGCCTGTTCGCCGCACCGCCGCAGGTCTTTCTGCACGGCTTCGACCGCCCCAATATCCACCTGGGCTTTTCGGCCAAGAACAAACCACGCGAACAGATCCTGGGCTTCGCCGCCGCCCGCAAAGGGCAATCCGGCATCGTCTATTGCGGCACCCGCGCCAAGACCGAAACCCTGGCCGCCGCACTGAGCGCTGACGGCCACACCGCCATCGCCTATCACGCCGGGCTGGAGGCCGAGGATCGCCGCATTGTCGAGACCCGGTTTCAGCGCGAAGACGGGTTGATCGTCTGCGCCACGGTTGCCTTCGGGATGGGCATCGACAAGCCCGACATCCGCTGGGTCGCCCACGCCGACCTGCCGAAATCCATCGAAAGCTATTATCAGGAGATTGGCCGCGCTGGCCGCGACGGTGCGCCGGCCGAAACACTGACCCTATATGGCCCCGACGATATTCGCCTGCGCCGCGCACAGATCGACGAAGGCATGGCCCCGGCCGATCGTAAGACTGCTGACCACGGGCGCCTCAACACGCTGCTGGGCCTGGCCGAGGCGCTGGGCTGTCGGCGTCAACAGCTTCTGCGGTACTTCGGCGAAGATCCCGAACCTTGCGGCAATTGCGATCTGTGCGACCGACCGGCGGATACCTTCGACGGGACGGTGGCGGTCAGGAAAGCGCTTTCGGCCATCCTGCGCACCGACGAACGGTTTGGTGCCGGGCACCTGATCGACATCCTGCTGGGAACCGCGACCGATAAGGTCCGCCAATGGAACCACGATGACCTGTCGACATTTGGCATCGGCACAGAATACAGCCGCCCCCAGTGGCAGGCGATATTCCGGCAGATGATGGGCCATGATCTGGTCCGCCCGAACCCCGAAAAATTCGGCGCATTGCAGATGACCCACGCCGCCCGCCCGATCTTGAAAGGCGAAGATACGATCACCCTGCGCGCGGATTCTGTCGCACGACCGGTGCGCAAACCTGCCCCGAAAGCGCTGGTTGCCGAAGAAGACGCGCCGCTGTTGGCCGCGCTGAAAGCGCAGCGCCGCGCCCTGGCCGAGGCGCAGAAAGTTCCCGCCTATATCATTTTCACCGACCGTACCCTGATCGAAATGGCCGAAAAGCGCCCTGAAACCATGGACCAGATGGCACGGGTCGGCGGCATCGGCGCGAAAAAGCTGGAGCGCTATGGCGCGACATTCCTCGAAGTGATTTCGGGCCAGGCACCGGCACCGCAGCACCCGGCCCGACGGGCGCTGAACGGGCGGGACTCCGGCGCGCTGTTTGATCGGCTTCAGGCAGCGCAGGTCGATCTGGCGCGCGGCATGAACGGCACCGAAAAACCGCTCAGCTGTACGCATACGACATTGCGGAAAATCGCTGAATCGCGCCCTGACACGCTTGAGGCGCTGGCCCGGGTGCCGGGGATGGGCGACCTCAAGGCGGACCGCTTTGGCGACGCGTTTCTGGCCGTGCTGGACGAGGTCTGAGGCCCCCATCTCTGGCGGCAAGATGACAAATCCGGCGATGCTGCGACTGCGCAATTGTCAGCGCCGCCCCGGCTGTGTCAGCATGCCCCCTGCGCCCAAATTGTCATTCCAGTTCGGAGTTTCGCCATGTTCCCCCGCGTAATAGCCCTGATTTCATTGATGCTTTTCCCAATCTCCGCGATTGCCGATACCTGGCTGCCGGACCAACGCCTGGTCATCACCCGCGATCAGGATTTTGCCGGACGCGACATCCAGCAGATATTCGACACCACATATCAGGCCTGCCGCAATGCCTGCACGGCGGATGCGAACTGCGTTGCATTTACCTACAACACCCGTTCAAACGCATGCTTTCCAAAGTCCGAACTGACCGGAACCACGCCCTATGTCGGGGCCATCTCGGCCGAGGTGTTTGGCTATTCCGAAAATGTGATCACAAACGCGGATGCCCGCGGTGCGGCTTTGGACTTCCTGTCCGAAGGGGATCGCAGCGCCGCGATCGAGGAGGTGCGCGCAGTTGCCGAACGGCACCCCTCAGGCCGTGCCAGCGTGCCGGAGCTTTTGCAGGGCGCACGGGATGCCCGCGCGCGCGGCGACCTGCCCGCGGCACTGCGGCTCACGGGTGCAGCGCTGGCGCAAAGCGATGCGCCGGACATCTGGGCCGATTATGCGCAGGTGCAGTTGATCCAGCCGACCAAAAACCGATCCGAACGCTTCAGCCTCAACCGGCGCGCACAGGCCGCGTCGATCAATGCCTATCTGCGGGCACCATCTGATCCGATGCAGGCCAATGCGCTGCTGACCCTGGCCACAGCGCTGGAAGCCAACGAACGGGGCCGTGACGCCCTGTTCGCACTGCGATTGGCGGCAGAGATCCAGCCGCGAGACGATATCGCCGAAGCGCTGGACGCGGCGATTGCGAAATACGGATTCCGGGTGACCGAAACGCGGGTGGACAGCGACAGCGCCGCGCCGCGCATCTGCGCCGAGTTTTCGGAACCGCTGGTACAGGCGGGCATCGACTATACCCCTTTCGTCGCGGGTGAGGTTGACGGCCTTGCCGTGCAGGCCGAGGGACGTCAGATCTGCCTCGACGGGGTCAGCCATGGCAGCCGCTATCGCGTGACGTTCCGCGCCGGAATGCCCGCCGCATCGGGCGAAGCGCTTATCAAGCCTGTGCAATTGTCCCTTTACGTCCGCGACCGCACGCCCACGGTCCGCTTTCAGGGCCGGGCCTATGTCCTGCCCGCATCCGGGCCTGCCGCCGTGCCGGTGGAAACGGTCAACGCCTCGCAGGTGGATCTGACCCTGTTCCGGGTGTCTGATCGCAATCTGGTCCGGTCGGTCCAGAACGACCTGTTCGCCCGCCAGATCGTGCAATGGGAACAGCGCCTGTTTGCCGGTGAAATTGCCGAGGAAATCTGGAACGGCACCGGCCTGACCGAGAATGAGCTGAACCGCGATATGACCACGCGCCTGCCGGTCTCGGACATCGCCGGTGCGCTGGAACCCGGCATCTACGTGCTGCAGGCGGCGATCCCGAAGTCCGACCCATACGACAGCCCGGCGGCAAGCCAGTGGTTCGTGGTGTCCGACCTTGGCCTGTCCACGATGAACGGTGTCGACGGGCTGCACGTTTTCGTACGCTCATTGGCGACGGCAAAGGCAAAACCCGGTGCAACAGTGACGCTTTTGTCCCGCGCCAACGCCGTTCTGGGGACAGCGGCGAGCGATGATCAGGGCTATGCCCGCTTCGCACCTGCATTGTCGTCAGGCAACGGCGCTGCAGCCCCCGCCATGCTGACGGTCGAATCTGGCGACGATCTTGCCTTTCTTCCGCTGACCGACCCGGAGTTCGATCTGTCCGACCGCGGGGTAGAGGGTCGCGACCCTGCCGGACCGATTGACGTGTTTCTGGCCACCGATCGCGGCGCCTATCGCGCCGGAGAGGTCATCAACCTGACCGCTTTGGCTCGCGACGGACAGGCCGAGGCCATCGCGGGCCTGCCGCTGACCGCGATCCTGAAGCGGCCCGACGGGGTCGAATTCAGCCGCCACCTGTCGATGGATGGCAAGGCGGGCGGTCATGTCTTTCATCTGCCCACCACAGCCTCGGCGCCGCGCGGTGTCTGGCGAGTCGATGTGATGGGCGATGTCGACGCCGCACCGCTGTCCACGACCACGGTATTGGTCGAGGATTTTCTGCCCGAACGCATCGACTTCGACCTCGCGCTGCCCGGTGTGCCTTTGCGCGCGTCGGACGAGCCCCCGCTGAACGTCAGTGCAAGGTATCTGTTCGGCGCACCGGGTGCTGATCTGGCGGTGGAAGGCTTCGTGCGTCTTGGACCGGTGCGCGAACTGCCTGACCATCCCGGCTATGTTTTCGGACGACATGATGAACGCGCCAATGCGCAGCTCCAGTATTTCGACCAGGTCCGTACCAACGCTGCGGGCAATGCGATCCTGCCGGTGGTGTTCCCCGATGTTGATGCGGCGGGACGCCCATTGGACGCGCGCTTTACAGTGACAGTGTCCGAAGGCTCTGGCCGACCGGTTGAACGGGAAATTTCGACCCTGATTCAGCCGGAAACACCGTTGATTGGGATCAAGCCGCTGTTCGAAGACACGTTGCCCGAAGGCTCGGACGCTGCCTTCAACCTGATCGCTCTGGCCCCCGACGGCGGGGCGCAGGCCCTGCCGGTCCGCTGGACCCTGAACCGCGTTGAACGCCGCTATCAATGGTACAGTCTTTACGGAAATTGGGAGTGGGAGCCGATCACCACCCGCACCCGCATTTCCACGGGCGAGGTGGTATTGGGCGCCGATCCCGTCACGGTGACCGCGCCCATTGACTGGGGCGCCTATGAGCTGCGGGTCGAGGCACTGGCCGGGCCCTATGTTGCCAGTTCCACCGACTTCTGGACCGGGTGGTACGCGGCTGCCGATGCCTCGGCGACGCCCGACACGGCCGAGGTGTCGTTGGATGCCGCCGCCTATCGCCCCGGCGACACGGCGACCCTGCGGATTGTGCCGCGTTTTGCCGGCACGGCATTGATCAGCGTCGTCTCGAACCGTCTGATCGACATGAAGACCGTTGCAGTCAGCGAAGGCGAAAATCTGATCGAATTGCCCGTGACGGATGACTGGGGCGCGGGCGCCTATGTGACCGCCACGATCATCCGGCCACTGGGCGACGCAGATAACCCCGGTCCCGCGCGCCAGCTTGGGCTTGCCTATGCGCCGGTCGACCCCGGCGCACATCAGCTCAACGCGGCGTTTGAGACTCCGGAAACCGCAGATCCGCGCGGCCCGCTGGAGGTTGCGCTGCGTGTTGACGGATTGACCGAGGGTGAGGCCGCCTGGGCCACAATCGCAGCCGTCGATCTGGGCATCCTGAACCTGACCGGTTTCGAAACACCCGACCCATCGGGCCATTACTTCGGCCAGCGCAAACTGGGCGTCGGAATTCGCGACCTCTATGGGCGTCTGATTGACGGATCCTCGGGGGCGATGGGTGCGGTGCGCTCAGGCGGCGATGCCGCCGGCAATCAGCGCCTGCAGGCCCCGCCGCCCGAAGATCTGGTCGCCTATTTCAGCGGTCCGGTGCAGGTTGGTGCCGATGGGCTGGCGCGCGCCAGTTTTGATCTGCCGTCATTTAACGGCACGCTGCGCCTGATGGCCGTCGCCTGGTCGCCAACCGGCGTCGCCAGTGCCGAAGCCGAGGTTCTGGTGCGCGATCCCATTGTTGTCACCGCCAGCCTGCCACGCTTCCTGTCGCCGGGCGATTCGGCGCGCATGCTGCTGGAAATCGTGCACGCCAGCGGCCCCGCGGGTGAGGTCGCGCTGGCTCTGACCAGTGATGGTGTGACGTTGCAAACAGGCTCTGTTCCGGCGAAATTCCGGCTGGCAGAAGGCGCAACCACCCGCATTTCAGTTCCGATCACGGGCACCGAGGTCGGGCTGGCAGATATCAATGTCACCCTGACGACACCCGATGGAAAAACCCTCAGCAAACCGCTGGTCCTTCCAATCCGGCGCCTTGATCCCGAGGTGACGCGCCGCAGCCGGTTCACACTGGCGTCGGGCGCGACATTCGATTTCAACCGCGATGTGTTTTCCGGGTTCGTCCCGGGAAGCGGCTCGGCCACGCTGGCCGCTGGTCCTATCGCGCGGCTGGATGCGCCGGGTCTGCTGGCGGCGCTGGACCGCTATCCCTACGGCTGTACCGAGCAGATCACGTCGCGCGCACTGCCGTTGCTTTATCTGAACCAGGTCGCAACCGCGATGGGTCTGGTTGAACGCAATCAGATTGCCACCCGCATCGATCAGGCCGTGGCCGAGGTTTTGGGCAATCAGGCCGGGAACGGGGCCTTCGGGCTGTGGCGGCCGTCTTCGGGGGATTTCTGGCTGGACGCCTATGTCACCGATTTTCTGTCGCGTGCGCGGGATCGCGGCTTCGATGTGCCTCAGGTCGGATTTACCGCAGCGCTGGATAATCTGCGCAACCGGATCAACTTTGCGCCCGACTTTGACAATGGCGGAGAAGATATCGCCTATGCCCTTTATGTGCTGGCGCGCGAAGGCGCGGCGGCGATTGGTGACTTGCGTTATTACGCCGATGAAAAAGCCACCGCATTGGCGACCCCATTGGCCAAGGCGCAGTTGGGCGCCGCGCTGGCCGCCTACGGCGACCCGCGGCGCGCTGACGCCCTGTTTGCCGCCGCGGCCGCGGATCTGACCCGCCCACCGCAATCCGACGCGCGTTACTGGCGCAGCGATTACGGCACCCATTTGCGCGACAGTGCGGCGGTTCTGACGCTGGCTGTCGAATCGGGCAGCAACGCGGTCAATCGCGACCGTCTGGCCGACGCCATCGCGCCGCTGCAAGGCGGGCACGCACGCTCAACGCAAGAGGCGACGTGGTCCCTGCTGGCCGCCCACGCGCTGGTTGGTGATGCGAATGGTGGCAAACTGACACTGGATGGCGCGCCGATTGACGGACCACTTGTCCGTCTGTTGGAGGATGCGACCGATGGCGGTGCGGTTCAGATCGCGAATACAGGTGAGTCAGAGGCTGTCATGACACTCACCACCTTCGGCGTTCCCGAGGTTCCCGAACCGAAAGGCGGCAACGGTTATGCCATCGGGCGGATGTATTTGACGCTGGATGGTGCGCCGGTTGATCCGTCAACGGTTACCTCGGGCACGCGTTTGGTCACGGTGCTGACTGTGCAACCCTTCGGCGGCGGAGAGGCGCGCCTGATGGTCAATGATCCGCTGCCCGCCGGGTTCGAGATCGACAATCCGAATCTCCTGCGCTCGGGCGATAGCTCGGCGCTGGAATTCCTCGACGTGCTGGAAGACACCGAAACGACCGAATTCCGCGAAGACCGCTTCCTGGCCGCTGTTGACTGGCGATCGGATGAGCGGTTCCAGCTTGCCTATCTGGTGCGCGCCGTCACACCGGGCGATTATCATCACCCGGCGGCGAGTGTTGAGGACATGTACCGCCCTGAGTTCCGCGCCCATACCGACGCGGGCCGGGTTGTGGTGATGGAATAGCATGCGCCGCTACGGCCTGTTCTTCCTCTCGGCGCTGCTGTTCGGCGCAGGCCTTGCGCGGGATCGCTTGGACGCATGGGTGGCGACGACCGATCTGCCGGTTCTGGTCACGCAGACCGGAATCGAAGTGCGCGACCGCAATGATCACCTGCTGCGCGCCTACACCGTTGCCGATGGGCGCTGGCGTCTGGCGATCACGCAGGACGCGGTCGATCCGCTGTTCCTGCAAATGTTGGTCGCCTACGAGGATAAGCGGTTTTTCAGCCACAATGGGGTCGATCTTCGCGCCGCATCACGCGCCGCCGGTCAGGCGCTGCTGAATGGGCGTGTCGTCTCGGGCGGGTCGACCCTGACGATGCAGGTGGCGCGGTTGCTGCAAGATGGCAGCACCGGGCGTTGGGCCGGAAAGCTGCGGCAGGCGCGGCTGGCACTGGCGCTGGAGCGACAGCTGAGCAAGGAACAGATACTGGCGCTTTATCTGCATCGCGCGCCCTATGGTGGTAATCTGGAAGGGGTGCGCGCAGCATCACTTGCCTGGTTCGGCAAGGAAGCAAAGCGCCTGACCCCGGCACAGGTCGCCCTGCTGGTCGCCCTGCCGCAATCCCCGGAACGGCGACGGCCCGATCAGGACGCATCGGCAGCACAGGCGGCGCGGGATCGGGTGTTGGCGCGGATGCAGGACGCTGGTGTCATTGATCGCAGCACTGCACAGGCCGCCCTGCGCGAACCCTTGCAAACCCGCCGCCAACCCTTCCCGGCGCTGGCCCCGCATGCCGCCGACCGGGCGCTTGCGGGCGATCCGGGGCTTGGCCTGCATCGCCTGACACTCGACGCATCGCTTCAACACCGGCTTGAGCAGCTTGGCGCAGACGCCGCCGCCCGGGCGGAGCGCGACCTGTCGGTCGCTCTGGTCGTCGCAGATCATCGCAGCGCTGAAATCCTCGCCTCGGTCGGCTCTGCCGGGTTTGCGGATGACGGGCGGCAAGGGTTTGTCGATATGACACGCGCGCTGCGCTCACCCGGTTCGACGCTGAAACCGCTGGTCTATGGGCTTGCCTTCGACGCCGGGCTTGCGCATCCCGAAACGCTGATCGACGACCGGCCCACCGCTTTCGGAACCTATGCGCCGCAAAACTTCGACGGCGAGTTTCGCGGCACCGTCAAGGTCCGGGACGCGCTGCAATTGTCGCTGAACCTGCCGGTTGTCGCGCTGACCGAAGCGCTGGGACCAGCCAAGCTGATGGCGGGTCTGCGGCGCGCCGGGGTTTCGGCGCAGGTGCCGGGCGGCAAGGCAGGCCTGGCCGTGGCCTTGGGGGGACTGGGTGTCAGTCTTGAGGATCTGGTCGGACTTTATGCCGGGTTTGCCAACGCAGGGGTGGCCGTGCCTCTGCAGATGCGCATTGGGGCAGAGGTCTCGCAATCCACCACCATCATCCCGCCCGAGGCTGCATGGCACCTGGGTGAAATCCTGTCCGACATCACGCCGCCTGGCGGCGGTGCCACCGGAGAGATCGCCTGGAAGACCGGCACCAGTTACGGCCACCGCGATGCCTGGGCGCTGGGCTGGGACGGGGCGCATGTGGTGGGGGTTTGGATTGGACGGCCCGATGGAACACCGGTTCCGGGCGCTTTCGGCGCTGACCTTGCCGCGCCGCTGCTGTTTGACGCATTCGCGCGGATCGGGCGCAACCGTCAGCCCTTGCCGCCACCGCCACCGGCGACCCTTGTCACCAGCACCGCCAAATTGCCCGCACCGCTGCAACGGTTTCAGCGAAAAGGCAGCCGCGCCGCAGACCCGAATGCGCCCGCCGTCGCCTTTCCGCCCAGCGGTGCCCGGCTCAGCGCGCGCGCAGGCGCGTTGACCGTGAAGGTCCGCGATGGCCGCCCGCCGTTCCTCTGGCTCAGCAACGGGGCGGTGGTGTCCCCACGGGTGCAAGAGCGCGAGGTCGCCCTGCGGATCGCCGAGCCTGGTTTTTACAGGCTGACCGTCATCGACGCCGATGGCCGGGCCGCCCGCAGTGACGTGCGACTGGATTGATACAGGCGCAAATCACCCGGCGGTTGGGGCCCGCTGCGCGCAAGGCTGCTGGAAAGGAACTGTCTTGGCCGGGGCAAAACCCGGCCCGCAATTCCGGTTAGACGGCGCGCCGGATTCCAAATAAGTTTTGCGAAATTGAAACGTAACCGGGGGCACAAATGGCCAAGGCATTCGCAAGCGCTGGCGATCTGATCGAAAAGACGACCAGCTTCACCGAAATCGGCGACGGCCTTTATGCCTTCACCGCCGAGGGCGACCCGAATTCAGGCGTCATCATCGGTGACGATTCGGTGATGGTGATCGAAGCGCAGGCGACACCGCGTCTGGCCAACAAAGTGATCGAGTGCATTCGCGGCGTCACCGACAAGCCGATCACCCATCTGGTGTTGACCCATTACCACGCGGTGCGCGTGCTGGGTGCCTCGGCCTTTGCGGCGCCACAGGTCATCATGTCTGAAAAGGCCCGCGCCATGGTGGTCGAGCGTGGCCAGGAAGACTGGGACAGTGAATTTGCCCGCTTCCCACGCCTGTTTCAGGGGCACGAGGATATCCCCGGCCTGACCTGGCCGACGACGACGTTTCAGGGCCGGATGTCGGTTTATCTGGGCAACAGGCGGGTTGATCTGATGCAACTTGGGCGCGCCCATACCTCTGGCGATATCGTCGCCTATGTCGGCGATGCCAATGTGATGTTCACCGGCGATATCGTCGAATATAAATCCGCCTGCTATTGCGGCGACGGCCATTTCCATGACTGGCCCGGCACGCTGGACGCGGTGCGCGCCTGGGATGTCGACGCCATCGCGCCGGGGCGCGGTGATGCACTTGTCGGCAAGGCGATGGTGAATGAGGCGCTGGACCTGACGGCGGATTTCATCCGCTCGACCTATGCGCCCGCCGCCCGCGTTGCCCTGAAGGGCGGCAGCCTGAAGGATGCCTGGGATGCGGTGCGCGCCGAATGCGACCCCAAGTTCAATGACTACGCCATCTATGAACACTGCCTGCCGTTCAACGTCGCCCGCGCCTATGACGAAGCCCGCGACATCGACACGCCCCGCATCTGGACGGCCGAGCGTGACGCCGAGATGTGGGAAGCCCTGCAGGGGTGAAGAACACGCTGCGCATGATCCGCCTGACCGCAATATGGTATCTTATCGGTTCCATCGCGCCCATGGTGGCACTTGTTTTGGTCGAGGTTGTTGCAGGATGAGTGGTTCTTCCGCCGTCATACTGGTGATTCAGGGTCTGGTTTTCGCCGCCTGGGCCTTCGTGGCATTCCGAACCCTGTTCGATATCTCAGGGCGGGCACGACGCCTCAGCGGGAAACTACTCCCCGGCCCGGGATGGGCCGTGCATGCCTGGGCCAACTGGTGGCGTGATCGCCGGGTCCGCCATCACCGGCTGCAACTGGTCGGACTGACCATCGCGATGTTCGTCCTGATTGTGGTTTTCGCCGTAATTCAGCGCACCTAGGCAGGGCGCAGCGGAACCCGCCCCTCGTCCGTCAGCGTCCAAACCTGCCGGCCTTCGAACACTGCCGGGACCAATGGGCGGCCATAGGCCGCGCCGCCGTCCAGATTGACCCGGTTGCCGTAATGCGTCGGCGCCTCGATCACCGTATGGCCATGCACAACCAACACCCCGTGGTCCCGCGTGTCATCGACAAAGTTGTTGCGGATCCAGACCAGATCATCCTCGACCTGATCGGACAGCGCCACGCCAGGGCGGATACCAGCATGGGCGAAGAACAGGTCGCCAAACCGGTGCGTCAGCGGCAACGCCCTGAGGTATGCCAGATGATCCGGGATCACCGCGTCCACAGCGCGCCGGTGAACGGCTTCGGCATCATCCTCTACCGCGCCAGAAACGCCATAAGACGCCAGCGTCGTCGCCCCACCCAGGCGCTGGTTCAGCCAGTGCAGCCCGGATTTGATCGCCGGGTCATGCCACGTCGGGTCATCCATAAAGCGATAGAACAGCCGGTCGTGATTGCCTTTCAGAACCACCCAAGGCTTGCCCGCCGCCTGCCCGGCAATCAGCGCCTCCAGCACCCCGCGCGAATCTGGCCCCCTGTCGGTCAGGTCGCCCACATGGACAACCTGCGCCGCCAGATCCCCAACCCGCGCCCGGTCCTCAGCGATCAGCCGGTGCGCGTTGTGGAACTGGTCAAGCTGGCCGTGAATGTCGCCGAGGGCATAAATGCGGTCCGTCACGCGACGTCGAATTCCAGCGGGGTCACCGACTGGAACATCCCCGTTGCGCGCAACTTGCCCAGCACCGGCTCCGGGATCGGATCGTCCACATACAGCAGTGCGATCGCCTCGGTCCCGCGATCCGCCCGCCCAAGGGTGAAGTTGGCGATGTTCACGCCATTCTCACCCATCGTCTGTCCCAATGTTCCGATGATCCCCGGCACGTCCTGGTTGGTGGTATACAGCATATGCTGCCCGATCTCTGCGTCGATATTGATGCCCTTGATCTGGATGAAACGCGGCTTGCCGTCTGAAAACACCGTTCCCGCGATTGAACGCTCGCGCATCGCCGTGCGCACGGTCAGCTTGATATAACCATCGAAAACTCCGGTCTTTTCCTGCGTCGTGGTGGAACAATCAATGCCGCGATCCCGCGCGATGACGGGGGCCGAGACCATGTTGACGTCCGGGTTGGTCACCCGCATCAGCCCCGCGACCGAAGATGCGTTCAGCGCCGCGGTATTCATCCCCGCAACGATGCCATCATAAAGGATGTTGATCGCCTTGACCGGTTCATCCGTCATCTGGCCAACAAAGGCCCCCAGATGCCCGGCAAGCTTTAGCCACGGGCCCATCACGGCGGCTTCCTCTGCCGTGACCGATGGCATGTTGAGCGCGTTCTGAACCGCGCCGGTCAGCAGGTAATCCGACATCTGTTCGGCCACTTGCAGGGCGACGTTTTCCTGCGCCTCGGTTGTCGCCGCGCCCAGATGCGGGGTGACGACGACGTTTGGCAGGTTGAACAGCGGGCTGGCGGTTGCGGGTTCCTCGGCAAAGACGTCAAAGGCGGCGCCCGCGACACGACCGTCTTTCAGCGCTTCCGCCAAGGCGCCCTCATCCACCAGGCCGCCGCGGGCGCAATTCACGATCCGCACACCGGGTTTCAGCTTTGCGATCGCCTCGGCCGACAGGATGTTGCGGGTTTTGTCGGTCAGCGGCACATGCATCGTGATGAAGTCGGACTTCGCCAGCAATTCGTCCAGTTCAACCTTGCGCACACCCAGCTTGGCGGCGCGTTCCTCGCTCAGGAACGGATCATAGGCGATGACTTTCATCTTCAGCCCCAGCGCGCGGTCGCAGACAATCGCGCCGATATTCCCGGCCCCGATCACACCCAGGGTTTTTGCCGTCAGCTCGACCCCCATGAAGCGTGACTTTTCCCACTTGCCTGCGTGGGTGCTGGCATTGGCCTCGGGAATTTGCCGCGCCACCGCCATCATCATCGAAATCGCGTGTTCCGCCGTGGTGATCGAATTGCCGAACGGCGTGTTCATCACGATCACCCCTTTCTTCGAGGCGGCCGGAATCTCAACATTGTCGACCCCGATCCCGGCACGCCCGATAACCCTGAGGTTTGTCGCGGCCTTGAGAAGCTTTTCGGTGACTTTGGTGGACGAGCGGATGGCAAGCCCGTCATAATCGCCGATGACACCCAGCAGTTTTTCTTTGTCCTTGCCGAGCGTCGGATCAAAGGTGACGTCAATGCCGCGATCCCGGAAGATCTGCACAGCGGTTTCAGAGAGTTTGTCAGAGACAAGAACTTTTGGCGCGGTCGTCATGAGTTTATTCCTTCAAGCAGGGTGCCATACGTTTTGCCGACGCTTTGCCGACGCATTGCAGACACCAAAAAAATGGGGATCAGGCGGCGTTTTCCTGCGCCGCGATTTCAGCTTCGAACGCCCAGCCGATCCACGGCATCAGGGCTTCGATATCGCTGGCCTCGACCGTACCGCCGCACCAGATGCGCAAGCCTGGCGGCGCATCGCGATAGCCGCCGATGTCAAAGGCCACGACTTCATCCGCCAGCCGCTTGGCAACCGATTTGGCGAAGCTGGCCCCGTCAGAAATCCGCGAATCGGTAAACCTGAGGCAGACCGAGGTGGTCGACCTGGTCGCCGGATCAGAGGCAAGGTTTTCGATCCAATCGTGGCGGTCAACGAAGGCCTGAACCGCCGCTGCATTGGCCGTGGCGCGGCCAATCAAACCCGCCAACCCACCAACCGAGCGTGCCCAGTCGAGCGAGACGAGGTAATCCTCAACCGCCAGCATGGACGGCGTGTTGATCGTCTCGCCCCGGAAAATACCTTCAATCAGTTTTCCGCCTTTGGTCAGCCGGAAAATCTTCGGCAGCGGCCAGGGCGGCGTGTGGTTTTCGAGGCGTTCAACGGCGCGGGGGCTGAGGACGATCATCCCATGCGCCGCTTCTCCGCCGAGTACTTTTTGCCAGCTGAACGTTGTGACATCCAGCTTATCCCACTGTAATTCCATCGCAAATGCGGCGCTGGTGGCATCACAGATCGTCAGGCCCGCGCGGTCTGGCGCGATCCAATCCGCATCTGGAACCCGCACGCCCGAGGTGGTGCCGTTATAGGTGAAGACCACATCATGATCCGGGTTGACGGCGCCAAGATCCGGCAGTTCGCCGTATCCCGCCTCGACCACCGTCGCATCCAGCTTCAATTGTTTGGCCACATCCGTGACCCACCCGGCGCCGAAACTTTCCCACGCCAGCATGGTCACCGGGCGCGCGCCCAGCAGGTTCCACATCGCCATCTCGACCGCGCCGGTGTCCGAGGCGGGCACGATGCCAATGCGATAGTCATCGGGGATGCCCAACATCGCGCGCGTGGCGTCGATAGCCTCGGCCAGTTTGGCCTTGCCACCCGCCGCACGATGCGACCGACCCAGCCAGGCATGGCCGAGTTTGTCTAATGTCCATGTCGGGGGTTTGGCGCAGGGGCCTGACGAAAAACGCGGATTCGTCGGATTTGCCACAGGTTTAGGTGTCGGCCGCAGGGCCGAAGTTTTCGTGTCCATCACTGGATATCCTCACAGATATATGCCCCTCGTTGGGGAGGGGTGTCCCACAGACGCGTTTATGAGAAGCCTGGCGAAAGAACAATAGTGGTTGGCGTTCTCGCGAAAAGACCTCGGATCAGAAAGCCTGATTTAGGGGTAGACAAACCTGCCCTGAACGAAATTGACATGGGCAGGTAAAGGCGAAACGATTGGGAATGATGACACCGAACCCCGACGATTTTGACGCAGATGCGGCCGCGACTTACAAACCGGCATTCATTGCACCGCTGAAGCGCGACAAAAAGACGAATGGTGTCTGGGATGCCGGTCTGTTCGACGCATCGGGCGCACCGATACCGCACGCGCATCTGAACCTTCACAAACTGACGTCGCAGGCAACGCCGGACGTGTTCAAGCAATCGACCGTAGCGGCCAAGGACATCCCCGGAGAGTGGCTGTTTGCCGGGGTGCTTCCAAGGAAAACCGGGCATATCATCTTAAACGCCCTCGGACGGTTGTGGATGACGGATCACTTGCCCCAGAGCGTCGGCCTGCTGTTCGTGCCGCATCTTTACGACCCCCCCGAGCATCCGTTTCTAAGCCAATTGTTGACGACTCTCGGGTTGGATCGGCGTTGTAGGCTGGTGACGGTGCCTGCCCGCGTCGAGTGTCTGCATGTCGGCCCCGACGGATTCAGCAGTGCGTTGCAGGGGCAAGCTGCGCCCGAAGTGGTACAATGGATCAGGAGGCGCGCAAATCCTAACGCAGGGAAGATTGGTTCGCGGAAGCTGTATATTACGCGCGGACGGTTATCGCCTTTGGTTGGCCGGCATGTTTGTGAGGATATCCTTGAAGAAAATCTCGCGCAGGCAGGGTATGAAATTATCGTTCCGGAATCGATGAGCCTGCGCGATCAGTTTGACCTCTATTCCGAGGCGACCGAGGTGATCGCCGCTGAAGGAACGGCCCTGCACATCGCCGCACTTGCCTTGCCGGACGCAGCCCGGCTTGTCGTGATCCAAAGACGGCATGACGTGCCTGACCTGATCCGCAACCACCTCGACTGTTTCTTGGCGAACCCGGTGGTGTATCTGGATGCCATTGATGTGATGCATTGGCCCGAGGAACGCGCCGTCAACGTCGCACTCACTACCCTTGATTTCGCACGGCTTCGGATCGGCTTGATCGAGAAAGATCTGATAAGCCCTTCGGACGCGTGGCGGATTCCGACAGATACCGAAATACTAGAGAGCCGTGCCAAGGGGCGCGGGCAAGACGCGCGGTTTCTGACACTCGAAGACCGCGAAAAGTTTCTAAAAGCGTTTCGCCGTCGACGCAGACAAAAGCGAAGAATGAAGTAAGAATGTTCACAGTCACTCTTCTGGTCGACCCGAAATCGCCAACGCTTGATCCGGCATTGGTTGAGAACCTGCGCAATGCCTGGGGTGGGGGGATGCGATCTGGCTGGCCCCCGATGAAGCGGCGGAGTTTGACGTGCCGCTGCGTCCGGATACGTTTGCGACGACACATATCGGCCTTCTGGCGATGGGCGTTGATCTGGCAATCCAGCCGAAACAGGGTCGAAAGAAGCGTCTTTTGCTGGCCGATATGGACAGCACGATGATCGGGCAGGAATGTATCGACGAACTGGCAGCCGAGGCTGGGTTCGGGGAACGTGTCGCGGCGATCACGGCGCGGGCCATGAACGGAGAACTGGACTTCGAAGCGGCATTGATCGAACGGGTCGGGTTGCTGAAAGGCCTCGAACTGTTGGTCATCGACCGGGTGCTGGATCAGCGCATCACCATGGCGCCGGGCGGCGCGTCGCTGGTGGCAACGATGAAGGCCAATGGCGGTCACGCGGCTTTGGTATCGGGTGGGTTCACGGCGTTTACCGAAGCGGTCGCCAGGCAATTGGGCTTTGATGAGGATCGCGCGAACACACTCCTGCATTCCGATGGCAAGCTGACCGGGGATGTCGCGCGACCGATTCTGGGGCGCGACGCAAAGGTGGCGGCCCTGGCCGAGATCTGTCAGCGCCTTGGCATATCGCCCGATCAGGCAATGGCCGTGGGCGACGGCGCGAATGATCTGGGGATGCTGCAAGCCGCCGGGGCAGGGGTTGCGCTGCATGCCAAGCCGGTCGTGGCAGAACAGGCGGCAATCCGCATTGATCACGGTGACCTGACCGCGCTGCTGTATCTGCAAGGCTATTCCAGGGCGGAATTTCAGCAGCTGGCATGAGGGTGGCCCTGGCCCCGTTGACTCTCTAATTCGCATATGTGTTAATTAACTAAATGCGGAATCAACGGAGCCGAGATGCCATCGCTTCCCGAAACCTTTGCGGCCCTGTCGGATGCCACGCGCTTCGCAATTGTCGAGCGTTTGTTGGACGAAGGTGAGCTGCCCGCCGGTGATCTTGCCGCCGCGACGGACCTGTCTGCCCCGGCGGTGTCGCGCCATCTGAAGGTTCTGCGTAACGCCGGGATCGTGGCCCAGCGGGTTGAGGGGACGCGGCGCTATTACCGGGCCGAACCGGAACCGCTGAGGGCGATTTCCGCCTGGACAGGCTCTCATCGGGCATTCTGGGAGGCCAGCCTCGACCGGCTGGAAAAGATACTAAACAACAGCGGGTGGACCTGACCATGGCAGATGTAACGTTAGAGCGTGACTTCGCGGTCACCCCGGAAAAATTGTTCGCGGCGGTCAGTACACCGGAGGGGCTGGCCAGCTGGTGGGGGCCGGAAAACGTAACGCTTGACGATCTTCAGCTGGATTTCACCCGCACCGGACCTTGGCGATCGACGATGATCGGCACCGATGGACAGCGCTACAAGGTGACTGGGCAGGTCACCCATGTGGATCCACCAAAGTCTGTCGGGCTGACCTGGGCCTGGCACGACGATGCAGACGACCGTGGCCCCGAAAGCCATGTCACCTTCACGGTTCAGGCGCACCCCGGCGGTGCACGTCTGATCGTGGATCACCGCGGCCTTGCCGACGAAGACCAGGCAGGGCGGCACACCGAAGGCTGGACCTCGTCGCTTCGCAAGATCGCGGCGGCCCTGGCCGGATAACCGAAAGGGAAAGACACGATGCCAAAGTATATTTTTGCCTATCACGGCGGCGCATTGCCAGAGACACCAGAGGAAGGTCAGAAAGTCATGGCCGCTTGGGGCGCCTGGATGGAGGGGTTAGGCTCTGCCATCGCGGACGGCGGCAACCCGGCAGGCATGTCGAAAACCGTCAGCGCGGCTGGTGTGGCGGACGATGGCGGCTCGAACCCGATCTCGGGGTACACACTGGTGAATGCCGACACCATCGAAAGCGCCTGCGAGATGGCCAAGGGCTGCCCGATCATCGACGCTGGCGGCTCGGTCGAAGTGGCCGAAGCGGTCGAAATGTGATCCCGCGCCGGCGCAGACCTTAAATCAAGGTCTGCGCCGGGCGAATATGCCCGGTGACGATGCCCCGGCGGTTTGTGACGGGCACATTCAACAGCCCTTCAGCAACCGGATTCACGGGGTCAAGCGCTCCGAATTTCACCAACAATGCGGTAATCGCCGTTTCCGCCGCGCGCGTCGCCCCATCGGCGATCTTGATCGCGATCCCCAACTTCCGTTCTGGCAGAATCGCGATGAAAACCCCTTCGGCCCCGGTCTTGATCGCGGCACGACCCGCGCAGGCACGCATCAGTTTGGTGCAGGCGCGCCCTTCACCCGCTACCAGATCGGGGTGGGCCATCATCGCCTGGCGCAACCGCATCTTGGCATCAGAGAGTGTGTCGCCCCCGCCAGCGGACGCAAACCCCGCCATGGCGCGGGCCAGACCTGTCAGGGTGCAGGCAAAATTCGGGGCCGAGCAGCCGTCGATGCCGTGCCCGGGGCTGGTTTCGCTGGTCGCGGCCTCGAACGCCTCAAGCGTGGCCTGCTGAACCGGGTGATCCAGCGCAAGATACCCGGGGCCCGCTTTCAGATGCCGCGTCAGGGTCAGGAATCCGGTGTGCTTGCCGGAACAGTTGTTATGCGTCTGATCTGGCACAATCTGGTCGCGGATCATCGCGTGGCGCAGGTCTTTGTCGCGCGATGGCTCGGACCCGCAGCGCAGATCACGCTCACTCAGCGATAAATCGCTTAGCCAGGAACGGACGTGATCGACATGCAGTGGCGCACCATTGTGGGACGAACAGGCCAGGGCCAGCCGCTGGGGTGAAAGACCGGCGGCATCCGCCGCGCCCGAGGTCACAAGCGGCAACGCCTGCACCATCTTGCAGGAAGATCGGGGCAGGATCGTGGTGGTTGGATCGCCCCACTCAGCCACGGTTTCGCCGGTTTCATCGACCACAGCCACATGCCCTGCATGAATGGATTCCAGGATTGGCCCGCGCCAGACTTCGACCAAAGTTTCGGCTTGTGCCACTGTAAAGCCCTCGCTATCGCCGATTTTCCAAGAACGGGGCTTTTCCAAGTGGTTGTCATCCCCTAAAAACCCGATCTAGGGTAAACAGGCCGGTGCGGGCAAGCGACCTCTGCCAGACAGGGACGTTGGAGACCGACCAAGAGGCAAATGACAGTCCGGAGGCTGTATCGATGATCCGTAACACCATTATTGGACTGACTGGCGCTTTGATGCTGGGCACCGCACCCGCCATTGCGCAGGAGTCGGACAACCAAGTCGCCCAGCGGACAGACTGGAGCGTTTTTGTCGAAGAAGAACCCAAGGAGTGCTGGAGTGTGTCCAGCCCCAAGGAAACCGTGAACAGCCGCGATGGCCGTGTCGTGGCGGTGCGTCGCGGCGACATCCTGTTGTTCGTCACCTACCGCCCCGGCAGCGACGTCACCGGAGAGCTGAGCTTTACCGGCGGCTACCCCTTTGCCAGCGGATCGAACGTCACGATGGAAATCGGCGGTGCGACCTTCCAGATGTTCACTGAAGGCGAATGGGCCTGGCCGGGATCGGCAGAAGAAGATGCCAAGATCGTCGCGGCCATGAAGCGCGGCGCGCAGGCTGTTCTGACCGGTCGTTCCGCGCGTGGCACGGTGACGAAGGACACTTTCAGCTTGCTGGGATTCACCGCTGCCGAAGACGAAGCCGCCAAGCGCTGCGCCGGATAAACCATATTTCGATATTTTGACGAGGGGGCGCAGGTGTTTATCTGCGCCCCTCGGTGCTATATGCCCTGCATCCCAAGTTTGATGGACTGAGCCCGACATGACCCCCGCAACGCCCATTACCCAGGACGTGATGACCATTCCGCGCAAGGCTGTTGATGGTCCGGTCAATCTGATTGGCCTGACCCGTGACCAATTGCGCGATGTTCTGGTTGAGGCTGGCACGCCCGAAAAACAGGCAAAGATGCGTGTTGGGCAAATCTGGCAGTGGCTCTATCAGAAGGGCGTGCGTGACTTTGACGCGATGACGAATCTTGCCAAGGGATACCGTGCCGATCTGGCCGAACGGTTTGTGATCGAACTTCCCGAAGTGGTCACCCGCCAGATCAGCGACGATGGCACCCGCAAGTATCTGGTGCGGATCGCGGGCGGGCACGAGGTTGAGACGGTTTACATCCCCGAAGAGGGGCGCGGGACGCTGTGCGTCTCGTCCCAGGTCGGCTGCACGCTGACCTGTTCATTCTGCCACACCGGCACGCAAAAACTTGTGCGCAACCTGACCGCCGGAGAGATCATCGGCCAGGTGATGCTGGCGCGCGACGATCTGGGCGAATGGCCCGAGCCGGGCCACAATCCGCATGATGAAACCCGGCTGCTGTCCAACATCGTTCTGATGGGCATGGGGGAACCGCTGTATAATTTCGAAGCCGTGCGTGACGCGATGAAAATCGCGATGGACCCGGAAGGCATCAGCCTGTCCCGTCGCCGGATCACTCTGTCGACTTCGGGTGTCGTGCCCGAAATTGCGCGTACAGCGACCGAGATCGGCTGCCTGCTGGCCGTCAGTTTTCACGGCACCACGGATGAGATTCGCGACAAGCTGGTCCCGATCAACAAGAAATGGAATATCGAGGCGCTGTTGGACGCGCTGCGCGCCTATCCCAAGCTGTCGAATTCCGAACGGATCACCTTTGAGTACGTGATGCTGAAGGACGTGAACGACAGTGACGAAGATGCCCGCCGTTTGATCCAGCTGATCAAGGGCATCCCGGCCAAGATCAACCTGATCCCGTTCAACGAATGGCCCGGCGCACCTTACGAGCGGTCTTCCAACAACCGCATCCGTGCCTTCGCCGACATCATCTACAAGGCCGGATACGCCAGCCCGATCCGCACGCCGCGGGGCGAGGATATCATGGCCGCCTGCGGCCAGCTGAAGTCCGCGACCGAACGGGCACGCAAAAGCCGGGCGGCGATCGCGGCCGAGGTGTCTGGCGGCTAACTGTCGGTCAGTCCCGGAACATCGGCGGGCGCGCATCAACCCAGGCACCGCCGTCCCGCGCCGAGGCCACGGCCTGATGCACCGCAGCCATGGATCGCAGGCCATCTTCGGCACGCGGGTACAGGTCTGCCGCCGGATCAGGCGCGCGCCCGTCTTTCTGGGCGCGGATCGCCTCGGCCAGGTCAGTGTAGATGTTGGCGAAGGCCAGCGGCATCCCCTCGGCGTGGCCGATGGTCACCCGGCTTGATCGGTCGGCTTCGGGGGACAAGCCTGCCTCGCCACGTTCGATGATCTGGTTGCGCCCGCCAGTCGGGGTCCAGATCAGCTGATTGGGCTGTTCCTGCGCCCAGCGCAGCCCGCCCTTTTCGCCGAAGACCTGGATCGTCAGCCCGTGCATGCGCCCAACTGCGACGGATGAGGTCCACAGGCGTCCGACAGCACCGCCGTCCATGCGGAAATTCACCATCGCGTCGTCTTCCAGCGTGCGGCTTGGGATCGTGCTGGCGAAGTCGGCGCTGAGCTTCGCAACCTCCTGCCCGGTCACGAAACTCGCCATGTGCAGCGCGTGAATGCCGCAGTCCGCGAATTGCGCCGAGACTCCCGCCTGCGCCGGATCGTAGCGCCAGCGGACGCGCGGATTATCCGCGTCCGCCGCATCGGCGTGGTGGCCATGGGCGAATTCGGCGACGACGACACGCACCGCGCCAAGATCGCCCCGCGCGACCATGGCGCGCATGTGGCGGACCAGTGAATAGCCGGTATAGCCATAGTTTACGGCGCAGATTCGACCCGATTGCTGCGCGATGCGCACAATCTCTTCGCCCTCGTCCACCGTCATGGTCATCGGCTTTTCACACAGCACGTTGAACCCGGCGGCAAGGAATTCGCGCGTAATCTCGAAATGCGTGGCGTTGGGCGTCGCCACGGTGACCAGATCGATCCGGTCGTCCCGCGCGCTTTCACCGGCCAGCATCTCGCGCCAATCGCCATAGGCACGGTCCGGCGCGATGCCCAGCGATTGCGAATAGGCGCGGCCTGCGTCCGGGTTGTGGCCCAACGCACCGGCGACGAAGCCGAAGTCGCCGTCCAACCCGCTTCCCAGACGGTGCGCCGGGCCGATTTGGCTGCCTTTGCCACCACCGATCATGCCCCAGTTCAGTTTTGCCATTTTTCAGAATCCGATCGACTGGAGGTATTCGCGATTTGCCCGCGCGTCATCGACGGGCGAGGTGTGGCCAAGCGGGTCGCAGTCCTGCTCGACCGTGCACCAACCCTCGAACCCCGCATCCAACAGCATCTGGCGCACGGCGGGGAAATCAACATCGCCATCGCCCAGGTTGCAGAAAATCCCCTGACCGCAGGCGTCGTAAAAGCCGGTGCGCTTTTCAATCACATCGGCTTTCACCACAGGATCAATGTCCTTGAAATGCATATAGCTGATGCGCCCGATGTGGCGTTGCATGAAGGCGACGGGGTCGAACCCGGCATAAGAATGGTGGCCGGTGTCAAAACAGATTTTCAGATGCTCTTCTGGCACCTCGTCCAGCAGGCGCTCTAACTCAGGCTCAAAGTCGATGAAGCCGCCGGCGTGGGCGTGCATGCCCACCGTCAACCCGTAATCCTCGGCCCCCATGCGTGCCACATGGGCGATCCGGTCGCGATAGGCGGCCCATTCATCGGCGTCCATCTGTTCAGCCTCGGCGGCGCGCCCGGCGGTGGGCGCACGGCGTGGCGAGATCGAATCGATCAGCACCAGATGCTGCGCGCCATGGGCGGTCAGCGCCTCGCAAGTGCGCACGGACCCGTCGAGCACGTCATCCCAGGCGTCCGGCTCGTGGAACGGGCGGAACACGACGCCGCCAATCAGGGTCAGCCCGTTTTCGGCCAGCGCCTCGGCCACTTGCGGCGGGTCTTCGGGCATGAAGCCAACAGGCCCAAGCTCGATCCCTTTGTACCCGGCCTCGGCGTTCTGTTTTAACACGGTTCTCCAGTCTGGATTGCGTGGATCATTTGCGAATTCCACGCCCCAGGAACAGGGGGCATTGCCGATTCTGATTGTCATTTTGGGGCTCCCCTTCCGGGCTAAAAATCGCTGACGGTTTGCCAGCTTCGTGATGCATGTGACGCACGGGTTGCCGCGACGACCTGTTGAACTTCCAGACCAGCCCGGAACGTGGGCCAAATCGCCTGCCCGGTGTCGATGGCACGCAGAAAGTCATGCGCCTCGATTATGATCTGATCCTGATAACCGGTGCCATGCCCCGGCCCCTTGCAGAACGGCAGGTAATCCGGGTGCGCCGGGCCGGTCAGGATCTTGCGGAACCCGCGTTGTTCGGGCGGCGCATCGGCGTGGTACAGCCACAATGCGTTCTGATCTTCCTGATCAAAGCGGATCGCGCCCTCGGTTCCAAACACCTCATAGGCATAGCCCATCTTGCGCCCGGTCGCGACCCGGCTGGCGGTGATGTGACCGCCGACGCCACTGGCAAAACGCACCATCATTTGTACCTGATCGTCATTCGTCACCGGGATGCCGCCGCGCGTTGGATGCACCGTTTCCATCACCGCGTTCAGCTCGGCAATCGGTCCCATCAGGGCCAGTGCGGCGTTGATTGCGTGGGGCGCCAGATCGCCAAGACACCCGTTCGCCTCGCCCGAGTATCGCCAGGCGGCGATGCCGGTGTCGTTGTGAAAATCTTCGGTGTGTTCGCCGCGAAAATGGGTGATCTGCCCCAGTGCGCCATCCGCGATAAGCTGGCGCGCGTATTGCGTCGCCGGCGTGCGGGCGTAGTTATAAGCGACCTGGTTGGCGACCCCGGCCTTGTCGGCGGCGGCCACCATTGCGCGGGCATCTTCAACGTGCAGGCCCATCGGCTTTTCGCACAGAACAGGTTTGCCAAGGGCCAGCGCAGCCTCGGCGATGTCACGATGGGTGCTTTGCGGTGAGGCGATGACCACCGCTTCGACCGAAGGATCATTCACCAGATCGGCCCAATCCGCCGCACCGCGCGCGAATCCATAGGCTTTGGCATAGCGTGCGCTGCTGCCCGGGCCAGAGCCGCAGATCGCGGCAAGTCGCGGCTTCAGGCGGGTCTCGAAGATGGTGCCGACACTGGCAAATGCAGCCGAATGGGCCTTGCCCATATAGCCACCGCCCACGATACCTATGCCGATTTCGGCCATGAAGCGCCTCCCACCAAAAACCGTTTGCAACCGGTTGCAAAACGAGTATCTTCAATCGCGCCCTGTGGTCAATGGGCCATTTTCGATGAGGACACCATGAGCACTGTCACCCTGACCACCGCGCAGGCCATCGTCCGCTATCTGGCGGCACAGTTTATCGAGATCGACGGCGAAAAGACCCGCGTTTGCGGCGGCGGCTTCGGCATATTCGGCCATGGCAACGTGCCTTGCCTGGGTGAAGCGCTGTGGGATCACCGCGATATCCTGCCGCTTTACAGGGGCCAGAACGAACAGAGCATGGGCTTTGCGGCGGCGGCTTATGCTAAGTACCACCTGCGCCAGCGCTTCATGCTGTGCACGGCCAGCGCCGGACCGGGGACGGCGAACCTCTATACCGCCAGCGCGCTGGCCCATGCCAACCGCCTGCCGATGCTGATGCTGTGCGGTGACGCCTATCAGACCCGGCTGCCGGATCCGGTTCTGCAACAGTTGGAGCATTACGGGAACCCCGCGCTGGGTCTGAATGACGGCTTCCAGACGGTCACCCGATACTGGGATCGGATCACCCATCCCGCACAGGTGGTTCAGAGCCTTCCCGCCGCCCTTGCCACGATGCTGGACCCGGCTGATTGCGGCCCGGCGTTCATCGCGCTGCCACAGGATGTGCAGGGCTGGACCTATGACTATCCGGTGGAGTTTTTCGCCGAACGGACGCACCGGATTCGTCGTCAGGCACCTGATCAGTCCGAGGTTGCCGAGGCTGCGGCGCTGCTGAAAACGGCCGAACGTCCGATGATCATCGCCGGAGGTGGCGTTCAGTATTCGCGCGCTGTGGCCGAACTGACCGCCTTTGCCGAAGGGTTGAATATTCCCGTGGTCGAAACCATCGCCGGGCGGGCGAATATGGTGGCAGGCCATCCACTGAATATCGGGCCGATCGGCGTCACGGGGTCGAATTCCGCGAATGCGATTGCCGAACGCGCAGATGTCATCGTTTCGGTCGGAAGCCGCCTTCAGGACTTCACCACCGGGTCCTGGACAGCGTTTGCGGGGGACGCAAAGTTTATCTCGATCAATGCAGCACGCCACGATGCGGGCAAGCATATGGCGCTGCCGGTGGTCGGGGACGCGAAACTGGGGCTGGAGGCGCTGGGCAAAGCGACGGCAATGTATTCCGCGCCCGACGGCTGGACAGTGCGCGCCCAGGCCGAGCGGGCGAAATGGGACGCCTATGTCGCCGAGAACGTGACGCCCGGGAATCGCCCGAATTCCTATGCGCAGGCCATCGGCGTGGTGAATGAATTGATGGGCAAGCGTGACCGGGTGGTCACCGCCGCCGGGGGGCTGCCTGCCGAAGTCACCGCCAACTGGCGCACGCTGGATATCGGCACCGTGGACGTGGAGTTCGGCTTTTCCTGCATGGGGTACGAGATTGCCGGCGCCTGGGGCGCGCGGATTGCCCAGGCGGAGAAAGAGCCTGAGGCCGACGTCGTCTCGCTGGTCGGGGACGGGGCCTATCTGCTGATGAACTCGGACATTTATTCGTCGGTTCTGACACAGAAGAAAATGATCGTTGTCGTGCTGGACAATGGCGGATTCGCGGTGATCAACAAGCTGCAAAACAACACCGGGCAGGAAAGCTTCAACAACCTGATCGCCGATTGCCCGACGGTGCCGGACCCCTTCGCAGTGGATTTTGAAAGCCATGCACGGGCGATAGGGGCGAATGCCGAAACAGTCTCGAACCCCGCTGAACTCGCCGAGGCGTTCAAGCGCGCCCAGGCTGCCGACAAGACCAGCGTGATTGTCATGCAGGTGGACCCCTATGAGGGTTGGACAACAGAAGGTCACACCTGGTGGGAGGTTGGAACGCCCCACATCAGCGACAAGCCGGGCATCAATGCGGCACATGCCGAAATCGAAGCTGCGCGCAGCCGCCAGCGAAAAGGAATCTGAGCGATGAAGACCTATACCGCCGCAACCGCCGATCCGGTTGAGATCTGTGATGAGTTGATGAACGGCGCCGGAGCGGTGAAACTGAAAGGCCTGTTTTCAGACGCCGACATCGCCGAGGCGCGCCAGATCATCATGGAGTATTCCGATGCGGATGCGGTGAAGGTCACGCATTTTCAGGGGGCAGCAGCAGATGACGGCAAACTGAACCTGCAACGCCGGGTCTGGAACCTGCTGGCCAAGGGCGATGTCTTTTCCCGCATGGCCGAAGAACCAACCGTGATGAAGATCCTGTCGCGGTTTCTGGGGAACGAATTCATCATGGGCTCGATCGCGGCAAACCGTATCCTGCCGGGTGGGCCGGGGCAGGAACCCCATGTGGACTTCCCCTATTGGGACTTTCACAAACCAGATTCGCACCCGATGGGGTTGAACGCGTCCTTCCCGATGAACGCGCAGATCTCGATCATTTTGGACCCGTTCACCGACGAAAGCGGCGCGACGGCCTATTTGCCCGGCACGCAAAAAGACCTGCGTTATCCGACCCCGGAGGAACAGGCGGATTTCTACAAGAATTGCGCCCGGATGACCGGGGAACCGGGCGACACGGTGCTGTTTTTCGGGGCCGCCTGGCATTGCGCGATGCCCAATAACTCGGATCACGAACGCAATGCGGTGCTGATCAACTATGTCCCGAAATTCGTCGCCCCGCTGGAAGATATGCCCGGCGCCTTGGCGCAAAGCTTCATGGATGCTGCCAGCCCGCAGATGCGGCAATTGCTGGGTCTGAACTATAAATACCCCGAGGTTCTGGACACCGCAGACGCTGTGAACGCCGAGGGCCGCAAGTGAGCGATCTGTTAGCGGGAATCGCCCGCAACGACTTTCTGGTGATTGGACGCGCGGGAATGGATTTCTCGCCACATCCGGCTGGCACCAGGACCGAAGATGCGACCGAATTTGTCGCGGGCCTTGGCGGGTCGTCGGCCAATATCGCCGCAGGAATTTGCAAGTTCGGCGGCAAGGCGGCTCTGGTGACCTGTGTATCGGACGATTCCATCGGGCGGTATTGCGTCAATCAGTTGCAGCACTATGGCGTTGATGCCGCGCATGTGCGCGCCGTTGGCGGGGAATACCGCAATTCGCTCGCCGTTTATGAAAGCCGGGTCGAGGACCACCAGACTGTGATCTATCGCAACGGCGCGGCAGATTTTCAGATGTCCGAAGCGGATGTGGAAGCGGTGGATTACGCGCGCTTTGGCGCGTTAATCACGGCCGGCACGGTATTCGCTGCCGAACCGTCGCGCAGCGCCACGTTCCGCGCGTTTGAATTGGCGAAAGCCGCAGGCGTGCCGATCATTTTTGATGTCGATTATCGACCCTATTCCTGGCCATCTGCACAGGTTGCCGCAGATGTCCTGTCCCGCGCCGGGGCTTTGTCGGACATGATCGTCGGCAATGACGAAGAATTTGGTTTCATGGCCGGGGATATCTCAGAAGGTCTGGCCAAGGCGCGTGAACTGGCGGGTACGACGGCCAGCATCGTGATCTATAAAATGGGTGAAAAAGGCGCGATCACCTTCGCGGATAATGCAGAGATTCGCACCGGGATTTATCCGGCCACGGCCCTTAAACCCACCGGTGCAGGCGACAGTTTCATGGCCGGGCTGATGGCCGGTCTTGCCGCTGGGTTCCCGCTGCGCGAGGCGATTCTGCGCGGTTCGGCCTGTGCATCCATCGTCGTGGCGAAACCGGGTTGCGCGCCCGCGATGCCAAATACGGAACAATTGGAAGACTTCCTGGCCGCTCATCCCGGCCCAACCGAGGCTTAGCCGATTGTGTTGAAAAACTCCGTTTTAGGGCCTGAACGATGATTTTTCTTTCCATGCAGCCCGATCCTAAATTTTTGGCGCGGGGGTCGGCCCAAATCGCCTACATGCGCTCACGCGCAGCCATGCGCTGTCTCGTGGTCAAAGCTTTCCGACTATTTCGCTTCATAGGTTTTCGCAAGAAATCCGCGACGCTCTGATTTCGGAGTTTTTCAACACAATCAGCCCATGCACATCGCCCCTTTCGACAATCAGAACAAACCCATTGTGGATGCGGGCGACACAACCGTTCCGCTGAACTATTTCAACATCGTCAAGCTGACCAAGGACCAGGCGTTCGACTATCAGGTGCCGGGGTTTGAAACCTGCATCGTGCCCGCAACCGGAACGGTCGATGTTGAGGTTGAGGGGTTCACCGCCAAAGCGCTCGGCGGGCGCGGCGTGGATGTCTGGGATGGTGAGCCCGAAGGCGTCTATGTCCCCTCGGGCGCCAAGGCGCGCATGATCTGCACGTCCGACGCTGCCGAGGTTTTCGTCGCCGGTGCGAAATACGACGAAGTTCTGGAGCCTTTCGCAGTGCGCGCGGACCAGTTGGACCTGGTGCAATACGGCAGCGACGACACCAAAACACATCGGAAAATCAAGCATATTCTGGGCCAGAAACAGCACGACAAGGTCGGGCGGCTTCTGGTGAGTGAGCTGTTCACCGTGGGTCAGGGCGGCTGGTCCGGTTTCCCCAGCCACAAGCACGACACCAACCGCCTCCCCGACGAAACCCGCCATGATGAGACCTATAACTTCCGCTTCCGCCCCAATCACGGGTCTGGCGTGCAGATGCTTCAGCGCGAGGATGGCAAATCGGGCGACGCCTATCACATTGTCGATGGCTCCACGATCTGTATCGACAACGGCTATCACCCATGTGCGGTTCTGCCGGGGTACGAAATGTATTATTTCACCATCCTTGGCGGGCTAAGCCAGCGGTCACTGGTTCAGTATTTCCAGCCAAGCCACGCCTATCAGATCGAGACTATTCCAGGCATCAAGGACATGATTGCGAAGTTCAAATGACGCTTGCGACCCTCGCCGAGGTTCTGCAGCCCGCGTTGAAAGGCAACTATGCCGTTGGCGGGCTGGTCACCCTTGGTTGGGAGGATATGCGCGCCTATGTGGCAGCGGCCGAGGCTGCGGATTGCCCCGTCATCCTGCAGGCCGGGCCGTCCTGTCGCGAACATACGCCGCTGCCGATACTGGGCAAGATGTTCCGGCATCTGGCCGAAAGCGCCAGCGTCCCCGTCGTTGCCCATCTGGATCATGGTTATACGTTCGAGGATTGCCAGCAGGCACTCGACAGCGGGTTCACTTCCCTAATGTTCGACGGATCGCGCAAACCACTGCTGCAAAACATTGATGAGACCGCGAAGGTCGCCGAACTGGCGCATCGGGGCGGGATTTCCTGCGAGGGTGAGATTGGATTCGTCGGCTATTCCGGCGGTGAAGGCTCGGCCGGGACCGACCCGGACGAGGCGGCGCAGTTTGCCCGCGAATCCGGCGTCGATGCGATGGCGATCTCGGTCGGGAACGTGCATCTGCAACAGGACAAGGAAGGTGGCCTGGATGAGGCGCGGATTGCTGCGATTCAGGCGGTCACGGATGTGCCGCTGGTGATCCACGGCGGCTCGGGCGTGCCGGTGGAACAGCGGGTGCGACTGGCGCGCGAAACCGCGATCTGCAAGTTCAATATCGGGACCGAACTGCGGATGGCCTTTGGCGCGGCACTGCGCAAAGCGGTGGGCGCTGACCCGGATCGGTTTGATCGCGTGTCGATCCTGAAGGAAACCCATGATCCGGTTGTGGAGGCGGCATGCCGCGTCATATCGGCGTTTGGCCCGGCCTGATTAGGCTGGTCTGATTACGCCGGTCTGAGCGTTCCGCCCGCATGCAGCGACGGCGACATCTCGACCCGTTGCTGCGCTGCGCCATCGGCGATGATCCTGGCAGCTGCGCGCCCAATCTCGATCCGCATCGAATCCATGGTTGCCAGCCGTGTCGGCAGGCCGTCCAGCAGTTCCAGATCGTTGAACCCGGCAAGGCCGATCTTGCCGGGAACGTCGATCCCCGCTTCCTGACAATGCAACAGCCCGCCCATCCCGATCATATCGTTGGAATAATACAGGAAATCGATGTCGGGTGAGCGTGCCAGCATCGCCGCCGTCATCTCGCGCCCTTTGGCCAGCGCCGAGCCGCCGGAATAAAACTCCTTGTCGGCAACCTCCAGCCCGGCCTTGGCCAGCGCTTCGGTGAAGCCTTCAAAGCGTTTCCGGGCGCGGTGATCCAATGGCATGATGGTGCCCAGAAAGCCGATGCGCCTGTGACCGCGGCGGATGATCTCCTGCGCCATTTCGCGGCCCGCGCGGCGATGGGATATCCCGACGACGGAATCCACAGCGTCGCCATCGACATCCATAATCTCGACAATTGGAATGCCAGAGGCTTTCAGCATCGCGCGCGCGGCCTCGGAATGTTCAAGCCCGGCAATGATCACGCCAGAGGGCCGCCACGACAGCATTTCGTACAGCACCTTTTCTTCCCGTTCGGGCGAATAATGCGTCACGCCGACCACGGGTTGCAGGGGTGTTTCGTCCAGCACCTCGGACACGCCGGTCATCACTTCGGGGAAGACCATGTTTGACAGTGACGGGATGATGACAGCGACCAGATTGACCTGGCTTGAGGCCAGCGCCCCGGCGATCTTGTTGGGGACATAGCCAATGCGCTTTGCCGCCTCGAGGACCTTGTCGCGCGTTGCAATCGACACATCGCCACGCTGGCGCAAGACGCGGCTGACGGTCATTTCGCTGACGCCTGCAACTTCTGACACATCCCTGAGGGTCAGCGGACGGCGGGTACTGGAGGTCTGGTTGGTCACGGACGCGATCAGGGCCTTTGCGCAGGGAACAGTCGTTCGTCTTCCTGTTAGCCGGTTCCGCCCGCCTTGGCCAAGGGCTTTCGCCTGCTGCGGTCCCTGATAGGGTGCGGCCATGATGGAAACCCATACAGATAGCCGCTGGAATATCCGCCCGAAACGGATCGCCTGCATTGGCGAAGCGATGATCGAACTGTCGCTTGCCGGCACCGGCGATACGGCCCGCATCGCAGTTGCAGGCGACACGCTGAACACCGCCGTTTACCTGCGCCGCAACTGGTCCGGGGATGTGGCCTATGTCACGGCACTTGGCAGATTGTGTTGAAAAACTCCGAAATCAGAGCGTCGCGGATTTCTTGCGAAAACCTATGAAGCGAAATAGTCGGAAAGCTTTGACCACGAGACAGCGCATGGCTGCGCGTGAGCGCATGTAGGCGATTTGGGCCGACCCCCGCGCCAAAAATTTAGGATCGGGCTGCATGGAAAGAAAAATCATCGTTCAGGCCCTAAAACGGAGTTTTTCAACACAATCGGCACTGATCCGATGTCCGACCGGATCGCCGACTTCATCCGGGCAGAGGGGATCCGCGACGATCTGGTGATCCGCAGTGCAGCGCATATGCCGGGGCTTTATGCAATCTCGACCGACGCGGCGGGCGAGCGCAGCTTTGCCTATTGGCGCGATTCATCTGCTGCGCGCAGCCTGTTTCAGCCCAGGATCGGGCCGGAATTCGACCAGCTTGCGACGTTCGATGCCTTGTGTCTTTCGGCAATTACGCTGGCGATTCTGCCGCCAGATATCCGCACCACGCTGCTGGACTGGTTGTCAGGATATCGCGCCAACGGCGGGTTGGTGATCTTTGATTCCAACTTCCGCCCCCGCCTGTGGGAAGATGCCGCAACCGCCCGTGAGGTTATTCAGCGGGCATGGGCGATTACGGATATCGGCCTGCCATCGGTTGATGATGAGATGGCGATTTTCGGCGATGCCGATCCGGATGCCGTGCATGCAAGGCTGAATTCTTACGGATTGAAACTGGGTGCGTTGAAGCGTGGCGAGGAAGGCCCGCTCTCCCTTGGCGGGCAGCAGTACGATCAGATCTATCCACCTGCTGAAACCATCGTTGACACAACCGCCGCTGGCGACAGTTTCAATGGCGGATATCTGGCCGCATGGGCCAGTGGCGCGTCCGAGGCTGAGGTCCTGTTGGCAGGCCACATGTGCGCGCGCAAGGTGGTCGGATTGCGCGGCGCTTTTGGATGACGTCGCAGGTTTGCCCTTGCCTGACGACCACTTCGAGCGGTAAGGCGCGGCACCGCGGCAATTTGGACGTCACATGACCAATCACCTGCATCAGAACGATTTGCCCGATGGGCTGGACCTTGGCCCGATCGTGGCCATCGACTGCGAAACCATGGGCCTGATCCCGCATCGGGACCGTCTGTGCCTGGTGCAGATGTCATCCGGTGACGGGGACGCGCATTTGGTTCAGATCGCCAAGGGCCAGACCGAGGCGCCGAATCTGACCGCGATGCTGGGTGATCCGAATGTCCTGAAGCTGTTCCAATTCGGCCGGTTTGATATCGCGGTGATGCAACACGCTTTTGGGGTTCTTGCGTCGCCGGTCTGGTGCACCAAGATCGCATCGAAACTGGTGCGGACCTATACGGATCGTCACGGGCTGAAGAACCTGACGGATGAGCTGCTGGGCGTCGATATTTCTAAGCAGCAGCAATCCAGCGACTGGGGGGCAGCAACGCTCAGCAAAGCGCAGATTGATTATGCGGCCTCCGATGTCCTTTACCTGCACAAAATGCGTGAGAAGCTGATCGAGCGGCTGGAGCGTGAAGGCCGCCTGGACCTGGCGCAGGCAGCGTTTGATTTCCTGCCGTCAAGGGCCGCACTGGATCTGGCTGGCTGGCCCGAGATGGATATTTTCGCACATTAACCGACCCGCGCTTGGCGCGCCGCTGCGAAGGACGTATCTGTCAGACATGGCGCGAACTGACGACACCTATACCAAAACGGTCAAGGCCCTGCGCCTGGCGCTGCCGCTGGGTGCGTTGATCATCCTGTCGACCGTTTTTCTTGTGTCCAAGCGGGTGTCGCTGGATCAGCCGCCGCCGTTTGATGAATTGCGGCTGGAACAACTGCTTAGCGATGAACATATCACCGGACCGTCCTTTGCGACGATGACGGATGACGGATCATCGGTGAGTTTTGCGGCAGACCGCGCCCAGCCGCGCGGCGGGGCCGAAGGGCAGTATCTGGCCGAAAAGGTGCGCGCCAACATCGAAACCTCGGACGGGGGCACGATGCATTTCGAAGCGCCAACGGCCGAGCTGGATCAGGACGCGAAGCAACTGGTGATGGGTGACGGCGTGACAATCCTGACCTCGACCGGCTACCGGATCGAGGCCGAGACATTCACCTCGACCCTGGATCAGACCAGTGTTGCCAGCGCGGGCGAAGTGACAGCAGATGGACCCGTCGGGAAGCTGACCGCCGGACAGATGGAATTGCTGGAAACGGACGATGGCTATGTTGTGGTTTTCAAGGACCGCATCAACCTGATATACGACCCCACAGAACAGAAGGATGACACACCGTGAGTTTTGTACGTGTATGCGCCCTCGGGCTGGCGCTGGCCCTGGCGGCCCCGAATGTCGCACTGGCACAGGCCTCGGTCGCCTTTGGCGGGCTAAGCCATGATACCTCGCAGCCGGTTGAAGTGGCGGCTGACAAGCTGGAGATTGACCAGGGCGACGGAACCGCGATTTTCAGCGGTAACGTGTTGATTTCGCAAGGGGCCATGCGGCTTTCGGCGTCGCGTGTGCGCGTCGTCTATGCCGATCAGACCAGCAGCGACGGCACAGGTGAGATTCAGACCATGCGCGCTTCGGGCGGTGTGACGCTGGTGAATGGCGCAGAAGCCGCCGAAGCGCGCGAGGCCGTTTATAACATCGACGCAGGCACGATAAACCTGAGCGGTGATGTGATCATGACCCAGGGCCAAACCGCGATTGCCGGCAATAGCCTGCGCATCAACCTCAACAACGGGTCGGGCGTCATCGAAGGGCGGGTTCGCACCGTGCTGAGCACCGGCAATTGAACAGCCCTCACCTAAGTCTCGCGCCCGGTGAATCCGGGTTGCAGGTCATTAACCTGCGCAAAAGCTATCGCAAGCGTCCGGTGATCCGCGATGTCTCGTTGGAGTTGCACCGGGGTGAGGTCGTCGCGCTGCTGGGGCCGAACGGGTCTGGGAAGACCTCGTGCTTTTATGCGATTGCCGGACTTGTTTCGCCCGAGGGTGGTCAGGTGGTGATTGATGGCCGCGATGTGACCAACCTGCCGATGTATCGTCGCGCCCGTCTTGGCATTGGATATCTGCCGCAGGAAGTGTCGATCTTCCGGGGAATGACGGTCGAAGACAACATCATGTCGATCCTGGAACTGTCGGTGCGAAACCGCAAGCGGCGGCGCGACATGCTTGAGGATCTGCTGGGCGAATTTTCCATCACGCATCTGCGCCGCGCTGCCGCGCTGAGCCTGTCAGGCGGGGAGCGGCGCCGGGTTGAAATTGCGCGCTGTTTGGCCGCCGACCCCAAATATCTGTTGCTGGACGAACCTTTTGCAGGCGTCGATCCGATCGCCGTGGGCGAGATTCGGTCGCTGGTGGCGCAGTTGCGCGATCGGGGCCTGGGTGTTCTGATCACAGATCACAACGTGCGCGAAACGCTGGAAATTGTCGATCATGCCTACATCCTTCACGATGGCTCGGTTTTGATGAGCGGGACCGCCGAACAGGTCATCAATGACGAGAATGTGCGCCGCGTCTATCTGGGCAATAGCTTTCGCGCGATGTGACGCCAGACACCCCGTCTGTGTGAAAATCCATTGACAGCACGGTCTGTTTGGACGCCAAATGGGGTCAATGCACGGCACTGCCCGACCATTGATACGATCCGATGCGCCATTTTGCGCCATGGTTCGGATGTTCCTCAGATCACCAGAAAATCTGCGTTTCGCATCGGGAAACCCTATGGTTGATGTGGGTCAAACGGGCCGCCAAAATGACGTGTATTCAATACCTTGCATGACAAGAAGGAGAGTTGCGTGAAATATCAGATCAGCGGACGGCAAATCGACATTGGTGAAGCACTTCAGACCCATGTGCGCAACGAATTGGGCAGCGTGGTGGAAAAATACGCCCAGCGTCCCACGGACGCACAAGTGATCTTCTCCAAAAGCGCGCATGAGTTTGTGTGTGAGACAATTGTGCATCTGTCGACCGGTCTGACGACGCAGGCGCGCGCCCATGACACTGAAATTTACGCTGCATTTGATCAATGTACCGAAAAGCTGGACAAACAGTTGCGTCGTTACAAGCGCCGCTTGAAAGATCACCACAAGGATCGCGCGCAACCGGTTGAATTATCTGCCGCAGCCTCCTATATCCTCGCCGCAAATGAGGGGCCGGAAGAGGCCGAGCCCGAATCGCTGCAACCCATGATCATTGCCGAAATGGAGGCAAAGATTCCGTCCCTCTCTGTCGGAGAGGCCGTGATGCAAATGGAACTCGCCGGGGCGCCGGTTCTGGTTTTTCGCAAGGAAGGTCAGGACAAGGCGGTCAATATCGTGTATCGAAGAGATGACGGAAACATCGGCTGGATCGATCCGGCCTGACCGATCAACGCGCGCCGTTCTGCTGGCGCTGAAGGAAAGACCAGACTGCCAATGATGCTCAACAGCATACTGAATGCGCATGCGGTGCGGGTTATAAATGCCGTTTCCAGCAAGAAGCGATTGTTGCAGGATATCTCGGAAACTGCCGCATTGATCCACGGATTGCCCGCACGCGATGTGGCCGATGCCCTTCAAGCCCGAGAGACGTTGGGTTGCACCGGCGTCGGGCATGGCGTTGCGCTGCCACATGCGCGCATTGCTGAACTGGACGAAATCCGTGGCGTTTTTGTGCGTCTTGAACGCCCGCTGGATTTCGGTTCCGCCGACCGGCAGCCGATTGATCTTGTTTTTGCCTTGCTGGCCCCGGCCAATGCTGGCGTCGACCACCTGAAAGCGCTGGCGCTGATCGCACGGACCATGCGTGATGAAGAGATTTGCACCAAGCTTAGGTCGACAACAGACCTGACGACGCTGCATGCGATTCTGACGGATGCGCCAATTCGCGATTCCAAGGCCGCTTGAAGCCTTTCGTTGAAACCTGACGAGGCAGATCTTTCATCCGGTAACCGGCTGATTTCTGACGTAGCTGCCTCAGTTCATCCGGGATGAGGATTGATGGCAGACCAGTCCTGCCACCCGAATATCAGATAGTCGCGGGCATAGGCCGCGCGGCAGGCCTGTTCCAGATCTGCTGACCAGATCTGATCCAGCGTCCAGGGCTGCGCAGGTGGCTCGGGGGCGCAAACCTTAGCGTCCACACCTGCGTCATCAGCAAGGCGGACCAGGCCGGTCTGAAGCTGATGTTCACGCAGCAGGACATCGGGCGGCCCAAACTCGGCAAAACCACGGATCAGCCCGACTTGGCTGGACCACCCCGGATCAATCCGCGCCGGAGTCTGCCCGGCCAGGTTCGCCTTCAGGAAGTTCAGGAACATCAGAAACGCGTCGTGATGCTGCTTGCGGCTCCAATCTTTGCCGGGCGTTGTGTCGGGGACGCTCATGTCATGCCGGTCGCGAAGCAGGTCGCGGATTGCCAGGAATGTTGTGTCGGAAACAGGCAGAATGTGGGTTGCGAACATGTGGTGGGCACGCGCCAGCGGGTGGCGCAATACGGTGAAACTCTGATGGGGTACATGTTTGCGCATCCACTGGCGCAGCGTCTTCTGGTTGAAATCGCGAACCGGCGCGGCACCGTCGATGCGCCCCAGCCAGTCGATGATCGAATCGCGCGGACCGCCCGGAAGCGGCATGAACAGCAGCGGGGCGGTTTCTGCGCCCGCATAATGCGGAATATGGCTGCCTCGGCGCGGTTCGGGCAGGCCGATGTCGAATGCGCCAAACTGATCCATGTCGGCCAACGCGCGCGTCATTTGATCGAAATTGCGCACCTTCTCGGACAGGGGCGCGGGGTTCTGTACCCGGGTCTTTTTGGACACTGCCGGTTTCTGTTCGGTGCTGCCCAGCCAGCGTGCCATGCCGTTCAGCACATCGACATTGCGCAGGTCGTCATAGGCGATGTGAAAGCCCGTCTGCCCGTTGACCGGCAATGCCCGCAGCAGGGTTTTGCGGAACGTGCCCTGCGCATCAAGATGGGCGCGGAATTCATCGGCATCAAAATCAATCGTCGCGGTTTTCGCCTTGGCCTTGCCGCCCAGCCGCCACTGCCCGGTTGCCCTGGCAATTTTCAGGCTGACATAGCTGTCCAGCGGATTGCGGGTCAGGATGATCTTGGCGGCACGCGGGTCGGCCAGTGCGGCCTTCAAAACGCGTAGGTCATGATCGTTGAAGAACCGAAACCCTGACAGACCCGCGGTTTCGGCGCGCAGCGTTTCGAAAAAGCCAAGGGGGTCCTGATCGCGCGCCTCGATCGGGACGCCGGCATGTTTCCGGCAGCCTTCATGGCCAATGAAATGCGGATTGAACAGTTCGCCGTGACAGCAGAGGTCGCCATAGCCATTCAGGCTTGCCTCAAGAAAATTCGAACCTGTCCGCATGGCCGCGAAGACGACGAAATAGTCAAATGCGCGCGACATGAATCAGTTGACCAGATAGGGGTGCATGCCGTCATTCTTCAGTTTTTGGAGGAACGCGCCAAATCCGGTCAGATCAACCAGGGTCGGAGCCTCGGTCAGATGCTGAGTCCTGCGTGGTCCGATTTCGTCGATTATCATTTGCAGGGGTTCCATTGGCGCTTCGACGAATTGCGCCATTGTCCAGATGCGAATTTTCGCGCGCGACTGGACCCGGCGCAGAACAACCAGGTGGTCCGCTTCGATCTGTTGCAGGCGGGCGGCGGTGGCGCGCAGTTCGTCAAAGTCACGACCGCTTTGGAACAGCGGCACGGCCCAGGCGCCGGTTATGACCGAGATCTGTGCATTCGGGTCGGCGGCAAGAAACCAGCTGATCTCTTGCCGGTCGCGGGGGCCGAACTGAAAGCACTGTCGCTCACCCCGGGTATTCCAGATCAGGTCGGTCAGAAACGCGAATGGGTTGTAATCACGCACCGTCGCAGAATCGCATAAAGCACCCGCAAAATTGACCTGCCGGTCGGCGAATTCGGCCCGTTCAGGGGCGTAAAGATGGCCATGCACGCGCGCCTCGGTCGCGCGCGACAGCCAGCCATCGAAGTCGCGAAATACCGCATCGAACCCCTGGAACACGGAATAGGGTGCTGCGGTCATGCCGTTTTCCCAGTCCCGATGTGGAAAGCGGCTTTGCATGTAAAGACCGGGCCGACCGCGTGTGCGACGCTCGACCGCGGCTGCGAAGGTGCGGTCTATCTTGCCCGGGTTCGGTTCGGCCTGGCTGGTCGTCTGGGCGGCTTCGGACAGGAATGACCGGTACAGCCGATCCGCATGCGGCCATATCTTGCGCGCCACGAAGCAGTTGGACCGGCGCAGCAGTTGCAGGTGGTCATCATAGAAAATATGCGGCTTGCCCTGAAAATCGAACTTGCTGAGGGTCAATGACCGGCTTTCGATCCGTGTGGCGTAACGGCGCACAAGCGTCTGATAATAGCTTTCGTCGGGAATCCATACATGGCGAAAGTATCGGTCATTGGTCGCCCGTTCTGGTCCATAGAGGATTTTCATCAGCGTGGCCCGCGTCAGGCACCACCACTGGGACCCCAGATGCGGTGTCAGCCCTTCGGGAATGCGGCGGCGCAATCCGACGCGACGCTGGAAGCGCACCGACAGGTCAAAAAGGCGGCGGTGATGTCGCCAGGAGAACGGAAACCACATCTGAAACCGCTCGGCATCCAGCCCGCCGATGGTCCACGGTACTTCGCGGGTCGCAACGCTTTCGATGAAATCGGTGTCGGGGCGGGCTGCCAGATTCTCCCGCAGCTCGGCCACAGGGCGCAGCGGCAAACAGGCGCCCGAGGCCAGATAGACATGCCCGACCTCGGGGAATTCCTTCAACAGCAGTTCTGATCCACATTGCGAAGCCGCCACCAGCGACCAGGTGCCCCAGTAACAGCGGTGGGGCGTGGGGCAGAACCGGATATTTTTGTGACCGGACACGTCCTGTCTGAGGGTTTGCAGCGCCTTGGCTGGGACGCGTTTGTCAACGTGGATGACCACCGGGCATCCATTGCGGGCCCAGTGGTTGGCGGCCTGCGCGGCGCGGTCCAGCGCGGTGTGGACCATCATGACGATGCCCAGCGTCATGCCCAGTTCCCCACCGACATCAGGCCCAGAAGCTCCAACTGGCGCCAGTTGATGTATTTTTCGCTCCACGGGCACCACAGGGTGGATTTCTCGCGCAGGTTTGCCTGATAGGCGCGGTATTCATGGCTGGCCGCATAGTGTTGCCGGCGGTCCAGTTCTTCCGCGGATTTCTGCCCGAACATGTCCAGGAACTTGGCGTGCAACAACACACCGGAGGCCTTTTCGCCGCCCCATTCATCATAGACCAGATTCAGCCCGCGCGGCAGGATGTTGTGGGTCGAGCTGACATAGGTGTACCGGCGATCCCATTTCACCAGCGGGATCTTGTTGAGGGCGGGCGCGCGGGCGGGCTCATCGGTGAAGAACGCGCGCATTCTCGGGCCACCCTGAATCCAAAGGCTGCCGAATTTCTGGTTTTGCGAGATGATATAATTGCCAGGATCAAACCAGGACGCAATCTGGAACGGATCGTCGCCTTCGCCGTAGGGGCGTTCATCAATCGGTCCCTTTGGGTACATATCCAGCAACATCGCCCCGAAAGAGCGGATGGAAGACGCATCCAGCCAGTCGGTCAGCGCCCTGAGGGGCCGGGTGTCACAGAACGGAGATTGTGTTGAAAAACTCCGAAATCAGAGCGTCGCGGATTTCTTGCGAAAACCTATGAAGCGAAATAGTCGGAAAGCTTTGACCACGAGACAGCGCATGGCTGCGCGTGAGCGCATGTAGGCGATTTGGGCCGACCCCCGCGCCAAAAATTTAGGATCGGGCTGCATGGAAAGAAAAATCATCGTTCAGGCCCTAAAACGGAGTTTTTCAACACAATCCGGATAAACGAAGAACTCATCCGGGTCGACGGTCAGGGTCCAGTGACCATGGGCGTATCGCCGCAGCAACCAGTTCTGCCAATCCATTCCAAAACGCGCCCGTTTGTAACTGCGCGTCGATACCCAGACCGAGACATCCGGCTGGCCGTTCAGATACTCGCGTGAGCCATCGGTGGAGTTGTTGTCGACGAAAAAGAAATGCGCGACCCCAAGTTTTCGATAGTATTCGAGGAAATAGGGCAGCCGAACCCGTTCGTTGCGGATTGTTGAGAAGACTAGCACGTCATCGGCGCGGATCAGGTGGGTCTGATCCTGCTGGCAAAACAACTCGCGCCGTTTGCGCAACGCGCGCAACCGCCAGCGCTTTCGTTGCAGCCGCAACCGGTAAGAGGTTACGACGCTCATGCCGGGTGCTGGTGTAAAGGCCGCGTGTTCACAACAGGCTGCGAAGCTGGCGGAAATGAGACTCCCATGTCGGAAGCGGAGGCGGCTGTTTCCATGCGCTTGTTCTGCCCGCAGCGACCACATTATCAATGGCGTTTATCCATTGTTGCATATCGTTCGTGTCCGCGTAAACGGGATAGTCGCCAAGGATTTCGCGCACCGGCGCAAGGTCGGCGCTGATGACCGCCAGGCCGATGGATGCGGCCTCCATCGGGGGCAAGCCATAGCCTTCCGCAATCGACGGAAACAGCAGGGCGTTGGCATGGGACAGCGTTCTTGACATGGACGCATCATCAAGCCGGCCGACTTCGTGCACGCTCTGGCCCATGAACGGCGCGGTATCGAGCGTTTCAAACACCCCCTCGTTCCGCCAGCCGCGACCGCCGATGATGATAAGATGCGGAATGTCGGCGCTTGCGAGTGTGGCATGAAACCGTGCCCAGATATCCAGGATCAACGCATGGTTCTTTCGCGGCTCGATCGTGCCAAGCATCACGAAGGTCGGCGGGGCGTCTGACGGGGGCGGTTCTGTTGCGCGGACCAGGCGTGGCTCCATGCCCAGAAACAACACCTGCGTTGGCGGGGTGCCGTCGCCGCCGAAACGCAGGATATCGGCGCGGGTCTGGCCGGAATTCGCAAGCAGCAGATCGCAGCCCAGCGCGGCAGTCAGCGCACGGTGGAACCGCGCCCGGGATTTTTCGGTAACGGTTTCGGATTGGTCCAGCGGGATCGTGTCATGGATCATCGCAATGGCGCGCCCATCCGGCACTTTGCGAATTGCGCCGATAACCGCATCTTCAAGGTTTGAATGGCCGATGTTCAGATAGCGTACCCCTTGCGGCAATTGCTTGCGGAGCATTCGCGCCACACCCCAGCGTGGTGCGCGCGCGATGGCATGGCGGCGCAATTGGCGCAGGGCATGCTTGCGCGGCCCGCCGTGCTGCGCCTTGTCGTCCTCTGCCGCAGGTGTCGCCAGAAGGCAATCGCGCATCGCCTGCATGCCCTGTCGGTCCAGCAGCAGATATCCAACGCCGGTTCGGACAAGTCCGGTCAAGGGCGCGCCGCTGTCCAGAAGCCAGGCGAAATAGGTCTGATCGACCCGGTCGATGCCCGTCGGTGCGCCCTGTCCAACCCTGCGCGACAGGCGGGTCATGTCATAGCAGAAAGGCGGAAGCGGCACGTCTGAGGATGGCGGAAGCGCCGCGCGCATTTTGCTTACCGGGTTCCGGCTGTCAGCCGGGTCAGGAACGCGCCGAAATCATCGCGCAACCCTTCGCGGGCCAATCCGAACGCGACCGTGGCCTGAAGGAACCCGGCCTTGGAGCCGCAATCATAGCGCTGCCCTGCGAACCGCAATCCATGCACCGGGCGGCCTTCGCGAATATCTTCGGCAATCGCGTCGGTCAGCTGGATTTCCCCGCCCGACCCCGGCTTTTTGGCGTCGAGATTTTTCATGACCGACGGCGTCAGGATATAGCGACCGATGACCGCCAGCGTTGATGGCGCACTCAGCGGATCGGGCTTTTCCACCATGCCTTTTGCGCTGACCAGATCGGGTTCGGAATCGTCGGTATCAAGAATGCCATAGCTGCCCGTCATCTCGCGCGGGACATCCATCGTGGCAACCATCGAGCCGCCGACCTCTTCATGCGCCTCGACCATCTGCTGAAGGCACGGATCATCCCCAGAAATCACGTCATCGGGCAGCATGACCGCAAAGGGTTCGTCCGCAATCAGGCGGCGGGCGCACCAGACGGCGTGACCCAGCCCCAAGGCCCGATGCTGACGGATATAGGCAATGCCGCCGCTTTCCATGTTGGTGTTCTTCAGCAGCTCCAGCTGTTCGGTTTTCCCGGCCTTTCGCAGGGCGCGTTCCAATTCCGGTGCGTGATCGAAATAATCCTCTAACGCGGATTTGCCGCGTGCGGTGACGAAGATGAATTCCTTGATCCCGGCGGCACGCGCCTCGTCGATGGCGTATTGCACCAGGGGCCGGTCAACCAGCGTCATCATTTCCTTCGGAATTGACTTGGTCGCAGGCAGAAACCGGGTGCCCATTCCGGCCACCGGAAATATCGCCTTGGTTACCTTGCGCGCCATATTGAGATCCTGACTTGTTACGCTTCCTGTCCGACCCGATCCGACCCGAGTGTTGGAACCTCGGTCGGGTTAATATTCCGGTAACGCTATATCAAGGTTCTATGAAATGAGTCGCACTGATTTCACGGATCTTCGACACTTTGGCAACTTCCATTGTCACCCTGCGCCGGATCGACATGGGTGAGATCAGCGGCATCGCGCGATCCGAACGGCCCCAAATGCCGCCAGCGTGGTGCCAGAAACCGCCGTCGTCAAACCGCACCTGATGGTACAACGTCGTAGCCGAGAGGGTCCAAAGGCTGACCCTTTTGCCATTCGCGACAGCGGCGCGTGTGGCCCGCCGCGCGGCATTGCCTTTGCGCAATCCCGCGGCGATCGCAATTGATGACCGATCCGGGGGCGCGTCATGGAATGGCCGGAAAGGCGGTGGATCGGCTGGGGTCCAGCGACCATCGGACCGTGTTGCGCCCTCGGCATAACCGGCGTCGAATTCGGCAAGCCTTGTGCGAACGGCAGAAGGCCAGACATTGTCGTGAATGGCGTGCCGGATCATCCGCGTGCGTTCGGCCAGCCTTGCGGCGCGTCGCGCATCCTTGGGGTGGTCCGAGTAATGGTTGAGGAATACCGCCCAGCTTGCGCCGATCTCAGACAGATCAAGCGGCACCCGATCTGCGCGGCGATAGACCGAAGGCGCAAAACCGTGGTGGACCTGGGCCAGCGGAACAAGTGCCGTTGTTCCGCCTTGCCTCGCCAACCGCATGTTCAGATCGGTTTCATCCAGAAAAAACCGATACGCCGGATTGAAACCCCCAAGGTCGGCCAGCGCTGCGCGACGCCAGGCCATGTTCGTCCCTTCAGTGCGCGGAGCGGCATCGGCGGACCCCCGCAGCAATATCGGGCCCGGACCCGGATGTGCGACGGGTGAATGCTGGCCGTCTTTGTCAGCCATGCGGCTTTTGTTTTGGAACGAAATGCCGTTGCGCCCGCGCACCCAACCGCCTGATGCACTGACCGATGGGTCCGAGAATGGGGCGATCAGATGGTCCAGCCATGACGGTTCCGCCACCGCATCATCGTCAATGAAGGCCACGATCTGTCCGGCTGCGTGATCCAGCCCGGCGTTGCGCGCTGCCGATATGTTGGGGTCGTCGAATGCAACTATCTTGGTCCGCCCGGCGAACTCGGCCATAGCCGCGCGGCCATCGGCATCGGCGACCACGACAACCTCGAACGGGTGATAGAACAATTGCGACACGGACAGCAGGCAACGGCGCAATGCAGCAGGCCGCCCCCGGCTGACGACAATGATGCTGACGCGCGGATGGCTCATTCGGGTTTTGTCAGGGCAACTCCGGGTGCGTAGGCTATGAAAAACGGGTTCTCATATCCCGCTTTGCCATAGGTCAGCGGGCTGTGATCATCAAAGCGAACAACTTGCCCGCCTGCCCCGGCCAGGACGGCATGACCGGCGGCGGTGTCCCATTCCATCGTGCGCCCCAGCCGGGGGTAGAGGTCAGCCTCACCCGTGGCGACAAGGCAGAATTTCAACGAGGATCCGGCGCTTTTCATATCTGCGACCTGATACGTATTGATATAGGCGTCGGTTGCTGCATCGCGATGAGATTTGGACGCAACAACGCGCAATGCGCCCGTATCGGGCGGCGCAACCGAGATCGGCGTCAGAGTTCCGGCTGTCCCGGCGAATGGCCCGGCCTCTTCCACCGACTGGCCGTCAGCGCGGGTATAGAACAACCGTTGTTTGGCGGGTGCATAGACGATCCCGCGCACCGGCGCACCGTCTTCGACCAATGCGATGTTCACAGTGAAGTCGCCGCGACGCTGGATGAACTCCTTGGTGCCGTCCAGCGGATCAACGATCAGGAACCGCGAAGCCCTGACATCATGGCTTGCGGCCTGTTCTTCGGTCACGATTGCAATATCGGGGAATGCCGCTGTCAATCCATCAAAGATCAGGGCGTCCGCTGCCTCATCCGCCAGGGTGACCGGGCTGGAATCCGATTTCGCCCGCGTCCCGAGGTCACCTTGATCATAGATCTCCATGATGCGCTGACCGGCCTCCAGCGCCAGCCGGCGATTGACCTGCTCCAGCTTCTTGTAATCCACGCGTTCAATTCCCCCTGGGGTGGCTTCCTGCTGCACGGATTGTGCGGTCAGGGCGCGTCCCTTATGCTTGGGCAACAATACTTCATCAAGATTTCCCTGAAATCTTCGCGGCAGTAACGCGCAACTGATCACCAGGATCCGTCATGTTCGAACGTCGACAGGCATCAAACAACTTCACCTCGGCGATGATGATTGCCGAATTGATGTTTCACAACACGGTTCGGTAGATCCGCAGCAAACATAACAATGCCTTCATCGCGCTTGCACTGAACCTGATGCAGGTGGCTATGCTGTTGGGGGCATTCATTCTGTTGTTCCATGTTCTTGGCGCGCGCGGAGCGGCCCTGCGCGGCGATTTCTTCCTGTTTCTGTTGTCCGGCATCATGCTTTACATGACGCATATCCGGACATTTCGCGCGGTTTCAGGTGCGCCGGGACCGACGTCGGGTATGATGAACCACGCTCCGATGAATACGGCTGTCAGCATTACCTCGGAAGGGCTTGGGGTGCTGTACATCCAGCTGCTGTCAGTGCTGATCGCACTGTTTGCGTATCACACATTGTGGAACCCGATCACCATCGTGAACCCGATGGGGGCCTTGGGCATGTTCCTGCTGGCCATTCGACCCTGGTTCCCGGATTTTGCAGGGGTGTTTACCAGGATCTATATCCGGGTGAACATGATCGCATCCGGCAAGATGTTCGTGGCCAACAAATTGTCCGCCACCACACTTGCGATGTTTGACTGGAACCCGCTGTTCCACGCCATCGACCAATCGCGCGGCTTCGTGTTTCAGAACTATTTCCCGCATCACTCTTCAATAAAATACACACTGTATTTGTCGATTGGATTGTTGATGCTTGGGCTGATGGGCGAGTTTTATTCACGCAAGAGGATGTCGCTTAGCTGGAGTGCAAAACGATGAAACAACTGTTGGCTGCAATTCTGATCACGATTGCCTGGGTCCCGGCGCAAGCGCAGGAGCTTCCGGCGCTTTATGACGTGATTGATGTGCGATCTGATGATGTTCTCAATGTGCGCGCGGGTGCCGGAACCAGCCACCCGATCGTTGGTGAACTGGCCTGGAATCAGCGCGGGGTCGAGGTTTTGCGCGTCAACAACACCCGCCGTTGGGGTCTTGTCAGCAGCGGGGGATGGACGGGCTGGGCGTCGATGAAATTCCTGCGCCGTCAGGCAAGGTATGACGCCAGCCTGTTCCCGGCCCGCCTGTGGTGCGTCGGGACCGAACCCTTCTGGGCCATCCAGTTTGACAGCGGCACGATGAGTTATCAGTCGCCCGATGCACCCAACGTGACTGATCCGGTGGACTGGACCGGGGCCAGCAGCAATGTCGGCAGCAACGCCTTTGGATTTTCGACATTGCGAACCTCGGGCGTTGTCCGGCGGGGTCAATGCTCGGACGGCATGTCGGACCGCCTGTTCGGGTACGAGATTCACGCGGTGCGCCATGACGGTGCCACGGTTGGCTTGCTGTCGGGGTGCTGCACGATGCAGGCTCCGTGACGCGGCAGGCGTCGTGACGGGTTATTCCACAACCCTCAGTGTCAGGTTGACCCGTCCGCCATCGGGCAACAGGTGGGAAGACCCGTGCCGGATGCGATCCACCCCGTGATGACACAGCCGGGCGGCCCCGCCCATGACCACCACATCGCCCGAGCGTAGCCAGATGCTTTGCGTCGGAGCGCGCCGTTCAGTTCCGCCAATCCGGAACAAGGCATCATCGCCCAGCGATATCGACAGGACCGGCCATTCGAAAGAGGCCTCGTCCTTGTCCTGATGCAGACCCATGCGCGCGTACTGCGAATAGAAGTTCACAAGGCAACTGTCGGGCAGGCGTTCCAACCCGGTCACGGTCTGCCAGATATCCAGCAGGGGTTCAGGGATCGGCGGCCATTCGACGCCGCTTGGGTGTCGTGCGGCATAGCGGTAACCGCCTGCGTCAGCCGTCCAGCCCCATCGCCCTGCCGAGGTCATCTGCACCGACATCTGCTTGCCAAACCGGGTCACGGGGCTGAACAACGGGGCGGCGGTTGCGATCCTGCGCGCGACCTCAACCAAGCCCGCCTGATGGTCCGCTGAAAGCCAGTTCTGATGAACTTCGAACCCGCCCAGCAGCAGCGGTTGCTGACATTGATCTTTCACCGTAGTGCGCCCCTTACAAAAATGCCGCAATTGCACAATTTCACGCGCTTGGCCCGTTGCAGCGTCAAACCCGCCTCCCTATATACGCCCGGAACGCCGCCGGGGGCCTTGATCCCGGAATTTTAATTGGGATCAGAGGCGGACGCCGGACTTAGGGTCCGCCGCTGCAGTATCGCCGAAAGAAAGGACTTCGTCATGGCCAAAGTGATTGGCATCGACCTTGGAACTACCAACAGCTGCGTCGCGATCATGGACGGCAGCCAGCCCCGTGTGATCGAAAACGCCGAGGGCGCGCGCACGACACCGTCAATCGTCGCTTTCACGGAAAATGAGCGTCTTGTTGGCCAGCCCGCGAAGCGGCAGGCTGTCACAAATCCCGACAACACGATCTTCGGCGTCAAGCGCCTGATCGGTCGGCGGTTTGACGACAAGCACCTGGCAAAGGACAAGAAGAACCTGCCCTTTGACGTGGTCGATGGCGGCAATGGCGATGCATGGGTGCAAGCCCAGGGCGACAAATACAGCCCCAGCCAGATTTCGGCCTTCATCCTGCAGAAGATGAAGGAAACCGCCGAAAGCTATCTTGGCGAAGACGTCACGCAGGCCGTCATCACGGTGCCCGCCTATTTCAACGACGCCCAGCGTCAGGCGACCAAGGACGCAGGTAAGATTGCCGGTCTGGAAGTGCTGCGGATCATCAACGAACCGACCGCTGCCGCGCTGGCCTATGGTCTGGACAAGAAGGAAACCAAGACCATTGCCGTCTATGACCTTGGCGGTGGTACCTTCGATGTGACCATCCTGGAAATCGACGACGGGTTGTTCGAGGTGAAATCCACCAACGGGGACACCTTCCTTGGTGGCGAAGATTTCGACATGCGGATCGTGAACTACCTTGCTGAGGAGTTCAAAAAGGAAAACGGCGTCGATCTGACCAAGGACAAGATGGCCCTGCAGCGCCTGAAAGAGGCGGCAGAGAAGGCCAAGATCGAACTGTCGTCCAGCAACCAGACCGAGATCAACCAGCCGTTCATCTCGATGGATCCGAACGGTGGTCAGCCGCTGCACATGGTCATGAAACTGACCCGTGCCAAGCTGGAAAGCCTGGTCGGCGACCTGATCAAATCCTCGATCAAGCCATGTCAGGCTGCGCTGAAAGACGCGGGCCTGAGTGTTGGCGACATTGACGAGATTGTGCTGGTCGGTGGCATGACGCGGATGCCGAAAGTCATCGAAGAGGTAACGAAGTTCTTCGGCAAGGAGCCCAACAAGGGTGTGAACCCGGACGAGGTTGTGGCCGCCGGTGCCGCCATTCAGGCCGGTGTTCTGCAGGGCGACGTCAAGGACGTGGTGCTGCTGGATGTGACCCCGCTGAGCCTGGGTATCGAAACGCTGGGTGGCGTGTTCACCCGCCTGATCGACCGCAACACCACGATCCCGACCAAGAAGTCGCAAATCTTCTCGACCGCTGAGGATAACCAGAACGCCGTGACGATCCGGGTGTTCCAGGGTGAGCGTGAGATGGCGAACGACAACAAGATGCTGGCCCAGTTCAATCTGGAAGACATCCCGCCCGCACCGCGTGGTCTGCCGCAGATCGAGGTGACCTTTGACATCGACGCCAACGGCATCGTGGCCGTGGGCGCCAAGGACAAGGGCACCGGCAAGGAACATGCGGTGACGATCCAGGCCTCGGGTGGTCTGTCGGAAGATGAGATCGACCAGATGGTCCGTGACGCCGAGGATAACGCCGAATCCGACAAGGAACGCCGTGAGCTGATCGAAGCCAAGAACCAGGCCGAAAGCCTGATCCACGGCACCAAGAAGTCGATCGAAGAGCATTCCGACAAGGTCGATCCGACCACGGTGGAAGCCATCGAACTCGCCATCGGCAACCTGGAAGAGCAGATGGAGACCGAGGATGCCGGCAAGATCAAATCGGGCATCCAGAACGTCACCGAAGCCGCGATGAAACTGGGCGAGGCGATCTATAAGGCCGAGCAGGAGAAAGCCGGAGAGGCCGCGCCAGAGGGTGCTGACGAACCGCAGGGCGTGGACGATGATATTGTCGACGCCGACTTCGAAGACCTTGATGACGACAACAAGCGCGCCAGCTAAGGGCTTGGACGACATGCGCGGACCGGCCTGAGACCCCTCGGGCCGGTCCTGTGCGTTCCCGGAGAACGGATATGGCGAAACGCGATTATTATGATGTTCTGGGTGTCTCGAAAGGGGCCTCGGCGGATGAATTAAAGCGCGCTTATCGTCGTAAGGCGAAAGAACTTCACCCGGATCGCAACTCCGATAATCCCGACGCCGAAGCGCAGTTCAAGGAAGCCAACGAAGCCTATGAGGTTCTGAAGGACGCCGACAAGAAGGCGGCCTATGACCGCTATGGCCATGCCGCATTCGAGGGCGGAATGGGCGGCGGGCGCGGTGGCTTTGGCGGCGGCGGCGGTCAGGGCGATTTTGCCAGCGCATTCTCGGACGTGTTCGACGATCTGTTTGGCGACATGATGGGCGGCGGGCGCGGCGGCGGCGGGGGGCGTTCACGCGCAACACGCGGCTCGGACCTGCGCTACAATCTGCGGGTCGATCTGGAAGATGCCTTCGCCGGGATTCAGAAAACAATCGACATTCCAACCTCGGTCACCTGCAAGACCTGTTCTGGCAACGGCTCGGAAGGGGGTGCGGAACCGCAGGTTTGCCCGACCTGTTCGGGCATGGGCAAAGTGCGCGCGCAGCAAGGTTTTTTCACCGTTGAACGGACCTGCCCGACCTGTACGGGTGCGGGCCATGTGATCAAGGATCCCTGCCGCGCCTGTGGCGGTGCGGGTCGCGTTGAAAAGAACCGTTCGCTGTCGGTGAACATACCCGCAGGCGTCGAAACTGGTACCCGGATCCGTCTGGCGGGCGAGGGCGAGGCAGGTTTGCGGGGCGGCACGTCCGGCGATCTTTATATCTTCATCGAAGTGGCCGAACATGATTTGTTCGACCGCGATGGCCATCACCTGCATTGCAGGGTGCCGGTCAGCATGACGGCGGCGTCCTTGGGCGGTGATATCGAAGTGCCGACGATTGATGGCGGGCGTACCCGCGTGAAGATCCCCGCAGGCAGCCAGACCGGGCGGCAGATGCGGCTGCGGGGCAAAGGGATGCCGCAACTGCGCGGCGCAGGGCGCGGCGATATGCTGATCGAGCTGCACGTGGAAACCCCGGTGAACCTGACCAGCCGTCAGCGCGAATTGCTGGATGAATTCAATCAGATCGGCGAAGACAACAACCCCGAAAGCAGCACATTCTTTTCCAAGGTGCGCAGCTTCTGGGATGGGATGACGAACTGAGGTTTCCCGGCGCAAGCTGGAGGGGCCTGCCCCTCCAGACCTCCCCGGAGTATTTTTGGCGAAAAGACGGGTGATCCAACAAGGATTGGTTGGTTCGTTAACGAATTCTTCATCGAGATTAAGCGACACTCGCGCAATGGCTGATGGGCCCGATATGTTTGCCGAGAAGCCGCTGCCGTTGTTCGAACCGGACGAGGCTGCGGGCAGTGATGCTTTGGCGCAGACCACTGGCAAACTGCCGTCCTATATCAAGGATCACCGCAAGCGTCTGCGTGAGCGGTTCATGCGCGGTGGTGCGGCGGCGATGCCGGATTACGAATTGCTGGAACTTGTGCTGTTCCGTGCCATTGCCCGACAGGATGTGAAACCGCTGGCAAGGCGACTGCTGGACACGTTCGGGGATTTCAATCGCGTTGTGTCGGCGACGACTGACCAGCTGACCAGGGTGCAGGGTGTCGGTGACGCCGTGGTACAGGAACTGAAGATTGTCGAGGCGGCGGCGCATCGGCTTGCGCGCTCCAAAGTTCTGGGAAAGCATGTGCTGGCCGGCTGGGACGCGCTGGTCGATTATTGTCATACATCGATGGCGCATCGTGCGACGGAACAGTTTCGGGTGCTTTTTCTGGATCGCAAGAATGTGCTGATTGCGGATGAAGAACAGGCGCAGGGCACAGTCGACCACGTCCCGGTTTATCCGCGAGAGGTGGTGAAACGCGCGCTGGAACTGAATGCTTCGGCCTTGATACTGGTGCACAACCATCCGTCGGGCGATCCGACGCCTTCGGATTCCGACATTGACATGACCCGCCGCATTCAAGAGGCGGCCGAGGCGCTGGGCCTGACGTTGCACGACCATCTTATCGTCGGGCGCGAGCGTGAGTTGAGTTTCAGGGCCTCTGGCTATCTGTGATACGCCCGCGCAGTGTTTGGAACCCTTGGGGAAGTGGGGGTAGTGGCGGGCCACTGCCGCACGTCGTTGGATATGTCCGACAGCCCCGGTGACATGGCGCGGACGAGCTGTGGTCAAGTCGCCGCGAACTGAAACTGTCATGGCCGCCGGATACGTGTTAGTTTTGCGCAGAACTTATTCCTGGGGGAGGTATTCCGGTGTTATTCAGACAATTGTTCGACAAGACCTCTTGCACCTACACCTACCTGCTTGCCAGTCGGCAGGGGGGTGAGGCGCTTCTGGTTGATCCGGTATTCGAGAATACCTCGCGTTATCTGAAACTGCTTGAAGAACTTGACCTGAAGCTGGTCAAGGTCGTGGATACGCATATTCACGCCGATCATGTCAGCGCTATGGGTGCCCTTCGCGACGCGACACGCTGCGTGACCGTCATGGGCGAGCAATCTCCGGCCGAAGTCGTCTCGATGCGGGTTGCTGACAATGAAAAGCTGACGATTGAAGGGCTTAGCCTGACGGCGCTGCACACACCGGGTCATACATCCGAAAGCTATAGCTTCCTGATGGATGACCGTGTGTTCACCGGTGATACGCTGCTGATCCGTGGCACCGGGCGCACCGATTTCCAGAATGGCGATCCCTATGACCAATATCATTCGCTGTTTGACCGGCTGTTGAAGCTGCCTGAACAAACGATGGTATTCCCGGGGCATGACTACAAGGGCGACACCGTCAGCACCGTGGGTGAAGAACGGGCATTCAATCCGCGCCTGCAGGTCAAATCCGCCGATGAATACGCCGAGATCATGAACAATCTGAACCTGGCCAATCCGGCGCTGATGGATGTGGCTGTGCCCGAAAATATCAAGCAAGGCCTCATGCTGTCGGCGCAGCATCGGGTGCCGGCGGTCGAGGTTGACGATCTTCTGGCGGAATGGCCCAATGTGGACGGTCACCTGGTCGACATCCGAGAGGAGGGTGAGCGTCAGCGTCACGGCGTCATCCCCGGATCAATCCACGCGCCCTATGGCCGGTTCGATCAGTATTGCTGCGCCTCGGGCCCGCTGGCCGGGCTGGCACGGTCCAGCCGCATCTTGCTCTATTGCGCTGTTGGTGAACGCTCGACGCTGGCTGTCGAGATTGCCGGAGAGTTGGGGTTGAAAAACGCCGCGCATCTGCCGGGTGGCTTCACGGCCTGGTCGCAGGCTGGCGGCGCGGTCGAACAAATCGTCTGATCGCCCCAAAAGTGGCGTCAGATGTTGTGTTCGATGGCCAGCGTCTCCAACGGATCAAGTGATCCGCCACGCGACGACATGTGCCGGGCCGATGACGTCGCGCTTTAGGCCAGGTGCAATCAGCCGATAATGCGGTTCAGCGTTTCCGATGGGCGCATGATCGCCTCGGTCCGGTCTGCGTCCGTGTTGTAGTATCCGCCGGTATCCGCAGGCCCACCCTGAACAGCGGCGAGTTCCGCAACAATGGCCGCTTCACTGGCGCTCAGCGCTTCGGCGATGGGCCCGAAATGCGCAGCAAGGGCCGTGTCGTCGGTTTGCGCGGCCAGTGCCTGGGCCCAATACAGCGCGAAATAGAAATGGCTGTCGCGGTTGTCCGGCTGGCCAACCTTGCGCCCAGGGGAGCGGTTTTCGTCAAGAATTCCCTGGGTCGCTGCCTCGGCCGCTTCGCCCAGGATGCGCGCCTTGTCGTTGTTTTTCGCGTTGGCAAGGAACTTCAGGCTTTCGCCCAAGGCGCAGAATTCCCCCAGTGAATCCCAGCGCAGGTGGTTTTCTTCCACCAGTTGCTGAACGTGTTTGGGCGCTGATCCACCGGCCCCGGTTTCGAACAACCCGCCACCATTCATCAGTTTCACAATCGACAGCATCTTGGCCGATGTGCCCAGTTCCAGGATCGGGAACAGGTCGGTCAGATAGTCGCGCAGGACGTTCCCTGTGACCGCGATGGAGGTTTTTCCGGCGCTGATTTCTTCCAGGCTGAGGCGTGTCGCTTCGCGCGGTGCGAGGATCTGAAACTTGTCCGAAACCCCGGCGGCCGCCAGAAGCGGTGTGACATAGGCAATCAGTTCCGCGTCATGTGCGCGGTTTTTGTCCAGCCAGAAGATCGCCTGACAGTTTTCCGCCGCCTGACGGTCAATCGCCAGCTGCACCCAGTCTTCGATCGGGGCCTTGCGGGTCGAGGCGGACCGCCAGATGTCGCCCTTTTGAACCCGGTGTTCATGCAGCACGTCACCATTGGCCAGCACCATGCACACCGTCCCGTCGTAGGGAATTTCAAAGGTGGTCGGGTGCGATCCGTATTCCTCGGCCTTCTGGGCCATCAAGCCGACATTCTGGACGGTACCCGCCGTGGAGGGATCCAGCGCGCCGGTCTCTTTGAAAAAGCGGATCGCCTCATCATAAACAGCTGCGTAGGAGCTGTCGGGGATGACGCAATTGGCGTCTGCGGGTTTTCCATCCGGGCCCCAGCCCTTGCCGCCCGCCCGGATCAGCGCCGGGATCGAAGCGTCGATGATGACGTCAGAGGGGACGTGAAGGTTGGTAATGCCCTTGTCGGAATCAACCATGTATAGCGGCGGGCGATCCGCCAGAACACCCTCGATATCCGCCAGAATGGCATCATGGCCCTTCAGTCGGTCCAGCATGTCGCCAAGACCGGAATTCGGATTGACGCCTGCGGCCGCCAGCGCGTCGCCATGCGCGTCAAACACCGGTTGCAGGTACGCCTTGACGGCGTGGCCAAAGATGATCGGGTCCGAGACCTTCATCATCGTTGCCTTCAGATGGATCGAAAACAACGTCCCGGCATCTTTGGTGGCCGCAATCTGTTCGGTCAGGAATGCATCAAGCGCGTGGGCCGACATGAAGGTTGCATCGACAATGGTGCCTGCGGGAAATTCGAACCCATCCTTCAGGACGGTCACGGTGCCATCGGCGGCCACAAGCTCGATCCGCGTGGCACCGGCCTGCGCTTCTGACAGGGTTGCCGAAACCTCGTTCGCGCGGAAATCATCCTTGCCCATGGTGGATACCGTGGTCTTGCTGTCCCCGCTCCATTCGCCCATCGAATGCGGGTTGGCGCGGGCATAGGTCTTGACGGCCTTCGCGGCGCGCCGGTCCGAGTTGCCTTCGCGAAGAACCGGATTCACAGCCGAGCCCTTGATCGCGTCAAAGCGCGCGCGGATGGCTTTTTCAGCGTCATTTGACGGGGCTTCCGGATAGTCGGGAATGTCATAGCCCTGGGACTGAAGCTCTTTCACCGCTTCGACAAGCTGCGGGACCGAGGCTGAGATATTCGGCAGCTTGATCACATTGGCATCTGCGGTTTTCACAAGTTTCCCCAGCGCGGCCAGATCGTCGGTCTGCTGCTGTGTCGTTGTCAGCTTTTCCGGAAAGGTTGCAATGATCCGGCCCGCCAGCGAGATATCGCGCGTTCCGACCGACACGCCCGCCGCCGCGGCAAAGGCGCGGATCACCGGCAGAAATGACGCCGAAGCCAACTGCGGTGCTTCGTCTACTTTGGTATAGATGATGTCGGGTGCGTTTTGGTCGGCCATGTCATCCTGCCTCTCGTGGTTTCCTGCAGGGCATACCCAAGACCCGCCGCAAGGTCCACCGCATCGCGACATCTGGTGGCTGGCAAGTGTGATTGAATTCGGTCAGGCACGATCCAAAGCTTCGCGAATCTGTGCGACCAACATGGAATACCCATGACCGACACCGTGATTCCCGCCCCGCTCTTGTGACGCTGCCGGTGGTTGGAACCGGCGACAGATTTCCGGTGGACCGGGTCTATTGCATCGGTCGCAACGATGCCGCGCATGCGATCAAAATGGGCCATGACCCGGTTCGTGACCCGCCGTTTTTCTTTCAGAAGAACACTGACAATCTGGATCCATCCGGGCAATTCCCCTATCCGCCCCAAACCAGTGACGTGCACCACGAGGTTGAGATGCTGGTCGCCCCGAAATCCGGCGGAAAAAACATCGCCTTGGATCGGGCGCTGGATTGCGTCTTTGGGTATGGCCTGTCGCTTGATATGACACGCCGCGATCTGCAAAGCGCGCAGAAGAAGCTGGGCCGCCCGTGGGAGGTTGGCAAAGCCTTCGAACACTCCGCGCCCTGTGGCCCGATCCATCCCGCAAGTGATCTTGGGCATCCCGATCATGGGAGCATGACACTGACCGTCAATGGAGAATTGCTCCAGGACGGTGATCTGAACCAGATGATTTGGAAGGTTCCGGAAATGATCTCTGACCTGCCAGAGTATTTTGAATTGGCTGCCGGTGATGTCATTCTGACCGGAACTCCAGCCGGGGTTGCGGCTGTCGAGCGGGGCGATGTCATGGATATGGCCATTGAAGGGTTTGGCGACGTACGGGTGAAGGTTATCTGATCCGAATGCGTGGAATTTCCGATTGAATTTAATTATATGCGTCGCGAAAATATGAAATACGACGCTTTGGCGGCGCGATGTACTTTCATGAATTGGGATCAATTCAGACAATTCGATTATTGGGATTCAATTAATGCCCGGCCGAAAAATATTTAATTCCTAACCGAATTATCAAGCCCTGATACCTGGATTAAGTTGAAACGCCCTGATCAGCGGATTGTGTTGAAAAACTCCGTTTTAGGGCCTGAACGATGATTTTTCTTTCCATGCAGCCCGATCCTAAATTTTTGGCGCGGGGGTCGGCCCAAATCGCCTACATGCGCTCACGCGCAGCCATGCGCTGTCTCGTGGTCAAAGCTTTCCGACTATTTCGCTTCATAGGTTTTCGCAAGAAATCCGCGACGCTCTGATTTCGGAGTTTTTCAACACAATCCTATTTCATCTTCCTGCGCATGAAGCAGGCTGGCATTCTACCGGGGCTGACCGCCGCGCAGGCCGGGGCGTTGATCGTGCTGATCCTGAACACCGCCGCCTATTCGGGCGAGATCCTTTATGGCGCGCTCAGGTCAGTGCCGCGCGGTGATATCGAGGCTGCGAACGCCTATGGCATGACCGGCTGGACCCGGTTTCGACGCGTCATCTGGCCCACCATGATGCGCCTGGCCTGGCCCGCCTATACGAATGAGGCGATCTTTCTGTTCCAGTCCACGACGCTGGTTTTCTTTTCCAGCTTCCCGGCATGGCAGCAAAGGGGCGACGCGCTTTATTACGCCAGTTACTTCGCCGACAAGACATTCAATCCATTTGTGCCCTATCCGATTCTGGCAGGCTATTTCATCCTGATGACGCTGATCCTGCTGGGTATATTCGGATCGGCGAACCGGCGGCTGAACCGGCATCGGCCGGACGCTGCCAGGCGCATCCGTTACCGCCCGCAACTGATCCGATGACCGCGTTTGACGACTGGCTGGCTGCCAACCCGGACGTGCAATCACTCAGGCTTGCCATTTGTGACCTGAACGGACGCGCCATTGGCAAGCGCATGCCACGTGCAGGCGCCGCAAAGGCCCGCAGCGCGCGGATGCCGTTTTCGGCCCTGAACCTGGACTTCAAGGGGCAGGATATCGACGACAGCCCGCTGGTATTCGCAACCGGCGACGCCGATGGCGTGCTGCGCCCGACGCCGCGCGGGCCGGTTCTGATGCCGTGGCTGTCACAACCCGCAGCGCTGCTGCCGATGACGCTGCATCACGATGATGGCCACCCGTTTTCGGGCGACCCGCGGCACGCGCTCAGCGCGGTTGTTGATCGCTATGCCGCGAAAGGCTGGCGGGTTGAGGCGGCCTTCGAGATGGAGTTCCACCTGCTGTCAGCCACGTCACCCGAATTCAGCCCCATGCACGCTGAACGCCCCGGCGGCAACACCCTGTCCTTGACTGCGCTGGACGAGGTTGAGGGCTTCTTCAACGACCTCTACGCTGGTGCCGAGATCATGGGCCTTGGCATCGGTGATGCGATTTCCGAAGCCGGATCAGGCCAGTTCGAAGTCACGCTGGCACATACCGACCCGCTGGAAATCGCCGATACCGCCTGGCTGTTCCGCATGCTGGCCGAGGGGCTGGCGCGCAAACATGGGGTCACCGCCACGTTCATGCCCAAACCCTTCGCTGACGGGCCGGGCACCGGATTGCATGTGCATTTTTCCCTGTGGCACCAGAACTCCGACCGAAACGTGTTCGATTCTGGCGAAACCGGCAGTGCGCTGCTGCGCCACGCCGTCGCCGGATGTCTGGCGGCGATGCCCGCCTCGACCCTGATATTCGCGCCCTTCGTTAACAGCTATGACCGCTTCGTTGACGAAGCGTACGCCCCGACCGCCGTCGCCTGGGGGTACGAGAACCGAACCGTCGCCCTGCGCATCCCCGGTGGCGCACCCAAAGCGTGCCGGATCGAACATCGCGTGGCCGGTGGCGACGCCAACCCCTATCTGCTGTTAGCCGCGATCCTTGGGGCTGCGCTGAACGGGATCGAGGATGCAACCGACCCGCCCGCGCCGACGACCGGCAACGCCTATGCTGCGGATTGCCCGGCGATTCCCCCCGATTTATCCAGCGCAATCCATGCGTTTGAACAATCGGCGCAGGTGCGTCGGTTCCTGCCTGCCGACCTGATCCGCAACTTCGTGATGACAAAACGTCAGGAACGCGCGCTCTGGCCCGGGCTTACGCCGGGCGAACAACGGGCGCTGACACTGTCGCTGGTTTGACCGCCCCGCCGCGCCGGGATAGCGTCGCGCAACCCTGACAGAACGTATCAAGACAATGCACATCGGCATACTGATAACCGGCCACGCCCCGGATGAACTGCAACCGGATTTCGGCGATTATGACGCCTTCTTCGCCCGCCTGCTGGATGGCTACGGCTTTTCCTTTTCGGCCTGGAATGTGGTCGACAACGAATTCCCGCCAGGCATCGCTTCCGCAGATGGCTGGCTGATCACAGGGTCAAAACACGGCGCGTATGAGGATCACCCGTGGATCCCGCCGCTGGAACAGTTTATCCGCGACTGCTATTCCGCGCGCCGCCCCATGGTCGGCATCTGCTTTGGCCACCAGATCGTCGCCCAGGCCCTTGGCGGGCGGGTCGAAAAGTTTGCCGGCGGCTGGTCCGTCGGGCGCACCCAATATGATTGGAATGGGCGGACACTCTTCGCGAACGCCTGGCATCAGGATCAGGTCGTCGAACTGCCGCAAGACGCGCAGGTGCTGGCCGGGAATGACTTTTGCCGAAACGCGGCGCTGATCTATGACGATCGCACCTTTTCGGTGCAGCCGCACCCGGAATATGACGCGGCCGCTTTTGCAGCGTTGATCGACGCACGCGGGCCGGGCCTGATCCCCGATGACATGCTCGACACAGCGCGTGCTGCGCGCGATCTTGGCGATGACAACCGCGCCTATGCCGACATGATTGCATCATTCTTCAAGAAAGGGTCTCCGGATGGCTGACTGGCAGGACAATTTCCCTGAAGCGACACGTAACTATCTGGATGGCAAACGCCTGGACGAGGTTGAATGCCTGGTCGCCGACATCGCCGGTGTCGCCCGCGGCAAGGCAATGCCGGCCAGCAAGTTCGCCCAGCAGAAGCAGTTTTTCCTGCCCAACTCGATCTTTTTGCAGACAATCACCGGCGATTGGGTCGACCTAGAGGGTGAAGACTGGACCGAGCCCGATATGATCCTGCGCCCGGATCTGTCCACTGCCACTGCCGCCCCCTGGACCGCCGACTGGACCATTCAGGTGATCCACGACGTGGTCCTGCAATCGGGTGAACCGATGCCGGTCGCCCCGCGCAACGTGCTGGCCCGCGTGGTTGACGCCTATGCCGCGCAGGGATGGACCCCCGTGGTCGCGCCCGAGATGGAGTTCTTCCTGGTCGCGCCCAACATCGACCCCAACATGCCGATCGAACCGCCCATCGGACGCACCGGTCGCCCGGCGGCAGCGCGCCAGGCCTATTCCCTTAGTGCTGTCGACGAATACGGCCCGGTCATTGATGACATCTATGACTTTGCCGAGGCGCAAGGTCTTGAGATTGATGGAATTCTTCAGGAAGGCGGCGCCGGCCAGATCGAGTTGAACCTGCGCCACGGCGACCCGATCAATCTGGCTGATGAGATCTTCTTTTTCAAACGCATGATCCGCGAAGCCGCATTGCGCCACGGCTGCATGGCGACGTTCATGGCCAAACCGATCCAGGACGAGCCAGGCTCGGCCATGCATATCCACCACTCGGTCGTGGATGAAAAAACCGGGCAGAATATCTTTTCTAACCCCGATGGCAGTGAAACACCGGCCTTCCTGCATTTCATCGCCGGGATGCAGCGTCACCTGCCCAGCGCGATCGCGGTTCTGGCGCCATATGTGAACAGCTATCGCCGCTATGTCCCTGATTTTGCAGCGCCAATCAATCTTGAATGGGGGCGCGACAATCGCACCACGGGGCTGCGCGTCCCGATCTCGGACCCCACCGCGCGCCGCGTTGAAAACCGGCTGGCGGGCATGGATTGCAACCCTTACCTGGGCATCGCCGCCTCGCTGGCCTGCGGGTTGCTGGGTCTGACCGAACAGACCGGCCCCTCGCCCGAGTTTCGCGGCGACGCCTACACCAACGCCGCCGACATTCCGCGCGGGTTGGGCGACGCGGTCGATCTGTTCGCAGGGGCCGGGAAGCTCCACGATGTCCTCGGGCCTGAGTTTGCGGCAACCTACGCCGCCCTCAAGCGGATGGAACACAAGGCCTTTTCACAGGTGATTTCCCCGTGGGAGCGTGAACACCTGCTTTTGAACGTCTGAGCCATGTGGATGCTGATCCATTTGCTGATCGTGATTGCATTGACGCTGACAACAACGTGGGGCGGGCTCATCTGGTTGATGGGCGTGGTCTTGTGGCGAATGGCACGGCGCGGAGTGAGGATATTTGTGCTGATATTCGTTGTTGGGACTATCGGTCTTGTCATAATTCTCAATCCTCAGTCAGCAAAGGCTGGCAGCCAAATGATTCCGCGCGCTTCTTCGACAGAAACGGGCGATACTTGATGAACCTGCTGTTCGCCAACGACAGGCCCGGCACTTATCCGGACAGCTGGTACGCCGCGAGTGCCACTCCGCTGGATGCGTTCCCGCCGCTAAAGGGCGATGCCCGCGCCGACGTCTGCATCATCGGTGCGGGGTATACCGGGCTCAGCGCGGCGCTGCATCTGGCGCAGGCGGGCGTGGATGTTGCGGTTGTCGAGGCGCATCGCGTTGGTTTTGGTGCCTCAGGGCGCAATGGCGGGCAAGTCGGGACCGGCTTCAACAATGGGCAGGACTGGCTGGAAAATCGGCTGGGCGACGCGAAGGCCCGCGCGTTATGGGATCTGGCCGAGGATGCGAAGACGACGCTGCGCGATCTGATCCGGGATCACCGGATCGACGCAGACTGGCGCAGCGGGGTGGCCCATTGTTGCCGGTTTGACACCGAAGTGGCCGAGGCCCACGCCGAAGCCGGGATGCTGGCGCAGCGTTATGGGTATGAACAGATCGAGCCGCTGGACCGCACCCGGATGGCCACACTGGTCGGCACCGACGTTTATGCCGGCGGAACGCTTGACCACGGCGCGGGGCATATCCACCCGCTGCGCCTTGCGCTGGGGCTGGCCAAAGCGGCCGCTGCGGCCGGGGCGCGGATTTACGAAAACACACCCGTCATCAGCATCACCCCGGGCGCGCCGAATATCGTGGCCGGTGATCACGGGCGCATGACCGCTGACCATATCATACTGGCCACCAACGGCTATGTCGGTGGGCTGGACGCGCAGGTTTCGGCCCGGGTGATGCCGATCAACAACTATATCGTGGCCACGGAACCGCTGGGCGAGGATGCGCCGCTGACCAAAGACATCGCAGCCAATGACACCCGTTTTGTCGTCAATTATTGGCGGCAAACGCCGGACAAGCGTTTGCTGTTCGGGGGCGGCGAAAGCTATGGCTATCGGTTCCCCAGGGATATCGCTGCCAAGGTGCGCCCGGCGCTGGCGCAGGTCTATCCTCGGTTGGCGGACGTGCGGATCGACCATGCCTGGGGCGGAACGCTGGCGATCACCAGCCACCGCCTGCCGCATTTTGCGCGCCCCGCGCCCTCGGTCTACAGCGCGGCGGGGTATTCCGGTCATGGTGTCGCACTGGCCGTGATGGCCGGGCGGGTGTTGGCCGAGGTGATTGGCGGCAACGCTGCGCGCTTCGACCTGCTGGCTGGTCTGCCGGCGATGCGCTTTCCCGGCGGCGGCGCACGCGCCCCCTTGCTGGCGCTGGCCATGCGCTGGTATTCCCTGCGCGACCGGTTGGGGATTTGACGCCCCGCACCAAGCGACAATTTCGGAGAACCCAATGAAAGACCATGCCGCAAACAGTTGGGAAGGCCGCGCAGACGCGCATAATCTTTACGGGTTCACCGATCTGCCGTCGGTTGCGGAACGCGGCGCGGTGGTCCTGACCCACGGGCACGGGCCCTATGTGGTTGATGTGCACGGCCGCCAGTATCTGGATGCAAACTCCGGCCTTTGGAACATGGTTGCCGGGTTCGATCACGCAGGCCTCGCCGCCGCCGCCAAGGCGCAATACGACCGTTTCCCTGGCTATCACGCGTTCTTTGGCCGGATGAGCGACCAGACCGTCATGCTGTCCGAAAAGCTGATCGAAGTATCGCCGTTCGCGCGGGGCAAAGTGTTCTACACCAACTCGGGGTCCGAGGCGAACGATACACTGGTCAAGATGCTCTGGTTCCTGGCGGGGGTCGAGGGCACACCGCAGCGCCGCAAGATCATCACCCGCAAAAACGCCTATCACGGGGTCACGGCGGTCAGCGCCTCGATGACCGGCAAACCCTATAACGAAGATTTCGGCCTGCCGTTGCCGGGCTTCCTGCATCTGACCTGCCCGCATTACTGGCGTGAAGGCCAGGCGGGCGAGACTGAGGCTGAGTTTACCGCGCGCCTGGCGCAGGAACTTGAAGGCATGATCGCGCGTGAAGGCGCGAAGACCATTGCCGCATTTGTTGCGGAACCCGTGCTGGGTGCGGGCGGGGTGATCCCGCCGCCCGAAGGGTACTTTCAGGCCATCCAGCCGATCCTGCAAAAGCACAACATTCCCCTGATCTCGGACGAGGTGATTTGCGGCTTTGGGCGCACAGGTGCGGTCTGGGGCTGCGACAGCTATGGCTTCGTGCCAGACGCCATCATCAGTTCCAAGGCGCTGACCGCCGGGCTGTTCCCGATGGGGGCTGTGATCCTTGGCCCGGACATTGCCGGCCGAATGCAGGCGGCGGTCGAAGAAGCCGAGGAGTTCGCCCACGGCTTCACCGCCTCGGGCCACCCGGTCGGCTGCGCCATCGCGCTGAAAGCGATCGAGGTAATTCTGGACGGCGACGGCGACGCCCCGCCCCTGATCGAAGCCGCCCGCGCGCTGATCCCGACCTTCAAGGCCGGTCTGAACCGCATCGCCCAACACCCCAACATCGGCGAAGTCCGCGTGCGCGGGCTGATGGGCGCGTTGGAGGCGGTACAGGACAAGGCGACCAAAACGCCGTTTCCCGGCGACCTCAGCATCTCGGAAAAGATCGCCAACACCTGCACCGAACATGGGCTGATCTGCCGCCCGCTGGGCCAATCCATCGTGCTCTGCCCGCCGTTTGTGATGACCGACGCACAGATGGCCGAGATGTTCGACAAGCTGGAGGCCGCCCTGAAAGCGGTGTTTGACGCCGCCGTGTGACCACGGATACTGTTGAAAAAGTCCGTTGATTGGCCGCGCACGCTCTGATTCACTTGTTTTGAGGGTGGAGGGTTCGGCGATGATGGGTCCAAGGCAAGTTGCGCAAGGCGCGCTGTTCTATGAGTTCTCGATCGAGAGTTTTGTGCCGAAGGATCATCCCGTCCGGGGAATTGATCGCTTCCTTGATCTGACAGGTGTGCGCCCCTTGCTCGCTTCATACTACAGTGCCAATGGCCGCCCTTCGATTGATCCTGAACTGATGATCCGCATGCTGTTGTTGGGCTATTGTCAGGGCATCCGTTCCGAGCGACGGCTTTGCGAAGAGGTTCATGTCAATCTGGCGTATCGTTGGTTTTGTAAGCTTGATTTGGCTGATCCAGTGCCCGACCATTCGACATTCTCTAAGAACCGGCATGGCCGTTTCCGCGAGAGCGGTTTGTTCCGACATTTGTTCGAGGTCGTTTTGCAGCGCTGCATGGATGAGGGGCTGGTTGGCGGCCACAGCTTTGGTGTTGATGCCAGTCTGATCCCCGCGAATGCAAACCAGACGCGCGGCGTTGAAAGCAAAGACGGACTGCCAGCAGATCTGACGTCCCGTGCCGTCGACGAATATCTCGAGACGCTGGATGATGTGGCCTTCGGTGCTGCGACCAAGGTCGTCCCCAAATACATCTCACCGGCTGATCCAGCAGCGCGTTGGACTGGGGCTGACGGGGGAGCCGCCTACTTTGCCTATTCCACTAACTATATGGTCGATTTGGATAATGCAGTCATCGTGGACGTCGAGCCGACGGCTCCGATCCGGCCTGCAGAGGCGCGGGCAGCAAGGGAGATGATCGATCGTGTACATGAGCGGTTTGGCATCAAACCTGACAAGCTTGTGGGTGATACGGGTTACGGATGATTGTGTTGAAAAACTCCGTTTTAGGGCCTGAACGATGATTTTTCTTTCCATGCAGCCCGATCCTAAATTTTTGGCGCGGGGGTCGGCCCAAATCGCCTACATGCGCTCACGCGCAGCCATGCGCTGTCTCGTGGTCAAAGCTTTCCGACTATTTCGCTTCATAGGTTTTCGCAAGAAATCCGCGACGCTCTGATTTCGGAGTTTTTCAACACAATCGGATCAGCCGAGATGTTGGGCTGGCTTGTGGACGAACGTCAAATCGAACCCCACATTCCGGTCTGGGATAAGTCAAAACGAACTGACGGCACATTCTCACGCGAAGACTTTGTCTACGACCCGGCGACCGACAGCTATACTTGCCCGACCGGCAAAGCCTTGCAAACATATCGGCGGAACTTCTCAAAACCGCGAAAGCCCAATGGCAGCAAAGACGGGTTCATCAGATACCGAGCCTCAAAGCACGATTGCGACGCATGCCCTCTGAAGTCGCAATGCTGTCCGAAGGACGACGGCAGACGCCTTATGCGGTCCGTTCACGAAGCCGCCCGAGACGTCGCTCGCGATATCCGAAAAACAGATGCCTACATGACGTCGTTCATCCAAAGGCGGAAGGTTGAAATGCTCTTTGCCCACCTGAAACGATACATCGGCGTGCAGATGATGCGGCTTCGAGGACCCAAAGGCGCAACCGAACAGTTCCAACTCGCAGCAACAGCTCAAAACCTCCGGAAACTGGCGAAGTTGGTGCCAGCAACAGTGCCAACGTGAAAGAAAACGGCGCGCGGCCGCCTCTCGCTCAACAACGCGCCGACCAAAACATCGACTTCTTCAACAGTATCCACGCAAAGCTGCCTTTCCACCTTATTCAAACCAGAATTCGCGTGAATAGCGGCACGGCACGAGCAAACAGGCCCAAATTCCATGACCGAAACCACACAAACAACCCGGCCCGGACGAGACATTCCATGGGATGCCATCGGTATTGCCGCCGGGTTGGCGTTGTTGGCCATGAACCTCTGGCGGCACCGCCTGTTCGTGCATGACGACAGCTTTATTTCGCTGCGCTATGCCCGCAATCTGGCGGAACATGGACAGCTTGTGTGGAACCTGGGCGAACGGGTCGAGGGTTATACCAATTTCCTGCATGTGGTCGCCAGTGCCGGGCTGATCCGGATTGGGTTTGATCCGCTCGCAGCGGCGCAGTCGCTGAATGTCGCGGCGGCGGTTCTGTTACTGGTGGTTGCCGCGCGGGCCGGGCGACTTGTCGCGCCGGATGCACCGGTGGCAAGGGCCGCCGCCGTTCCGATGATCGGCGCCAGCCCCGGTGTCGCGATCTGGACGCTTGGCGGGCTAGAGGCTGTGCCCGTCGCCGCCCTTCTGGGCCTTGGCATGTATCGCGTTTTGCGCATCGTCAATGGCGACCACGGTCGTGGAACGCTTCTGGCCGCACTCGCCTTTTCGCTTGCGGTGCTGACGCGTCTGGACACGGCGGTGTTCATTGCGGGTGCAGGGCTGGGGCTGATGCTGGCGACAAATCTGTCGCCCGGCAGACGGGTTGGGCTGGCGGTGCTGATCGTCGGGGTGCCTGCCGCAGTGGCCTTTGCCCATATGGGGTGGCGGGTCTGGTACTATGGCGAATATCTGCCGCTGACATTCCACGCCAAGACCGGGCTGCCGACACTGGCGCGGCTGTCCTTCTTCCCACGCTATGCGCTGGCGTCCCTGCTGCCCGCGCTGATCGTGACGCTTGGCTTGCTGGGCTTCGTTGCCCTGCTTCGGCGTCCACCCTCTGCCGGGTTGGCGAGGCTGCTGGGCGTACCGATGCTGGCCTACCTGCTGTACGTCGGCTGGGCTGGCGGCGATCACATGCTGGGCGCGCGTCTGTTCCTGCCCGTGCTGGTTTCGGTGGCCATGCTGGTCCTGTTAGCAATAACGCATCTGAGCGATGGTCGCGACAAGCCGGTCAGCCTCATTGCGCTGGCCCTGGTGGCAGTGACCGGCCTGCAGATCCCATCCCTGAAGCAGGATGAGGCCGCCTTTATGGGCCGCTTGCTGGGCCTTCACTTTGCCGAGACGTTGCCAAAAGGATCAACCATCGCGTTGCACACGGCCGGTTCGACCCCCTATTTCGCAACCGACAACACGTTCATCGACATGCTGGGGTTGAACGACCCGCATATCGCGCGGCGCAACCCGGTGCCGATGCTGGCCACGTGGCAGGAGGTCCCCGGCCACAGCAAGGGCGACGGGGCCTATGTGCTGGAGCGTGAGCCGGATGTCATCGTGGTCGGCTCCGCACGCGGTATCCTGATCGACGATGAGCCGTGGTTCCTCAGCGACGCTGAATTGGCGCAGTTGCCGGAATTTCGCGAATGCTATGCACCGGATACCGTGTTTCTTGACGCGCCTGATGCGATCAAGTGGCGCGGGCCAGCGACTGTCTGGCCGATCCGCTTTGCCTACTACACACGCAGTTGCAGTTAGACCGCCATATTGAAAATCTCAATCGCTATCGGAACTGTCTGCGCCCGGTGCGCGCCTTGCTAAGGTCGCACGTTCATCTACGGGTATCGTTTCAGTAACAATGAACAATGCTCAAGAAATCCGCCCTCAGGATTTCTTTCCCATCTTCGAAAGCTTGTCCTGCATCGCCGCCAGCTGGGCCTTGATTTCATCCAGGTCACTTTCGGCATTCGCGTCAGCCTCGGCCGGTTGCGAAGGACTGCCCCAATTCGCCAGACCCCCGGTCATTGCTTTCATGAACGCCTCTTGCTGGGCTTTCATGGCATCGAAGCCGGGCATTTTGGCCATCGGGCTGGAACCAAGGTTGTCCATCACCTTGGACTGACCGTCGCGCAACATCTCAAAGCTCATCGCCAGGAATTGCGGCACCACGGATTGTGCCTGACTGGTATAGCTGCGCACCAGATCGGTCAGCACATCCGTCGGCAGCACGTTTTCGCCACGGCTTTCGTGTTCAGCGATGATCTGCAACAGGTACTGCCGGGTCAGGTCGTCGCCGGATTTGAGGTCGACGATCTGCACGTCGCGGCCCGCCCGGATGAACGAGGCGACATCGTCCAGCGTCACGTAATCGCTGGTTTCGGTGTTGTACAAACGGCGGCTGGCATAGCGTTTGATCAGAAGCGGCGCGGTCTTGTCGGCCATATCCGGCGTCCCTTGTTGCGGCAGTGCAGCATAGCCTAGGACGGGCCGCGGCAAAAAGAAAGGGCGGGCACGAAGGCCCGCCCAGTTCAGGGGAGAATTCTGTATTTGCGGATCAAGCGGCTTTCGCAGCTTTCTTCGCGGCCTTGGTCACGTCGTCGGTGGCTTTCTTGGCAGCTGCCGAGAGTTCCTCACCAGCGTCTTTACCAGCAGCCATCAGCAGTTCGACGGTGTCCATCTGAACTTTCTTGGCAACTTCGGCGTAAGCGGCCAGCGACTCGGAGGTCATTTCGGACGCAGCCGATGCGAAATCGGTGACGACTTTCGAATAATCAGCCGGGTCCTTCTGGGCTTTGGTCACGGTGCCGACTTTGGCCAGGGTGTCCTGGGTCCATTTGGTCGAAATCTCGGTCGACTTTTCAGCCGCATTCAGGGCAACCGCGCTCAGCTTTTCGTTGAAAGCGACGGCGGATTTGAAGGCGTCCTGACCGGCGGTCATGTCGACCGGGAATGCGCCGAAGAAATCCTGAACCATCTTGGTGTAATCTTGCTGTGCCATTGTCATCATCCTTTGTGTCGGGTGCGGCGGGGCCGGTCATCCGGGGCCGCCTGTTGTTTGCTTGTGCAGCATAAATACATGCTGCGATGCGGCATTTCAAGGGTTTATGCTGCGCTGCAGCAAAAATATTTGCAGTCAGTTTAACGCAGCAAAATCAGTCGTTTACCTTGGAAACAACATAGGTTCCCGGTGCGGGGGCAAGAATTTTTTGCCCCTTTGCCCCCGGTTTGCGCGCCGCAACCTGCTTGCCGGAGCGGCCGGACAGCCAGGCATCCCAGGCAGGCCACCACGATCCATCGACGAAACCCGCGCCCTCCATCCAGTCGTCAGCAAGCTCGGGCCAGTCGCTATTCACATAGTGGCCGTATTTCTTCTTCGACGGTGGATTGACGATCCCGGCGATATGCCCGCTTTGCGAAACCACGAAGCTTTTGTCGCCCGACCCCATCGCCCGCATCGACGCATAACTCGCCTTCCAGGCGGCAATGTGATCCGTCTCGCACGCGATTGCCATAAGCGGCACAACCACGTCCGAGGATGTCAGCGTTTCGCCCAGCAGTTCAAACCCGCCATCGGCGAATTCGTTGTTCTGGCACAGGTGTCGCAGATATTGCACCGCCATGCGCCCCGGCAGATTGGTGCTGTCGCCGTTCCAGAACAGCAGGTCGAAGGCAGGCGGCGCCTCGCCCATCATATAGCTTTTGATCGCCGGGCCATAGATCAGGTCGTTGCTGCGCAGGAACGAAAACGTCCGCGACATGAAGAACGAATGCAGGATACCGTTTTCGGTGCATTCCGCCTCGATCCCGTCAACGAAATCGTCGTTGAGGAAAACGCCAATCTCTCCCTGATCGGAAAAATCAGTGAGCGTGGTGAAAAACGTCGCCGAGTTGACCGAGGTATCGCCACGCTTCGCCATCAGCGCCAGGGTCAGCGCCAGTGTCGTCCCGCCGATACAATATCCGGTGGCGTTCACCTGTATTTGTCGGGTGATTTTTTTGACCTCGGCGATGGCGGTCAGATACCCCTCTTCGATATACTCCTCCAACCCGACGTCGGCATAGGATGCGTCCGGGTTCACCCAGCTGACAACGAAGACCGTGTACCCCTGATCAACCATCCATTTGATCAGGCTGTTCTTTTCCTTCATGTCGAGGATGTAGAATTTGTTGATCCAGGGCGGGAAGATCAGCAGCGGGATCGCATGAACCTTGTCGGTCGTCGGCGTGTACTGGATCAGCTCGAACATCCGGTTGCGGAACACGACCGAGCCGGGCGTCGTCCCAAGGTTCTCACCCACTTTGAAGGCATTGCGATCCGCCAGCGTGACCAGCAGGTCGCCTTCGTTCGCCTCAATATCCCGGACCAGGTTTTCAAGCCCGTCCACCAGGCTTTGGCCTTCGGTCTCGACCGCCTTGGTCAGCGCTTCGGGGTTGGTGGCCAGAAAATTTGTCGGGGACAGCATGTCCATGATTTGGCGAGAGAAGAATTCCAGCCGTTTCTTATCGCGCGGATCGTCCACTTCGATCCCCTGAACCGCATCGCTGATCGCCTGCGAATTGAACAGATACTGCTGTTTGACATAGTTGAAATAGGGGTTGGTGGCCCACATCGGGTTGGAAAACCGCGGATCGGTCGGGCCGGTGTCTTCGGGCAGGTCCAGCTTGCCCTCCAGCAGATGCTCCTGCGCTTCAACATAGTGCTTCAGCGTTTTGCCCCAATATCCGACCTGCTGTTCGATCATTTTCGACGGATTTGCCATCATCTCGGAAAAATACGCTGTCGCCGCCTTGGCGAACAAATCCGGGCTGGGGGCTTGCAGGCCTTCACGCACCGATTTCTTGTTGCTGAGCGCTGCAACCAACCGGGCTGACAGATCCTCAACCTTGGCGATATTCTGGTTCAGCCGATCCAACCCTGCATCATCAGCGGGCGCGTTCTTAATATCATCATTTGTCATATTCCCGAAACCAGCCCTTTACTTTGCAGGTGCAGCATTTACCTTTGGAGCAATCATACCGCAGCCGGGCCAATCCGGCAAAGCGGCATAAGGGACTAGCCGCTATGCGCCAGATGGCCACCTATGACCTGATCGAAACCATGCGCACCACTAACAAGTGGCTGGGGGCGACTGCGCGCGCGCTGGGCTCCTATCCCGCGACCGGTCTGGTGCCAAACCCGATGTTCAACTGGATCGCGGCCTGGGGCGAAGTGACCGAACGTACGTTTTCGCGTATGGTCACCCGGCCCGATTGGGGTATCGACACGATCAGCAATGAAGACGGGCGTGACCACATGGTGACGATCGACAAGGTGGTTGAAAAACCCTTTGGCGATCTGATCCGCTTTAGCGTCGCGGGGCGCCCCGACAAAAAACGCCGGATCCTGCTGGTGGCGCCGATGTCCGGCCACTATGCCACGCTGCTGCGTTCAACCGTGCGCAGCCTGCTGCCGGATGCCGAAGTCTGGGTGACCGACTGGCACAATGCGCGCGATATTCCGGTTAGCACCGGCAAATTCGATGTCGAGGATTACACGCTCTACCTGGCCGAGTTTATGGAGCATCTGGGCCACGACACCCATGTGATCGCCGTGTGTCAACCCGTCCCGCTGGCGCTGGCGGCGACGGCCTATCTGGCCGACCAGAACCCCAAGGCGCAGCCGAAAACCCTGACCCTGATCGGCGGCCCGGTGGATCCGGACGCCGCACCCACGGATGTGACCGATTTCGGGCGCCGCGTTACCATGGGCCAGTTGGAGCATATGGTGATCCAGCGTGTCGGGCTGAAATACGCAGGCGTCGGGCGCATGGTCTATCCGGGCCTGCTGCAACTGGCGAGCTTCATGTCGATGAACGGCGAACGCCACGGGCAGGCCTTTCAGGATCAGGTCATGGCGACAGCGCGCGGTGAAGCCGGGGATCACGACAAGCACAACAAGTTCTACGACGAATACCTCGCCGTGATGGACATGACGGCAGAATTCTACCTCTCAACGGTCGAACGTATTTTCAAAGCCCGTGAGGTTGCCACCAACAGTTTCACCATCGCAGGGAAGCCTGTCGATATCGCTGCGATCAAGGATGTCGCCGTGAACGTGATCGAGGGGGAGGAGGACGACATTTCCGCCCCCGGCCAATGCCTTGCGGCGCTGGACCTGCTGTCCGGCCTGCCCGAGGCCAAAAAGGCCAGCCATCTGGAACCCGATGCGGGCCACTACGGTATTTTTGCGGGGCGCAGCTGGCGTCAGAATATCCGACCCCTGGTACTGGATTTCATCGACGCGCAGTCTGGCGGCAAAAGGCGCAAGCCGGCGAATTCCACCCGACGCCCGGCCAAGCCGGAACCGGTGGTTGATCTGGCCTCGACCGCGAAAGGGCCTTTGCCGGTCTGAATGGTAGTCACAGCTGGAGGGGCCAGCCCCTCCAGACCTCCCCGGGATATTTTTGGGTCAATGATGCGTCAGAGGCGCGCGGACGCAAGCCCTGCGCCTTCGGACAGCGCCGCCAGTTTGGCGAATGCAATCTCGGGATCGACCGCACCGAAGCCTGCAAAGGTGCCGAAGCCGCAGTCTGATCCGGCCATCACACGTTCGGCCCCGACGATATCGGTGAAGCGTTCAATGCGCTGGGCGACGACTTCGGGATGCTCGACGAAATTCGTGGTACTGTCGATGACGCCTGGGATCAGGATCTTGTCGTCCGGGATGTCGGCCTTTCGGTCGCGGAATACTGTCCATTCATGCGCGTGACGCGGGTTCGAGGTTTCGAACAAGACCGAACCGGCACGCGCATTCATCAACGTGTCGAACATTTTCGCCATCTCGATATCGCAGACATGCGGGCCTTCGTAATTGCCCCAGCAGATGTGGACACGCACCCGCGCAGGGTCGATGCCGTCCAGCGCATGGTTCAGCGCTTCGACATGGGATCCGGCAATCTTGATGAATTCTGCATCGCTGAGATCGTTGAACAGCATGTGCCGTGACAGCGCCAGATCCGGGCAGTCCAGTTGCAGCATCAGCCCCGAGTCGACGATTGTGCGGTATTCCGCCGCCATGGCATCGGCCAGTGCTGCAAGATAGGCGTCGCGCGTCTTGTAGAAGTCGTTTTGCAGGAACAGGCTGATCACGCCGGGCGAGGCGGCGTTCATGAAACCGCCGCCAGCCCCCTGGCTCGTGATCGCCGCCTTGAGGTTGGCGATGTCTTTCTCCAACTCTCCTTGACCTTTGGACTTTACTTCGCCCACGCACATCGGACGCGCGTAGGTCGGCGTGCCACCGTCGTCTGCCAGCCGTTCAAGGAAGCTGGGGAACAGCTTCAGGTCGGCGGGTGCATTCCTGGGGCTGTCGCCGCCGAACCCGGTGTAGCGATCCTTGACGTAGGTGGCATAGCTGATCTTGGACGTTTCTCCGTCGCTGACCATATCGATTCCGGCCTCGACCTGGCGGCGGACGGTTTCGTTGACCCCTTCGGTCATTGCGGCGTCAAATTCGGCCATGTCATAGGCCGCGCCCTTTTCGCGCGCGAAGATGAAATCCACGATTTTCTGGCTGCGCGGCAGACTGCCGACATGAGTGGTTTTGATGCGGGTCATAGATGTGTCCTTTTCGGAATTTACCGGACCCTAAAGCGTTTCGGCTTGAACCTGAATCGCGAGGGATTCCCTTGAGACCTGATCTGTGATTCATCCTGTTTGGGAGGATGGATCATGTCAGCACCTTTGCCATCTGCGCTTCGGATACGGTTTCAGAGATACATTGAAGAAGGGTTGAGCGGGCGCGCGGCGGCGTTGCGGTTGAAGCTGTCGCCTGCCACAGGCGCGCGGTGGGCGCGTCAGGTGAGGATGAAGGGTCATGCGGAACCTGCCCGGCAGGGACCGCCGCGCGACAAGGGAAAGCTGGCTCCGCATCGGGAATTCTTTGAGGAGTTGATCGCACAAGACCCTGACATCACGCTCTTTGAGTTGCGTAATGCGCTGGCCGATGCAGAGGGTGTGCGGGTGCATCACTCCTCCATCGCCAACCTTCTGTCCCGGCTCGGCTTCACGTACAAAAAAAGTCGCTGGTCGCAACCGAGCGCCGCCGCGCCAAGGTAAGGCAGCAACGGGCCGACTGGTTCAGATACCGCTCGCCAGCCATTGCGACCTTTCCTGAGCGCGTTGTCTTTATTGACGAAACCGCAGTGAAGACAAACCTCACGCGCCTACGCGGCAGAGCCAAGCGCGGTAAGCGCCTGACGATGGATGCGCCCTTCGGAAGCTGGGGAACCCAAACCTTGATCGCGGGCCTGACCCAAGGCGCGCTGATCGCACCTTGGGTCATCAAGGGAGCGATAGATGGCCCCGCCTTCGCGGCCTACATCCGCGAAGTGCTGGTCCCCGAGATCAACCCCGGCACTGTCGTCATTCTCGACAACCTGGCAACCCACCGGAATAAGGAGGCGACGCAGGCTTTACGCAATCACGGCTGCTGGTTCCTTTACCTGCCACCGTACTCGCCCGACCTGAATCCCATCGAGCAGGCCTTCTCTAAACTGAAAGCCCATTTGCGACGGATCGGGGCCAGGTCCTTTACCCAGGTCTTCGAAGCAATCGGAGCAATCTGCGATCTCTACGACCCAGTAGAATGCTGGAACTACTTTAAGGCCGCCGGATATGTCTCAGGTTAATGTCGAAACGCTTTAGAGCATGGTCCATTTAATCTGCAACATATCCGGCAGCCTTGAAGAGGTTTCTGCATTCTTCTGGTGGAAAGAGGTCGCAGGTTTGTGCGACGGATTGGAACAGCGCGTCGAAGGTACGTGCTTTCAGCCGTCGCAGATGTGCTTTGAGCTTGGCGTATGCCATTTCGATAGGGTTCAGGTCGGGGCTGTAGGGCGGCAGGAAGAGGAGCCAGCTTCCCTGCGCTTTCAGGATGGCCTGTGCCTTTGCGGATTTGTGGGACGACAGGTTGTCAGCGATCACGACGTCACCTGGCTGCAAGGTCGGAACCAATTGGGTTTCAATGTATATGTCGAAGGCGGCGCGGTTCATGGGGCCGTCCAGAACCCAGGGTGCGCTGAGTTCATCCATCCGCAGCCCGGCGATGAAGGTTTGCGTGCGCCAGTGGCCGAAGGGCGCGTCCGCCTCAAGCCGAGTCCCCCGGAGGGATCGGCCCCGCAGGCGTGTCATCTTGGTGGTGACGGCGGTTTCGTCGATAAACACCAGCCTATGCGGCTCACGGCGCATCCTCGGCATCCGACGCCGCCACTCGTATCGCGCGGCGCGAACCCGTTTGCGCAGCCTTTCCGTTGCGATCAGCTATTTTTTTATATGTGAACCCAAGGCGATGAAGCAAGTGACGCGAGAGCATCGCCGGTGTGGCGATTAGGTCATGCTCCTGCTTCAACGCTTCGGCCAGCTCCGGCATGGTGATGTCCGGTTCAGCTTGCACGCGTAATTTCAACCACTCGGACGCCGCGTCCAACTTGCTGCGTCGAGGCCGTCCTTGAGGCGCAGCTTTCACGCCGCCGGTTCGCCTTTTGCGCTGCATGATCCGCACCGCGCTCGCGACCGATATCCGCAAACGCCGGGCCGCCTCATGGCAGGAAAGTCCTTCATCTACCAGCGCGACGACGCGCTCTCGAATGTCCAAAGACAGTGATTTCCCCATGATCCACCTCCACATTCGGTGAATCACAAAATCAGACCTCTGGGAATCCCATCGATTCAGATTTCAAGGACGGCGCTCTAGTCGTAGCTGAAACGAAACAGACGGGGCCGGGCGTTCATCGCCCGGCCCCTTTCCGTTGGGGCGCGCAACAACCCGGTGTTCAGCCGGGCATTCCGCCGCCTTACATCCGCCGCTGGGCTTCGACCTGTTCGGATATCCAGGCGTATGTCTGCGCCATACCCCAGCGCAGGTCCGCCGATGGTGCCCATCCCAGCGCCTTGGAAATCAGCCGGTTGTCAGACGTCCGCCCCCGGACCCCAAGCGGCCCGTCGATGTGCTTCAGCCGCAGGGACTTGCCCGAGATGTCGATGACCATCCGGGCAAGATCGTTGATCGACACCATCTCGTCCGAGCCGATGTTGACCGGCGCATCAAAATGCGACCGCATCAGGCGCAATGTCCCTTCGATACAGGCATCGACATGCAGGAACGAGCGGGTCTGCAGCCCATCGCCCCAGATCTCGATCTCGGCCCCGTCTTCGGCCTCGGCCACTTTGCGGCAGATCGCCGCCGGGGCCTTTTCCTTGCCGCCGGACCAGGTGCCAAAGGGGCCGAAAACGTTGTGATACCGCGCAATCCGGCAGGTCAGGCCGAATTGCTGGCCATAACTTTGAAACAGCCGCTCAGAAAACAGTTTCTCCCAGCCGTATTCACTGTCCGGGTTGGCGGGATAGGCGCTGTCTTCGGCGCAATTCGGGGTGTCGGGATCAAGCTGATTGTGCAGCGGATAAATGCAGGCCGACGATGAATAGAACAGGCGCCGCACAGCGCTGTGCCGCGCCGCGCCGGCCACGTTGAGGTTTATCTGGGCCGAGTTGTGGACGATGCTCGCGTCATTGGCGCCGGTAAAAGATACCCAGCGCCGCCCATGTCGGCGGCCAGCTGATAAACCTCATCAAACGGCTGATCGAAAACGCCGCGTACAAAGTCGCGATCCCTCAGGTCGCCAAGCCGGGTATCATCAGCCACATCGGGGCGGAACTCATGCGCCTTTATGTCGACGCCACGCACCCAGCACCCCTCGGCCTTGAGCGTCCTGACCAGATGTCCACCGATGAAGCCGCCGGCCCCTAAAACCAAAACCGCTTTCATCGGGCTCTGCCGAAATGTCGATGGAATACAGGCACGTGCGACCTTTCTGTGGGGCGACGGACCAGGCCCGTTCGGTTTCAGACGTGATCAGGAAAAGCATTCCGTCACGGATGTAAAGCGAGGTTGGGTCGATGATGCGAAAGGCTTCGTCGAAGGGGTATTCCATGGTCAGATAGTCAAGGCTTTCGCCGGGCCTGTAGACAAAGAGGAACGGCCGGTGACGGATATCCGCGAATGTCTTTCCCGGCTGTTCGTTGGTGTGGCCCATTCCAAGAATCACCCTGCCGATCTGTACGGCATTACTGCCACCGCGCAGCCACGGGTATTTGTCGTGCGACCTCGGCAGGCGGACCTTGTGCTCGGCCACGGTTCTGGCGACCAGGAAGCCATCGTTTTCGTGAATGTACTCGGCCTTCAGGATCCGAAACGGAGAGAATTCGTGCACGAAAAACAAGTCATCATCCCGCACAAATGGCATCCAGTTCTTTCCGCCGCTCTTGCCATCGCGAAAGATGACCGGAAGCCAACGGTCCTGCGCCTGGATGTAGATTTTGTTGATATAGCCGTGGTCGGGGCTGAAGGTCACCGCGCTGATGCAGGGGCTGCCGGACCAGTAGAACGGGCGGGGGTCTTCGCCGCTGCCGATCACCCTGGTGTCATTCATCACGATGACCGAGCCTGTCCAGGGTTCCTCAAAAGACATAATGCGACGGGTGAAATGGGTCGCGTGTCCCGCAGGGTCCATGGCGACGGCGTCAAAGACGTGGTTGCCTTTGCGCGTGACGCTGGTATCCGCGAGCTCAAATTCGCGCAGTATCTTTTCCAGCCTGAAAGCCACCCGCACCCCCGGTTTCCCCAAGGCGGTATACAGCGGCGTTTGTGTCGCTGCCAGACGCGGCAAACCTCAGCTTGCGCGCTTGATACCCACCATCCGCGCCTTGGCACGCGGGTCGTTGTCAAACAGGCTGGCAAGCTGTTCCGTCATCGCCCCGGCAAGCTGTTCCACATCGGTGATCGTGACCGCCCGGTCGTAATACCGCGTCACATCGTGGCCGATACCGATGGCGATCAGTTCGACGGCGCGCTTTTTCTCGACCATGGCAATCACATCGCGCAGGTGCTTTTCAAGGTAGTTCGCGGGGTTCACGGACAGCGTTGAATCATCCACCGGCGCGCCGTCTGAGATCACCATCAGGATCTTGCGCGCCTCGGCCCGGCGCGCGGTACGCCGGTGTGCCCATTCCAGCGCCTCGCCGTCGATGTTTTCCTTCAGCAACCCTTCTTTCATCATCAGACCCAGATTTGGCCGGGTCCGCCGCCAAGGGGCATCGGCGGATTTATAGACGATGTGGCGCAGATCGTTCAGGCGCCCGGGCAGCTGCACGCGCCCGTCGTTCAGCCATTTCTCGCGCGCTTGCCCGCCCTTCCAGGCGCGGGTGGTGAAGCCCAGGATCTCGACCTTGACCTGACAGCGCTCCAACGTGCGCGCCAGCACGTCAGCGCAAATCGCCGCGATGGAAATCGGGCGGCCCCGCATCGAACCGGAGTTATCCAGCAGCAGCGTGACCACCGTGTCGCGGAACTCGGTGTCCTTTTCCTGCTTGAAGGACAGCGGTGTGGTGGGGTTGGCGACAACACGCGCCAGGCGACCGGCATCCAGCGTGCCTTCCTCAAGATCGAACAGCCAACTGCGGTTCTGTTGCGCCTGCAACCGGCGCTGCAACTTGTTGGCCAACCGGCTGACCGCGCCTTTCAGCGGTTCCAGCTGCTGGTCGAGGTAGGCGCGCAAGCGCTCCAGTACCGCCGGTTCGGCCAGATCTTCGGCCAAGATTTCTTCGTCAAATTCGTCACAGAAGACGGCGTAGTTCGGATCCGCCTCGCTGACCGGGGCAGGGGGCGGCGGTTCAAGCGGCTGATCGCCTTCTGGCAATTCGGCCTCATCCCCCTGTTCCTGATCCTCCATATCCTCCATCGAGACCTGCGCCTGCGCAGCATCGTCCATGTCGTCCTGGGATCGCTCGGGGCTGGCGTCTTCGTCGTCTTCGCCTTCGTCATCGCCATCATTCTGGCTGTCGGGGTTGTCTTCGGCTTCGTCCGTTTCCTCGCCCGCGTCGTCGCTGTCTTCATCCGCATCCGGGTCGTCGCCCAGTTGGTCGCCATAGCCGAGGTCGGAAATAATCTGCCGGGCGAGGCGCGCGAAAGACGCCTGATCGGCCAGCGCGTCGTCGATGCTGTCAAAGTTTTCGGCCGCCTGGGATTCCATGAACCCGCGCCACAACTCCATAACATTCGCCGCATCAGGCGGCAGGTCGCGGCCTGTGGCCAGATGGCGGACCAGATATCCGGCGGCAGTGGCAAGCGGGGCCTGCGCGGCCTCGGTAATCTCTCCGAACCCTTTCTTGGCCGCCTCGCTCGCGATCTTGGCGTCGATGTTACCGGCGGTTCCCGGCATATCGCGCGCGCCCATCGCTTCGCACCGTGCTTCTTCCATCGCCTCGTAAAGATCGCGGGCCATCTGTCCGTCGGGGGAATAGCGGTTGAAGGTGGCGGGGTCGTGGAACTTGTGGCGCAGCGCGAAAGCGTCCGCAGTGCCGCGCGCCAGCAACACCTCATCCCGCGTCATCCGGCGGGAAACCTGCGGCAGGCGCACCGAGTCGTTGGACAGGCCCGGCGGGTCCACCGTAAAGCTGACCGACAATTCGGCATCGTCCGCCATGACCTTCGTCGCCTCGGCCAGGGCCTTTTTGAACGGATCGGCTGGGTTGTCGGTGGGTTTGTTCATTTGCGTGCGCCAATGGAAATGACACTACGCGTGCGACCAGCGACGGAGAAGCCGGCCCCCGTGGGCCGGATCGCGCCCGCCCGCCCCCCCGGGGCGGAAGCGATGCTCCCACCCCACGGCCGGACGCGATCCTTCGCGTTTTTGCCGAGCGGGAACGAATGATATCTAGTCATCACCCCAACGCCACGCTCGCGGCACTCTCCGGCAGTTCCTCATCAAAGCACCGCTGATAGAACTCCGCCACGGTCTGGCGTTCCAACTCGTCGCATTTGTTGAGGAAGCTCAGGCGGAAGGCATAGCCGACGTCGCGGAAGATGCGGGCGTTTTCGGCCCAGGCGATGACCGTTCGGGGGCTCATGACCGTGCTCAGGTCGCCGTTCATGAAGGCGACGCGGGTCAGATCGGCCACGGTGACCATCTGGCTGATGATCTTGCGGCCCTTGTCGTTGTTATAGGTCGGCGCCTTGGACAGGACGATGGCCGCCTCGGCATCGTGGCTCAGATAATTCAGCGTCGCGACCAGCGACCAGCGGTCCATCTGGCCCTGGTTGATCTGCTGGGTGCCGTGGTACAGGCCCGTGGTGTCGCCCAGGCCGACGGTATTCGCGGTTGCGAACAGGCGGAAAGACGGGTGCGGGGTGATAACCTCGTTCTGGTCCAGCAGCGTCAGCTTGCCGTCCGTTTCCAGCACCCGCTGGATCACGAACATCACGTCGGCGCGGCCCGCATCATATTCATCAAACACGATCGCGGTCGGATTGCGCAGCGCCCAGGGCAGGATGCCTTCCTGAAACTGGGTGATCTGTTTGCCATCGACCAGCTTGATCGCATCCTTGCCGATCAGGTCGATCCGGCTGATGTGCGAATCGAGGTTTACCCGAACGCAGGGCCAGTTCAGCCGCGCTGCGACCTGTTCGATATGCGTCGATTTGCCCGTTCCGTGATAGCCCTGGATCATCACCCGCCGGTTGTGGGCAAACCCGGCCAGGATCGCCAGCGTCGTTTCGGGATCGAATTTATAGGTCGTATCCACTTCGGGAACGCGGTCGGTGCGCTCGGCAAATCCTTTGACGGGCATCTCGCTGTCGATGCCAAACACTTCACTGACCGAGATATCCTCGGTTGGTTTCGCCGATGCGTCGCGCGTTCCGTCCGCCATAACATGCCCTTTTTGCCAAGGCGCGACACCCCGGTGCCGCCCGGTGGCCGTGGTGCAACAAATCGCAGGGCGGTGCAAGACGTCGGTGCCGCTCGCGCCGCGATGACAGTTGCACACGTTTGATTGAACAGCCCCGTGAAACTATCGCGCCGGCATGCACGTGTTTGCTAGTGTCGCCGGCGAAGGGTGTTGGTGGGTCCCCCCGCCTTCATCCGGGAGAACTTCGCCGTAACGGCATCGGAACGTCGCCCGGGTCCAGTCCCTCGGATCCGGGCGGCACCGCGAAATTTAACGGGAGAGATCAATGGACCGCCGCACCTTTCTGACCACCACCGCCGCCGGAGCCGCCGCCCTGGCCATCGCAGGCCCGGCAAACGCATTCGAAATTGAACGGACCGAGGCTGAGTGGCGCAAGATGCTGACCAAGACCCAGTTCAAGGTCATGCGCCAGAACGGGACCGAGCGTGCCGGATCGTCGCCGCTGGACAAGAACTATGCGGCCGGCACCTATCATTGCCATGGCTGCGATCTGCCGGTTTACCCGTCGAGCACCAAATTCGACAGCGGCACCGGCTGGCCGTCATTCTGGCAGAGCCTGCCGAACGCCGTGCGCACCAAGCCGGATCGTAAACTGCTGAGTGTCCGCACGGAAGTTCATTGCCGCCGCTGTGGTTCGCATCTTGGTCACATCTTCGACGATGGCCCGGCGCCAACCGGTAAGCGGCACTGCCTGAACGGTGTCAGCCTGGTGTTCAAAGCGGCGTAAACCCGGCGTTCAACTCTGACAAATGGCAGCCGACGGTTCAGTCGCGCGTCAGCCCGATCTCTGCTCTGCGCGCTTTCGTCAGCGCGCGGGCGATCATGTCGTAGGATGTCTTTACATAGGCGTGCAGGTCATCGTCGGACAGGCTGTTTGAATCGAACGCCTGAATCCATTTTAGGCCACGGGACGCCATATAGGGTGCCGGACGCAATCCGGGTTGATTCGAGAGTACTTCAAACCCGATCTCTCCGGTCTTGAAGGTGATGGCCGGGTTTCCGTCATTCCAGCCGATAATTGCAAAGACCTTTCCGCCGACTTTCCAGACATCTGCATTACCCCATTGCACGCCATGGGTTGCGGCTGGCATTGCGGCGCACCATCCGTTCAGCCTGTCGCGTGAGGGTATGTCGTTAACTGGCGAAATTCCGGCTTTCCTTGATCTGGTCCCAGGCCCAGACAACCTCCTGAAGGCGGTCTTCGTCTTCGCGATTTCCGCCGTTCATATCCGGGTGCAGATCCTTCACAAGTGATTTGTATTGCTTGCGAATTTCCGGCTTTGACCAATGGTCCTTGGCTTCCAGAATATCCAGCGCGCGCCGCTCGGTCGGGGGCAGTTTGCGCGCGCCTGTGGTGCCGCGCCCCGGATTCTGCGTCGCATTCGCGCCCTGTATCTGATGCGGGTCGTCAACGCCCAGCCGTGACCAGGCCTTGCCTTCGACACCCGGCTTGGCGAATGGCTTGGTTTCGCGGCCCCAGACGCGATCCTTGTCGATGAACTCCTCAAACTCCTCCTCGGTCGTGCCGTTGAAGAAGTTCCACTTCAAATTGTATTCGCGCACGTGATCCTTGCAGAACCAATAGAACTCTTCCAGGTCATCGGGGGACTTGGGCGCGCGGTATTGCCCGGCTTCTTCACAATTGGGTGCCTCGCACCGCCGGGTCGAGGTTTCGAACGCCCCCGACATCCCACGCCGTCCGCGCGTTCGCTTTTTCTTGTCGGATTTGACGCTCAGATCAAATCCAAACGGGTCGTCTTTTTTCATCAGATCGTCCTTCGTGCGCACCCGGCTTTCCGTTCAAGACGGGTGAGTTTAGTGTTTCGGACGGAAACCAAAAGGGGGCGGGCAGAAAAAATGCAGATTAGCGACGAAATTCACGCAATGCTGGCGGATGGATTTGATACCTCGGTGCTGGAAGTTGCCGACACCAGCGAAGGGCATCGTGGTCATGCGGGGTGGCGTGAAGGCGGTCAGACCCATTTTCGTGTGACGATCACCGCTGACGCCTTTACCGCAATGTCGCGGCTGCAACGCCACCGGGCAATCCACGACTGTCTGGGCAAAGACCTGATCGGACGCATTCACGCGCTGGAGTTGATCGTCAACGGCTGAGAATCGGCACCAGGCCTAGCGGTCGTCTTCCCAATCCTGCGACATCTTCCAGGGCGCATCCGACGGCGGGCGACGGCGGGACGACCCACGAGCGGGGCGCTGAAATTCCGAAGGTTCATATTCGTAACCGTCGTCGTCATTGTCATAGGCCGGTCCGGCGTCGGCATACTGCCCATTGCTACGTTCGCCATAGCCGCCGCGCTCTCTGTATTCCGGCTCGAATGGAGGGCGTTCGCTGAACGACGATCCGCGATCGTCATAAGCGCCACGTTCATCATAACCGTTGGAATACCCGTTGTCGTATCCACGCTCGGGCGCGCGTTCGGGTGGCTGAATCTCGGGCGCGGGTCGCATTGGCGGCGGCGCTGCGGTCGACATCTGTGCGGGCGGTGGCTCGGACGAATAGTCGCGCAGCAGGGCGCGCGGCTGTTCGGCGGCATCGTCCAGGCTGCGACGGAAGATCAGCATGTGCTTAATCGATTCGGTCGTGCGCCCGCGAATACCGCTGCGCTCTTCGCACGGCAGCGTCCCGGCGCGCAGATATTCCCAACCTTCAGCCCCAAGATCGTTCATCAGCATTTCCATGCCAAAGGCGAAGCGATCTTCGACCGTCTTCATACCCTTGATGCGCCGTGTCTTCGACGGTGCCGGAACAACCTTGTATTCGTAACGTGCCATGCTCTGTCCCTACATAACGAGCCGATCTTATAACAGGTCGCAAACCCTGACTGCAAAGCGATATATGCCCTGCGCTATGCCAAAACTAGGCGAAAATTCGCCGTGCTTGCGTGATGTCCCGATCCTGCCCCGCCGGTATTGTATCAGAGATCGAGTTTCTTGGCCACGACCTCATTCACGGCCTTGGGATTCGCCTTGCCCCCGGTGGCCTTCATCACCTGGCCAACGAACCAGCCGGCCAGTTTCGGGTTTTCCTGTGCCTTTGCGACCTGGGCGGGGTTGTCGGCGATGATCTGATCGACGGCGGCTTCGATTGCGCCGGTGTCGGTGACCTGGCGCATGCCGCGTGCCTCGACAATTTCGGCCGGGTCGCCGCCTTCGGTCCAGACAACCTCGAACAACTCCTTGGCGATCTTGCCCGAGATGTCGCCCTTGGCCATCAGGTCGAGGATACCGCCCAGCTGGTCGGCGCTGACGGGGCTGTCAGTTATCGCGATGTCTTCCTTGTTCAGACGTCCGAACAGTTCATTGATGACCCAGTTCGCGGCCTGCTTGCCGTCGCGACCCTTGGCGACACCCTCGAAAAAATCGGCCGAGACGACATCAGCGGTCAGAACCCCGGCGTCATAATCGGTCATCCCGAAATCGGCGACAAAACGCGCCTTCTTGGCGTCCGGCAATTCGGGAAGGGAGGCTTTGATTTCGTCGACCCAGGCTTGCTCGATCTCCAGCGGCAGTAGGTCAGGGCAGGGGAAATAGCGGTAATCATGCGCCTCTTCCTTGGAGCGCATCGAGCGCGTTTCGCCCTTGTCGGGATCATAAAGCCGGGTTTCCTGATCGACTTTCCCGCCATCCTCAAGAATCGCGATCTGGCGTTTGGCTTCCACATCAATAGCTTGCTGGATGAAGCGCATTGAGTTCATGTTCTTGATCTCGCAACGTGTGCCCAGGTGGCTGAAATCCTGCGTTTCCCAATAGCGTTCGTAATCGCCGGGGCGGCAGACGCTGACGTTCACGTCGGCCCGCAGGTTGCCGTTCTGCATGTTGCCGTCGCAGGTGCCCAGATAGCGCAGGATCTGGCGCAGTTTGACGACATAGGCGGCGGCTTCTTCCGGGCCGCGAATATCGGGGCGGCTGACGATCTCCATCAGGGCCACGCCGGTGCGGTTCAGATCGACGAAGGACATGTTGGGATCCATGTCGTGGATCGATTTGCCAGCGTCCTGTTCCAGATGAATGCGTTCGATGCGAACCATCCGGGCGACGCCGCTGGCCAGCTCAACCAGCACTTCGCATTCACCGACGATGGGGTGGTAAAGCTGCGAAATCTGATACCCCTGCGGCAGGTCGGGGTAGAAATAGTTCTTGCGGTCAAATGCCGATTTAAGATTGATCGCCGCCTTCAGCCCCAGCCCGGTTCGCACCGCCTGTTCAACGCAGAATTCGTTGATCACCGGCAGCATGCCGGGCATCGCGGCATCCACAAAGGCCACGTTGCTGTTCGGTTCGGCCCCGAAGGTGGTCGAGGCGCCCGAAAACAGTTTGGCGTTCGATGAGACCTGGGCGTGAACCTCCATCCCGATCACAAGTTCCCAGTCGTGCTTAGCCCCCTGAATGACCTTGGGTTTCGGGGTTTCAAATGTCAGGTCCAGCATAGGTCCATATCCTTTGGTTCCGGGCCGCGTTCTAGGGCGTCGCGTCGGCGTGGGCAAGCACGGCGAGGGCCGCGTGCGCGACGCGCTGAGATGTTGCGTGGGCGGGAACGGGGCCTTAACACGGGCGATTGTGTGTGCCCAAGGAAGTCTGACCATGCTGCGTGCCTGCCTGAGCCTGAGTTTTCTTGCGCCATTCCTGTTTGCCTGCGCACCGATGATCCTGCCGGCAACGCCCCCGGCACCCGCCCCGGTCTTTGTGGCGCCAGCGCCCGAACCTGATCCCGCCGCCCGCTGGGATTTTCACCCCGAAGCCGCCTATTGGTCCCGCGCCAGCCGTGCGGCGCTTTACGATCACGCCGCCCCGCTGGTTGCCTTTGTGCCGCGCGACATCGACGCCTGGTGCCCGGCTTATCCAGAGGCCGAGGCGCATGATCGCCGGTCATTCTGGGTCGGGCTGATCTCGGCGTTGGCGAAATACGAAAGCACATGGAAGCCTGATGCCGTTGGCGGGCGGGACGGCAAGTGGTTCGGGCTGGTCCAGATCGCCCCGGCCACGGCGCGCGGCTATGGCTGCCGTTCGACCAGCCAGGATCACCTGAAAGACGGCGGCGACAACTTGTCCTGCGGTTTGCGGATTATGGCCGTGACCGGGCCGCGCGACGGGGTGATCGAGGGGCGGGATCGCAAATGGCGCGGTGTCGCGGCGGATTGGACGCCGATGCGCAAGCCGCACATGGTGGCGGAGATGAAGCAATGGACCAACGCGCAGAGCTTTTGCCGGGTCGAGTGAAGAGAATTATGCCTCCGGCGGGGATATTTATGGGTCAATGATGGCCGGTGAAGGCAGAAGGCCCTGGATTGCCTCGTGCCAGTGGAGCGGCGGGTTCTTTGCGGGTCAGACCCCTCAGCCACCCAACAGGCGAGTGACCATCTCGCTAGTGTCTCCGCTAAGGTTTGGCGTAGCGGCAATCCGACCCAGCGCCGCGCGCATCATGCCCTGCCGATCCGCGTCATAGCGCCGCCAATTCTGGAACGCCGTTGTCATCCGCGCGGTCGTCTGCGGGTTCACCGGATCCAGGCGGATCAGCCATTCGGCCAGCAGATCATAGCCCGCGCCATCAGCGCGGTGATACCCTGCTGCATTGCCTGAAAAAGCGCCGATAAGTGCCCGGAAACGATTGGGGTTCTTCCATTCGAACAGCGGGTGCTCGGTCAGGCCGGTGACCGTTTCGACCGCAGTTTCGGGGGCCGCGAACCCGGCCTGAAGCGCCAGCCATTTGTCCATCACCAGACGATCCTGGTGCCATTCATCGTGAAAGGCGGCAAGCTGATCCTTGCCTTGCCCGACCGACAGAAGAATCGCCAATGCGCCCTGTTTCAGGGTCATGTTGTCCGCGTCATCATAAACCGAAACCGCCGCGCTGCCGCCATCAAGGCGCGTGGCAAGGTCAAGCAACGCCAGGAACCAGCTGCGCTGTCCGGCGGGGGCCGCATCCGGCAAATAGGGTCCATCGACACGGGCGGCGGCCAGCAGATCGGGCAGGTCCGGCTTCAGGCGCGCGGCTATCGAATGGCGCAGGCTTTGCCCGGCATGGTGGATTGCCAGCGGGTCGGGCGTCAGCCCGGCGTCAAACAGACCCTGAGCGATGTCATCTTCGGAAGGCAGGCGCAGAACCAGGGCACGAAACGCCGGGTCGAGCGCGCTGTCGGCGGCGACGGTGGCAAGACCGTCAAGGAAGGCGGTGCCGGGCGCCGTGCCATGGGCGGCCAGCGCCATCAGCGTTTCGCGCGCCAGGGCGCGGCCAGCCTCCCACTTGTTGAAGGGATCGGTGTCATGGGCCAGCAGGAATGCGCGTTCGTCCGGGTCGGATTTGCGTTCAAGGATCACGGGCGCTGAGAATCCGCGCAGGATCGACGGCACCGGCTTTGCGCCGAGGCCGTCAAAGGTAAAGCTTTGCTTGGCCTCGGTCATCTCGAGCACACGGGTTTCGGCAACCTCGTCCCCGTTCGGACCAAGCAAGCCCATGGCGATGGGGATGACTTGTGGTTGCTTGTCGGGCTGACCAGGTGTCGGGCGGGTTTCCTGTTCAAAAGTAGCAGTATAGGTGCCATTTTTGAAGTCATCAGTGAAGGTCAGGCGCGGCGTTCCGGCCTGTGAATACCAGCGTTTGAACTGTGTCAGGTCGCGCCCTGTGGCGTCCTGAAACACGGCAAGCCAGTCTTCGATAGTCGCCGCATCGCCGTCGTGACGCTCAAAATAGAGATCCAATGCTTTGGAGTAATCATCCTCGCCCACCAAACGGTGCAGCATGCGGATGACCTCGGCGCCCTTTTCATAGACGGTCGCGGTGTAGAAGTTATTGATCTCAATAAAGCTTTCCGGGCGCACAGGGTGCGCCAGCGGTCCGGCATCTTCGGTAAACTGGCGCGCGCGCAGTTTGACCACATCCTCGATCCGCTTGACTGGGGCCGAGCGCATGTCCTGCGTGAACTGCTGGTCGCGGAACACGGTCAGCCCCTCTTTCAGACACAGCTGAAACCAGTCGCGGCAGGTGATCCGGTTGCCGGTCCAGTTGTGAAAATACTCGTGCGCAATGATCGTCTCGACAAATTCATAGTCACGATCGGTCGCCGTTTGAGCCGAGGCCAGAACATAGCTGGAGTTGAAAATGTTCAAGCCTTTGTTCTCCATCGCGCCCATATTGAAGTCATCCACGGCGACGATGTTGAAAACGTCCAAGTCGTAAGCGCGCCCATAGGTCTGTTTATCCCAGCGCATCGATCGTTTCAGCGCGTCCATCGCATAGGTCGCCTTGCCCGCGTCATTGGGGCGGGTCCAGATATTCAGGGCCACGGCGCGGCCTTCGGATGTGGTAAGGTGATCGGCCTCGGCCACCAGATCACCGGCGACGAGCGCAAACAGATAGGCCGGCTTGGGCCATGGGTCGTGCCATTCGGCCCAGCCGGGGCCGCTGCCCGTGGGGTTGCCATTGGACAGCAGCACCGGCAGATCGCCTTCGATCCGCACCGTGAAGGTGGCCATGACGTCGGGGCGGTCAGGGTACCAGGTGATCTTGCGAAATCCTTCCGCTTCGCACTGGGTGCAATACATGCCGTTCGACATGTAAAGCCCGTCCAGCGCGGTGTTGCCGGCGGGGTCAATCTCAACTTCGGCTTCGAAGGTGAAGGGGCCATCGGGGACCGGAATCAGTACGCCCTGGTCGGCTGGGGTCAGCGCGACAGGAATTCCATTGATGGTTGAAGAAAGAGTCTTAAGGCCTTCACCGTGCAGAAATATATCGGATACCGATTCAGCGTTTGGGTTCGGTCGGAACGCGATCCGGGATTCGACGCGGGTGGCATTGGGTGACAGGTGAAAAGTCAGGTGAACCCCGTCGATCAGGTGGCTGAACGGGGCATAGTCCGCCAATCGGACTTCGGCTGATTTTTGGTCGGTCATTTCGGGGCTTTCGTCGCAGGGTTAACCGCACCCTAGCGGCGCGGCGGCTGGGCGTCCACCTGCGCAGAGGGGCGCGCTTGCGACTTGCCTGCCATGGTTCTAGGGTCCGCCGGATTTTGCGCTGAACCAGACAGTTGAAGGGCCGGATATGACGGATCGAACAGAACGTGACGGGCTACAGGTGGCAAGCGAGCTGGCCGCTTTTGTTGAGGGCGAAGCGCTGCCCGGCACCGGGATCGACGCGGCGCATTTCTGGACATCTCTGGCAGATATCGTTTCTAAGTTTTCTCCCCGAAACAGAGAGTTATTGGGTGAACGTGAAGCGTTACAGTCAAAGATCGACGACTGGCATCGTCAGCGGTTGGGCCAGCCCCATGACGCAGACGCGTATCAGCGCTTCTTGCGCGACATTGGGTATCTGGTTCCCGAAGGGGCGGGTTTCGCGATTGATACGGACAATATCGACGCAGAGATTGCGACCATTCCGGGCCCTCAGCTGGTGGTTCCGATCACCAACGCACGCTATGCGCTGAACGCGGCGAATGCGAGGTGGGGGTCGCTCTATGATGCGTCGTACGGCACCGATGCTTTGGGCGATGCGCCGAGTGGCAAGGCGTTCGATCCCGAGCGCGGTGCGCGTGTTGTGGGTTGGGCTAAGGATTTCCTGGATCGGGCCGCGCCGCTGGCATCAGGCCGCCATGCGGATTGTGCGGGGTACACGGTCGTCGCTGGGGCGTTGGTGCCCCCGCTGGCAGATCCCGATCAGTTTGTGGGATTCACGGGTGATCCATCTTCTCCGGACTCAATATTGCTGTTGAACAATGGGTTGCACATCGAGATTGATGTGTCACGCAAAGGCAGTATTGGCGCAACGGATCCCGCTGGCGTCAACGACATCCGGTTGGAGGCCGCGATCACTGTGATCATGGATCTGGAAGATTCGGTGGCTTGTGTCGATGCCGAAGACAAGGTCGTCGCCTATCGCAACTGGCTGGGTCTGATGCGGGGCGATCTTGAGGAAAGCGTGACCAAGGGCGGCAAGACTTTCAACCGCGCACTAAACCCCGATCACACATACCAATGGCCCGGCGGCGGAGAGATTACGCTGAAAGGCCGCGCGCTGATGCTGGTTCGGAATGTCGGGCATCTGATGGCCAATCCGGCGGTGCTGGACGGCGACGGGAACGAGGTGTTCGAGGGGTTGCTGGACGCGATGATCACCGTGCTGATCGGGATGCATGATCTTGATCGCGAGGGCGGAAACTCGGACGAAGGGTCGACCTATGTCGTGAAGCCGAAGATGCATGGGCCGGATGAGGTTGCCTTCACGGATGATCTGTTCACGGCGGTCGAGGCGGCATTGGGGCTGCCGCAATACACCGTCAAGCTGGGGATCATGGATGAGGAGCGGCGGACAAGCGCGAACCTCAAGGAATGCATCCGCGCGGCGCGGCACAGGGTTGCGTTTATCAACACCGGGTTCCTGGATCGGACGGGGGATGAGATTCATACCTCGATGGAGGCGGGGCCGATGATCCGCAAGGGGCAGATGAAATCGACGCCCTGGATCGCGGCGTATGAGGATCGCAATGTCGACATTGGGCTGGCTTGTGGGCTGGCCGGGAAGGCGCAGATCGGCAAGGGCATGTGGGCGGCGCCGGACCGGATGGCGGCGATGCTGGACGAAAAAATCGGCCACCCGATGGCGGGTGCGAATTGCGCCTGGGTGCCGTCACCGACCGCTGCGACGCTGCATGCGACGCATTATCACGCCGTCGATGTGCCTGCGCGACAGGCCGAGCTGGCGGCAGGCGGCCCGCGCGGCACGCTGGACGATCTGTTGACGATCCCTTTGGCTGAGGGGCGCAACTGGTCGGACGTCGAGATTTCTGACGAGATCGACAACAACGCGCAGGGCATCCTGGGCTATGTGGTGCGCTGGGTGGATCAGGGGGTCGGCTGTTCCAAGGTGCCGGACATTCACGATGTCGGGTTGATGGAGGATCGCGCGACCTGCCGAATATCCTCGCAAGCGCTGGCGAACTGGTTGCATCATGGGGTGATCAGCGCAGATCAGGTGATGGCGGGGATGAAGAAAATGGCTGCTGTGGTGGATCGGCAGAACGCCGATGATCCGTTCTATCAGCCAATGGGGCCGGGGTTCGACGGGGTTGCGTTCAAGGCGGCCTGCGATCTGGTGTTTGAAGGGCGTGCGCAACCGTCCGGCTATACTGAACCCGTGCTGCATGCGCGGCGGTTGGAGTTGAAGGGGCAGGGGCCGTCGGATTGAAAATCCGCCGGTTCGTGGCCGCGGGCGATGGCAGGAGGGGCCAGCCCCCCAGACCCCCCGACCAGCCCCCCAGACCCCCCCAGCCCCCCAGACCCCCCGGAGTATTTTTGGCGAAAAGATATGAGCGCGGCATCGCATCTGTGAAAGATGGTGGCCCCGGACATGGCGAGCGCTTATAAAGTGCGGGATCTTCGACGGAGAATTGCATGGCGCGCGCGGTCATTGGAATTATCGGCAACCAGCATCTGATTAATGATGATTATCTGGTGCACGGGGTCGGGACGATGTTGTCCGAGGCGATCTCGGGCGTGTCGGATTGTTTGCCTTTGCTGGTGCCACCGGATCCTGACCTGGTCGATCTGGACGATCTGATGGCGGCTTGTGACCGGTTTCTGTTCACCGGCGGGCGGCCCAACGTGCACCCGGAAGAATACGGGCAGGCGGCGACGCCTGCGCATGGCGATTTCAACCGCTCGCGGGATCGGCTGGCGCTGCCGTTGATCCGGGCCTGTGTTGAGCGGGCGCAGCCGATCTTTGCGGTGTGTCTGGGCTTTCAGGAGTTGAGTGTCGCGTTTGGCGCCACCCTGCATCCGGAAATTCGCGATCTGCCGGGGCGGATGAACCACCGCATGCCGCCTGATGGCACGCTGGAGGAGAAATTCGCCCTGCGCCGATTGTGTTGAAAAACTCCGTTTTAGGGCCTGAACGATGATTTTTCTTTCCATGCAGCCCGATCCTAAATTTTTGGCGCGGGGGTCGGCCCAAATCGCCTACATGCGCTCACGCGCAGCCATGCGCTGTCTCGTGGTCAAAGCTTTCCGACTATTTCGCTTCATAGGTTTTCGCAAGAAATCCGCGACGCTCTGATTTCGGAGTTTTTCAACACAATCCGCCATGATGTGCATTTCACGCCCGGCGGGCCGTTCGCGACGCTGATGGGCAGCGATGTGGTGCGCACCAATACGCTGCACGGGCAAGGGATTGATATGCCGGGTCCGCGTCTGGTGATCGACGGGCGCGCCGATGATGGCACGCCCGAGGCGGTCTATGTGCGTGATGCGCGGGGATTCTCACTCGGGGTGCAGTGGCACCCGGAGTATAACGCCGCTGCTGATCCGGTGTCGCGCAAACTGTTTGAGGCGTTCGGCGATGCCGCGCGCGACTGGCGGTCGGGCGCGGCGGGGTTGCGGCGAAGCGCGTGAACCCCCGCACCGTCGGATTGGTGGCACGAGTGGGGAGCCTCCGGCGGGGATATATTGGGGTCAATGATGGGCCAGGGCAGCCTCACATTGCTCCGGCGATGCCCCGGATCACGATCATCAGGGCGCCTGCGGCGATGATGTAGCCGCCGTCGACGACCAATGCGTAGGTTGATTTGCCGCTGAACTTGCCGGTTGAGGTGACGAAAGCTGCCGCCGTCAGGATGCCGATGATCGCAGTATAGAGGTCGTGGGTCATCGCCGTGCGGCTGACGAGGCAGGCGAGGCCGAACAGCGCGAGCAGTTGCAACAGCATTGCGCCGACGGGCATGGCGCTGGCCGCGCCGAGCTCGACCCCCGACCCTTCGGCCCAACGTTTGCCGAACAGCATCGGGCTGTAGACTCCCCAAGATATTTTCAACGAGAAGACGGGGCGGCGGGTTTTTTCGACTGCCGGGCATGAAAAAGGCCCCGGGTGGGGGCCTTTCTGTCGATTGTCTATGGCGGTTTCGATAACTGCTTGAGCGGTGTTATTTCGTCGGGCCGATCATCATCACCATCTGACGGCCTTCCATCTTGGGCATATTCTCGATCTTGCCCAGCGCGGCCGCTTCGACATCATCCGCGACCCGTTCAAGCAGTTCACGCCCGAGGTTCAGGTGTGCCATCTCGCGACCCCGGAAGCGCAGTGTGACCTTTACCTTGTCGCCGTTTTCCAGAAACTTGGTCACGTTGCGCATTTTGACGTCATAGTCATGCACATCGGTGTTGGGCCGAAACTTGACCTCTTTCACCTCGATGATCTTCTGTTTCTTGCGCGCTTCGCTTTCGCGTTTCTGCGTCTCGTACTTGAACTTGCCGAAGTCCATGATCTTGACGACAGGCGGTGTGGCGTTGGGCGAGATTTCAACGAGGTCGAGCCCGGCTTCGTCAGCCAGCTGCATTCCGCGTTCGGGTGTCACGACACCCACGTTTTCACCGTCAGCGCCGATAAGGCGGATTTCCGTGGCCCGGATGCGATCATTGACGCGGGGGCCGGTTTCACGCACCGGAGGCGCGTTGTGAGGTCTGCGAGCGATGGCAGGTCTTCCTTTTATGGTTGTCGTCGTCCTGAGCGCGCAAATTAGGGCGCGGACGAGGGGCATTCAAGGGCCAATACGGCAAGAAGCCGCGCATCGGGGCTGGAACTTTGCCCCGGACAGGACTACGTCGGGCGAAATTCAGCCAGCCAAGGGTGGGACCCATGAACAGAACGATCATTTATATCATTACTGCCGCCGCCGTTATCGGGGCCGTGCTGCTAATCGTGCGCAACGACGATCCGGCGCCGGTGGCCACGACCGAGGTCGAGGACGCGGCCGAGTCGGTGGCTGCAGAAGCTGCCGTTGAGGTGGAAGAGGCGACGGACTCCGCAGCAGAGGCTGTGGAAACGGCAACCGAAGAAGTCGCCGAAGCTGTGACGGAAGCGGCTGAGGAGGCTGCGGATGCAGTCTCGGAAGGGCTGGAGAATGCGGCGGATGCTGTCAGCGATGTCGTCGAAGGCGCGGTTGAGGGTGCCGTCGAAAGTGCCGAGAATGCAGCAGATGCCGTTTCGGACGCCGTGAGCGATGCCAGCGAAGACGCCGCAGAAACGACAGGCGCAGCGACGGAGATGGCCGAAGAGATGGCTGAGGATACCACTGAGGCCGCGACCGAGATGGCTGAGGATACCACCGAGGCTGCGACAGAGATGGCTGAGGACACCGCTGAAGCCGCGACGGAGATGGCTGAGGATACCGCCGAAGCTGCGACAGAGATGGCTGAGGATACCACTGAGGCCGCGACTGAGATGGCTGAAGATACCGCCGAGGCTGCGACCGAAATGGCTGAGGATACCGCTGAAGCCGCGACGGAGATGGCTGAGGACACCACTGAGGCCGCGACAGAGATGGCTGATGATGCCATGGAATCGACTGAAGATGCGGCCGGTGAAGCCGTCGCAATGGCAGAAGACGCCGCCGAACCGATGGCCGATGCGGCCCTTGGCGATGCGATGACGCCGGATCTGAACGTTCTGCTGACCAGCGAAGGTTGGGATGCGGCCAAGGTCAGCGAAGCGATTGACGCATCCGATCTGAACCCGCTGCGCAAAACCGGCCTGAAATCACTGGTGGACGCGGCCCCTGAAAGTGGTCCGCTGCTGGACGCTGCGATCGAAACCGTGCGCAAGGCACTGAACGTCGAAGGTTGATCCCCGACGGGATCAACGCCAGTGACATGAACCCTGATTACCGCGTCGTGCAAACGGCGCGGTTTTTCTTTTCCCGGATGCCTGGTAGCCAGCGCAGTAGCAGCCCAAATTTTCGAAAGAGCGCATAGATGACTGTTCGAGTGGCTTTCACAGATTTCTGGGGCAGTTTTAAGCCCGAGACCAATCTGTTTACAAAGCTGATGCGCCGCCACGCCAGCATCAAGGTCGTGACTGAGCGACCGGATTTGTGCTTCTTCTCGAACTTTGGTCGCAAGCCTTACCGGCCCGATGGGCATTTTGCCTTCATGGGCGAAGATTGCATCAAGGTTTTTTTCACCGGAGAGAATATCTCGGCGGATTGTGTTGAAAAACTCCGAAATCAGAGCGTCGCGGATTTCTTGCGAAAACCTATGAAGCGAAATAGTCGGAAAGCTTTGACCACGAGACAGCGCATGGCTGCGCGTGAGCGCATGTAGGCGATTTGGGCCGACCCCCGCGCCAAAAATTTAGGATCGGGCTGCATGGAAAGAAAAATCATCGTTCAGGCCCTAAAACGGAGTTTTTCAACACAATCGGCCAATTTCAACCACTGTGATTATGCGATTGGTTTTGATCCGATCGTCTTTGGCGATCGCTACCTCAGGTGTCCTTTGTATACGATCTATGACGAGTATCAGCAGATCTGCGAACCGCGCGCTGCGTTGACCCGACAGGATCTTGATGCGCGGGACGGGTTCTGTGGTTATGTCGTGTCGGCCTCGACCCACAGTGCGCCCCATCGCGGTGATGCTTTTGCGGCATTTGATGCCGCCCGCGGGGTTGCTTCGGGGGGCAAGCATCTGCGCAATACCGATGCGTTGCAGCAGTTAGAGAAAACGCTGCCCGGAGCGCAGGCAAAGGCGCAGTTCCTTGGCCGGTACCGGTTCTCGATGGCCTATGAAAACGCCAGCCATCCCGGTTACTGTACCGAGAAGATCGTGCAATCCTTTGCGGCGCGCACGATCCCGATTTATTGGGGTGATCCGCTGGTTACGGAGGATTTCAACCCGGCGGCATTCGTCAATGCCAATGAATTAGCATCCCTGGACGCCCTGGTGGCCGAGGTGTTGCGCATAGAAGATGACCCAGATGTCTGCCTGAAGATGCTGAACGCGCCGGTGTTTCAGCCCGGACGATCAGGTGTGCATCTGGCCGAGCTGGAGGCGTTTCTGGCGCGGCTTGTGACCACACCGGCAAGCGATTTGCGCCGCCGGGCGCTGCATGGATCAGGGGCGCGGATTGACGCGCGCGCTGCAAGGGCCGCGCGCAGTTTCTGGCGCCGGTAAGCGGCAGGTACGGGGTTTGACGTAGCGCTATGTGGCGCGGTCGGGATTTGCCCGAAATATCTCGGCGTATGCGTTTTTCGCGGCCCGTCAACGGGCGTTGCGGGTCGGCATCGCATGGCACAAGGTCGAGCAGAACCCTGCCTGATACAAGGCCAACCTAAATGGCACGTCTTTTGCCATTCAGGAAAAAATACCTGATATTATCGAAAATATCTTGCGAAAACTAATCTATTCACAATAAGGATTTTGACCTTATTGTGACGGTCTGATCCTAGGGAGGAATATAATGTTAACCAAACTAACCCGCCGTGCCGCGATAGCGTCGCTCAGCGCGCTGACGCTTGGCGCGGGCATCGCTGCACCGGCTTTTGCCGACAGCCATGCCATCACGTTGCGCATGTCGACGCCGGCATCTGCCAGCGATCAGCGTTCTTTGGCGCTGGAACAGGTCTTCGCACCTGCCGTTTCGGGCTTTGCGACGTATGAGCCGCATTACAACGGCTCGCTGATCGCGCAGAACTCGGAGCTTGAGGCGATTGCGTCGGGCGATCTGGAGATGTCGATCACTTCGGCGCAGGAACTGGCACAGTTCTTCCCCGAATTCTCGATCTTCGCGACGGGCTATGTCCATCAGGACGCCGCGCATCAGGTGCGCGTGTTCAATGATCCGCTGATGGCCCCCTTCAAGCAGAAGGTGGAAGATGAGCTGGGCGTGAAACTGCTGAGCGTCATGTATCTGGGCAAGCGCCACGTGAACCTGCGTCAGACGAAAGAAGAGCTGACGGTGATGACGCCTGCGGATCTGGCCGGGGTGAACCTGCGGATGCCGGGCACGGATGCGTGGCAGTTCCTGGGCAAAGCGCTGGGTGCGAACCCGACGCCGATGGCCTTTACCGAGGTCTACACCGCGTTGTCGACCGGATCGGTTGACGGTCAGGATAACCCGTTGCCGACCGTCGTAGACGCCAAGTTCTATGAGGTGACCAATCAAATCGTGCTGACCGCGCATCTGGTTGACCTGAACTATGTCGCCTTCTCGAAAGCGGTCTGGGATGGTCTGAGCGCTGAACAGCAGGTCGCCGTTCAGGCCGCTGCCGATGCAGCCGCTTCGGTTGGTCGTCTGCGTCAGCTGGACAAGGAAAACTCGCTCGCCTCGTTCATTCGTGAGCAGGGTGTCGAGATTTATGAGCCCGATCAGGCCGCGTTCCGCAGCCATGTTCAGTCGATGTACCTGGATACCGATGCCTCGGCCGATTGGCCCGAAGGCGTGCTGGACCAGATCAACGCGCTGGGCAACTGATCTGAAAGCAGCGCTGCGGGGGATCCGATGAAGCCAGTATTCGCTTGGATCAACCGCGGCGCGGAATTCGTGGCGGCCATGTTGATGGCCGCCATGTTTGCGACATTCATCCTGCAAGTCACCGTGCGCTATACCGCGCGCGCTGAATGGATCGCCGAGGCGATCCCGATCCTTGATCCCAACGGATACGGCTGGACGCTGGAATTCTGCCTGCTGATGTGGGTCTGGATCGTGTTCTGGGGCAATGCGTTCATCGTGCGCCAGCGGGATCATGTGATTTTCGACATCGTTTACACCAACGTCAGCCCGACGATGCGTAAATGGTTTGCCATTTTCGCGGCCGTCGCGATCTGCGTTGGACTGTTGGCCTCATTCGGGCCGACGTGGGAGAAATTCCATATCCTGCGCCTGAAAAAAACGCCGACCCTGTCCACCGTGTTCGGCGACTGGATTCGCGTGCGCCATGTCTATTCGATCTACTTCGGTTTCCTCGCCATCGTCGCCCTGCGTTATGCCTGGCGCACCTGGGACATCCTGAAGAACGGCGCGGAATCCGATCTGCATCATTATGAAGAACTGGCCGAGACCTCGGCGGAAGAGGCCGGCACATGACCCTTGAATTCACGCTGTGCCTTGTCACCCTGTTCGTGATGGCAGGCATCGGCATGCCGATTGCCTATGCGATCCTGCTGGCATCCTTCGTCTATCTGACGGTCAGCGGGGGTGGCGTTGGGATTGCGGGCAAGGTGCTGATGGACGGGCTGTATAACAGCTTTATCCTGCTGGCCGTGCCGCTGTTCATCGTTGCCGCGAACATTATGAACGCTGGCACAATATCGGACCGGTTGCTGCGGTTCTGCGTCGGGCTGGTGGGCCGGTTCAAGGGCGGGCTGGGGCATGTGAACGTCGTGGCATCACTGATCTTCTCGGGCATGTCCGGCAGTGCGGTTGCAGACGCGGCAGGCATCGGCAAGATCATCATCGGGATGATGACCAAGTCGGGTCACTATACGCGTGGGTACGCGGCGGCGATCACCGCTGCCTCGGCCACCATCGGCCCGATCATCCCGCCGTCAATCCCGATGGTGCTGTATGCGCTGGTGTCAAACACCTCGATCGGGTTCCTGTTTCTGGGCGGCATCGTACCGGGGCTGTTCATGGGCGGCGTGCTGATGGGGATGAACTATGTCATCTCGGTCCGCCGGGGCTTCCTGACCGAAGACGCTGTGCCTCTGGCCGAGCTGCCGGCCCTGACCTTCAACGCCTTCCCAGCGCTGCTGATGCCCGCGATTCTGCTTTATGGCATTTACGGCGGCGTCACGACCCCGACCGAGGCTGCCGCCGTCGCCGCCTTTTATGCGCTGATCCTGGCGGCGGTGTTTTACCGCGCCCTCAGCATCGCCAACTTCTATCGGATCCTTGTGGAAAGCGCGCGGTCGTCTGCTGCCGTGGGTCTGGTGATTGGCGGGGCGCTGATCCTGAACTTTGTCGTCGCGTCCGAGAATATCCCCGGCATGCTGGCCAATGCGCTGGTCGATCTGGATGTCGATCCGATCGTCTTCCTGCTGGGCGTCAACGTGCTGATCCTGCTGCTGGGCTGTGTACTGGATGCGACCACGATCATCCTGGTGATTATCCCGCTGTTCCTGCCCACCTGCCGAGAGCTTGGGATCGACCTGGTCCATTTCGGCGTCGTCGCGGTGGTCAATTGCATGATCGGCCTGATTACGCCGCCCTATGGCATCCTGTTGTTCGTCATTAACGCCGTGACCCGCATTCCGCTGGGTGAGATTATTCGCGAAGTCATCCCCTTCGTCCTTGTCCTGATCGGCGCGCTACTGGTGCTGATCCTGTCGCCGGGGCTGGTGCTGTGGTTGCCAAGGATGTTCGGGTATCTGGGGTAGGGGGACGGACCCCGCAAAAGCAGACGCCCTTTGACCGCCGCCATTCCGGGTTGAGGCCGCGCAAATGGCGTGCCAGAGCACCATCATGTCCGGGCCATTCACACCCGTAGGACCAATCGGCCCACACTATTCCCCCGATATCGCAGAAAATCCCGCCTCACGCCCTTTTCCTGCCGGTCAGAACCGGGCAAAAGGCAGGGGCGATTGCGACCGGCGCGTGATCTGCGCCCTGGAAGGACCGATATGGCTGATCTGCGCAAAATCATCATTGACGAGCATGAGGTCGAATGTGACCCGGCCCTGACCCTGATTCAGGCCTGCGAACAGGCGGGGGTCGAAATTCCCCGGTTCTGTTATCACGAACGCCTGTCAATCGCCGGAAACTGCCGGATGTGTCTGGTCGAGGTTGTCGGTGGGCCGCCCAAGCCCGCGGCCTCCTGCGCGATGCAGGTCAGGGATCTGCGCCCCGGCCCGGAAGGGCAACCTCCGGTGGTCAAGACGAACTCTCCCATGGTCAAGAAGGCGCGTGAGGGGGTGATGGAATTCCTGCTGATCAACCACCCACTGGATTGCCCGATCTGTGATCAGGGCGGCGAATGTGACTTGCAGGATCAGGCGATGGCCTATGGCGTCGATTTTTCCCGCTACCGCGAGGTGAAGCGCGCGACCGAGGATCTGGATCTTGGCCCGCTGGTCGAAACCCATATGACGCGCTGCATTTCCTGCACCCGCTGCGTGCGGTTCACGACCGAGGTTGCCGGCATTCATCAGATGGGCCAGACGGGCCGGGGTGAAGATGCCGAGATTACCGCCTATCTGGGCGAAACGCTGGACAGCGAATTGCAGGGCAACATCATTGATCTGTGCCCGGTCGGGGCGCTGACGTCCAAACCATACGCTTTCACCGCCCGCCCGTGGGAACTGTCGAAGACCGAAACCATCGACGTCATGGACGCGCTGGGTTCCAACATCCGGGTGGATACCAAAGGGCGCGAAGTGATGCGGATGCTGCCGCGCAACCATGATGGCGTGAACGAGGAATGGCTGAGCGATAAGTCCCGTTTCGTCTGGGACGGGCTGCGCCGCCAGCGGCTGGATCAGCCTTATGTCCGGGTCGATGGCAAGCTGAAGCCTGCCACCTGGCCCGAGGCGCTTGTCGCGGCGGCCACTGCCATGAAGGGCAAGAAGCTGGCCGGGCTGGTCGGTGATCTGGCCCCGGTTGAGGCGGCGTTTTCGCTGAAAGGGTTGATCGAAGGGCAGGGCGGTCACGTCGAATGCCGCACGGATGGTGCGAAACTGCCGGTCGGCAACCGCAGCGCTTATGTCGGCACGGCGCAGATTGATGACATCGACAGCGCCAAGGCGATCATGCTGATCGGGACCAACCCGCGGGCGGAGGCTCCGGTTTTGAACGCCCGTATCCGCAAGGCGTGGCTGAATGGCGCGAAGATCGGTGTTGTCGGCCAGGCGGTCGACCTGACCTATGACTATCATCATCTGGGCACAGGCGCGGGCGATCTGGCCAAGATGACCGAGGGGTCGCATACCGACGCCCATGGCAAAGACACGATCGTGATCGTCGGGCAGGGCGCTTTGGCGCGCGAAGACGGGGCCGAGGTTCTGGGCCACGCAATGAAATTCGCCGAGATGACGCAAAGCCGGATGCTGGTGCTGCACACCGCTGCGGGCCGCGTCGGCGCAATGGACGTGGGCGCCGTGACCGAGGGCGGGATATCAGCAGCGTTGGACGGGGCCGAGGTGGTCTATTCGCTTGGCGTGGACGAGGGCGACATCCCCGCCGGGCCAACCGTGATCTATCAGGGCAGCCACGGTGACCGGGGTGCGCACCGCGCCGATATCATTTTGCCAGCGGCGGCCTGGACCGAGGAATCGGGGATATTCGTGAATACCGAAGGGCGCCCTCAGATGGCGCTGCGCGCGTCGTTCCCGCCGGGCGAGGCCAAGGAAAACTGGGCGATCCTGAGGGCGCTTTCGGCGGAACTGGGGGCGACACTGCCTTACGATTCGCTGAATGCGCTGCGCGCGGCCATGGTCGCGGCGCATCCGCATCTGGACGCGATTGACGAGGTTGCGGACAACGGCTGGACGCCGGTGGCACCCGGGGCCTGCTCGGGTGATTTTGCCCCCGCGATCAGCGATCATTACCTCACCAACCCGATTGCACGAGCCAGCGCCCTGATGGCAGAGCTTAGCGCCAACGCCGCGGCCCGCCGCAAGCCCGCCATCGCGGCCGAGTGATCCTTTGCGCGGCGGCCTTCCTGTTGTGGCGCTGCTGACAGGGTGCGCCGCCGCCCTGCCGGTGGACCCGGTTGAAGAGGGTCCGTTTACACCGACCTATCAGCCGGTGGAAACCGCACTTCTGGATGGCGATCTGGTGCAATTCACAGTCGCGATGCGGGGCGCGCGCAGCCAGTCGGACCTCACCGATTTCGCCGACTGCGCGGCGGCGGGGTATACGCAAATTCGCGGGTATGAGTTTGCGCGACACCTGCGCACAAATCTGGACCGGCGGGGTGGCGTTTGGCGCGCGGATGCTGTTTACACGATCTCGCCACAGCGGCCTGCCGGGACGATCATGATCGACGCCGGTGAAACGGTCGCAGACTGCAAGCGGGACGGAATTCCGACGGTATGAGGGATCATGGCAAACTTCTTTGAAACCGGCCTCGGGATAGCCGTCATCATCGCGGCGCAAAGCCTTCTGGTGATTGGCTTTGTGATGATCAGCCTGCTGTTCCTGGTTTACGGCGACCGCAAGATCTGGGCAGCCGTGCAGATGCGGCGCGGGCCGAACGTTGTGGGGGCCTTTGGTCTGCTGCAATCGGTCGCCGACGCGCTGAAATACGTGGTGAAAGAGGTCGTGATTCCGGCCGGCGCCGACAAAACCGTCTTCATGCTGGCCCCGATCACCAGCTTCGTGCTCGCTATGATCGCTTGGGCGGTGATCCCGTTCAACGACACCTGGGTGCTGGCCGAGCTGAACGTCGCGATCCTTTACGTTTTCGCGGTAAGCAGCCTTGAGGTCTATGGCGTGATCATGGGCGGTTGGGCGTCGAACTCGAAGTATCCGTTCCTCGGCTCGCTACGATCTGCCGCGCAGATGATCTCCTATGAAGTCTCGATCGGGTTGATCATCATCGGGGTGATCCTGACGACTGGCAGCTTGAATTTCGGAGACATCGTGCGCGCCCAGTCCGGCGACTATGGGTTGTTCAACTGGTACTGGCTGCCACACTTCCCGATGGTTTTCCTGTTCTTCATCAGTGCGCTGGCCGAAACCAACCGCCCGCCGTTCGACCTGCCCGAGGCAGAGAGCGAACTGGTCGCAGGCTATCAGGTCGAATACTCCAGCACGCCGTTCCTACTGTTCATGGCTGGCGAATACATCGCGATCTTCCTGATGTGCGCGTTGACAACGCTGCTGTTCTTCGGCGGCTGGCTTTCGCCGATCCCCGGTATCCCCGACGGGGCGCTGTGGATGCTCGCCAAAATGGGCTTCTTCTTCTTCCTGTTCGCGATGGTGAAGGCCGTGGTGCCGCGCTACCGCTATGACCAGCTGATGCGGCTGGGCTGGAAAGTCTTCCTGCCATTCAGCTTGGCATGGGTGGTCTGGGTGGCGCTTGCCGCGAAGTTTGAGCTGTTCGGCGGGGCTTATGCGCGCTGGGTTGTGGGGGGCTGAGGCGGATGGGCGTCGACATCGAATTGTTCCAGCAGCTTGCTGACTTGTCGACGCGCTTTCAGCCCGGGGGTCGAACCCTTATGCTGGGCCGCCACAGCTTTGCCGTGGCAGAGCGGATCGCCTGGAAATTCGACCGCGCACTCTCCGATATTGGTAGCGACCTGACGCATGCCGACCTTACACAGGAAGACGGTTACTGCGAAACCATGATGCGCAAGCTGGGCTTCGGCGAAATGGAGGCGATGGACTTCTCGGACTATGAGGGAGCGTCGATCATTCACGATCTGAACCGACGGATCCCGTCTGAACTGGAAGGTCAGTTTGATTTCATATTTGATGGCGGCACCATAGAGCATGTTTTTAATGTACCGGTCGCGCTGGAAAATGTGTTTCGCATGCTGAAGCCTGGTGGGCGTTTCGTTTCGGCAAATGGCTTCAACGGTTGGCCGGCACATGGCATCTATCAGTTCAATCCGGAGCTTGTCTGGACGTTCTGGTCACGAAATTGCGGTTGCGAGGTGCATTCATGCATGGGCATTCACAAGCGCCCACGCGGTGGCAAATATCGGATCAATTTCCGCGACCCGGCTATCACGGGCAAACGCCTGCGCCTTAAGGGCAAAGTTCCGTCGGGCCGGATTTATCTTTACTATGAAGTCGAACGCACCCCGGGTGCAGAAATCAAGAATGTGGTGCTTCAAAGCGACTATGAAACGAAGTGGCAGGACCATAACAACGCTGGCGAAACGCGGCTTGATGCAAAGGTAGACGCGTAATGGCTAATATCGACTACACCCGCTCCGTCAAATACTTCCTGCTGATGGACATGTGGAAGGGCCTCGGCCTGGGCCTGAAGTATTTCTTCAGCCCGAAGGCGACGCTGAACTATCCGCATGAAAAAGGGCCGCTGTCCCCTCGGTTCCGTGGCGAACATGCGCTGCGCCGGTATCCGAATGGTGAGGAACGCTGCATCGCCTGCAAACTGTGTGAGGCGATCTGCCCCGCGCAGGCGATCACAATTGATGCCGAACCGCGCGATGATGGCTCTCGCCGGACGACGCGGTACGACATCGACATGACGAAATGCATCTATTGCGGCTTCTGTCAGGAGGCGTGTCCGGTGGATGCAATCGTCGAAGGCCCGAACTTCGAATTCTCGACCGAGACGCGGGAAGAGCTGTTTTACGACAAGGACAAACTTCTGTCGAACGGCGACCGTTGGGAAGCGGAAATCGCCCGCAACCTGGAACTGGACGCGCCGTACCGATGAGCGATTTTGCCAAAATCTTCCAGCAGATGCTCGACAGCGGGCAGGACATGGCCAAGGCCTTCAACCCCGGCGCGTTCAATACGCGCACGTTTGAAGATGCGATGCCGACCATGCCGTCCGAGATGATGGAGATGTTTTTCGGCAAGACGCTGAACCAGGGCGGGCTGGACGCGAAAACCCGGCTGTTCCTGACGCTGGCCGCGCTGACCGTGACCGGCGCACAGGCCGAAAGCCAGATCCGCCTGACCGTGCGCCACGCGTTGGAGGCGGGGGCCACGGCGCAGGAGATTGCCGAGGTGATCGCCCAGATGGCCATGTTCGGCGGGGTTCCTGCGATGACCAAAGCCATGGAACTGGCGCAGGATGTGATTGAAAAGGAAGCGGAAACATGACGTTTGCAGCGTTTGCCTTTTACCTGTTCGCCTTTGCGGTCGTCGCCGGGGGCCTGATGGTCGTCGTCGCCCGCAACCCCGTGCATTCGGTTCTGTGGCTGATCCTGTGCTTCCTGTCCTCGGCGGGCCTGTTCGTTCTGGTCGGCGCCGAATTCGTCGCGATGCTGCTGATCATCGTCTACGTCGGCGCGGTCGCGGTACTGTTCCTGTTCGTCGTCATGATGCTGGACGTCTATTTCGCCGAGCTGAAGGCCGAAATGGCGAAATACATGCCGCTGGGGCTGCTGATCGGGGTGGTCCTGCTGATGCAGCTGGGCATCGCCTTTGGCGTCTGGCAGTCCGCCGACATCGCCGAAAGCCAGCGCGCCGCCCCGGTGATAGCCGTCGGGGCCGAAGATCTGGGCGAAGGCCTGTTCAGCGACAGCGACGCCCTGCTGAGCCAGACCCACAACACCCGCGCGCTCGGCACGTTGATCTACGACGATTACTTGCTGCTCTTCCAACTCGCCGGGCTGATCCTGCTGGTCGCGATGATCGGCGCCATCGTCCTGACCCTGCGCCACCGGACCGACATCAAGCGGCAGAACATCGTCGCCCAGATGATGCGCGACCCGGCCAAGGCGATGGAGTTGAAGGACGTGAAACCGGGGCAGGGACTATGATCGCACTCGAACACTACCTCACCGTCGCTGCCGCGCTGTTCGTGATCGGCATTTTCGGGCTGTTTCTGAACCGCAAGAACGTGATCGTCATTCTGATGAGCATCGAGTTGATGCTGTTGGCGGTGAACATCAACTTCGTGGCGTTCTCGGCCTATCTTGGCGACCTCGTGGGGCAAGTTTTCACGCTGTTCGTGCTGACCGTGGCGGCGGCTGAGGCTGCGATCGGCCTTGCGATCCTCGTCTGTTTCTTCCGCAACCGCGGCACCATCGACGTTGAAGACGTCAACGTGATGAAGGGCTAAGCCATGGCAACTATCATCCTGTTTGCCCCGCTTCTGGGCGCGCTGATCGGCGGGCTTGGCTGGCGTGTGATCGGGGAAACTGCGGCGCAGTGGATCACCACAGGGCTGCTGTTTCTGGCGGCGATCCTGTCCTGGGTTGTCTTCCTGACCCTTGGACCGGAAACCGAGCATATTCAAATACTTCGCTGGATCGAATCCGGCAGCCTGAGCACTGACTGGGCGATCCGGCTGGACCGACTGACGGCGATCATGCTGGTGGTGATCACCACCGTCTCCGCGCTCGTCCACCTCTATTCCTTTGGCTACATGGGCCATGATGAGAATTTTGGTGAGGGCGAGGGCAGCGAGTACAAGGCGCGGTTCTTTGCCTACCTGTCGTTCTTCACCTTCGCGATGTTGTGCCTCGTCACCGCCGACAACCTGGTGCAGATGTTCTTTGGCTGGGAGGGGGTCGGCCTCGCCTCCTACCTGCTGATCGGGTTCTACTATAAGAAGCCGAGCGCGAATGCGGCGGCGATCAAGGCATTCGTTGTGAACCGGGTGGGCGATTTCGGCTTTGCGCTGGGGATCTTCGCGCTGTTCCTGCTGACAGATTCCATCCGCTTCGACGACATTTTTGCCGCCACGCCGGAACTGGCGCAGACCGAGATTGCCTTTCTCTGGACTACATGGAATGCGGCTGAGCTGACCGCCTTCCTGCTGTTCATCGGTGCGATGGGCAAGTCGGCGCAGTTCTTCCTGCACACCTGGTTGCCGGACGCGATGGAAGGTCCGACGCCGGTGTCGGCGCTGATCCATGCGGCGACGATGGTTACGGCGGGTGTATTCCTCGTCTGCCGGTTCTCTCCGCTGATGGAATTCGCGCCGCACACGCAGACCTTCATCGTGGTGATCGGTGCGACGACGGCGTTTTTCGCAGCGACCGTGGGTCTGGTGCAGAACGACATCAAGCGGGTGATCGCCTATTCGACCTGTTCGCAGCTGGGGTACATGTTCGTCGCTGCCGGGGTGGGCGTCTATTCGGTTGCGATGTTCCACCTGCTGACACATGCGTTCTTCAAGGCGATGCTGTTCCTCGGCGCAGGCTCGGTGATCCATGCGATGCATCATGAGCAGGACATGCAGAACTATGGCGGGTTGAAGGACAAGATCCCGCTGACCTTCTGGGCGATGCTGATCGGCACATTGGCGATCACCGGGGTTGGCATTCCGCTGACGCATTACGGGTTCGCCGGGTTCCTGAGCAAAGACGCGATCATCGAAAGCGCCTTTGCGGGCGGCACCAACGCGGCCAGCTTTGCATTCTGGGCGCTGGTGATCGCGGCGGCGATGACGTCTTTCTACAGCTGGCGACTGATGTTCATGACCTTCTGGGGCGAGGCACGCGGTGATGCGCACGCGCATGAGCATGCGCACGAAAGCCCGCGTTCGATGCTGGTGCCTTTGGGCGTTCTGGCGGTGGGCTCGGTGCTGGCGGGCATGATCTGGGTCGGGCCGTTCTTCGGCGACCATGCCGAGGGGGCCGAGGCGCACGCGGGGCTGGGCGGGCCGGAGTTGTTGCTGGGCGCTGCTTTGGCGGCCACGGACACAGCCGAGGATGGTCACGGCGATGCGGCGGATGATCACGCCGAAACCGGCGAATTGCCGGTGCAGCCGGGTGAGGGCGCGATCTATATGCACCCCTCGAACCACACGCTGGACGATGCGCACCATGCGCCGAAATGGGTGAAGGTCTCTCCCTTCATTGCCATGCTGCTGGGCTTTGGCATCGCGCTGTCGATGTATATGCGCGGTGTTGCGGTCTGGACCAAGCTGGGGCTGGGCGCTTTGGGTGCCGTGGTTCTGTTCGTCGCCAAGGTGCCGCTGGCCTTCGCAATTCTTGGAGGGGTGATCCTTGCGGTGATCTTCGTGCTGACCCGCTTCGGCATGAACGAGGCGCTGGCGGCAAATCAGGCGCCGCTGTACCGGTTCCTGCTGAACAAATGGTACGTGGATGAGATATATGAGGCGACCTTCGTGCGCGGGGCCAAGTGGCTTGGCAGCTTCCTTTGGAAGAAGGGTGACGGGACAGTGATTGATGGGTCGATCAATGGGGTCGCCATGGGGATCGTGCCGTTCTTCACGCGCCTCGCCGGGCGGGCGCAGTCGGGCTATATGTTCCATTATGCCGCCGCGATGGTGCTGGGGATCGTGATTTTCATCACCTGGATGACACTGTGGGGGGGCCAATAACATGGACAACCTGCTGTCGATCATCACCTTCCTGCCGCTGATTGCTGCCGTCATCCTGGCGCTGTTCCTGCGGGGCGACGACGCAGCCGCGCAGAAGAACGCGAAGTGGCTGGCGCTGATCGCGACCTCGGCCACATTCGTCGTCTCACTGTTCATGCTGGCCGGGTTCAACCCGAACGACACCTGGTTCCAATTTGTCGAGGAACGCAGCTGGCTGTTGGGGCTGAATTACAAGCTGGGCGTGGATGGGATCTCGGTTCTGTTCGTCATGCTGACGACCTTCCTGATGCCGTTGGTGATTGCGTCCTGCTGGACGGTGGAGCACCGGGTCAAGGACTACATGATTGCGTTCCTGATGCTGGAAACGCTGATGCTGGGCGTGTTCTGTGCGCTGGATCTGATCCTGTTCTACCTGTTCTTCGAGGGCGGCTTGATCCCGATGTTCCTGATCATCGGCATCTGGGGCGGCAAGAACCGCATCTATGCGTCGTTCAAGTTCTTCCTTTATACCTTCCTCGGCTCGGTTCTGATGCTGGTCGCGATGATCGGCATGTTCGTTCAGGCCGGGACCACGGATATCCCGACCTTGCTGAGCCATCAGTTCGCCTCGGAAACCTTCGCCGTTTGGGGCTTCCAGATCATTGGCGGGGTGCAGACGCTGCTGTGGCTGGCGTTCTTTGCCAGCTTCGCGGTGAAAATGCCGATGTGGCCGGTCCACACCTGGTTGCCGGATGCCCACGTGCAAGCCCCGACCGCCGGGTCCGTCGTGTTGGCCGCGATTCTGCTGAAGATGGGCGGCTATGGCTTCCTGCGGTTCAGCCTGCCGATGTTCCCGGTCGCCTCCGACATCATGGCCGATTTCGTTATGTGGCTGAGTGCGATTGCGATCATCTATACCTCTCTCGTCGCGCTGATGCAGGAGGATATGAAAAAGCTGATCGCCTATTCATCCGTCGCGCATATGGGCTATGTCACCGCCGGGATTTTCGCGGCGAACCAGCAGGGCGTCGACGGAGCCATCTTTCAGATGATCAGCCACGGCTTCATCTCGGGCGCGTTGTTCCTGTGCGTCGGAGTGATCTACGACCGGATGCACACGCGAGAGATTGACGCCTACGGCGGCCTCGTCAACAAGATGCCCGCCTATGCGGCGATTTTCATGCTGTTCACCATGGCCAATGTCGGCCTGCCGGGGACCAGCGGGTTTGTCGGGGAATTCCTGACGCTGGTTGGCATCTTCCAGGCCAATACCTGGGTGGCGCTGGTGGCGACTGCCGGGGTGATCCTGAGCGCGGCCTATGCGCTGTGGCTGTATCGGCGCGTCGTCATGGGTGATCTGATCAAGGAAAGCCTACGCTCGATCAAGGACATGACCGACCGCGAAAAGGCGATCTTCGCGCCGCTGGTGGTGATGACGATCCTGCTGGGCGTCTATCCCAGCCTTGTGACGGATATGATTGGCCCCTCGGTCGAGGCGCTTTTGCACAACTACCACGCTGCGTTGCCTGCCGAGGCGATGACGCAAGTGGCGCATAACTAAGGGGGCGGGGCGATGACCAACGCAGATTTCCAGACCGTCCTGCCCGAGGTGCTGCTGGCCGCATACGCGATGCTGGCGCTGATGTTCGGGGTCTATATGACCAAGGACAAGGTTGCGCCGTTTCTGGTCTGGGTGACCAGTGCCGTGCTGGCGATTCTGGGCCTGTGGATTCTGACCGGCGGGGGCGGCGATGTCGCGGCCTTCGGCGGCATGATCGTCAACGACGCCTTCGCGCGGTTCGCCAAGGTCGTAATCCTGTTCAGCGCCGCCGCCGTGTTGCTGATGAGCGAAGGCTACATGGCCAAGCGCGGGCTGCTGCGCTTCGAATACCCGCTGCTGGTGGCACTGGCCGTTGTCGGCATGATGGTCATGGTCTCGGCTGGCGATCTGATGGCGCTTTATATGGGCCTCGAACTGCAATCGCTGGCACTCTACGTCGTCGCAGCGCTGCGCCGCGATAGTGTGAAATCGACCGAGGCGGGGCTGAAATACTTCGTTCTTGGCGCGCTGTCCTCTGGCCTGCTGCTCTACGGAGCTTCGCTGGTCTACGGCTTTGCCGGCACGACGCTGTTCACCGGCATCATTGCTGCCGTGGGCGAGGGGCAAGCCCCGCTGGGGCTGCTGTTCGGGCTGGTCTTCGTGATCGCGGGTCTAGCGTTCAAGGTCAGCGCCGCGCCGTTCCACATGTGGACGCCGGACGTTTATGAAGGTTCGCCGACGCCGGTCACGGCCTTCTTTGCGACGGCGCCGAAAATGGCCGCGATGGGGCTGTTTGCCCGTGTCGTGCATGACGCGTTCGGCGGGGTTGTTGGCGACTGGCAGCAGATCGTTGCGTTCCTGGCCGTCACCTCGATGTTCCTTGGCGGGGTTGCCGCGATCGGGCAGCGCAATATCAAGCGGCTGATGGCCTATTCCTCGATCAGCCACATGGGCTTTGCGCTGATGGGGCTGGCGGCGGGCACGGTGTTCGGCGTGCAGGCGATGCTGGTCTATATGGCGATCTATGTGACCATGAATATCGGCGTTTTCGCCTTCATCCTGGCGATGGAGCGTGACGGCGCGCCGGTGGTGCGCATTGATGAACTCGGCGGATACTCCAAACGCGAACCTTTGCGCGCACTGGCGATGTTGGTGCTGCTGTTCTCGCTGGCGGGCGTGCCGCCGCTGGTTGGCTTCTTCGGTAAATTCTACGTGCTGCGGGCCGCGATGGAGGCCGGGATGACCTGGCTGGCGATTGCCGCCGTGATCGCCGCCGTTATCAACGCCTTCTACTATCTGCGCATCGTCTTCCTGATGTATTTCGGGGACGAGGCTGAGGCGATGGATAGCGGCATTTCGCCCGTGCTCTGGACGTTCCTGATGGCCTCGGCCGCGATCATGCTGCTGGGGGTCATCAACCTGTTCGGGGTCGAGGCGATTGCCGCCACTGCCGCAGGTGCGCTTGTCAACTGACGCGCACTGGCCCGACGGGGTCGGGCGCATCGACCTGCCCGAGATCGACAGCACCAATGCCGAGGCCGCCCGCCGCGCCCCGACGCTGCGCCAGCCGACATGGGTATTTGCGCTGCGCCAGACCGGCGCGAAGGGGCGGCGGGGTAAGGCATGGGCGCAGCCTCCGGGCAGTTTCGCCGCAACGCTGGTGATGAAACCGCCTGGCGGACCGGGCGAGGGGGCGTTGCGGTCTTTCATGGCCGCGAATGCGTTGTATGAGGCGCTGGCCCTGCACATCGACCGTACCAAACTGGCGCTGAAATGGCCCAATGACGTGCTGCTGAATGGCGGCAAGATGGCGGGCATCCTGCTGGAAAGTTCTGGCACCGCGGAACGGCTGGACTGGCTGGCCGTCGGGATCGGTGTGAACCTTGGCCTGCCGCCTGACCACGTGCAGGGCGCCGCGTTCCCGCCGGTCGGCCTGGCGGAACAGGGCGGCAAGACGGTGCTGCCCGAAGACTTCCTGGCGATCCTTGCCAGCAGTTTCGCCACGCAAGAGGCACTGCTGGCCGCCGAAGGTTTCGCCCCGATCCGCGCCCAGTGGCTGGCCAAAGCCGCCCGATTGGGAGAGGTCATTACCGCCAGAACCGGCACGGCGGAAATCACCGGGCGGTTTGACACCATTGATGATACCGGGTGTCTTGTGCTGACCACGCCCGACGGCGCGCGGGCGATCCCCGCCGCCGACGTCTATTTTTGAACGGAACCGCTCCTCATGCTGCTTTGCATCGACACCGGCAATACCAACACCGTCTTCTCGATCTGGGACGGTCGCGCGTTCATCGGCACCTGGCGTGCCTCGACCGAGCATCAGCGCACGGGCGACCAGTATTTCGTCTGGCTGAATACGCTGATGAAGGCGCAAGGGTTGAAGGCGGATATTACCGAGGTGATCATCAGTTCCACCGTGCCGCGCGTGGTCTTCAACCTGCGGGTGCTGTGCGATCGTTACTTCAATTGCCGACCGATGGTTGTGGGCAAGCCGGAATGCAAGCTGCCCGTTGATCCGCGCGTCGATCCCGGCACCCGGCCCGGCCCGGACCGGCTGGCCAATGCGGCGGGGGCCTATGATCGCCACGGCGGGAATGTGGTCGTGGTGGATTTCGGCACGGCAACAAATTTCGACGTGGTGGCCGAAGATGGCGCCTATGTGGGGGGTGTGATCTCTCCCGGGGTGAACCTGTCGCTGGAGGCGCTGGCTGCCGGTGCCGCGGCCCTGCCGCATGTGGATATCAGCCAACCGGAAAGCGTCATTGGCGCAAATACCGTCGCCTGCATCCAGTCGGGTGTGTTCTGGGGCTACACCGGGTTGATCGAGGGGCTGATCGCGCGTATCCGCGCCGAATACGGCGCACCGATGAAGGTGATCGGGACCGGGGGGCTGGCGCCGCTGTTCGCCAAGGGCGACATAGAATTTGACGTGATCGAAGATGATCTGACGATGCACGGCCTGACCGTGATCCATAAATATAACAAGGAAAACGAATGAGTGGTAACGAGCGGTTGATCTACCTGCCCCTGGGTGGCGCGGGTGAGATCGGGATGAACACATATGTCTATGGCTATGGGCCCAAGGACAAGGAACGCCTGATCGTCGTCGATTTGGGGATTACCTTCCCCGATATGGATACGACGCCGGGCGTCGATGTCATCATGGCGGATATTGACTGGCTGGTGGCCCGCCGCGACCGGATCGAGGGGATATTCATCACCCATGCCCATGAAGACCACATCGGCGCACTGGGGCATCTGTGGGACCGGCTGAACGCGCCGATCCATTGTCGCAGGTTCACGGCCCATCACGCGGCGCGCAAACTGGGCGAACATGGCGGCGACGAGAACGCGATCACCGTGGCTGCGCCCTGGCCTGCACAGATCACCGCCGGGCCGTTCACGGTGGGGTTCCTGCCGGTCAGCCACTCGATCCCCGAAAGCTCGGCTCTGGTGATCGACTCTCCGGTGGGCCGTGTGGTCCACACCGGCGACTTCAAACTGGATGAAACGCCGCTGGTGGGTGAGGCTTGGGATCCGAAATTGTGGGGAGAAGTCGCGGGCAAGGGCATTCACGCATTGGTCTGCGATTCCACCAATGTGTTCAGCCCCAATCCGGGCCGGTCCGAGGCATCGCTGGTCGAACCGCTGACCGGGATGATCGCGGATGCGCAGGGCATGGTGGTGGCGACCACCTTCGCCTCAAACGTCGCGCGGGTGCGTACGCTGGCTGTCGCCGGGGCGGCGGCGGGGCGGTCTGTTTGCCTGTTGGGCCGGTCGATGGAGCGCATGGTCGAGGCCAGCCGCGCCACCGAAGTGCTGCCCGATTTCCCGCCCACGATCTCCGCCGAGGAGGCCGAGGATATTCCGCGCGGTGATCTGATGCTGCTGGTCACCGGCTCACAAGGTGAACGCCGCGCGGCAAGCGCGCAACTGGCACGGGGCAAGTATCGCGGGCTGACCGTGGCGGATGGGGATACGTTCCTGTTCAGCTCAAAAATCATTCCCGGAAACGAACGCGGCGTGATCCGTTTCGTCAACGCCTATTCCGAGATGGGCGTGGATGTGGTCGATGGCGAAGACGGACATTACCACGTGTCGGGCCACGCCAACCGGCCCGATCTGCTGGCGGTGCATGACCTGATGAAGCCGAAAATGGTGATCCCGATGCATGGTGAGCATCGGCACCTGCGTGAGCATGCGAAACTGGCCGAGGGCAAGGGCCGTGCCTCGGTCATTGCGACGAACGGGACGATGGTGGATCTGTCGGGCAAGAAGCCGAAAGTGGTCGAACATGTCGAGGCGGCGCGCATCTATCGTGACGGCGACGTTTATATCGGAGAGCTGGACGGCGTCGTCCGCGACCGGATCCGCATGGCGCTGAACGGGCACGTCATGGTTTCGCTGATTGTCGAGGATAATCAGATGGTCGGCGATGCCTGGTGCGAATTGATGGGCCTACCCGAGACGGGGACATCGAATGCGCCGCTGGTCGACGTGCTTGAACAGGATGTGAATCAGCTGGTCGGACGCTCCAGCCGCAAGGTCATGGGCGACGACGACAAGCTGGACGAGGCGGTGAGGAAGGCCGTGCGCCGGTCAACCAATGACGAGATCGGCAAGAAGCCTGAGGTGACGGTGGTGATTTCGCGGTTGGGGTGAGGGGGCTTCGTGCACGGAATCAAGGCGAAGCCGCCGTGCACTCGCCAGCCCGTCCGGGCGGGTTGGCGACTGGATAGGTTCTCGCCTCCTTCGGATTTGACTGAAATACGGGACCATCCAAGTGCCCCGAACTGCTGTTGGATCGCCAACCCCCGGGCTGACGATCCCACGGCTCGCGTTTCTCGATGCACAAAATAGCACAATCCGCGAACCAATCATTTCTCACCGAGAACCACGTCAGAGTCTGGCAAGGGAAACTACCGCCCCTACTTCACTGCCCCGCTGGCCATCCCCTTGATGATAAAACGCTCCAGCACGATGCCGATCACGATCAGCGGCAGGATGGCGCTGGCGGACAGCGCGGCCATGCTCCACCAGTTGATGCCTTGCGATCCGGTTTGGCTGGCGACCATGACCGGCAGGGTGACGGCATTGGTTGATGTCAGCAGGGCGGCAAAGAAGTATTCGTTCCAAGTCAGCACGAGGCTCAGGATGAAGGCCGCGACCATGCCGGGCAGGGCGATGGGCAGGATGATGGTCAGGAACGCGCCCCAGATGCCAAGGCCATCGACCAGCGCGGCCTCCTCCAGCTCCACCGGGATGCCGTGGAACTGATCGCGCATGATCCAGATCACGATGGGCAGGACGGTCAGCGCATAAAGCAGGATCAAGCCAAGGCGGGTGTCGAGCAGGGCGAGTTCCTTATAGAGGACAAGGAACGGCAGCGCCAAAACCACCGGCGGCAGGATCAGCTGGCTGAGGAAGAAGAAGCTGATATCGGGGTTGCGCATGAAGCCGAATTTATAGCGGAAGCGCGACAGCCCATAGGCCGCGCAGCTGCCCAGAACCACGGCCAATGCCGAGGATGCCAGCGCCGCAATGGTCGAATTCCAGAAGCGTTTCAGGAATTCCTCGCGCACTGTGCTGACCTCGAAGATGGTGTCGGGCGACAGGCCCAGCGACTTCCAGCCGCGCCATTGTGGGGTGTAGTCCACAAACGGAACCATGTTGCCCTGCATCACGTCGGGGGCCAGTTTGAAGCTGGTGGTGATGGTCCAGTAGATCGGGAACAGGCAGATCACGGCCCAGAAGATCAGGATGCCGTAAACACCAATGCGCCCGGCCCACCAGCGCAGGCGCGGCGGGGTGTCAGCGGGGTGATCGTGGAATATTTGTGCGTCGCTCAACCTAATACCTCGGGTTCATCCAGCGATCGACCAGCTTCATGAAGACCGTAATCGCAAGGACGATCAGCACCAGATAGACCATGGCCAGAAGCGTGCCGTAGCCGACGTTCGAACGGTCGCGGTATTCGCGGAAGATTAAGCTGGTGACCGAATCTGTCGCCCCGCCCGGACCGCCGGAGGTGACGTTGATGATGATGTCTGCCAGCTTCAGTTTGAAGATGATGCGGATCAGGATCGCGGTGATGCTGACCGGCAGCATCAGGGGGAATGTAACCTCCCAAAAACCGCGCCAAGCGGGCGCGCCGTCGACCTTCGCTGCCTCTTGAATTTCCTTCGGGATCGCCTGCAATCCGGCAAGGATCATGATCATCATGAAGGGAATGAACGTCCAGGCGTCCATGGCCATGATCATGAAGCGCGCAACCTCTGGGCTGCCAAAGAAGCTGGGCGAATCCCAGCCGAGTTCGCGGGCAAGGCGCGCTAGCGGGCCAAAGCGGATTTCCATCATCGACTTGCCGACCATCCAGGACACGGCGACAGGCGACAGCATCAGCGGCATCAGAAAGGCGACGCGGAAGAATTTGCGCGCCCGGATCTGGCTGTTCAGCAACAGCGCAAGGCCAAAGGCGATGGCGTATTCCACCAGAATGGCCAGGGTGTAATAGACCATGTTTTTCAAGGCGTTCCAATAGAACGCGTCGTTCCACATCTGGCGGACATTGTCCCAGCCATTGAACTTGCGCCCGTCCAGACTGGCCAGGTTCCAGTCTGAAAAGGCGATGGTCAAGCCGAACAGAAGCGGAAAGACGACCATGGCGACGACAAACAGCACTGCGGGGAGGACGAACAGCACGCGCTTACCCTGTTCGCCGCGTAGGACGATTTGCGCCACGCACAGGCAGATACCCCAGAGGATGTAGGCGTAAAGCGCCGGGCGCCAGGTTTCGAATTCGATCGTGATGCGCCCGGTTTCGGCCATCCAGACGGCCAGGAACATCGCGAACATCAGCGCGGCCGATCCCCAGATCAGCAGCTTGCCAAACACCCGGCGGCGTTCGGATATCTCATCAAGTGTCACAACGTGGAGGAGGTCGCCCTGAGTGCTCATGACGCAACGTTAGCGCAGGATGTGCCGGGTGCAAGGGCTCAATTACGGAACGATCCGCCGACACGAAATCAATATGCAGCAAGCACAAACATGCGCGGCAAACCACGCTTGCGAGGTTTCGGACCATTCAGCCTGCAACAAAACACCTCTGCGTTCGATCTCTACTCCCCGTAGATACGAAACAACAAAAGACCGAAGGCAAATGCGGTTAGACCTGCAGAAACCACTATGGTCATTGCGATTGACTTCAGAATGTCGAGCCCGAAGATGCCAAATGGCGTCCAGTTTCCGGATTCAACAATCGCGGACAACGCCAAGTAACAGATCCAAATGAAGATACCGCATGCAATCTGCATCGCGGAAACGATCAATATTTTCATAGCAATACGTCTCAGAAAAAATGGCGGTGAGGCCAAAAATTCGCCTCACCTGTTTTCTTAATCTGGCCCGCGCCTACATGCCCAAGCTGGCCTTATAGACCTCGATCTGGCTATCACGGCCGATCTGATCGGTGATCTTGTCCCAGGCGGCGGCGATTGCGTCAGCGCCTTCCTGGACCGAGCCGTACTGACCGGCATAGATCTTGGCCAGCTCATCCTCGGCGACCGAGTAATACTGGAAGATGCCCGGAATACGCGGTTCGATGGCGGCGTTCGGGTGGTTATAGCTGTCCGCGTTCGAGCCGAGGTAGTCTTCGACAAAGGCGCGGTCATAACCAGCCTCTTCCCACTCATCAAACTGGAAGTGCGAGTTGCGGTAGGGCTGGAAACCCGACGGATAGGCCGACGCCCAGAGCGACAGGTCCTTGCCGCCCAGATGGGCCGCAGCCGACCAAGCCGCCTTGTGCTTCTTTTCGTCCGAATCGACGGTCGCCATGACGTACACGCCCCACCCGATATAGGCCATGTTGGGGGCCTCGTTCGGGGTGTCTTCCCATTCACCGGAGTTCGAATTGTAGACCTGATCCGAACCCGGCAGGGTCGAGAAGCCGACGACATCACCCACAACGGAAGTGTCCGAAGTGCGCGCGTTCGATCCGACGTCGCCCCACCAGCTGAGCGACGATCCGGTACCAGCCAGGAACTGCTGGAACGCGGTCGTGCCCGGATCAGCATTGATCTGGTCGGCAGGGTAACCGCCTTCGGTCGCGATGATTTCCATCACTTCTTCGATGGCGCGCACGAAGGCCGGGTTGTTGACGCGCGGCTTCATGGTGTCCGGATCGAACAGCCATGCCGGATCGTCCGGATGCTTGGCATAGGCGGTTGCACGGTCTTCCAGGAAGTAGAAGCCGAAGCCGCCCCAGCCCTTCAGCGGATCGAGGTAACCATGCGCGTCCAGGCCGGTCAGCGGGTCGGTCTTGCCCGCCAGGAACTTCGAATGCGCGTTGACCTGCGCCCAGGTGGTAGGCGGTTCCCACGCGCCTTCGCCACCTTCGGCGGCCCAGGCGGCGGCGAAATCCTCATTCTCGTAATAATCTTTACGATAGCTGAAGGTGTGGCAGTCACCGTCGATCGACACGCGGTAGGTCTTGCCACCCCAGGTGCCCACGGGCGCTTTGAGGTAATCCACGTAGTCATCCATGTCGATCTGGGTTTTGACCCATTCCGGCATCTCTGACGCCATGCCGCGGCCCAGCACGTCACCTTCGAAGGGCGCGCCCATTTCGATGATGTCGAAATCGACGGTGCCGGTGGCGATGGATTGCTGCAAACGCGCGTTATAGTCGGCCTGCGCCAGGTCGATCCAGTTGATCTTGGCGCCTGTATAAGCCTCCCACGGTTTCAGGAAACCGCGGAACAGGAAGTTGTGCAGGTTCTGGTTGTTGAGGCCCATGAAGGACAGTTCGACCCCGGCAAATTCGCCTTTGGCAACCGATTCCTTGGTCGCGCCAAGCGTCATCTCGCCGACCTTTTGCCAATCGGCATCCGTGGGGCTGCCTGCACCCACGCCCGGAATTTTCAGGATTTCGGCGCGTACATTCGCATGGCTTGCCGCAGCGGCGGGTTTGGTGGACAGCCCACCAGCGGCGGCAACGGCGCCAACACTGGCTGCACCTTGCAGCATCTTTCGGCGGCTCATGTGATGGCGCATCACGTGATTGAATAGTCCGACTTTCATTGGAATCCTCCTAGTGGATCGTGGCCCGTCGTGAACGACGGCAGTATTTCGGGGGGGTATTCGTGCGTACCCAGCGTCAATCCCACCCCCCTATCGGGATCACGCTCAGACCTCGCAGTATGGGCGGTGTTGTCCCAAAGTCAATGAAATCAGTGGGCTGTGTGACCTGTCATCCGTACCAGGGCAAAAGGAATGCCGGATGGGGCTGCCAGGCCCACCAGCTGTGGTGCAGGAACTGGGCGACGACGATCAGAACGACAAGGCCGAACCAGATGGTTGCAAGCGCCCCGTTGCGCAGGGCGCGAAAGACCAGATCGGGTGCGGCGTCGCGCGCATTGGCATCGGCATAGATGCGCGCCGACCAACTGCGCAGCCACCAGAGGCTGGCGAACACATAGGCAGCGACCGCAAGGTCCGCGATCCCGGCGATATTGCCGACCTGTTCCGGGGTGAAGTTGGCAAAGCCCGGGATGATGTCTTCGACAAAGACCGGCAGACCACGGGCCGCGAACAGGGGCAGGGCGAAGAAGACGGACATGAAGGCGAACAGAACGTGGCGCCAGCCGGTGCGCGCCACCACGCGCCGCACCGCGCGCCATTCGAACAACCCCAGCCAGCGCCCGGTGGCGGCCTGATGCGCCAGCGCCATCGGCAAGTGCAGCATGACGAACAAATATGCACCGATTCCGGCGAAGAACAGCGCCGGTCCGGCCCAGGCCTGTTCGTAGCCTTTGTTAAATGAATTGTCCCAGCCGGCCCACCACGCCAGCAGCCAGGGCAGCGTGAACAACAACGACGCAAGGCCAAGGCTGAGCGCGCTCGACAGCCCGACCCGGATATTGGCCGCCAGCCCGCCGATCAGACGGGTCAGCCAGCCCGAGCCACGCTCGCCCAAAACCCAGCCGGGGGTTATGCCTGCCACGCCCTGCCGCCGCTGAACGCTGAACTGCATGCGCCGGATAATCCAGCCAAGCGCCAGGATCGACGTCAGAGGCGACAGGCACAGAAATGTGCCCACAAGCAGGTCGCGCAGGGTGCCAAATGCGCGGCTCAGGCGCACTGGGCGGGCCGGATTGGGGGCCGTGGCCGGAGTCAGGGTTGCCTCGGCGACGCTCATGCGAAGACCTCGGCCAGGGGGCGGTTTTCGCTGCGATGCGCCTTGAACCCCATCAGGGCGGCGATGGTCGGGGCGATGGCGCTTTGGTCGATTGTCCGGTCAAGGACGCGGTTCTTTTCGATCCCGGTGCCAAAGACCAGCGCCCATGTTTCATGGGCGGCGCGGGTGTTGAAATGATGCTGGAACGGCACGTCCAGCAACGGGTTTTCATCGCGCCCGCAATCCGGGGTGACCACGAAGACGGTGTTGTCGCGGTAATATGGGTCGGCGTCGACGGTCGCGACCAGCTGGGCCAACCCCTCGTCGATGACCGAGATTGCGCGCGTATAGTGACTGGCATTGCCCCAGTGGACGTAGTCGGGATCCTGATAATTCACCATCATCAGCCTGGGTCGCAAACTGCCAAGGGCGCGGATCGCCAGGGCCGTCAGCAAGCGGTCGCCGCGCGGGTTCTTGAGGCCGCTGTCGCCGAAATCGCGCCGCCAGTCGTGCCAGAACGCCTGAATTGCGAACGATTGGTCCGGGGCAAAGCTGCGGTGATCAGCGGCCAGAAGTTCGTCGCGCTGCAGGATTATCTTTTCACGGGCATCGCCCGTCAGCTCACCCTCGGCCAGTTGTTGCGCCACTTTGAACAGCTTGAACCGGTGCAGGCTAAGCATCTCACTACGATAGCTGATGCCGTAATGCGGGTTCATGCCGAAGGTGAAGAACTCCTCCTGCGGGCGATCCTCTCCGTTCACCAGCAGAACCTGGTGCGAGGGGATGTCGAAGGATTGACGCAGGTATTCGAACAGCGTCGGTTCGGTCGGTTCCAGCCGGTCGATGCCCAGGCCGGAACTCAGGTCGCGATAGGCCAGATAGCGCCCGGTCAACAGGTTCAGGGTGCCTTCGGCGTGGCTGGTGTTGACGTCGTCCAACTGCTCGATCCGCATATCGGGTATCATCACGCCGCGTTGGGCCAGCCGATTGACAAGGTTGGGGGCATAGGTGCCGGCTGGATCAATCGTTTCATACCGGCGAACCCCTCCGCCAAAGCGCACGAGGATGATGTTCGGGCCGCCGTAACTGGCCGCGCGCGCCGGGATGGCAGAGGTCGCGGCAAAGGCCGCGCCAAGCCCTGCATTGAATTGTCGACGTGTGAACATCATGCCCTCCGGTATCGTTGGTGTTCCCCCGGATGTTATGTAAATCATCGTAACATTCCAAGGGCGGCATTGATCCCCGGCAATTTCACGCCGAGCGTGGACAGCCGCCTTACCCCGCGTTACCACTTGGGGAAACTATGCCGCCTGGCGGTCAATTGGGGGAAAGATGGCCGAAGTTACAATCCGAAACCTGCGAAAATCCTATGACACGACCGAGGTTATTCACGGCGTCGATGTTGATATTGCGGATGGTGAATTCGTGGTGCTGGTCGGGCCTTCGGGCTGTGGAAAATCCACCCTGCTGCGGATGATCGCGGGGCTGGAGGCTGTGACATCGGGGACGATCCGGATTGCCGACAATGTGGTCAATAACCTGCCGCCAAGCCAGCGTGACATTGCCATGGTGTTCCAGAATTACGCGCTGTACCCGCACAAGACCGTCGCCGCGAACATGGCCTTCGCGCTGAGGATGCGGCGCATGGCGAAATCCGAGATTGAGGATCGGGTGGCGCGCGCCGCCGATATCCTGTGGCTGAAGCCGTATCTGGGCCGCTATCCGCGCGCCCTGTCCGGTGGTCAGCGTCAGCGGGTTGCAATGGGGCGGGCCATCGTGCGCGATCCGCAAGTGTTCCTGTTTGACGAACCTCTGTCGAACCTCGACGCCAAGCTGCGGGTTCAGATGCGCACAGAGATCCGGGAGTTGCATCAGCGCCTGTCCACAACGACGGTCTATGTCACCCACGACCAGATCGAAGCGATGACGATGGCCGACAAGATCGTCGTTATGCGCGACGGGCATATCGAACAGATCGGCAGCCCGCTGGACCTTTATGACCGGCCCGAGAACCAATTCGTGGCCAGTTTCATCGGGTCACCGTCGATGAATTTTCTTGAAGGTCGCATCAGCCGCGATGGCGGCGTTTTCGTCGATGTTGGTCCGACGCGCCTGCCGGTGCCGGATCACGAGGATCTGACCGACGGGCGGGCGGTAATGTTCGGCGTGCGCCCTGAACATCTGGAGCTGTCCGACGACGGTGTGCCGGTAACGGTTGCGGTTGTTGAGCCGACGGGCTCGGAAACTCATGTGGTTAGCCGGATGGGCGGCGGCGGCGCGATCTCGGCCGAGGTGACGGCGGTGTTCCGTGAGCGCCACAGTTTTGCCGCCGGGGATACGATCCACCTGCGCCCGCTGGATGGCCACGCCTATGTGTTTGATGCCAAAACCGGCGCTCGCCTGACCTGAAGGAGATTGCGATGTTGAAGGGAATTGACCCCAGGCTGAACGCCGAGGTTCTGTATGCGCTGCGCGCGATGGGGCATGGGGATGTGCTGATCCTGGCGGATACGAACTTCCCCAGTGATTCAATTGCCCGCGAAACGGTTCTGGGTGAACTGCAGCGTATGGACAACCTAACCGTGGCCGAAGCGGCGGAAGCCGTGCTGTCGGTCTTTCCGCTGGACACGTTCGTCGATGATTTCGCCGGACGTATGGAAATCGTCGATGACGCCGCCGCAGTCCCGCCCGTGCAGGCCGAAGTTCAGACCGCGATCAACGCCGCCGAGGGGGCCGAGCGTGCGATGGTGGGGATCGAACGGTTCGCATTTTATGACATGGCGCGCGACGCGTATGCCGTGATCCAGACGGGTGAGCGGCGGTTTTATGGCTGCATCATGCTGCGCAAGGGTGTGGTGGCCCCCGATGCGTGACGCGGTCGTCATCCTGGGCGTTTTTGTCGCGGATACCACCTATCGCGCCGACCGGGCGCCGGTGATTGGCGAAACGATCCTGGGCAACTCCTTCGCGCTCGGACCAGGCGGGAAAGGCTCGAACCAGGCGGTCGCAGCCGCGCGCGCCGGGGCGGCAACGCATTTCCTGACCAAGCTGGGCAAGGACGCCTTTGCAGATATGGCGTTGGACATCTGGAAAGAGGCCGGTGTGATCCCCGAGGTCAGCCAGCATGCCGACAGCTATACCGGTGCCGCCTATATTTTCGTGGAGGAGGCGACAGGCAACAACGCGATCATCGTTTGTTCAGGCGTTGCCCGTACGATATCGGCGGCGGATATTGACGCCTGTGGCGAATTGATCGGCGGCGCGGCGGTCTTCATGACCCAGTTGGAACAGCCGATGGATGCGGCGATGCGCGGGCTGGAGCAGGCGCGCGCAGGCGGGGCGACCACGATTCTGAACCCGGCACCGGCGGCCGATTTGCCAGACGGGATGCTGGCACTTTGCGATTATGTCACCCCGAACGAGACCGAGGCCGAAGGCATCACCGGCGTCGCCGTTGAATCGGTGGCCGACGCACAAGGGGCCGCCAAGGCGCTGCTGGCGCGCGGCGTCGGCGCTGCGATCATCACGCTTGGCGAAAACGGGGTCTGGTTTGATGACGGCTCCGTCGCGCAGCATGTTCCGGCGCTGTCTGCCGGTCCAGTGGTCGAGACGACCGGCGCGGGGGATGCGTTCAACGGCGGCTTTGCTGCCGCGCTGGCCGGTGGGATGGATCCGTTGGCGGCGGTGCGCTTTGGCAACGCCACGGCGGCAATCTCGGTCACGCGCCCGGGAACCGCACCTTCCATGCCTTCGCGCGCCGAGGTTGAGGCGTTGCTGGCGAAATCGTGAAGCCATTCGGTAATATACCGCGACCCGCCACCAAAGGTAATGCGCGGCGGTGATTGGGGGCGAGCAAGTTGCCGGATGCCTTCCTTGGGACGCTCTGCCGCCATTGCGCGCGTGCCGGTGATGTCGGTTGCATAAGCAGCTTTCGAAAGCCCAACTATTCCGATGCTTCGGGGGCATTGCGGACAGGTACGCCGATTTCGACCCAACATTGAGCGTCCCCAGCGCCAGGGAGGGTCTTCAACGTTCAGTTTGTCATTGCCTGGGATTGCTGATCGGTCACGTCGCCCAACAAGGCGGCGATGTCTTCGACGCGCACCGGTTTAGGTAGGAAACCGGCCATTCCAGCGCGCCGATAACGCGCCTGGGATTGTTCGTCGACATGGGCGGTGCAGGCGACGATGGGAACGTCGGACAGGGGCGCGGGCAGGCTTTGAATCAGTTCGGCGGCTGCGACGCCGTCCAGTTGCGGCATCGTGATATCCATCAGGATCGCGTCATAGCCGCCTTGCCCTGCAAGTTCGACAGCCTCGACCCCGTCACCGGCCAGCGTGACCTGGCATCCGATGTCTTCCAGCAGAGTCTTCATCAGCTCTTGATTGAGGGGGTTATCCTCGGCCACCAGAATTCGTTTGTTTAGCGGATGTCGCGGTGTCCGGGGTGTCGGATTGGCCACCGGTTCGGCGTCGTCGCCGGGCGCCAGCAGTATACATACCTGCGCCTTGCACCCGCCATCGGCATGGTTTTGCAGGTGCAGCGTCCCGCCCAACTGATGCACGAGGTTTTGACAGACGGACAGGCCCAGACCAATCCCGCCATGTTGCTTGGCAAACTCTTTCCCGGCGTCGTCAAAGGATTGCGTCATGCTGGTCAGCGCGTCCGCCGCGATGCCGGGGCCGGTGTCGGTGATTGTGAATGTTGTCGTGCCATCGGTCGGTTCGCTGGTTGCGGTCAGACCGACCTGACCGATGCTGGTGAATTTCACGGCGTTGCCCAGCAGGTTGTTGAGGATTTTCTGCAACCGCGCACCATCTACGGCGGCTTTCGCGGGGACATTCGGGTCGATGGCAAGCACCAGCGCCAGCCCCTTTTTTTCGGCTTCACGCTGCCACCATTGCGCCGTTTCCGTCAGAATGTCGTGCAGGTTTACCTGGGTTGGGGCGTATTTTGCCAACTGAGTATCCGGCTGCGTAAGATCCAGAAGATCGGTGAGCAGCGTCATCAGCGCGCCCCCGGCTGTCAGGATCGCGTCGGCATGGGACGTGGTCTTGGCATCCGTGGCCGACATTTTCAAAAGCTCGCTAAAGCCCATAATGGCATTCAGGGGAGTGCGAATCTCATGGCTCATCGCGGCCAGGAATCGTGATTTCGCGCGGTTGGCAGCCTCAGCCTCTGCCGCTTTGGCCTTCAGCGCAGCTTCGGCCGCTTTGGCGTCACGGTTGTCGAACAGAATCGCTAAAGCGTTTCGGCTTGAACCTGAATCGCGAGGGATTCCCTTGAGACCTGATCTGTGATTCATCCTGTTTGGGAGGATGGATCATGTCAGCACCTTTGCCATCTGCGCTTCGGATACGGTTTCAGAGATACATTGAAGAAGGGTTGAGCGGGCGCGCGGCGGCGTTGCGGTTGAAGCTGTCGCCTGCCACAGGCGCGCGGTGGGCGCGTCAGGTGAGGATGAAGGGTCATGCGGAACCTGCCCGGCAGGGACCGCCGCGCGGCAA